>JAQUTK010000022.1 GCA_028709785.1 Bacteroidales bacterium
CCTGCCGGATGCTCAAGGAGGGTACCGCGCGACTCTCTTCCGCAGAGATAAGCGAAGCAATCGATTATTATGGCGCGTCTGTTCAGGTCAGTTCGACGTATCATACCTCTTTTGTCACCCTCTATACCCTGACAAAGTATATGGAGCCGCTTATGGTGCTCGTTGAACAGCTGTTGAAAGAGCCTTCTTTTCCTCAGAAAGAGTTGGATACTGTCCTTTCGATTTACAAACAGGACTACCAGCTTTCGCTGAAAAAGGTGACGACGCTTGCCTCCAAGGGATTTAGTGAGATTCTTTTCGGTAAGGAACACGGGTATGGCCGCTCTGCTACCCTGCAGGATTATGATTGCTTGCAGCGAGAAGATCTGATCGGATTTCATCATCGGTTCATCCATTCGGGTAATTGTCAGATTGTCTTGTCGGGGTGTGTTACGGAGCGTGAAATCAACCTGGTGGAGAAGCATCTTGGTGCTTCGCCCTGGGGCTCGTTGCTTGTCAAAGAGGAGAAGAGGTTTGTGGCGGCTCCAGCGCAAGAGAGACAACTGCTGATTGAAAAAGAGGATGCTTTACAGTCAGCCGTGCGACTCGGCACCTTCTGTGTGAAAGGGGATCATCCTGATTTCCACAAGATGAAGTTTCTCAATATGATACTCGGCGGCTATTTTGGCAGCCGTCTCATGTCTTCGATTCGGGAAGAAAAAGGATATACGTACGGTATCGGATCGAGTATCTGTTCGCTGAAAAATGCAGCCTATCTGCAGATTACCACGCAGACGGACTGCAAGTATACGCGACCGCTCATCGAAGAGGTTTATCGTCAGATCGAACGGCTGCAGCAGGAGTTGGTCGGTCCGGAGGAGCTGGAGCGGGTGCGGAACTATTCCATTGGTCAGTTTTGCCGTTCGCTGGAGAGTCCGTTTGCGATTGCGGATGCGTATATCTCGCTGTTGGTCAATCAATCGGACACATCCACTTTGTTCCGTTTATTAGATTCCATCCAGATGACCACAGCGGAAGAAATACGTGATCTGGCCATTCGCGCCCTTTCCAAAGAGCGGTTTTATGAAGTTGTGGCAGGAAAGATGCAATAAAAGATAGAGAAGGGGGGTTTATGATTTCAATCTGTATTCCGGTGTATAATTTTGATGTCACAAATCTGGTGACAGAGTTGCATTCGCAGGGAGTTACGGCAGCCATACCTTTTGAAATCCTCGTGATGGATGATGCCTCTGACTGTTGCAAAGAGAAAAACCGTCTGCTGCAATCACTCCCTTTTGTTCAGTACTTCGAACTGGAGACGAATCTGGGGCGTTCGAGGATACGGAATCAAATGGCGCTCAAAGCGCGTTACGATTATCTGTTGTATATCGATTGTGATGCCGAGGTCGTGTCGCCCAATTATATCAAAAACTATCTGAACTACTGTTACAAGGATGTGGTTTGCTATGGGGGCATCACCTATGCGGCGGCTTGTCCGGCGCCGGAGGTTTACCTGCGCTGGACAATCGGCGTGAAGCGGGAGGCGATCAATGCCTACCGCAGGTCGCGCAAACCAAACCGGAACTTTTCGACGTTCAATTTCCTGATGGACCGTGATTTCTTTCTGAAGGTCAGCTTTAACGAGGAACTGGTGGGGTATGGTCATGAGGATACTTTATTCAGTTTTGATCTGTTTAAGCACAATGTGATTGTGCGGCATATTGAAAACCCGCTTCGCCACATCGGACTGGAGAACGGACCGGTGACGCTCATCAAATGCAGGGAAGGAATCAGAAACGCGCGCACGATTGTCCGCCTGCTGAACAATGATCCGCTGTTTATCAAAAGCATGCCTCTGTTGGTTTGGGGGCGGCGGATGGATAAGCTTCATCTTCATCCGTTACTGGCTTTCTTTTACCGAAACTTTCATAAGTTCATGGAAGTCAATCTCCTTCACAAAATTGCCTGGATGCCGTTGTTTAGTTTCTGGAAACTGAGTTACTACTGTTACCTGGAGCAGGAGAGTTTGAAGGAAGAGGCAGAAAAGAAGCTTCTTTGATTTATGTGCAGAATCTTTGAAAAACGCTTTGCGATGTCTGTATTAATTAGTATCTTTGTGACATGAGAAAGAGATTTAAGATCTAGTCGCATCGTTCTTTGATTGGTAAACTCAACAGAAAAATAAACGCCGAGACACGCTTCGACAAGCAATGGCGGGCCACACCCTTCGGGGCATGCTTAAGCACGGTGGATTACAAAGCGAGCGAGCACTCAAAACTTGTCATTCGGAGTTTTCGCACATCTTTAGCGATGCGACTTCCTTATAAGGGCTGTGGTTACAATGTAGCCACAGCTTCTTTTTTTGTAGTGAGGCAATGATAGCCGTCTGCCGGGTGATACTTTTTCATCGAAATGCACGAGATAAGTCTGCAAATCTTTTGGAAGAGTAACAGGATTCTTTTACCTTTGCCTCTGTTTTTGAAGATACCAACGATTAAATGCGACAATAGCTCAGTTGGTAGAGCATTAGCTTCCCAAGCTGAGGGTCGCGGGTTCGAGTCCCGTTTGTCGCTCTGAAAAAAGAAAAGGATGTCTCCACCGAGACATCCTTTTCTTTTTATAAAGTTTACGCATCCTTTTGTGCCCGTTGCCTGCTTTTCATTGCCTTGTAAATCTCAAACCAGACAATGGTGAGCAAACCGGCAGCTGCTGAGATCACAATTTCTGAAGTACCAAGCAATGCAAAGCTAAAGAGTCCGCGGAGGAACGGAATGGTGATGACAGTGGTTAACAGTAGCAGTGCCAGACTGACAATCCATTTGAAACTTTGGTTTGGCGTCGCAAAGATCCGGAAGATATTGCTTTCCCAGGAACGATTGGTCTGAATCGTCATCAGATTGGAGATGATGAGTGTGATGAAAGACATGGTGCGTACCTCTTCTTCGCTGCAACCTAATGAGAGAGCGATAAAATAGACTGTCAGCACGACCAGCAAAATGGAGACGCCTTGCATGCAGGTCATCACTATTTTGCCGCCTCCAAAGAATTTGCCTTTGGATCCTCTCGGTGGACGGTTCATGACATTCTTTTCTTCTTTCTCGGATTCAAAGATGACGGAACAGGCCGGGTCGATAATCAACTCAAGGAAAGCGACGTGCATCGGAAATAGTAACAGAGGTGCATCTGCGAAAAAGATCGGAATCATGGACAATCCTGCGATAGGTACGTGAATGGCAAAGACATAGCCAAAGGCTTTTTGCAGGTTGTCGAAGATGCGTCGTCCCAGGCGGATCGCTCCCACGATGGAGGAAAAATTATCGTCTGTCAAAATTAACTCAGAAGCTTCACGGGCCACATCGGTGCCTCTTTCACCCATGGCGATGCCAATATGGGCGGCTTTGAGTGCCGGTGCATCATTGACACCGTCGCCTGTCATGGCAACAATCTCTCCGTTTAGTTTCAAGGCGTTGACAATCTTCAGCTTTTGTTCGGGTACGACACGGGCAAAGATATTGATCTGCCCAATCCGTTTGCTTAACTCTTCGACGCTCATCGATGCGACTTCCGGTCCCGTCATGCATTGGTCGTACTGTTTCAAACCGATCTTTTTACCGATATTTTGGGCTGTCACGGGATAGTCACCGGTGATCATGATCACCCGTATCCCGGCTTTGTAACACTCTTGTACCGCATCTTTCACCTCGGGACGGATGGGATCAGACAATCCGATCAGACCGATGAACTCAAATTCGAAACCGTGCTGTATGTCCGGGAGACTCTCTTTCTTTATGGTCGCTTTGGCGACGCCCAGTACCCGTAGGCCATTGGTGGCCATCTCTTGAATCGCCGCTTCGTATTGCGAGGTATCTGAGAGGTGACATAAATCGAAAATGGTTTCCGGTGCCCCTTTGGCCGCGATCGTATACAAATCGGACGCTCCATTTCCTTCCACATAGACTCTCGACATCGCCATTTGTTCCCTTGTCAGGGGGTATTCACGTACCATGGACCAGTCGTGGTGCATGTGTTCGGTGTTCTGGAGATACTCCTCGCCAATGTTACAAATGGCTTTTTCCATCGGGTCATTGGGACTTGTCTGACTGGAAAGGATGCCATATTCGATGATTTCGTGAAACTCTTCGGGGAATCCGTTCTTTTTGGAGACATCGAAAAAGGTGGATTTGTTGTACAGGGTGCTGACTGCCATCTTGTTTTGTGTCAGTGTTCCTGTCTTATCCGAGCAGAGTACCGTGGCAGATCCTAGCGTTTCAATTGCGGATGATTTGCGGGTGAGTACTCTTTTTTTGGAGATTCTCCATGCGCCTAAGGCCATAAAGACGGTGAGGATGACCGGGAACTCTTCGGGTATGACCGCCATGGCCAACGTCAGTCCGGCAAGGAAACCGTTGAGCAGACTGCCGCGGGTGAGAAAATAAACCACCACGATCATCAGGCAGAGAAAGGCTCCAATGAAGGTCAGCTTTTTTACTAATGAGTTTAGCTCTATTTTAAGGTGAGTGTCTTCCTCCTTTGTATCTCCCAGCGCCTTTCCAATCTTGCCTATTTCGGTTTCAGCACCGGTTTTCGTTACTTGAGCGACTCCGTTACCTTGTATAACCATGGTGCCGGAAAAGACAAAAGGTGTGTCGTCGCCACCTGCCACAGCGTTTTTCTCTGTGCCGTCAGACTCAATCTTGCGTACGGGAACAGATTCTCCGGTCAGCAGTGACTCATCTACTTGGAGGTTGATGGAGTGGAGGATGATGCCATCGGCCGGCACTCGTTCTCCCTCGGAGAAGATAACCAGATCGCCCTCCACCAGTTCTCTGCATGAGATCTTACTCTCTTCACCGTTTCGGATAACCAGGGCGTTGGGGGTGGAGAGCTCTTTCAGGGCTTCCAGGGCTTTCCCTGTTTTTCTTTCCTGATAAAACTCGATGCCCATGATGAAAAAGACAAAGCCAAGTAACATGAATCCTTCCTGAGTATCACCCAGAACCATGTAAAGCGTTCCGCAGATAATCAGTAACATGAACATGGGTTCCTTAAATATGCCGGCTATTTGCTGGAAGAATCCACCGCTCTTGACTTTTGGCAGTTCGTTGAATCCGTTTTTGAGTTGTCTCTCCTTCACCTGGTCTTCTGTTAATCCGACAAAGTTGTGATCCGAAAAATCTGTGTTCTTTCCCATGATGTAAATTGAAATAATATGAGTAACTATTGAACGAAAGGTATCTGAATTATAACGACTTGGTAAGCTTTTCAAGAAGAATGGTCAGTTCCTCCAGCTCTTTGGGGTCAAGCGTCTCCCGCATCAGTTCGACAAACTGGCGATGGGCGTGCTCGTGCATTTGATTGATCTGCATCCCTTTTTTGGTCAGATGCAAGTGCGAACTTCTTCTGTCTTCGTCGGACTGTATCTTAGCTACGTATCCTTTTTGGATGAGTTTATCTATTGCCACTGTGACGGTGGGTTTGGTCAACCGCATTTCTGTCGCCAGTTCGGTGATGTTCGGATTACTCATTTCATTGATGACCTCGAGGTAATGCATTTGAGCGGTTGAAAGCTCCTTGATGTTGAGTTCCTCACGTGCAAGTTCCTCCATTTCACCCAGATTCTGGGAGAGTTTTGAGATGATACTGACAATTCCATCCATATTCGTTGTGATTTATGCTGCAAATATAGTTAGTTCGAACTAACTAACAACGAAAAACTGTCATTAATTTTTATATTAATCAGCAAATTATCTTTTTACTGAAACAACGGAAGGGCCTCGGCGATGATGAAGTTACTCCCACCGATAAACAGCAGATCATCGGGATTGCAATCTTGTAAAGCAGTTGTGACTGCTTCTTTTACCGAATGGAAATCGTGGCCCTGCAATCCGAATGGAATGGCCTGTTCGCGCAGAAGGTGTTCGTCGAGTGCCCGTGGGATGGCTGCTTTGGTAAAATAATAGATCGCACTGGTCGGAAGAAGTTGGAGTACTGCCGTGATATCCTTGTCATTGACCATGCCGATGACGATGCGGAGTGTGCGGTAGGTCTCCTGTTGCAACTGTTCGGCTACATACTGTATGCCCCCGCTGTTGTGACCGGTGTCGCAGATTACCTTCGGATGGGTGCGGACGATCTGCCAGCGTCCCATCAAACCGGTGAGTGAGGTCACCTCTCTGAAGCCTTTGTATATGGCTGTATCAGGTAGTTTGAAGCCTTTTTCTTTCAACACCTTGAGAGCACTCAGCACGGTGACAGTGTTTTTCTTTTGGGCCAGTCCTCCCAGTTCGCCTTCCATCTGTTGGTACTCTTTTGTAGTATAGACCCATCCGGTGCTGCTCTTTGTGGCGCTCAGCAACGGCTGTTCCTCTTCCGCGAAGAAGATAGGAGCCTTTTCCTGATCCGCTTTCTTCAGAAAGACAGCCCTGACTTCCGGTGTGCCGGCTTCTCCGATCACCACCGGGATGTGAGGTTTGATGATACCGGCTTTCTCACCGGCGATCTTTTCCAGCGTGTCGCCCAGAAACTGCGTGTGGTCAAAACTGATGTTGCTGATGATGGCCAGTTCGGGAGTAATCACATTTGTACTATCCAGACGACCTCCCAGTCCCACTTCAATCAGCGCAATATCGACCTTTTGGCTCTCAAAGTAGCAGAAGGCCATCATCATGGTCAGTTCGAAGAAGGAGGGATGCAGCTGTTCGAAGAACTCCTTGTTGCGTGCCACATAGTCTACGACATACTCCTTATCAATCATCTCACCGTTGACACGAATCCGTTCGCGAAAATCCACCAGGTGAGGCGAGGTGTAGAGTCCCGTTTTATACCCTGCGGACTGGAAAATGGCGGCCAGTGTGTGTGAGATCGATCCTTTGCCATTGGTGCCGGCGATATGAATCGTCTGATAGGCTCTGTGAGGGTGGTTAAAACGGGTATCCAGCGCCAGTGTGTTATCCAGTCCCTCTTTGTAAGCGGCAACGCCGATCTTGTGAAAGGCGGGCAAGGCATTGTATAGATAGTGTAAAGTTTCGTCGTAATTCATCATTTCCTATAGAAGCGTCTCAAGTACCTTTTGCAGGTAGGTATCCTTGCATCGGGTGATACTTGAAACAGGATGCGTACTCATTTGAGTTGCAAAGATCATCATTTTAATCGAGAATAGGATAGGACTCACGAAGAATTTTGTGTGGAGATCACTGTGAAATGCATGGCTGTGAGTAGAGTGGAAGTAACCGAATCTATTTTGCCGGTGAAAGATAAATATTTAGACTATTTTGTTTGCATAGTTCATAGATTCTCTTTTTCTTTGCAGCAGAATAGTACAGCATAGTATAAACAATCAGATGAAGGTAGATTTCTCACAGACGGCAATAGCCAAGTTTAAGATTCTTTCGAATGCGATCGCACAAGCCATCCAACAGGGAGAATTTGGAATGGGTGAACCACTCCCTTCCATCAATGTGTTGAGTGCTGAATATTCCATTTCCCGCGAAACGGCATTCAAGGCATTCAATGACCTGAAGAAGAGGGGACTGGTGGATTCTGCTCCGACCAAAGGGTATTTTGTGGCCGGAGAAGTGAATACCGTCTTGTTGTTGCTGGACACCTACAGCCTGTTTAAAGAATTGTTATATACTAATTTTGTCGAAACATTAGGGAAAGAGTACAAAGTGGAACTGATCTTTCATCATTACAATCAGTCCCTTTTTGACACCATTCTTCAGGACGCAAGAGGACGCTACAGCTACTATATCATCATGAATATAAACGATGAAAAGATGGCCGCTTCTATTGAGACACTGGATCCCAATAAGGTGCTGTTGCTCGATATGGGTGACTATGACAAGAAGAATCTCTCGTATATCTGTCAGGATTTCGGTTCCTCGTTCCGCGATTCGCTGGAAGAGGGGGTGGAGCTGTTTGTGAAATACAAAAAGCTGGTGCTCTGTCTGCGCAACGATTGTCCTCACCCACGGGTTTGTATCCCTTTCTTTAAGAGTTTTTGCCGGGCGCATCACATTTCCTGTCAGGTACGCACGCAGGTGATGAGGGAGAAAGATGTGGAAGAAAATGTGGCCTATATATCGCCGGTGACCAGTGAAGTGGTCGAATTGATCAAGTTTTGTCGCAAGCGGGAACTGGTGGTTGGAAAGGATGTCGGTGTCGTTGCCTATAATGATATGCCTCTCTATGAAGTCATCGACAAAGGAATAACGTCTATCTCCGTTGATTTTGCCTTGATGGGTAAACTGGCTGCCCGCCATATTCTGGACAAAAAGAAGAACTTTAAAATACTTCCGGCACGATTGATACGTCGGGAGTCCTTATAAAATAATAGTATGATAAGAAACAGATTTGCAGGAGAACACCCGAAAGTAGGCATTCGTCCGGTCATTGACGGAAGAATGAAAGGGGTCAGAGAGTCTTTGGAAGATCAGACCATGGCAATGGCTACGAATGTTGCCCGCCTGATCTCTTCCACACTGTATCATGCAGACGGAACGCCGTTTGCGTGTGTGATAGCCGATCATACCATCGGACGTGTGGCTGAGGCTGCCGCCTGTGCCGACAAGTTTCAGCGGGAGGGAGTCGGACTGACACTCACCGTGACCCCTTGCTGGTGTTATGGTACCGAGGTGCTGGATCTGGATCCACTGATGCCGAAGGCTATCTGGGGATTTAACGGTACGGAGCGTCCGGGAGCAGTCTTCCTGGCTGCGGCGTTGGCCGGTCATAATCAAAAAGGGTTACCTGCGTTTGGTATCTATGGCCGCGAAGTGCAGGATGCCGACGACACAACCATTCCGGAAGATGTAAAAGCAAAGATCATTCGCTATACCAAAGCGGCCATGGTGGTTGCCGAACTGAAAGGCAAATCGTATCTCTCGATTGGCGGACAGTGTATGGGTATCGCGGGATCGATCATTCAACAGGATTTTTTCCAGGAATATCTGGGTATGCGTTGCGAATCGGTCGATCAGGTAGAGATTCTCCGCCGTATCGATCATAAGATCTACGATGAAGCCGAGTTTAAGAAGGCCATAGAATGGACCAATAAATATTGTGTCGTCAATGAAGGCGTGGATTATAACAGACCGGAGAATCAACTTTCCCGCGCTGAAAAAGAGGAGGCCTGGGAGTTTGTGGTCAAAGTCTATCTGATCGTCCGTGATATGATGATCGGCAATCCCATACTTGCGGAGATCGGTTTTCCTGAAGAAGCACTCGGATTTCATGCGATTGCAGGAGGTATTCAGGGACAGCGGCAGTGGACAGACTATAAGCCCAACCATGACTTTACGGAGGCGCTTCTCAACTCTTCTTTTGACTGGAATGGCGTGCGTGAATCGTTTGTGATCGCTACAGAAAATGATACATTAAACGGAACGGCTATGTTGCTTAGTCACCTGCTGACCAATCGGGCACAGGTCTTTGCCGATGTGCGGACCTGCTGGACGAAAGAAGCTGTCGCACGGGTGACGGGCTATGAGCTTACCGGAGTAGCGGAAGGCGGATTGATTCACTTGCTCAACTCCGGAGCTGCCGCACTGGATGGCAACGGAGAGATGAGTGACGCAGAGGGTCGTCCGGTGATGAAACCTTTCTGGGAGATTACAGACGATGAAGTGGAAAAAACATTAGCTGCAACGACTTGGTTCCCGGCCAACAGAGACTACTTCAGAGGAGGTGGCTTCTCTTCCGGTTTTCTTTCAAAAGGAGGAATGCCTGTGACGCTGGTGCGACTGAACTATGTAAAAGGTCTGGGACCTGTGTTGCAACTGGCAGAAGGGTGGACCGTAGATCTCCCTGTCGAAGTACATCAGATATTGAATGATCGTACGGATAAGACATGGCCCAGCACCTGGTTTGCTCCCCGTACGCAGGAGGGAAATCCCAATTTCAAGGATGCCTATTCTGTGATGAACAGTTGGGGTGCCAATCATGGCGCATTCAGCTACGGACACATTGGGGCTGACCTGATTACGTTGGCTTCTATCTTACGCATTCCTGTTTGCATGCACAACGTGGAGAGTGAAGATATCTATCGTCCGAGCGCATGGAGTGCTTTCGGGTCAGATCCCGAAGGATCGGACTATCGCGCCTGTGCCGCGTACGGACCATTATACAAGTGAATTCGTTAATAATAATATGTTTTATGGTTTTTTGAAAACAAATTCAGTTAGTGGACTTTTGAAACCTTTTAACCTAAACCCAAGTAGTACTTTTGAATTCCAACCGGGTGGTCAGCGGACCGCCCGGTTTTCTTCTTTTTGAATTTAGGCATAAAATGTAAATTTGAGTGTCACTATTCTTAAATAGTCACAAGAAAATAGTACATTTGTCTCCCGAATGAAATGTGGATACTGATAATAGCTGAAAATCAATATGACTGATATACATGCGTTCAATCCGGAAGGGTCTCTCTTACGGAAACGCCAACTACGGATGCTCGAGATTCTCAAAAGCATTGATGCAATATGTCGCGACAATAACATTCCTTATTTATTGAGTTCCGGAACGGCTCTTGGGGCTTATCGTCATGGAGGCTTTATTCCCTGGGATGATGATTTGGATATTGAGCTGCTCAAAGAAGATTATGAAAAACTTCTGCCTTTGCTGGAGTCACATCTTCCGGAAGATCTGGTTTTACAGACACATCAGACAGACTGCCACTACTTTATTCCTTTTGCAAAGGTGCGCTGTAAGAATATGATCGTGCGCGACCGGTATAATCTGGATGAAAATTATAAGTTTCGCGGCGTATTTGTGGATATCTTTCCTTTGGAACAGAACCTGTTTCCTTTTTCTATAATAGCATCGACATTTCAGAAATTAACAATGCGTGTGTCCCGTCTTTCCAACCGCTACTCATGGATAAAGAATCCGCTTTTGAGTATCCTGTATCTGGTTACTTATAAAGCACTCTATCCGTGCTTTCGCTTTCTGTCTAATCTTTTCCCTTCCAACACGCTGCGTCACGTCTTAGGATCCGGATACAATGCGGCTCGTAAAAGAGAGGAACTGTTTCCGGTATCCACGCTTCGTTTCGAAGGATATGACTTTCTCGGTCCGCACGATATTGATGCCTATCTGAAACGACTCTATGGACCGGGCTACATGACTCCGCCTCCACTTGACAAAATTAAAATGCACTCCTGTGAGTCTGATCTTGAAGAGGAAGTGAAGCAATAAAACAGGACTATATCCGTTAAAAAATACATAATATTGACCAGACAGGGTGAGTATGATTTTATTGCTTTATATTTGCCTTTCGTTTGTGTAACAGAATTAGTGAGTAAATGAAAAATAGCTACCAATGAAAAAGATACTTCTATACCTTTTTGTTTTTGTATCTTGCTCTGCATATGGGCAGATATCCGGCTTATCATCTATAAGCAACCTCAAGAATATGGATCCGGAAATGATGACCGATGCCCAGGTTGAACAGGTGCTGACCAAAATGCAAACTGAAGGCTATTCTACAACGCAGTTTGATCAATATGCCGAAAAGCAGGGGCTGGACAAAACGACCACTGCTAAGTTTAAAAACCGGATCGTCAGATATAATACCGATGTCAATGGGTTGAAGAAACGGAAGAAGATGGATCCGGAGGAGTTGAAGAAATTTGGTCTCACACCGGAAACAGAAGAGGTGATTGATCCCCGTTTGATGAAGTATTTTGAAGCCTACATGCAGAAACAGGACTCAATCAAAGAGCTGGAGCTTCCGGTGTTTGGTGCCTCCATGTTTCAGGAGCTGACCATGAGTTTCGAAACCAATTTAAGAATGGCGACTCCGGAGAGCTATATTCTCGGACCGGATGATGAGGTAGTGCTGGATATTTATGGACTTTCCGAAGGACATTTTAATCTGCAGGTTTCACCTGAAGGAACAATCCGGATACCCAATGTGGGTATCGTAGCCGTGGGCGGACTTTCTGTGGCTGAAGCAAAACAATCGATAAAGAAGAGTCTGGTGCCTTATTTTGCCGGAATTAATTCGGGAGAGACAAAATTGAGTATCGCACTGGGGGATATCCGGAGTATTACGGTCAATGTGATCGGTGAAGTCAAGTATCCGGGTACCTATACGATCCCTTCGCTTGCAACGGTTTATAACGCGCTTTATCAATCGGGTGGACCCACAGAGAATGGTTCGTTTCGTTTCGTCAACATTATTCGCGGGGGAAAGATCATTGCCACGGTTGATTTGTACGACTTTTTGGTGTTTGGTAAAGAGACAAATGTGAGGTTGCAGGATCAGGATGCCATCAAGGTGCTTCCCTATAAAAACAGAGTGAGCATCAGTGGAGAAGTGAAAAGTAAAGCGCTTTTTGAGGTGAAGGAGAATGAGACGCTCGCTGACTTGATCAAGTTTGCCGGAGGATTTACCGAAAAAGCCTTTCAGGAAAGAATTACTGCATACCGCAATACCACAAAGGAAAAGAGTGTCATTGATGTGAGTGCTCCCGATTTTGGCTCGTTTGTCGTGAAAGCGGGTGATGCCTATATGGTGGGTGAGATATTGGGCCGTTTCTCTAACAGAGTGCAGATCCAAGGTGCTGTGTATCGTCCGGGAGAGTATGCGCTGACCGAAGGAATGAAGGCCAGTGACCTGTTGCGCAAAGCGGAAGGTTTGTTGGAGGACGCCTTTGCTACCCGTGCCATCGTTTTTCGTAAGGATGCCAATAATCTGCCCGAGATTGCTTCTTTCTCGCCAATCGATGCACTAAACGGGAAAAACGATCTCTTACTGAAACGCGAAGACAGTGTGCAGATTTATTCCACGATAGATATGAAGGAAGAAGAATATATTTATGTGGCAGGAGAAGTGGTCAAACCTGATAAATATCTGTTTTCCAAAGGGATGACGTTGAAAGATGCGATTCTGATCGCGCAAGGAGTTACTACAAAGGCAGATAAAGGAGAAGTGGAAGTGTTTCGACAGATAACAGATCCGTCGGTTCTCGTTAATAACCTTCAAAAAGCAAAAAGTTTTAAGTTCCAACTTGATCAGGTGCTTGCGTTTGGCGATGAAGCATCGGAGTTTAAACTGCAAAAAGAAGATCGTGTCATCATACGTTCCATGTTTGGTTTTGAGGATATGAAGCAGATCAAGGTGGAAGGAGAAGTCATGCGCAAAGGTACGTATGTAATCACCTCAAAGAACCAACGTGTTTCCGATGTCATTAAGATGGCCGGGGGACTGACTCAGTATGGGTATCCGGAGGGTGCGTTTTTGCTGCGACGAATCAAGAAAAGTGATGCGGAGAAAGAAATGCTTACGCAGATGAACAAAAATATGTCAACCATCGGTGCTTCTAAGATTGAGCTTGACGACGAATTGCTTACCGGCGCCGCTGAAAAAAAGAAAAGAAATCAATACAAGAACTCTATTACCAATCCGAATGATACCATTGGATTTAATCCTGAACTCTCTACCTCAACGGACCTCGTGGGTATTGATCTGAAGAAAATTCTGGCTAATCCGGGTTCAAAGTACGATATTATCATGGAGGAGGGCGATATCTTGAGTGTGCCCAAGTTGTTGGAAACAGTGCAGGTGATGGGAGAGGTAATGATGCCCAATACCGTTCGTTATGAGAAGGGACGCAGCTTGAAGAGTTATGTCAATGCGGCGGGAGGTTTCGGTATGAATGCCAAATCGAGTAAATCGTATGTGATTCATGCAAATGGCTCCATTGATGTAACCTCTTCTTTCATGGGCTTTCGTAGTTATCCCAAAGTGAAGCCAGGCTCGCGTGTCATTGTTCCGGAGAAACCGGAAACACAAAAGCTGACAACGGTTGAGATTCTTGGAATAACCACAAGCTTGACCTCTGTGGCAGCAATGATTATCAGTCTATTTATAAGATAATATGAATACAGAAAATAAATATATTCCAATGAACAGTTTCTTTATCTTTACAAAGGAGCTCTCTGCCTTTTTGCTGAAAAGAAAATATTGGGTCGTTGCAGCGATATTGACTGGCTTTGCTTTGGGTTTAACCGCCTCTTTTCTCTTTAAACCCAGATATACAGGTTCACTGACCTTTGTTTTGCAGGGAGAAGATGAAATGGGGGGCGTTTCGGGATTGGCAAGCCAGTTTGGCCTCTCTCTCGGTTCGGCTTCTGGTACTTTCAGTGGAGATAACATCTATGAGTTGCTCACTTCCCGATTGCTGGTAGAGAAAGCGCTTTTGGCTCCTGTAGCGACGAAAGAGGGGACAAATTCATTGCTCAACGTGTTTATCAAGACTTACAAACTGGATAAAAAATGGAAAGACCATGAGGAACAAAAGGTGCGTGATCTGAGTTTTCCTGTCGGTCAGCCGCGTGAGACCTTCTCCCGCGAACAAGATAGTGTGATGGGGGTCATTTATCAAAAATATATTCTGAAACAGCTGATTGCTTTCAAAGTAGAAAAGAAACTGAGTGTCGGTAGAGTGGAGATTCAAACGAAGAGCGAACTCTTTTCAAAGTATTTTGTGGAAAAACTGATGGAGGAAACGGCGAACTATTATGTGAATGCGAAAACAAGAATATCTAGAATAAACTGTCAAATACTGGAGCTTCAGGCTGATTCGATCAAACGGGAATATGATCGTGTAGTGTCGGCCAGTGCCTCATTAAGTGATCAGAATATGAATGTGATCCGACAGTCTGCCTCTGTTGAACTGGTCAAAAAACAGACGGATATGCAGCTGCTCGCATCAGCTTATATGGAGATGAAAAAGAATATTGAGCTGATGAAGATGACCATTAACAAACAGACTCCGCTTGTTGAAATTATCGACCGTCCTATCATGCCTTTGGATGAATTTAAAATAGGACATTTTATGGGTGCGATTGTCGGAGGCTTTTTGGGTGGATTAGGTTTATGTTGTTTCTATTCTGTTTTTTTTGTTTGGAGAAACCGTCGAAGGTTACTCTAACTGTTGAAGCTAGTTGAGAAATGAGACCAGAAACAAATATTCCTAAAAATAACCCGTCAGAACAGGCTTCAAGTCAATATAGCTTGATGTTTGCTTATACTTTTATTTTTCTTATTTTTAGTTTCTATTTTTATGAACTGATTGGCTTTGATCCCCTTGATGAAATTTTTGAAGTACTTCTTGTGCTTATTGCCGCTGTTTATTTGTATGAGGGTCGTTTCTTAATGCCTAAAAAAGACTTGATAATCTTTTCTTTCGTTGCTGTATTTTATATCATTTATTCATTCCTAATTCATTCAAATTCAGTAAAGGCGATTCTTGTTGATTCAACTGTGCAGTTGAAGCCATATATTGCTTTCTTTGTTTTTTATTATTTGGGAGTGCGTTTTTCTTTAAAGGACAAAAAATTACTCCGTTTCTTGTTGATAAGTCTTATGGGTGTTTCTATCTTGGTTGTATTATGGGGATTAATTACAGGAAATCTTGTAACAGCTATGAAGTTTGTTTATTTTCACCCCACTCGGTATGCTACAGCCTTGGTTCTTATAGCTTTGTTTTTTCTCTATACAACAGAATATACAAAAAAAAATGCTCTTTCTTTTATTATAATTCTTTCATTGGCTTTAATAGCTGGAAAAGCAAAAACATTTGGTTTTTTTGCGGCAGCACTTTGTATAATGGCTTTCTATCATTACAAAGTCAAATTTAAATTTGATTTTAAGACTCTTCTTCTCATAACAGCATTTATATCAGTCATCATCTTTGTTTCTTGGAAGAAATTTGCTTTTTATTTTGTTAGTTTTAGTGTGGATGATGAAGAGTCCTTAGCCCGTCCCTTTTTGTACTTGACTTCGTTCTATATCTTTTTAGATTATTTCCCTTTTGGTTCTGGGCTTGCAAGTTTTGCAACTGCTGCTTCTGGTTCGACATATTCGGATATTTATTATCAATACGACTTAAACACTATTTGGGGTTTAAGTCCGGATTTCCCTGCTTTTGTTGCTGACACATATTATCCTTCTCTTGCACAGTTTGGTGTTTTTGGGTTACTCTTATTTATATTCTTTTGGATACGAATATTTAAAGAAGCTCTTTTTTATTTTAAAAGAACAGATGATGTAAAGTGTTTTATGATTATTATTCTGCTTACAGTTTTTCTGGCCATTGAGTTTATCGCAGATGCTGCTTTTACAAATAATCGAGGATTTACGACAATGATCCTGATTGCTCTGTGCCTAAATGAAATGAAGTATAGTTATGAAAATCTTCATTCAGAAGCTAATATTGAAATTCCAGTTGAGAAGAAAAAAATTGAGTTTAAAAATTGAGATGATGTGTAAAGAGAAGTAGATTATGCGAATACTCATAACAGCGCCCAGTCTGGATGTTTCCAATAATGTAAGTGGAATATCCATGGTCGCAAATACAATACTTTCAAATGCTGACAAAGACCACTTGTATTACCATTACTTGTTAGGCAGACCGGATCATGCACCCGGCTGGTACTGGCCTCTGTTGCTGATCAAGCAGTTGATAGGTTATCCCTTTTTTCTACGTTCCAATCAGATCGATTGTGTACACCAGAATCTGCCTTTTAATGCAAAAGGTATTTTACGTGAATATATCATTAATCTGATTTCTGTCTGGTGTGGCCGTCCGGTTTTGTTACATATTCATGGAGGCGAAGGTTTGGTGAATGGCATCTCTTCACGATTTCTGAATCGCCTGGTCAACAAAATGTTTCGTCGGAGCAGTCAGGTACTTGTGCTCAGTGCTCTGGAACAAAAGGTAATTCAAAAATCATATCCGACGGTTCATGTCTCCTTTCTCTCTAATGCGATTGATACAGATTATTATTTGCGAAAAGAACCGAGATCGAATGTGCTTCCCGGCATTTTGTTTTTGGGCCGAATCGAGAATAATAAAGGTCTCAATGAAATCATTCAGGCAATCCGTGAAGTATATAAGCAGCATAGATTTACCTTTTCTCTTTGCGGGGAAGGACCGGAACGGGAGCGTATGGTAAATGAATGCCGTGAAATAATGGGTACTGATTTTCAGTATGAAGGGGTTGTCTGTGGTGAGAAAAAGCTGCAAATAATGCATCGATCTTCTATCTTTGTATTACCTTCATATTATGAAGGATTGCCCATGTCGCTCTTGGAATGTATGGCAAGCGGTCTTGTTCCGGTGGTCACAGAGGTTGGCTCGATGAAAGAAGTAGTAAAGTCCGGAGAGAATGGATTGCATGTTAAAACGCATGATGCCAAAGATTTGGCAGAAAAACTCGGGTTTCTTATTTCTCATCCTGAAGTTCTTGATTCGATGGCTGAAAATGCCGTTTATTCTGTTCGCAAGAACTTTGGAATCAAAGACTATATGAAACGTTTGGGTGCGATTTACGATAGTCTGTTTTCGCAACAGAAATTGTTGAACAAAAACTAATCCGGAACGCAATAAAAACAAACGATACATAGTTATTATGATAAATTTACAATCAGGAATGAGTGCTGCTTTAAGGCATGTATGACTCTTCTGAGAAACAGATAAGATACCTTTAAAAAAAATCCTTCGATGAAGGAGCTAAAGAATAGATGAAACGATGTGCAAAGGAACTATAAAGAAGATATTAGTAACGGGCGGATGTGGAATGATAGGCTCGAATCTTGTAAAACGATTAGTGAAGAAAGGAAATGATGTCTATGTGATTGATAATCTTTGGAGAGGGAAATTGGAATATCTGAACGATGAAACCGGTACACCGGTTATTGATTTGGATACCCACTTTTTTAATCTTGATTTATCCAAGCCCGATATAGCTACTGAGATTATTGCTTCGATGGAGTATGTAGTCCATTTGGCAGATATTGTGGCCGGTATAAATTACGTGTTTGCTAATCAGGGCTCTTTGTTCAGAGCAAATAATCTGATTAACTCCAATGTGATCCAATCGTGTCGGGAAGCCGGGAAAGAACGGATCAAAGGATTTGTTTATGTAGGTACTGTATGTAGTTTCCCGTTGACACGTCAGAATTCGCTGGATCCGGAACCTCTTCGTGAAGAGGAATTATTTCCTGCTATGCCTGAGTCGGCATATGGATGGAGTAAACTGATGGGACAGCTTGAGACGGAGTTTCTGGAAAAAGAGTGTGGCATTCCTACCTCTATATTGATGTTTCATAATGTGTATGGAGCTCCTTGCGACTTTGGAGAACGTAGTCAGGTGATTCCTTCGCTGATACGTAAAGCCATATATTATCCGGCAGAACCATTTCATGTGTGGGGGAGCGGGACACAAGGACGGGCTTTTATTCATGTGAATGACATTGTCAATGCACTCTGTCTGACATTGGATAAAGGACTTTCCAAAGGAACGATTCAGATTGGTCCTTCTGTATGTACCTCGATCAGAGAGATTGCAGAGGCCGTAGTCCGGATTTCGGGGAAAGATATTGATATATACTACGATACGACCAAGCCCGAAGGAGATAAAGCCCGATGTGCCGACTACAGTTATGCGAAAAAAGTGTTAGGTTGGGAGCCTCAGGTAGATTTGGAAGAAGGTCTCAAAGAACAATATCTTTGGGTTAAGAAGCAGATAGAATCTAACTGATGTTTTGACAAAAAGAATAGGAGAGATAGTATGAGTGAAACGTTATACTTTAACGTAAGAATTCAGTTTGAGAAGGAACTTGTCGATAAGACCATTCAGGAGGCAATCCGGGATGGACGTGTTGGCTATGTCTGTGCGGTTGAGAGTAATAACCTGACTGTTGCCAATACCAATCCGGACTTTTTGAAGGTGGTAAACGGAGCTTTGGTCAATATTTGTGACGGCTCTAATCTGGCAAAAGTACTGGGCAAAATCCATATACAACCGTTTACTTCATATATCGGTGCAGACCTGTTTACCAAGTATGTACATATGTGCCGTTATCGTCAGTATTTCCTGGGAAACACACAGGAGGTACTCGATGGACTGAAAGAAAATCTTTCAAAAGTGGATCCCAAGATACAGAACATGTGTTTTGAGACATTGCCCTTTCGAAAAGTGGATGAGTTTGATTATCAGGGGATCGCGGAAAAAATTAATGCGGATGCACCGGATATTATCTGGGTATCATTGGGAGCGCCCAAACAGGAAATCTTCATGAGCAAACTTCAACCCTATCTGAAAAGAGGGGTGATGTTTGGTTTTGGAGCGATTTTCAACTTCAATGCCGGAGGTGCCGGACAGGTACGTCGTGCTCCTCAGTGGATGTTGACACTTCGATTGGAGTGGCTTTATCGTGCTTTAGAGGAACCGAAAAAGAATGTGCCCCGTTACTACCATTTTCTGCAAATCCTGCCCCGGCTTATCAAGGAAGAAAAGTTGCGAGTCTCTCATCAGTAAAAGCGGATAATCATGAAGCAGAAAAAAGGATATTCGCAGTTTATGACGGGGCTGATTGTCGCATTGGATTTTGTAATTCTCAATGCCACGTTCCTTCTTGTCTATTTACTCTTTCGGGATTATATCTACGAGGACGTGAATAAGAATATCCGTGCGCTGATTTTGGTCTTAAACCTGTGTTATATCCCTTGTGTTGCTGCTATCGGATCCATATTGCACAAACGTATTGTATTTGCAGAACGAATTACGGCAAGGGTGTTTTATAGCGTTCTCCTTCATTTTATGATCTTCTTTACCTGTTTGCAGGTCATGAAGCAAGATGATATTTCCCGTCTCTTCTTATTCTCCTTTTATATCTCTTTCTTCATCAGTTTGCTGGCGGGTAGACTGGGTATCCGCTTTGCCCTGAAGATGTACAGAAGCAAAGGATTCAACTATACCAATGTTGTTATTGTAGGAGGTGGGAAAAATGGAGTTTCAGTTGCAGAAGAGATGCTGAGTGATCCCGGTTATGGATACAAGATTCTGGGCTTTTTTGATGATAACCCTGCCGGATTGCCTTCCAACCTGAACTTTCTGGGTACTACTTCTGAGGTGGAGGCCTATCTCGCTTCTGATAAAAATCAGGTGGACGAGGTGTATTGCACGTTGCCTGAGTCTGCGGAAACGATTATATACCGCTTGCTGAATTATTGTGAGAACAACATGATCCGTTTCAATATTGTGCCTGAGGTGAGGCGCTATGTAAAGAAACGCATGCAAATGGAACTGCTCGGCGAGATTCCGGTACTGGTGTTGCGTGATGAACCCTTGCAGTCTTATACCAATCGTCTCCTTAAACGTGCTTTTGATGTTTTGTTTTCGTTCGGTTTTCTGGTGGTCTGTTTTATACCTGTCTATATTTTGGTCGGAATAAGTATTAAACTAACTTCGCGTGGACCGATTTTTTTCAAACAGAAGCGTACCGGTCGCAATGGGGTTGAGTTTAATTGCTATAAGTTTCGTACCATGATCATCAATAAGGAAGCCAATGAAAAGCAAGCCGTGAAAGATGATCCGCGCGTTACAAGAATAGGTGGTTTCCTGCGTAGAAGTAATATTGATGAGATACCCCAGTTTTTTAATGTGCTCAGAGGAGATATGTCGATAGTAGGTCCACGTCCGCACATGTTGCAACACACCATTCAATACTCACAGTTAGTCGATAAATACATGGTCCGTCATCTGGTTAAGCCGGGATTGACCGGCTGGGCGCAAGTGACCGGATACAGAGGCGAGACAAAAACGCTGGATCAGATGGAAGGTCGGGTGAAACGTGATGTGTGGTACATCGAGAACTGGACGCTGTGGCTGGATCTGAAAATCATCTACAGAACCCTTCGAAATATGTTTTCAGGAGAACCAAATGCATGTTAACCATTGCAGAAAAGAAGATTTTACTCAAAAAGGTTGGAATATAAGCGGGAAAGTAATACCTTTGCACTCGCTTTGAAAAGGACGGTCGGGTAGCTCAGCTGGATAGAGCAACAGCCTTCTAAGCTGTGGGTCATGGGTTCGAATCCCATCTCGATCACTTAAAACAATCACATAAATTCTTTTCTAAAAGATTAGAAAAAGCCATGGTTCAAGAAAAGAATCATGGCTTTTTGTTGAGTTACAGTAATGAAATAAAGTATTATTACAATCCTATCTTTTGAAAGAATACATCTGATCTCTTTTTACAATCACTGATTATTTTATTGACTCTTGGGTAATCAAATTCGTGTTTCAATATATCAGAATTATAATCATCGACACTTGATAGTAATTGTTTCTCAAGCTCGAATATTGAAAGTAATGTCTTGAATCTTGTCATCCCCCTTTCTCGATTTCCTATTGCAATGAACGGCTTATTAAACAAAATTGCAAAAACGCAGCCGTGAAAAGAATCTGTAACTACAAAAGATGATTCATGAATGCCTTTTAACCAATCACAAAGAGGAGGATATTTATTGTTTTTTATTTGGAAGGAAAATTTAATTGATTGAGGCCCTATACTGTATGAATTGAGATTTAAAGTAGCAGATATTCGATCTGATAAATCTAGTTTCTCTGTTGTTCTGTCAAGCAGATAGAGACATAATCCCTTTTTCTGAAAGGTTGAGTCCCGAATTATTAGTTCATAATCTTTTCTCGATATAAGAAAAGCGGGATCAATCATCCAATCAACATCGAGATTAAACTGATTTTTGCAAATATCTATTCCTGAAAACTCTCTGACAGAAATTGCTGCAAATTCCTTCAAGCAATTAGTTATTATTTCTGTTTCCTTTTTATCAAAATGTGGATTATCTACACCAAACGAAGCTGCATAAGCAATTCTTTTTACATGCCAGCTTTGAGCAAAATCCAAAAAGTAATTATACTTCAATGACCTTGTATAATCAAATCTCCATACTTGATCACTTCCAACAATAAGAGCATCAAAATGATATTTCTCTAATTTTCTAAAGTCACTATCACTTAAGATTGGTTCAGAAAATATCATAGTACATTCTTCAAAAGCTCTCATTTCTTTTGATATCAACTTATTATATAATTTTCTGAAGTGGGAGATCAACAAAACTTTTCGAAGAACATATTTTACACATTCAGTAAATTTCTCATTATCTTTTGATTCCTCATGAATCCTATTAATAATCAAAACAGAATGACCTCTCCTTTTTAGATAATTCTGAAGAGCATGGGATTGAAGTAATCCACCATAGTTATTATTAAAAGGCAATGTTAGTATTCCAATTCTCATAATATAATGAATTTGAAATGGATTGAAGTTGTTTAATTAGATTTTATCCTTTTAGAGAAGTGACGACATAAGTATCTTGTGGATCTTTTCCAAATAATGATAAACTTTCGTCCTTATTCTTAAGCATGTTAATTTATCTCTTATTCGTCTATCAAATGTTTCAGTTTTTGGCATACGACTCCATAGTTCCAGACTTGCTTTTCTCACTTGCATCCGCTTTTTTTGTACTAACTTGAAATAGAAAGGAATAGACTCTTTGTCATGACGTTTTGGGGGTATAATAATACCTCTCTTTTTTGCATGTCTAATCCGATATCCGAGCCCTTTCTGTCGATGATTAAAACTACCTCTTTGAGAAATAAGAAGTTGCTCTAGTTCCAAATCCCGAACAGATAATGAACCATTAATCATCCCTTGATGTATGATTTCGTGAGCTAATGTAGAACGGGTTACAATCACATTTGTTCCATAGCCATCACTCACATAAGGCTCTATCCATGCATCACCTAAAGAAATATCTGCCAGCTCAGTAGTTACGTCATCACAGAAATCGCAAGCATTTGCTTTAAATAATCCTGTTCCCCACATGTCGCCCACGTATCTCATTTTAATTTCTTTCTGATGTTTGAATGTCTGGTCATAACAACTAAAAGAATAATCACTGGCACTACTGCTTAAGTCTTTCACTCTATATTGTAGTTCAGAACAATGATCTAATGTACCTCCGGCTTTCCTAATTAAATATTCACTAAAGAAACGACTTTTTTGTCCTCCGCAAATTATACCAACTATAAAGACAATTTTATTTTTTAGAGTTTGATCTTCATATTGAGCTAAGCGAATTGCTTTGATAAAACAGGCTGTACCTACAATAGCAACAGTACCGTCTAGTTTACTCAGTTGTGTGAGAACATTACTCAGCGTAACTGGGAAGTATTTTGTTTTTGATGATGAGAGAACTTCTTGTTTGTTATTACATAACGCATATACATAAGGAGCAAAGGGATTTTTTGTTTCTTTGACGGAGACCACATACTTGACTGTATGCCTATCGAGCAATTCAGTCATGACATACGTTGCAATTCCTCCGGAAGATGAGGTGATTCGAAATTTATTTGAATAACCGGCATAAATCGCTATATATCGACCGATTTGAGGATCGAAGGATTTTGCATTTGGTAAAAAATGATCAGATAATTCTTTTTCAGTGCGTACATTATTTTGGGGGAAAGGATTAAATGGGCATACCGTTAAACATGAACCATCCAGATCGCATTTGTTTGAGGGCATCGGTACGAGAAATCCAATTTTGTTCCATCTCATCTCAATTGCATTATTAGGGCACTTGTAAACACATAGACCACACCCTACGCAAAGGTCATTATTGACAACCAGATCGATGACTTTTGATTTATTCTCCATTTGCAACATTCTTCTTCATTTTAACTTCGTCTATAATCGATTTTATCTTCCTCTTTATATATACTTGTTCATTTCTCTTGAGACCGATAAAAAAAACGGATAAGGAGACGGACAACAAGGATGCAAGGCATACAAGAATAAAGCGGATGAGTTCATTCTCAATATTTATTTTGATCAGTATGGGAATTGCAATTGCGACAATTGAAACTAATAGTAGTTTTAGTAAAACTTCTTTTAAAAATATATGAGTAGACAAATTAACCAATGCACTTACAATTCTTAGCCGTATAAACAGAGCCATAAATGAAATAGCAATGCTAACAAAAAGAGTGGTCTGAGGTGGATATCCAAATTTGAGTAAAAGAAAGGATATCGGTAATATTAACAAGAGTAACCCTCCCACCACGGATTGATACACTTTAATTCTTCCAGATGCTTGAGCCGCAGTCATTAGAGTACCCGAAATAGAGTCTATAAGTGTATTTAGTAATACTAATCTACAAAAAGTGGCCGTGTAATCAGGCACTATTTTTAACCACCAAGCCAATATTGATTCTGTTTCTATTAGTATAGGTAGGCTTAAAAGGAAAAGTAAGTAAAAAGAATATTTTGATCCTTGAATGATAAGTTGGTGCATATACGTCTTGTCTCCCTTAGCATAAGATTTTACAATCTGTGGGTTTATTGCCATTTGGAAGTTACTCACAAATCCGTTTACGGCCCCATTCACTTGATACGCAACTCCTCTTGCTGCGTTTACTGCTGGAGAGAAAAAAATATTCAGTAAAATATTTATGCCTTGGTTCATAGCTACGGATGCTGCGTTTCCCCACAAATTCCATCCAGCGTAGCTCATCAGTGTTTTATAAAGTGATCTGTTCCATGAGAAAACATAACGGCATTCTCTAAAATGATATTTGCAATAATAAATTTGAGTAAGTTGAATAATTATTGTTACGACAAATACTAATACAGCATACATTTTCAGCTTATCATAACCAAACCATTGAAGCATAAAAACAATAAGCAGTTTTAATGATACTTCGATAATACTAATATACGCATACACATTCATTCTTTCACGAGCCACTATCGAAGCATTATATGGAACACTCATTATTGTGAGCATAAAAGAAAAAACTGAAAACTGATAGACCCAATTAGCCGCATTTATTCTTACTGTCGGAATATTCAACTGGGTATTCAGAAACCAGACTCCGATTACTTCTGCTAATACGAAGATGATAAATCCAATTATTACATGTATATTCAGGCTCATACTAAAGACTTTTCCGAGTTGATCGTACTCTTTTTTCCCTAGTTCGTATGCAAGGAAACGTTGAGTTGCTGAAGACATCGAACTATTCAGAAAAGAAAACATAACGACAAGGCCGCCCACGACATTATATATTCCAAAATCATCAATTCCCAGAGTGTTTAGAATAACCCTTGATGTATATAGGGATACAATTAACGAAAATAGCAACCTGAAATATAATATGACTGTATTCCTTGCGATTCGTGAGTTGTTTCCTGATTTAGACATCATATCTTCTGGATAATAATAGACTTGTTTAACCTTTAATTTGAAGAGCTTGAAAGTATGAAATCAAGTTCTTTGCAGTCATATCCCAACTGTTCTTACCCGTATAAAATTCCTCTTTGATATGAACACTCATTTGCAATAATAACTCAGGATTATTATATAGTAAGAGGATTGCATTAGTTAGAGCTGTAATATCTTTGGGCGGAATAATAAGTCCTGTTTTTTCGTGAGTAATCATTTCTGCAAGCCCTCCGACATGAGTTGCAATAACTGGTTTGCAAAGAGCAAAAGCGGACATAACAACACCGCTCTGTGTAGCATCCACATAGGGACAAACAACAACGTCACAACGATTAATTAAATGTGACAATATTTGATCCGGTATATATTCATTTATGAAATGAACACCTTTAATTTTTTGATAAGGTGATATGTCGAAATCAAAAGAGCCACTGCCTGCAATAGTCAACTCAATATCATTAATGCCGGAATTGACTATAGATGAGTAAGCATCCAATAAAGAGTTGATCCCTTTATATGGAGTTATCCTTCCGAAAAAGAGAATCTTGAATGTTTTTTCCTGAATAACACGATCTACATTCTCGCAAATAAAATTTGTAAGGTATTCATAGACACTCAATGATATTCTATAGATTTGTTCTTCTTTTATATTATATTTATCCATAAATTCTGTACGCTGCGTATCATTAAGCAATACAATCTTTTTTACAAACAGAAGTGTGAATCTTCTCAATAAATTTAAACAAAAGAGTCGACTCACCCCTGAGTGAAAGATTGGATCATGGATAATCATAGAAATCTTTTTTCTATTAAGCATAATAAAAGGTCCAAACTCAAAAGGCAATTCATTAAAACAAAAAATGACATCAGGTTTTATTCTATGAATTAAATTACAGACTGCTATTTGCTGCTGTAATAACTGAAACAAATGAGAAGGAGTTGATTTGGGACGATCCAAAACGTACGTTTTATGTAATGGCAAATATTTTTCAAACTGTTTAATCTCAACAAGTTCAGTGCCTGCTGTGAGGTTTTTTCTTAGCCTGCTATTAATGCCCAGTTTGTTTGGTTCATACGATCTTAGCTCAAACAAACAATAGAGATCACAGTATGTAGATAGGCTTCTAATTAAAGATAAAGAAGCATCAATCATATGTGAAGAAACAATATATAGTATTTTCATAGAAAGAACCTATTTAGTATATAACATTTTAAGGTATCTGATATTTATTAAACCTCAAACATCAAAAATGATTATTCAATCATAAACCCATTGTATATATCGACATGAATTTTTATTCATGTCGATATACTGGTAACCCCTTGAGTCCATTGCAAAACCGAAAAAGTCAGTTTGACTGGAATTCCTTTAGACTGTAAAACTAGCTCTAAAAAGTGGTTTTGACAAATTTTCAACACATTTTATGGTTATGCTTGTAAAATCAGATTACTTTTTCTCTACGTGTAGGTATCCCTGTCACTTAATTATTGCTGTCCGGTAAACTTTCCCGGTATTTTTCCAGCAACAATTAGTACAATAGTTCGGTAAATATTAAATAGAGCTATGCCGCAATAGCGGCAAACTCGATGAGTTCTTTGAAAAGTTTATCATTTAATTTCTTGTTCGGCTTAATTCCAGACACGCAAATAAATCGTTGCAGCAGATACTCGTTGTGTATCATTGTTTTAAGCGATGCCATAGAGAACGGTATTCCTCTTTCCTTTGCCATCACCTTTGCAAGATTGACAGAGGTCAGCGATGCATTGAAGTTGAATCGCAACTTAGCCGTACTTCTTGCCTGGGAGTGATTTAGCCCTGTAAACTGTTTTGCATCTCTGAAACAAAATTCTATTTGGAATCGTGTCCGATAATATTCGATGACATCTTTGCCTGACATCGCAGTGTCGGTTGAGAAATAGAGCTTTCTTGTTTTCCTGTTTTCTGAGATCCAAACCACCAGACGTACTCTCTGTTTTAAGGAGTTCGAGTAAGCTACAATAGAATATAGTTTCCCATTATCGATTGAAAGAGTCAATTCTTCGAACCTTTCTTCTTTCAGGTTTCTGAAGTCAATTTTTCCATCAAAGAGCTTCGGTCTTCCTTTCTTACCTGTCGGTTTCTCAAGTGTCGGATATTTGAGTACAGCATCATCCCTGAAACGGCTAATCAAATGAAAGCCCTGCCTCAAAAGTCCGTCAGAAAATGTTTTCTTTGAGAAATAGGCATCGGCAACAACGTATTGAGTAACAGGATGTAGTTTCTCTTTGACACCATCAAGTGCAAACAGATACCAGTCCGTCAAAGTCAAACCTGATTTCTCAAGAGTTTTAGTGTCGGGAGTCTGTACTGCTTCCAATGAAAGACAATCCTTGTTATCTATATCCATCAAGCCGATCCCGAGTATCTCAAGTCCCCGTTTAGCAGTCCCGGCAGAACCGGACCAAAAATAACCGGTCCACGGTGTTGACTTACCTGACTTGGAAATATAACTGGGATCAATGGCGATAGCTTTTCTCTCTCCGGTAAGTATCTGTTGAGACAGGCTCAGATTAAATGACAACCAATCAAAGCGCTTTGCAAAATTCTGCCGGAAACGTTGCTCGCAGGAGCCGGAATAACGGCCCATTTGAAGAAAATTGATCTTTCTAGGTATAACCATATATAGTAACAGCGTCTCTATGATGAATAATTTGAAACTTTTGTTTAATTTCGCAGCGAACTCATTTACGACATCGCTGCAGATACCTCTATATTGGTTAAGTATGCTTGATCTTCTCATAGTAATTTATTGTCTTGATAACCATAAAGTTACTGAAAATCAGCTGCTTAACCAATTCTTTTGTGTTAAACTATCTTGTTTAATTCATTGATTACTAATTATTTAATTTAATATTTACCGAACTATTGTTAGTACACTTTCTCAAAGAACTCCGGAGATCTTTGATTATTTGCATCTGCCAAAGTGCTTCTTGGAACGCATTACAAAATCCCTAAATGAGTGATCTTCATGGTTATTGAAAGCATACCTACAGAGACTTCCCGAATAGAATTCATGTCACTTATCACTGCATAAAGCAATGTGGAAAGGGCTCAGTTGTTTATTATATAGTAATTCTTACGATATAGACCTTATTAGTGCCTCGTCCTGCAGTAGTAATGCCTGTCTCTGCGTTCCCTCTAAACTCAACAAGTTCTCTGGAAGCCATCGGTTTAGACAATCCGGTCAGTGCAACGTAATCATCTAATCGTAGGAACGGATGAGCAGGATTATTGAGATAATCGAGCGCCAACTGTAGTCGCTCTTCTTTTGTATAAGACGAACGGCAAAGTTCGCGCACTCCACCACGTTCCAGATGGCAATGTGAATCTGTATCACGTATCAATTCTTTGTTTGCTCTGTAATTGATACCGGTCACTTGCAGACTGGTGGCATTGTGTTTGGATTCTTCTCCGTTAATGGTGTCCATTTTCTTATCTTCACGAACACCAATCGATGCCTTGAATATACCGAGACCGTCAACAGAAACGCTATAGCCATCTGCCATTGCTCTTGCCATCTCATGGGTCAGTGATTGAAGCACATGCGCCACTGTACCCTCACTCAATCCCGAACCGGGTTGAGCAATACGGGTTATCAACTCTTTGGAACTAAGAGCTCCACTTGTCTGTAGCCGATAAAAGCATTTGTTTTCACCTGTGCCCTGAATATCGGGCATTTCTTGCTTGATGTATTTTGCCATCTTGTAGGAATTAATGTTTTCTTTGTCAGGATGTAAAGATACTCATTTCCCGGTACATTTCTCATTTCAAAGCACGAAATAATTATTTCAAACCGTGAAATAGCTATTTCAAACTTTGAAATAATCGTTTCGCGGTTTGAAACAACTTACGCATCTATGATACTGACTTTACTTCCGGATTGGGCTATTTATGTTATCTGATGAAGTAAGGTTTTCCTCTGGCTGTTTTTCAGATTCCAAACGATTATTACTCGTGCCTTTATTGTGTTCACCAATCAGATTGCACGGAATAAGGCTGAGGAGATTGCGGGTTAAACCCGCAATGACGAAGGGGGTGAACGACAGTCAAGGGGGTGACGATTGATGACCGCTGCCTTTTACGGTAAATGAGATCATTTTGAGGGTAAATTAGTTGGCTATGACGTTAAGGGACAGGCTTTTCGCTTTGATTTTCGGGCAAAATAATTATTTTTTTTATTTTTACTTTCAGAATGGCGGGATACCTTCATTTCAATGCACCAACTCCACCAAGCCATGCCTCTCAGTATGCTGTAGAATGGTTTGGCTTGTTTTGATTTTACTTGCTCGCTCACATGTTGCTTACAAAAAAACTTGCTATTGCCGATCGCCCATTCCAATTAAAAAAAACTTTTATCGGACTGCAATAACTCCAAGTCGGTCAGTCGTTATCTTTCAGGCTGCGAAAAGCATCACTCAGATGATCAATAATGTCTGAAGCAATCATTCCTTCTTCTGTGTGAACTTTGGCAGCAGAGTCGCCGGCAAACCCATGGAGCCAAACCCCGATGAGCGCCGCATCTTTGGGCTCATATCCTTGGGCCAGCAGTCCGAGAAGGATGCCGGTCAGCACATCACCGCTACCTGCTGTTGCCATACCCGGATTGCCTGTGCTGTTGAAATGGCACGTGCCTTCAGGGGTAATGAGGACTGTGTAAGCTCCTTTCAGGACTATATAGATCTGATGCTGCGTCGCAAGTTCGATCCCTTTCTCTATCCGTTGCCGGGTGGTAAAAGAATCGCCCGCCAGACGATCAAACTCTTTGGGGTGGGGGGTCAGAATCGAGAGGGGAGGGATCAAATTGATCCACGTGTGATTGGCTGCAATAAGATTGATCGCATCGGCATCAATCACCAGCGGTTTGTCGCACCGTTGCAGGAGATGTTCAAGCACATTGGCTGTCAGTGGATAGGTGTCGATGCCGGGACCAACGCCAATCGCAGTATAGGGTGAGGTCTCGATGAAACTGGCGATACATTTCTCATTGGAGTCGTAGGCAACCATTGCTTCGGGAACTGAGATCTGCATGATATTGTAAGCACAGGATGGTGTGTGGACGGTTAGCTTACCGACACCGCTACGCATGGTTGCTTTTGCAGCCAATACCGCCGCGCCTGCTTTGCCATGACTGCCTGCTACCAGCAACGCATGTCCGTATGTACCTTTGTGATCAAACTTTCCCCGGAGATGAAGCAAGGGACGGAGATCTTCTTTTGTCGTATAAAACAGCGAGGTTTCCGCATGACTGATTGCATTCGGGTGTATATGGATATCAACAATCTCCCAGGTACCGGTAAAACGACTGTTTTCAGCATACATAAAAGCCTCTTTGGGAAGTTGCAAGGTAAGTGTGTGGGTGGCTCTGATCACAGACTTTGGATCGTTGCAGCAGTTGTTTCCGGTAAAGAGTCCGGAAGGTATATCGAGCGAGTAAACAAGGACTTTGGATGCGTTGATGTGTTGGACACAATGCGCAAAGATACCGACTAACGGACGGTTTATTCCCGAACCAAAGAGTCCGTCAATCACGATGCTTCCCTCTTTGATCTGTGGGAGCTGATCGGATGTAGTGACAATGCGGATCGGTGCACCGGTCAACGCTTCCCAACGTTTTCTGTTGGTGTCACAATCTGCGGAGATCGGTTGATCGGGCAATGTAACGAGATAACAATCGACTGATTGTTCTTGACATCTGAGCAGTCTGGCCACCGCAAGCGCATCACCTCCATTGTTGCCCGGACCCGCAAATACCATCCAATGGTTCTCTTTTGTATTGATCCGAAGAAGGGTGTCGGTCAACGCTTTTGCCGCTCTTTCCATCAGGTCAATGGAGGCAATCGGTTCTTCTCTGATCGTAAAAGCATCTGTTTTACGGGTTTCTTCCGCTGATAGTATTTTCATCATCTAAATATTAAAACTATACAAAGGTAAAGAATTCATAGCAAGTTTTGAGAAGAATGATAGGATAAACGAATCGTTATTGTTATTTTTGAGCTCGTTTTTTGCTAATATCTGACAAACTAAAATAGAAATATTCGATAATGAGTGAAACCAATGGGCATCCGAAAGGATTGTATTTGTTGTTCTTGACAGAAATGTGGGAGAGGTTCAGCTACTACGGTATGCGTGCTATTTTTACCCTTTACATGATTAACGCACTTGTTCTTTCAAAGGAAGATGCATCAGGAATTTATGGAAGTTATACGGGATTGGTCTATCTGACTCCTCTCTTGGGTGGATATATTGCTGATCGCTATTGGGGCAACCGGCGCTCCATCTTTTGGGGCGGAATGGTGATGGCTCTCGGACAGTTTTGTATGTTCATCAGTGCGATCTATTACAATAGCACGGCCTTTACAGATATTTTTGCTGGTACTGGTTTCCTCTCGGTCACACCGCTTCCCCGCTTGTTGATGATTATGGGTCTTACCTTCCTGATTATGGGCAACGGACTCTTTAAACCCAATATATCTACGATGGTGGGCGACTTGTATTCAAAGCATGACAGACGAAAAGACAGTGCGTTCACAATCTTTTATATGGGAATAAATGTGGGTGCTACCATCGCGCCTCTTTGGTGTGGCTTTTTAGGCGATACCGGTAATCCGGAAGATTATAAATGGGGCTTTCTTTCTGCTGCAATAGGGATGCTGTTTGGAGTGGTTATGTTTGAGTTGTTTAAAAATAAATATTTGGTTACTCCCGAGGGAGAACCCATTGGTGTTGTGGCCAATTCTCTTCGTAAACCGGAGGAAAAAGAGCGAGCTGTCGCTGGAGAGGATGATCCGAAAAAGTTTACCCGCAGCACGCTTCAGATAGCCTCTTGGGGAGCGGCATTGTGCTTGTTTGTCGCATTTTTCTATTGGTTACAGGATTATAGTGATATCATCGGCGCTTTTATTTATTCGCTTTGTTTTGTGGTTCCCGCTTTTATTATCACAGATTCGAGTCTGACAAAAGTGGAACGTCAGCGGATTGTTGTTATTTATATCATCGCTTTCTTTGTTATTTTCTTTTGGGCAGCCTTTGAACAGGCCGGCGTGTCTCTGACATATTTTGCGGAGGAGCAGATGGATCGTTCTCTTTTGGGTTGGGAAATCCCTACTTCTTTCTTTCAGTCGGTAAATGCGGTCTTTGTGGTTACTCTTGCTCCGATCATGGGAATGCTTTGGAGTCTTTTAGGAAAAAAAGGAATGGAGCCTTCTTCACCGATGAAACAGGCAATCGGTCTTTTCTGTCTTTCAATGGGATATCTGGTTATTTCATTTGGAGTCAGCGGAATTGAAAGTGATCATAAAGTGAGCATGATGTGGTTGATAGGTCTCTATTTCCTTCATACGTTGGGTGAACTGAGTCTGTCGCCTATCGGATTGTCGTTGGTCAATAAACTGTCTCCTACCCGTTTTGCCTCCTTGCTGATGGGCGTTTGGTTCATGTCCACAGCCACTGCCAATAAGTTTGCAGGCGTTCTCAGTGCTCTTTATCCGGAAGAATTGAATGGGGTTGTGAAGGTAAAACATTTGTTTGGTTATGAGATAACGAATCTATATGACTTCTTTATGGTGTTTGTTGTCATGTCAGGTATCGCATCGCTCTTACTCTTCTGTCTGACAAAATATCTGAGAAAGCTAACGAATGGAATAGAATAAGTTGCTATCTTTGCACCATAAAGCATACATTAATGGATACAATACAGGTAAAGGATAAGAATTTCCGTCTCTCTATTTCTGCGGATGAGATAGGAGCAGCAGTTACAAGAATTGCTGCGCAGATGAATGAAGAACTGGCCGGAACCAATCCCATGTTTCTGCCGATTCTCAACGGTGCATTTATGTTTGCTTCTGATTTGCTGAAACAGGTCAATATTCCTGCTGAACTCTCTTTTATTAAGATTGCATCTTACCAGGGGACTTCAAACGGTGAATTGACCCAACTTATCGGTCTGAATAAAAGTATTGAGGGACGTACAGTGGTAATCGTGGAAGATATAGTGGATTCAGGGTATACCATGGAGGCCTTGCTTAAGAAACTTACAGCGCTTCATCCGAAAACTATTAAAACTGCTGTATTACTTTCCAAACCTCAAGCCCGCAAAGTGGAAGTGCCTCTTGATTATGTCGGTATTGAGATATCCAATCGTTTTATTGTTGGATATGGATTGGATTATGATGGAGGTGGTCGTAATCTGAGAGAGATTTACGAACTTTTCTGAAGAAAGAATCAAATTTTAAGATAGATGTTGAATATAGTTATTTTTGGGGCTCCGGGTTCGGGAAAAGGAACTCAGAGCGAGAAGATTATTGCCGGATATGGATTGAATCATATCTCAACAGGAGATGTACTCAGGAGTGAGATTAGCCGACAAACAGATTTAGGAAAAGTAGCAGACAGCTATATTTCCAAGGGTCAGTTGGTACCTGATCAGTTGATTATTGATATTCTGGAATCGGTACTGGATGGCCAGAAAGATAGTAAAGGCGTTATTTTTGACGGGTTTCCACGTACCACCCCGCAAGCAATAGCCTTGAAAGAAATGTTGGAAAAAAGAGGAACGGGCATCTCTGCTGTCATTGCGTTGGAAGTGGATGAAGCGGAATTGATAGAACGCCTCCTTGAGCGCGGGAAAATCTCCGGACGCTCGGATGATAATCTTGAAACGATTCAGAAGCGATTGGATGTTTATCGCAATCAAACTTCGCCTTTGATAGATTATTACAAAAGCAAAGATCTCTATAATGGTATTTTGGGTATGGGAACGATTGAAGAGATCTTCAATCGTATCAAACAAGTAATTGATAAATTATAATATGGCTGGAACAAGTTTCGTTGATTATGTGAAAATCTTTTGTCGTAGTGGCAAAGGTGGGAGAGGATCTACTCATCTGAACCGTGCGAAGTACGTGCCCAGAGGTGGACCTGATGGTGGTGATGGGGGCAGGGGAGGACATGTAATCCTTAGGGGTAATAGTAATTACTGGACTTTGATGCACCTTAAATATTCTCGCCATGTGTTTGCCGGTCACGGCGAAGGTGGAAGTGAGAGTCGGTCATTTGGAAAAGACGGAGAAGATAAGATTATCGAAGTCCCCCTGGGCACTGTGGCTTATAATGCTGAAAATGGTGAATACGTTTGTGATGTCACGGAACATGGACAAGAGGTCATTCTGCTAAAAGGTGGCCGTGGAGGATTGGGTAACTGGCATTTTCGTACATCTACCAATCAGACGCCACGATATGCTCAACCGGGTGAACCGGCAAAAGAATTGATTGTCGTGCTTGAATTGAAGGTGTTGGCGGACGTAGGATTGGTGGGTTTCCCCAATTCCGGTAAGTCTACCTTGCTTTCTTCTATTTCTGCTGCCCGTCCGAAAATAGCGGATTATGCATTTACCACACTAGAAGCCAATATAGGGGTTGTAGCTTACAGGGATAATAAGTCTTTTGTGATGGCTGATATCCCCGGAATTATCGAAGGTGCAAGTCAAGGAAAAGGACTAGGACTCCGGTTCCTGCGTCATATCGAACGAAACTCGATACTGCTCTTTATGGTACCTGCTGATGCCGATAATATCGCCGGTCAGTTTGCCATACTTCTCAACGAACTGGCTCAATATAATCCGGAGTTATTGGATAAACAACGCATATTGGCTATCTCTAAGAGTGATATGCTTGATCAGGAACTGATGGATGCAATCGAAAAAGAGTTGCCTGATGTGCCGCACGTATTTATTTCGTCAATAACAGGTCTTGGGCTGGTTAAACTGAAGGATATGATCTGGACGGAAATCAATAGAGAAGACACTCAAAAACAAGTGACGATGGTTCACCGTGCTATTGATGTGAAAGCAATTCCCAAGGAGGAAGACGATGCTTTTGAAGAGGATTTTCAGACCATCTATCTGAATGAAATAGACGAGGAATTTGATGAAGATGTTGATTACGATTTTGAAGATTCCAAGTTATAATAGCATATCGTTCACTTTACATTAATACCCATAAAAACATGACAACCAGAAGAGAATTTTTCCGTAAAGGAGGAAGTGCTTTAGCTGTGGCTGCCTTGGCGGGCAGTCCGCTTTATGCTGCGATGAAGGAGGAGAAGAAAAGTGGTTATACTTCCATGCGACCGGAACTTGCGCGGCGCAATTTTACATCCAAGGCGGTTGAGAAGAAAATCGCGGAAGTCAAGAACAAACTGAAGGACGAGAAACTCTCCTGGATGTTTGAAAATTGTTTCCCTAATACGTTGGATACGACTGTCAACTTTAAAATGAATGGCAATCGTCCGGATACTTTCGTGATCACAGGCGATATCCATGCGATGTGGCTTCGTGATTCCGGAGCTCAGGTCTGGCCTTATCTTCCTTTATGCAAAGAGGATGAACCTTTGAGGCTACTCATCGCAGGTGTGATAAACAGACAGACACACTGTATCTTGTATGATCCTTATGCCAACGCCTTTACGCCGGAAGGTGTAGTCAGCGAATGGAAAAGCGACAACACCGAGATGAAAGAGGGTGTGCATGAACGGAAGTGGGAGATTGATTCTCTTTGTTATCCGGTTCGCCTTGCCCACAAATACTGGAAAGAAACCGGCGACACTTCCGTGTTTGACGCGGAGTGGGAAAAAGCCATGGAGCTGATCGTTGCAACGTTCCGTGAACAGCAGCGCAAAGCAAAAAGTAAATACGTTTTTCAGCGTAAAACGGAGCGTCAGCTCGACACACTTTGTTGTGGAGGATATGGAAACCCGGTGAATCCGGTCGGACTGATTGTTTCCTCTTTCCGTCCTTCTGATGATGCCACCACATACGGTTTTCTGATTCCATCCAATTTCTTTGCAGTGAAGAGTTTGAGACAGATCGCTGAGATTGCATCAAAAGTGAAGAAGAATAGTGGTTTGGCCGGACGATGCGAAGCTCTTGCTGCTGAGGTGGAGGCCGCGTTAAAGAAGTATGCTGTAGTCAATCATCCTACCGCCGGTAAAATATATGCCTTTGAAGTAGATGGTTTTGGCAATGCCTATTGCATGGATGATGCCAATATCCCAAGTTTGCTGGCAATGCCCTATCTGGAAACTGTTTCTGTCAATGATCCTATCTATCAGAACACACGAAAATTTGTTCTGAGTTCGCAAAATCCTTATTTATTTAAAGGAAAAGCGGCAGAGGGTATTGGTGGTCCGCACATTGGGTACGATTTTATTTGGCCCATGAGCATCATTATGCGTGCGATGACCAGTACGGATAAGAAAGAGATTGATGCTTGTATCGCAACGCTGCGAAATACAGACGGTGAAACCGGATTTATGCATGAATCATTCCATAAAGATGACGCAAAGAATTTTACCAGAAAATGGTTTGCCTGGGCAAATACGCTTTTTGGAGAACTTATTATTAAGTCCACGTTATAACCATAGATATAATTACTAATCAATATTTTATAATTAGCAAAACATGAAGAACCGATTGATTGCAGGCATGACTTTCCTGCTGTTTCTGGCCGCTACCTTTGTGAGCGAGGCAAAAAAAATAGAACTTCTTTCTCCTGACGGGAGTTTGAAAGTGAGCGTTGAACTGACGGATAAGATCTCTTATTCAGTCTTTAACGGAACAGATCCATTGCTTACGAATTGTCGTTTGCAACTTAATCTGAAGAATGAGACACTGGGTGTGAATCCCAAACTGATTCGCAGCAAAGCGGGTAAAATTGATGAGACGATCAAACCACCAATAGCCTACAAGAATTCCATCATCAATAACAAATGCAATACATTGCGTATGGATTTCAAAGGAAACTATTCCGTTGAATTCCGTGCTTTCAATGATGGTGTGGCTTATCGTTTTCTGACTGACAAAAAGGGAGAGATCGATGTGTTAAATGAAGACTTTGTCGTTAATTTCCCGTCAGAGTATTCCGGACAGTTCTCTCTGGTGAGAGGTTTCAAGACTTCTTGCGAGGAACCATACACCACTTTGGCAACAACTGCTTTTGTGAAAGAGGAACGTATGAGTTATCTGCCTGTATTGATCGATGCCGGCAAAGGAGTGAAGATTCTTTTGAGTGAAGCAGATTTGCACGATTATCCGGGTATGTTTGTAAAAGGTCAGGGTGAAAACGGCATGAGTTCTGTATTCCCTAAAACTCCTTTAGAGTTTGGTGATGATGGTGACCGCAGCGTGAAAATAGTTAAAGAGGCAGATTACATTGCCCGTACTGTCGGTAAACGTTCATTCCCATGGCGTACCTTTATGATTACAAAGAACGACGCTCAACTGATTGGTAATGATTTGATATTCAAACTATCTACACCTAATGTGCTTGAAAAGACCGATTGGATCAAACCGGGACAGGTAAGCTGGGAATGGTGGCATGATGCTCGTCTGTATGGCGTTGATTTCCGTTCCGGTTACAACATGGATTCATACAAATATTACATTGATTTTGCGTCGAAGTATAAGATTCCTTATATCATCATGGATGAAGGTTGGGCTGCCAGTACGCGTGATCCGTTTACTCCAAACAGCACAATCAACCTCAAGGAACTGATTCAGTATGGAAAAGAACGTAATGTGAAGATTGTATTGTGGCTTACATGGCTTACCGTGGATAAACACATGGAACTTTTCAAAACATTCCACGAATGGGGTGTTGCAGGATGTAAGATTGACTTTATGGATCGTCAGGATCAGTGGATGGTCAATTTCTATGAACGAGTGGTCAAAGAGGCTGCGAAGTATGATATGATGATTGACTTTCACGGTGCTTTCAAACCTTCAGGACTGGAACGTATGTATCCTAATCTGATGGCTCACGAAGGTGTACGTGGCTTGGAACAAGGAGGCAATTGCAAACCGGAAAACAGCGTTTGGTTGCCGTTTATCCGGAATGCGGTGGGTCCGATGGACTTTACACCCGGTTCGATGAACTCTGCTCAACCGGAAGACAACCGTTATACCCGTGCGAATGCAATGGGTTCGGGTACAAGATCTTTCCAAATGGCTCTCTTTGTGATCTTTGAAACAGGATTGCAGATGCTTGCTGATAATCCGGTTTATTATTATCGTGAACATGAATGTACTGAATTTATGACAAGTGTTCCGGTTACCTGGGATGAAACAAAAGCAATTTATGCCAAAGCAGGAGATGCTGTTATGGTTGCCAAACGCAAGGCTGATAAGTGGTTCCTTGGTGCAATCACCGGAAATAAGGCTCAAAATTTTGAGGTGACTCTGGATTTTCTTCCTGCAGGTAAGGATTTCAAGATGACTTATTTTGTGGATGGTATAAATGCTGATCGTCAGGCGATGGACTACAAGAAAAAAACAATGACAGTCAACAGCAAGACTAAGCTTCCTGTAAATATGGTTCGCAACGGTGGTTTTGCCGGAGTGATCGAATAAATTAACCGGACTTGTCAAGAAATAAAAAAGAGACTCTCCGGGTCTCTTTTTTATTTCCTGGCGATTTAATTCAATAGCCATATGTATCGCTCTTTTCTCAAACGGTGGATTGATTTTACTGTTTCATTATGCGTCCTCATGATGTTATTTCCCTTATTTCTGATACTGGCAGCACTTCTTTGTCTTTCCATCAGAAGTGTGAAGATCTTTTTTCTTCAGCGACGTTCAGGGATAAAAGGAAAAGTGTTTCGGATCATAAAATTCAGATCAATGTCAGATATATACGATGATTCAGGTTGCTTATTACCAAACGAACAACGCATCACCTGTATCGGACGCTTTTTGCGTAACACTTCTCTGGATGAACTTCCTCAACTGATCAATGTGTTGAAGGGCGATATGTCGCTTGTGGGTCCGCGTCCCTTGCATGTTGAATATCTTCAGTTGTATAATCACCAGCAGGCACGACGTCATGAGGTTCGTCCCGGAATAACAGGATGGGCTCAGGTTCACGGACGCAATGCCATAAGCTGGAGAGAAAAATTTGAATTTGATGTGTGGTATGTGGATAATTCTTCTTTTCTCCTTGATATTGAAATTGCTTTTAAAACGTTGGCAGCAGTATGCAACCGATCGGATGTCAATGGTTCGCAAAAGAGGGTCGGAAGTGAATGGTTTAATGGAAGTAACTGAGTATATATGAAAGGGAATAAATGAGTATGCATGAAAGAATCAGACTTTCACTCGCTCACATGGGTGGAAAAGAGCTTGACTTCATTCAGGAGGCATTTGACACCAATTGGGTCACTTCATTGGGACCGAATGTGACAGGCTTTGAACGCGATCTGGAAAACTATCTCACATCGGAGAAGAGTGGCGAACTGTATGTCGTAGCACTTAATTCCGGCACCTCAGCTCTTCATCTCGGTCTGTTGCTCCTCGGAGTAGGGGCGGGAGACGAAGTCATTTGTCAGAGTTTTACGTTTTGTGCCTCTGCCAATGTGGTTGGCTATCTGGGTGCCCGTCCGGTTTTTGTTGATTCAGAAGCAAGAAGCTGGAATATGGACCCCATACTCCTGGAGGAGGCGATTCGCGATCGTTTGAAAAAGACCGGCAAACTGCCGAAAGCAATCATACCCACACATTTGTATGGTATGCCTGCTGATATTCAATCCATTTTGGAAGTAGCTACGCGCTATGAAATACCGGTTTTGGAAGATGCAGCAGAAGCAATAGGTTCAGAGTATCTTGGACAAAAATGTGGAACTTTCGGTCGCTATGGTGTCTTGTCTTTTAATGGAAATAAGATGATTACTACGTCAGCAGGTGGAGCATTGATTTGCCATTCAAAAGAAGATGCAGCAAAAGCACTCTATTATGCAACACAGGCACGCGATGAGGCTCCATATTATCAGCATTCCCAGGCAGGCTATAATTACCGGATGAGTAATATATGTGCGGGCATCGGTCGGGGACAGATGTATGTATTGGAAGAGCACATTGAAAGGCGCAGAGCCATACATGCGTTTTACTCCGAGAAATTGAGAGAATGCACCGGCATTCGTGTGATGTACAATCCGGATTACCGCTTTCAATCGAACTTTTGGCTGACTTGCATTCAGGTAGATCCGTTACTGTCGCAACAAACAAACCTGCAAATACGAAAAAAGCTTGATGCTGCCAATATTGATTCAGCATTACTTTGGAAACCAATGCATTTGCAACCACTCTTTAAAGAGGCTCCGATGTATGACAATCATTTGTGTGATGATTTATTTTCTTCCGGACTTTGTCTGCCATCCGGGCCAATGATCACCGATGATTTGTTGAATAGGATTGTAGAGACTATTCTACATGATTAAGACGAAATTGTTGCTTAATTCAATGTAAACAGCAAAAAAAAATGCAAATAGCTTGTGCGTAACAATTATTCTTCTTAGTTTTGTCTCACTTAATGGTGTTTAGATTGACATGACTGTTGTTCGATATACTTTTAAGTTATTATTAATCTCAGAGTCTTTGTCTATTTGATAATTGGCGACTGATACTGAAGATTATTATCATGTGATTTATTTAAATGTATGAGAATACTAACTGTAAATTTTTAAGATTATGAAAAAAAGAAGTCTTTTAATGACTGGTGTCGCATTGTCTTTTGTGACAATTTTTGGTCTAGGCCTAACATCGTGTGAGAATGACAATGTTACTACTTCGGTAACTCCCGCCGTAGCTCCGGTTGCTTATACCATTGATGGAGCAGTTCTTTCGGGAACACTTCCTGTTTCTGGGGTGACTGTTACTTGTGGAACTAAATCTGTTACAACTACTTCAACAGGTTCTTTCTCTTTCTCTGTCGCAAATACCGGAAGTTATATTCTGACATTTGCAAAGAGTGGATTTGTGACTTCTACGGCGAACGTTGTTATTGCCGCTGGCGCTGCTAACGGAAGTGGATTTTCATTTAACCAGGCAATGATTGCTGCAGCTGCTCCTGTAACAACAAGCCTGACAGTACCTACAACAATTCCTTCTACAACGAAGAATTCAGCAGGTACTACTGTTCAGACAACAGCTCTTAAAATTCAACCTGCAGATTTGAGTACTGTTAAACAGATCTCTTCAACAGATGTTACTGCGTCAGAGACAGTAGAAACAGCTTTGCCTACTACAACAGGTAAAAAACCAGCTAACCTCTGTACTGTAAGTCTTCAACCTGCCGGTATTGAATTTAACAATCCGGTTGTTCTTGAAATTGAGAATCCTTTGGAAGTTGCCGGTGTTAGTTTTGAGGGAGCTACTCTGATGAAACAAGTGGGCAATACATGGACACCCTCTTCAACTGTTACGTACAACGCTGAGACAGGAAAATATGAAGCTCCTATTACGTCAACCGCAAACTACAAAGTTGCTCTGCCTATTGATTTCACATTTTCTACTACAGCAAAAGCTAGTGCTGCTGCCAGATCAATCAGTGCATACCAACCTCTTGCAAGTCTTGTAACAACCAGAAGCTATGGTTTGTTGGCTAACTGCGAATCCAGTAAGGTGGCAACAAAAACGATTCAGGTTACACGTCTTAGTGGATGGAACTTCAAATCTCCGTTATCAGAAACACTTTATTCAGCTTTGAATCCGTATCTTTCACAAACTGTTATCGATCAGGTTGAAACTATTCTTTCGGATGTGTTCCAACTTAATTTAGGCTATGCACCGGGTGTAAAGGAAAACAAATTTGCGTTTGGTGTTTTAGTGGATGGTATGAAGCAGTATACTGACTATAAAGAAAGCCAGACCGTAAAATATGCATATCCTTCTATCCCTCTTAATATTGGTACTGATAAGGTAACTATTGAAGCTGATTTGTTTGCTTTCAATGAATTGGAATACACTGTTGTAAATGCTCAAGTTAAATGTGCTACTCACACAGGTGGTGGTGGAAACTAAATAATAGATTCAACAAAAAAGGACCGGCTTACATTAAGTCGGTCTTTTTTTTTATATTTGTGCTACTAATCAGGTTGTCTAATGAAACGAAAAGAGATAAGAGTCTTCGCTAAGCAATATTCAAAAACGATAATCCGTGTTTTGATCTCTTCCTGTTCCTTTTTATCGATTCCGGTGAGTGCCCAAATTGATACGGCTTTTTACAAATCCTCACCTTCTCATACGAGTTTGTCGATGAAAATAGACAAACTGACCTCCACCAAGTTCTATCAAATGACCTATGTTTCCTTTCCGGCTATAATCGGAGGACTTATCGTCAAAAGCGAAGATGATCATTTTCGTAGCCTCCGTAATGAATATATGCCCTCTTTCAATTATCACTATGATGATTATTTGCAGTTTGCACCCGGAGCCTTGATGCTTGGTCTAAAGCTCGGAGGTGTAAAAGGTCGCAGTTCATGGAACAGGATGCTTGTTTCCGATGCTTTTTCGTCTTTCATTATGGCAGGCACTATCTATGGCTTGAAATCGACGACCAATGTAACCCGACCGGATGGGTCCAACAACCACTCTTTCCCTTCCGGACATACTGCCACTGCATTTATGACAGCGACTATGCTGCACAAAGAGTATGGAGGCCGTAGTCTCTGGTATAGTATTGCCGCCTATTCGATGGCTACAGCGACCGGACTTTCCCGACAGATGAACAATAAACATTGGCTGAGTGATGTGATGGTTGGTGCAGGTATCGGTATTATCTCGACAGAAATAGGATATTATCTCGCTGATCTTATTTTTAAAGAGAAGGGTATTTCTGATTACAAGTTACCTGCCCATTATGATATTAAAGACAGGACTTCGTTTATTGGTATTTATCTGGGCTTTAATAAAATTCCCGGCAGATACCGGATGAATGATGGTTCATCGATGACATTTACTACCGGAAGCAATTCGGGAGTGGAAGGCAGCTCATTCTTTGTTTCCCCGTATTGGGGAATTGGCGGATTACTATCCGTGAGCAATATGCCTGTTAATGTGGATAATGTTCCTTCCAATGAGTCGTTAGACTTGATATCAGGATATGTCGGGCCTTATTTTTGTCTCCCAATTTCCGGACGATGGAAAGTCGGAAGTAAGTTGTTGGGGGGCTATGTCCATTCTCCTACCCGAAAAATCAACAGTTCAACGATTGGCAACTCAGGAGGAATCAGTGGTGGAACTGGTATTTCCATGACGTATATGGCAAAGCATAACCTGGGTATCAGGCTATTCATGGATTATACCCTATTACCTCCCGTTGGCTCAGAAGCAGCGAAGATGGTCCATATGCTGACCTTTGGTGGTTCTTTGAATGTTGTGTTTTAAACAAGAGGATTTCTCCTCAAAAATAAATATCAGTGATGAAAGAGGTCAGAATCATATTACTTGTTTCGCTGATTGCTGCATTTTCATCTTGCATCAAAGATGAGATGCTTCATTCTGAGGCGGATATTTTGACTTGCACAGTGCAGGGAACTGTGTTGAAGCGTCAGCCGCGTATTAGCAACGACAAAATCGTACTGATGGTTAAATCGAATGCTGATTTGCAACGAATTGCACCTGTGTTTACACTCACCCGTGGCGCAACGATCTTTCCGGAGAGTGGCACTCCTCTTGACTTTTCATCCCCTCAATATTATACTGTAACTTCTGAAGACCGTCATTGGAAGAAGGTGTATGAAGTGTCGTGCGATACAAGTGCATTGCGGAAAAAGTATGATTTTGAACACTTCGAATTAGATACCAAACAGCATTATTACTTGTTTTACGAAATGACGGAGAATGGAAGCAAACAATATCTTTGGAGCTGTGGTAATGAATTGTTTGATCTGATTGCTGCCGGAAGTGATCCTGATAATTATCCGACGACTGTTTCAGATGCAGGTAAATCAGGGATGTGTCTGAAGTTACAGACGAAAAGTACAGGAGTCTTTGGTTCATGGTCTGACAAACCAATAGCAGCCGGAAGTCTCTTTATGGGTGAATTTGAATCGGACAGTGCTTTGATCTATCCACTGAAAGCCACACGATTCGGAACTCCCATCGATTTTCTTCCAAGCGAACTCACCGGTTATTACAGATACAAAGCCGGAGTAGTCTATACCGACAAGAAAGGGAAGATTGTCCCTGGTGCTAAAGATAATTTTGATATCTACGCAGTTCTTTTTGAGACAGATGCTCAACTCAATACGCTTGATGGAGCGAATGTTCTGACCAGCCCGTCCATCATTGCCATCGCCCGCATCGGGGAGAGTGACCGTATTGAAAGTGATGAATGGCGTATGTTCAAGATCCCCTTTGTCTATAAGCAAGGCAAACAAATTGATCTTCAAAAATTGGAAGACGACAAGTATAGTCTTACGGTCGTCTTTTCATCCAGTATTGCCGGTGATCTTTTCAGGGGATCTGTGGGGAGCACATTGTATATTGATGAAGTCGTATTGTCCGAAAAGACAGATCAATAATTCAGAAACTATGAGAAGAAAATTGGCACGATATGGTGCGCTGCTATTGTTTCTCGCTTCTTTCTTTCCTGTCAGGGCACAGGAGGAGCGAAGCGCAGAAGTAGTACGTTCGTCGTTGATAGGTTTGGAGTACAGAGTCAAAGCCGGATTCAACCTCGGAGGAGCGGCACCCATACCACTACCCGCCGAGATTCGTTCGATAGAGAGTTATAATCCAACATTGGTCTTTGCCATCGAAGGAAATGTTACAAAATGGATGAACAATCGTTGGGGGCTGATAACAGGGCTCCGTTTTGAGTCAAAAGGGATGAAAACAGATGCAAAGGTAAAGGGATATCAGATGGAGATGGTGAGCAAACAAGATGGAGCGCTCAAAGGTGTCTGGACAGGCTCTGTCAAGACACACTCTCGAAGTGCGTATATGACGGTTCCCTTACTGGCTACCTGGAAGTACAACAAACGTCTGCAACTGGAGCTGGGAGGCTATTATTCCTTGCTGATTGACGGTAGCTTTTCCGGAACGGCCTATGACGGTTATCTGAGAAAAGGAGATCCGACGGGAGAGAAAGTGCTGGTTTCTGAAGCAGCCTATGACTTCTCAGACGATCTGCGCAACAATCATTTTGGATTCCAGATGGGAGCGGAGTGGCGTGCTTTTACTCATCTGAATATGTATGGTGATTTCACCTGGGGAGTGAACAATATCTTTAAGGACGATTTCAAGTCCATCTCTTTTGCCATGTATCCTATCTATCTTACTCTTGGATTCGCCTATCTGTTTTAAACTATCTGTTTGATCGCGTCATGAATAAAAAGCAAATTTGTTGTATACTGTTTATTTTGCTCTCGGTAATGGGGTATGCAAAGGAACGATATGATTTTTCACCATTACATACCTTAATCAACCGTTGGATGGCTCAAAAGATCTATCCCGGAGCATCCGTGTGCATTGTGAAAAATGATCAGATTGTGTTTCAACAATCGTATGGAACCTATACGCCTGCTACTCCTGTCTATGTAGCTTCAGCCGGGAAATGGATCGCTGCCGCTACTATCGCCGTCGTGGTGGATAAAACGAAGCTCGACTGGGAGAATCCGGTGGATCGTTGGTTGCCTGAGTTCAGAGGAAATCCGCAGGGAAAAATAAAACTGCGGCAGTTGCTTTCTCACACGTCAGGTATTCGCGATTACCTGCCTGATCCCGAGATCGACACCTTTTCCGTCTTAAAGAAATCGGTTGAACGAATCGTGCAGTTATCCCCCTCATTCAGTCTCGGTAGCCGTTTTCAATACGGAGGACTGGCGATGCAAGTAGCCGGACGCATGGCAGAGGTGGCTTATAAAAAAGAGTTTGAGACGATCTTTGAAGAGGAGATAGCCCGTCCGCTGGGAATGAAAAACTCGCATTTTATTCCTATCAACCTGGAGGAAGGACATGCCCCCATGCTGGGAGGCGGACTGCAAACGACACTCAATGATTACATCCATTTCCTATCGATGATCTATCATGATGGAATCTATGAAGGCAAACAGATACTCAAAAAAGAAACAGTAGCTGAGATGCAAGCCGATCAGGTGAGAGAGGCGAGCGTCGTTTCGGGCGAATATATAGAAAAGGCTTTCGGTTCTTTTCATACCGGTATTTACGGACTGGGCGAATGGCGTGAAAAGTTGGACAGTAACGGGGTAGCCTATCAAATCAGTAGTCCCGGTTGGGCAGGGGCTTATCCCTGGATCAATAAAAAGGATAGTGTCTATGGGTTCTTTATTGCCCATGTGCAGAGCAGCCGACTGGACAAGGATTTCTCTCCATTTTATGACGCACCGATCATTTCCAACCTCACCTCCGCGATTGTTCATAACAGCGACCGGAAACAGGGTTTTGCCGACATGGGCGATGCGCAGCTCTTTTACGAGGAAAAGGGAGTGGGTACTCCTGTGATCCTGCTGCATGCTCATAGTGTGGATCGTCGGATGTGGGATGCGCAGTTTGATGCGTTGGCCAAACATTTCCGGGTGATCCGGTATGACTTACGTGGTTACGGACTCTCCTCTATGCCCGCGGAAGGCAAGGAATTTACAGCATGTGAGGATCTGAAAAGAGTGATGGATTTCTTACAAATACCCAAAGCACATCTGGTTGGCTTATCGTTGGGAGCCATGGTACTATCCGACTTTATGACGATGTATCCCGATCGCGTACTGTCTGCCGTGTTGGCCGATGGAGCACTCTCGTTTGACTTACAACCCAAAGAACCGGAGCAGGATCTGAAAACTTTTAAAGCCAACTGGAAAGCATCCATGCGTGAAGGTTCCTGTGCTGATTCTCCTTTTTTAATCTCGCTGATTGACGATTGGCGTATGTGGCAGGTGTCGCATCGTGAATCTCCTAAACTCTTTCTGGGTACTTCGGCGAGAAACTACTATGAGACGAATAAAGTAAAAACACCGGTGCTGTTTTTTGTGGGAGCCTGCGATTTTGAGGGAACAAAGAAAGCGGTAGCCGAACTCTCTGCGCTGATTCCGGGAAGCAAAATCAGTACAATCAAAAACGCAGGACATTTCTCCTGCATAGAAAAACCGGAAGAGTTTACTGAAAAACTCCTCCGGTTCATTACTGAATCATTATGTAATTTTTAAAACTTTACCAAGACGTTTTCCCCTTTGTAAGTCACGCTCTCTGCTTTCTTAGCAGATCCCATCAGTTGAACATTGAACTTGCGTTCAGCCAGCATTCCGGTAAATGAACCTTTGCGATCATGGATAGTCAACACCTTTTTCGCATCATTCCACGAGAATGTGATGGTTGAATAGGCTCCCTTCTCATAGTTGTAATTGTCATTTTCATCTTCATACAACGTAAACTCGCCGTTAGCTCCGGGATAAACGCGTATGTCAAGATTATCCCATCTCTTCTCAGTGGCAAATTGTACTTTGGGTCCGAAAGGAAGGATACTACCAGCCTTTATATACAAAGGAATGATATCGATCGTTGTCTCTTTTGTGATCTCCTTGCCACCTTTGATTTTCTCATTGGTCCAGAAGTCATACCAGGTCGTCCCGGCAGGCAAATAAACTTTCGCTGATTTACTTTGTGTGAAGTTTACAGCCGAACCGTTATTCTTGTTATCCGCGTCTTTTCTGTCCCAACCGGTTTGAGTATTGGATCTTACAATCTTCTCCGGAGTATATTGCGCATTGACAACCGGAGCAACCAATATGGACTTACCAAACATATACTCGTTGCCCAGATCCTTTACGTTTTTATCGTTAAAGTCCATCACCAAAGCACGCATGAATGTAGATTGGCTATTGGTAACTGTCCAGGAAGTAGAGTAGATATAAGGAAGCAAAGAGTAACGCAAATCAATCGCTTTTGCTATTGCATCGTAGATAGGTTCGCCCTTCTTTCCAAAGTTATAAATCTCTCTTGGAACATCCGTTCCGTGTGAACGCATCATTGGAGTAAAGGCTCCAAACTGCAACCATCGCACATACAGTTCCTGGAAAGATGGATTTTTTGCTCCTGATCCATCGCTCCAACCGTTGTTATACGCACCTGCGAAAAAGCCACCTATATCTGTGTTCCAATAAGGAATGGCGCTCAAAGAAAAGTTGAGGCCGGCAGGTATCTGATTGCGGAAATTCTGCCAAGACGAATTCACGTCGCCCGACCATGTGTTAGCTCCATAACGTTGCTGACCGGCAAATGCCGAACGGGTAAGAATAAATACACGTTTGTCCGAACTTGCTGCACGCTGATGTTCAGCAACACCTCCAACAGCCATCAAAGGAAACGCATTACGCACTTTGCGGAATGAGCCAAGATACGTTTTCAAATCGAAATCCGAAGGTTTGAACGACAGGTGATCCGGTTCGGTTGAGTCCATCCACCAGCCATCGATACCTATTGAGAAGAGTCCTTTGTTCAGATACTTCCAGTAAATATCACGTGCTTCAGGGTTGTATGGGTCGTACGGTTGAACGCCGGAAGGGAACTCCATATCAGGTGGCCATTTGTCCAATCCGGATTGTGGCCAGGTCTGGAAGTTCAGAAGCATTCCTTTAGGCTCCATTTCGCGAAATTGTTTTGTTTGCGGACCAAAAGACGACCAGATCGAAATGATCAGGTGTGCATTCTGATTATGGATGTCATCCACCATCTTTTTGGGGTTAGGAAACTCAGGATTGTAAAAATCCATGGCATTCCACAGATAATTATGTCCCCAGTACTGCCAGTCCTGAATGATACCATCCAATGGCACACCCAGCTCACGATACTTACTAACCACACCCACCAATTCGTTCTGGCTTTTGTAACGTTCTTTACTCTGCCAGTAGCCGAAAGTCCACAACGGAAACATAGGCGCTTGTCCGCTCAGGTCACGCATGCAGGCAATTGATCCGTCTATGTTGCCACCAAACATAACATAGTAATCAATGCAATCGCCCACATCCGATCTGAAGGAGGTGCTTTCGGGTTTGTCTTCGTACAGAGTCGGGGAGTAATTATCCCAGTACAATCCATATCCCTTCGTTGATACAAAGAAAGGAACATAGTCATCTGTATTTCCCTGTACCATGTTGATCCGGACATTACGTTGCGACATTTTGCCTTGCTGTTGCTGTCCCAAGCCATAGATACCCTCTTCTTTGTCCAATACAAATGACTGTTGGATTGTGTATGTTTTTGAACCGGCGTCATCAAAATCAGTAAATGACGCGCCTGATTCTTTCTCGCTTAAAAGCAGCTTCCCGTCCACAGTAGCATACGTAATCTTGCCCGACTTTGTATCGATGCTGATTTTCAGTTTTTCACTTTTCAACGAGATAGCTCCCCCTTTCTGGTTGATAGCAAACTTCGTCATTTGAGGCTTCTTAATGACAGTTAAGCTGTTCTTGACAACTGTTTTTCCCTCAGGCGATTTGATTACCCTTACTGTGGAAGGAGAATAGAATTGAATTTCTACATCCGTTGAGTTGATTTTTGTTTTTACACCAAGTTCTGTTTTCTGAACCGTTTGCGCCATTCCACTGAATACAAGAATCATCAGTAATGACAGCGTTAATTTAAATTTCTTCATAAACTGGTTGTCTGTTTTTTGTGTACTTATTTAGTTTCTCAAGATTTAAAAGGTGACCAAAAGTCGCGTTTAATCCACCGACTTATTGTCTTCTGTTTTGTTAAAAGATTAAGATCCCGTCGAATTGGGTACTCTAAGATTGTTTTACATGATACATTGGCAGAAAGCCTCTCAACAGGCTAAATCCATGTATGTTTTTCTTAACCACTCATTCTTGTAATCTTCAAAAATTTGTTTCTCTTCGTGTATTCCTTTTCCAATACAACGAGCTATTATTCTCAATACCAGCTACAAATATAAATAAATATTTCAATAATCAGCTTCTTCAGAGACTAATACGGCTTTTCTTATTTGGCCCATGCCGCCCCTTCAGGAGTACGTCTCCATTTGAAATAGCTATCTAATACTTTCAGCGATTGGGCACTCGGTACCGGACCCGTGTGTGGTGTTTGATTGAAATACATCAATACTGGGTTCTTTTCACTGAATGCCGGCCATTCAGGCATACCTTCGCCATTGGGTGTTCCATATTTTGCAAAGTTTGTCCAGTAGGTAGCCATCGCTTCCGAAATTGCCAGATCGCTTTTTGTCGTCTGAGGATCTGATGCGTTCAGATGATTAAAAACAAACGCGACTTCCTGTCCATGTGGAGATCCGTATCCATAACGCGGTGATTCTTTCGGGTAGTCCGGGTGCTGATCAAAATAGTAAAAATAAACCTTAGACTTTCCTGTTTTTGACTGAAGCGTAGCCCAGGCCCATGTCTGCCATCCAAAAGCAGCATCGCGTGCTAAGTCCCGTGCAGTTTTCGGAACGGAGTTTTCTCCTGCCGGATAAGCTTTAATCAGTTCGTCGGCAAACTTCCCATATCGGTTTTTCACTCCGGCTATATACTCTTCCGGTGTTCTTCCCGGAGAGAAACTGGCACCTTCATCGGAATTGTATCCGATAAGTACCGCTACATCATTGTATTTGCCCGCTTCATAGAGTTTGTACTGATCGTCTGGAATCACAACTCCATCCACAATAGGCCATCCACCTGCCATTCCAAATCCAGAAGGGATCTTGTCAGCGGGCAACTTACGAAGCTCTGCAATAGAAGAGGCTCCAGACTTTTGAACAAACGTCTCCCCGTCGGTTTCAGCTTGTTTCAGCGTTTTCATATTTTCGCCCGGATACGTGGTCGGACGTGTCGGACCAAATGAACCGCCGCTTTCTGACACAGCTCCCCGAAACAACCCTTTTGCCAACGGAGAGGCGCAAAGCATACTCACAGAGATACCTCCCGCCGATTCACCAAAGATGGTCACCTTATCAGGATCACCACCAAAAGCCGCAATGTTTTTCTGTATCCACTTTAGTCCTTCGATCTGATCCAGGATACCGTAGTTTCCCGAGACATGATCCGGACTCTCAGCACTTAGTTGAGGATGTGCCAAAAAACCTAATTGTCCCACACGATAAGCGATACTCACTAAAATGACCCCTTTCTTTGCCAGCTTCTCACCACTGTAAACAGGATCGGAAGTTGAGCCGAAACTGAATCCACCGCCATAAATCCAAACAAGTACCGGGAGACGATCATTTGCCGATTTGGCAGGAGACCATACATTCAGATACAAACAATCCTCACTCTTTCCCGAAGGAGAATTGCCGCCCTGCATGGGAGCAGGAGCAAACTTTGTGGCTTGTTTTACGCCATCCCACTTTTGAGGAGGCCTGGGTGCACTCCATCGAAGTTCGCCTACAGGCGGAGTAGCAAAAGGCACTCCTTTATAGACCGTTAATCCATCTTCATAAACCCCTTGCAACAATCCTTCATTCACCTTTATGGGTGCCGGTTGTTGTGCAAAGCCTTTGCCGAAGCAACACGCGATAAACATCGCCACTAACCAATTTGTTTTCATCATAAGAATCATCCTCCTTAATATGTTTTAATACCGGCGCAAATATAGATGATTATTTTGGATTCAAACCGCACCGGTGAATCAAATTTATCATTCGTATGGAAAGGCGACTATTCGCGCTCCGGGTAGACAGAGCAACTGCTTTACCTCTTCTTCAGGTTATATCTGTTTCTCAGTGCCTCTTTTTTCTCTTCATCCAACGAGTTGAAGTATCCTTTCCAGCCCGGGCAGAAATTAATATGCCACCGCCAGAATCTTCCGGCAAACGATTTTGGGGTTTTGTCATATTTCGCCCGCATGGTACAATTCTCACAAGTATGTTCTGCCATAATACTTAAATTTTAGTAGTACACAAATAGCTATAGTCTGTTGCAAATAATCTCAGAAATGGATATTAATGATGCAAATGTAAGTTCTGACACTCCGGACAGTAATAAACCGATCCGCCAAGATAGGCTTCTTTTTCGATTGAGCTGCCACAGCGAGGACAAGGATTTTTCCATGTTTTCGCAGAAAGGATTGTCTGATATCCACCGTTGTTGCCGAAAAGGTCCGTCTGCGTGTCGCGCCCGCCTTCATTCGTCATTTTCAGGATGGTCTCTTTTAGACTCTTGAAGAGCGTTTCTTTCTTTGCGTCGGATAGACTTAGTACCTTTTGTTTCGGGTGGATGCGGGCATTGAAGAGGATATCCTGAACTACACCATTACCTACCCCGGGGATGCGCTGTTCGGTGGCAAGCAAGGCTTTAGCGGTCAGAGTCTTCGGGGCTTCAGCAAAGAGTTTGTCGAATAATGCCGGAGTGTAATCATTGCTCAACGGGGAGATACTTTCCTTACTCAACAGGTAGTATTTATTATCGATGGTACCGTCCGGAAAGGTGTTGATGAAACCATACATGGCAACAGTGAAAACAAGAAATGAGTTGTCATCGAAAGTAAGTAACAGTTGGTAGTTGGCCGGGATTTTATCGTCCGGGTTATAGAAATGAGCACTTACGCCGTCGCCTATATTTATAATTGTCTTGTCGGACAGATTGAAATCAACAAACATACCATAGCCCTGTGAAGATTCTATGGTTTTGCCAACAAGTAGCTTACCATATTCCATTGGGTCACTGTTGTAGAACGTGAACTTGTGTGGTTTGGTAGCGTTAAATACCTGCGTGATGGTTTTTCCGCGTAAAGTGTAGTTTGCTTGCTTGCTCAGAGTGAGCACTTCAGGAAGTTCTAACATATTGATTGTGATTTATTGTTTGTCAACAGTTTGATCCATGCAGCAAATATACAAAGCTTATTTTGGAAATATTGTTCTAATCAGGCTTTTTTCTTGGTTTTGTTATCTGGAATCGTAATATTTCCTCGTGGCTGTTAGTTCCACTCCCAATGCGAATGTAACATTTTGGAAGAAAAAGAATCAATCGGTTCTATATTTGACGTTAGAGTAACTAATCCGGATTTGTTTGAAGGCTTTCCATGCCATATTATTCATAGTGTTATTACCCACTTTGCAGAAAATACGAGTAAAAGACTTTTTATGTGTGTTTTTTGTCTAAAGTAATACGCTCTTTATAGATAGTAGATTTGTCTCACTTACCCTTCGGTAGCGATTCGGGTACCGAAAGAAATGTCATTCCTTCCACGTGAGGCCCAACATAGATATTGGCAAAATCGGATGCCGGCATATATCCCGGCTTTTTCATTTTGTCCCATATTAACTCACCGTTTATCATAAGATTCTCAAACACAATATTTTTAACCATCCGTGTATCGTCATACCCTTCAATAATAGACGTTGTCGCCTTTGTGCCGTTATAACTTATATTTTTAAAATAGATATCTTCGATACCCCTTCCCGGCGCCTTGGCATATTTTTTATTGAACTCTATCCGCAAACTGAACAGCTGTCCGCGTTCCACCTCTTCGATACGAATATCTTCAAAACGGATGTTGCGTAGCAGATTACCATCGGCAACGCCCATTGCAAGACATCCGCGATAACTCATCTGCGGTTCATCCTGATTCAGAATATCAATGTTTTTGTACACAACATCCTCAATGATCTCCCAATGACCGGGCTCAGAGTTACCATGCCCCCCGATATTTATAGCATGCGCCACGTCCGCCCATATCGTTGAATTTTGCACCAAGATATTCCGACTATCGCCGTAAAAATTCCAACGATGATTGTAAACGGCAATACAATCATCAGAGTTTCGCATAAACACCCCATCAATCAACGCATATTGATTACAAAACAGATCAATGCCGTCGCCCCATCCCTTGCTACTGAAAGAACGGATATTCCGCACCGTGAGATGGGTAGATTGCCCACTACATACCGTATAATGGCTTGGATTCAGGAATATAAGATCCTCCACCAAGACACTATCCGAAAAATTCACTCCTACGCCGTCATTTGGTTTATACACAATACCCCGACCGCAAATACGAACATTTTTTACATGTTCGCAACTAATACTTCCCTGCAACACGGCACCTCCAGACAAATAAAGGGTCTTACCATCGGTAAGATTCAGTGTCCCTCCCTTGATTTTGTGAAATCCGGGAGTCAGATAGATTACTGATGTATCTTTCGGATCTGGTTTGTAAGTTTCGGGCGCGTTGGAAAAGAGGTGCAAATTATGGAATCGGTCACCATTCACTTCCACCGACAGGTTACAGGGCTTTTCCAACGAAAAAGTAAGTGTTTTCCCTTTAACAACCGACTTGATTTGATAGGATAGAGGACGGATTAGCGCTGACTGGATTTTACCCTTTTTGTATGTTACTGATACATCTACTTTCCCCTTAAAATCAAAATAGACCATAGACGACTTGCTGACATTGTGCATATCAACAAGCGCTTCGTATTCATAGAGATCCTTCCACTCGCCACCCGGTATCCTCACTTTAACGACAAAATCATCGTTATGCGGAATGCTGTCTGACCCCGGATATACAATCAGCTCATTTTGTGCAGCAAGTGAACCATGAAACACAAATATAAAAATCAAAGCAATCCAATTATTCCGTTGAATCAGTGTAATCGGCCATTGAACCATTTTTCTCCATCCCGGGAGATTTACTTTTTCCATCTTGTCATTTATCTGTTTTGTTGCTGAATTTTACTGAATCAAATTGAACTGTCGTCGTACGTGTTTCAATTCCGGATGCAACGACAATACCGATTGTGGCGGCATTTGCTTTCCATGCGACAGTTCCCGCCTCGTGCCAGTCTGTACCGTTTTCGGAGACTGCTGCCGTTAATTTACCATTCTTCAAAGCCATTCTCAACCAATATTCGCCGGTCAAACGACCAAAAGTCACTGTAGGTGTTTTCAGTGAGCAGACAAAAGTATCTATATATCCTTTGCTGCTGCCAGTCATCTGCGAAAGCTGGTGAACCTGCCAGTCCGGTGCCTCGATCTCTTTCGTCTTTTCGGGACGAATGAGTAAAGCTGCCCACTTTCCCTGAGCGTTTAATGTTTGACGCACCATCAGTCCAAAAGATGAAAATTGTGAGCTCAGCTGCGGCACAAAGCGGATAGTAAGAGAACCCTGAGCGGACAAGGTACGGTATACATAGTGATAACTGCTGTTGACACTATCCATACCCATTCCCGTGCCTTCAATGGTAAACAGTTGGCCGTCATACGCAACGCTCCCTTTTTGCCTGACATCACCGATTGTCTGCTCTTTCCACAGATTGGGCAAACCGCAGGTCATGGAGGTAGGGTAAGCATCAGCACTCGTGCCGTATTGATTTTGAGCAGCAATGGTATAATAATAGGTCGCCCCTGCTTTTATTTTACTATCTGTAAAATTCGAGACAGAAGCAGCACCGATAACCGTAAACGCTCCGTTTTTACTTTCGGCACGCTTTATGACATAACTCGTTGCACCGACCGAAGCCACCCACCGCAACGAAACAGCTTCTGCTGCACCTGTGGCGATAATACCGCTGGGAGCAACCGGTGCAGTTGCAGTCGTTTCTATTTTTTCTGACTGTAGAGATTGCGCAAAATAGAGCGTTCCGTATCCCGGATGATCCCCACCGCCGGGGCCTTCCGGACGAATCTTCGCAACTGCCTGAGAGACAAACGGCGCTTTCAATTTCATTCGGTTCACATAGTGGTTATAGATTTGCTCGTAAACGGCACGGAGACGATTGCGGGAAACTTGTGAAATGACCGTATGCTTGTACTTGCCGGTTCGATCCAACCACGGCACAAAAGGCACATCGTCATTGCCAAGATTAAATTTAGCGACATATTCAAAGCCTTTCAGCAGTCGGTTATGCTCATACCCGTATAAATCGAGTCCCTGATGCCAGGCAATTTCCGAACACTCGGCGAGCATGGCAATACCCAGTTGCGTATGTGCCTGATCACGTCCACTCTCCTGTATTTGCCCCTCTTCATTGATAATGTAATGAGTAAGGCTACCGTCTCCACCACCATCTTCATAGTACCGTAATGCTCGTTCAAAAATATCCCTGTCGTTACAAAAAATGCCTATTGCCATCATTGTTTTGATAGCCGCCGCATCCCAGTTACCATTGGCGAACGGAGCAAAATCTTTGATTACCGGATAAATAACCTCTCTGAAATGTTGTTCAGTCTGAAGGATATCCTTTTCGTCCCAACCGGCATTGGTATAGCGTATGATTTCAGCGGCATTCACCATCTTAAATGGACCTAAACCCGCCATCAACACCGCATCGCGTCCCGTGATAGATTTCAGCGTGGACGACCATGCATTGAGTATTTCAATGGCTTTATCGGCATACTCCTTGTTGCCAGTCAGGCACCACATAATCGCGTTTTGATGGGCGGCATTGGCATCCGAATCATACTCTTTCTGCCCCACAGTAGGATTGCGGCCTACCATCGCCAATGGGCCCCGCATCTTGTAGACAGATTGTGACGCCGGATCCTGAATAAATTTCAGATAGCCCGAATAGATCGGCATCTGTTTTTGAATAAGAGCAACCTTCATTCGTTCCATATCTTCCTTGCTATGCAGTAAGCCGGGATGGATAAACGTTTGCGCCGGTATGGCAAACGGAGCGATAAAAAAGAATAACAGGACAATCGTCTTCAATTTTTGCATAATCAATACTCTACTTTATTTTGTTATATAAAAACTCCGTGCAACCGGGGTTGCTGATTTCACTCTTGGTTCAGATGAACGTCCATATTGCCACGCAACAACGGTTACTTTTAGAGGAAACTTAGCCCTTGGCGGAATGGCGGTCAAAACCAATTTCCCGTTTTTCACTTCCGCCGTCCCCTCCTGCACGTAATAATAAACGGGCATTCCACTTGTGGCTGTCGCATGCAAATCTACTGATTTAATCCGTTGGTTGATTGTTGGTATAGAGTCAAAACGAATGATTTGTTCTATTCCCTCTTTGTTTGGATATGGAATATGAATATACATTTGCTGCACAGCACTTTTATAGATAGCATCGCCATCATTAGCCAGTACTAAACACATATCTGCTGTACGCTTCACATTATTCAATCCCATACGATAAAACCGAACAGTAAATGTAGTATCATTTAGTTTTTCTACAGGACCACAAATACGAGAGATAACCGACTTTGTTGCGCTATGATTATTTACTCTTTGGGTATGTAAACTATCGGTAAATGCCGGTGAAAGATGAAATGTAAGTCCATCAGCTTCCGGTTCAAAGTTTCCAAGATAGCGAGCGAAGTGATTCTGATTATACTCCAATAGTTTATTATTTTGCACGTAACCGAGATACTGTTCTTTCTTGCCTCTCTGGCGAGAATAAATAGCTTCCGTTTTCATCGCTATATCTTTGTCGAAATACCAAAAGGCACTATCCTTATTACCCACATACAAATTGTAAGGTGCAGCTTTTGCTTCCGGCAATCGATCTTTATGCCAGCGGTTAGCTAACCAGCCCTTTTCCGGGTTAACAGCAATCAATTTTGTAGGTTGATCCATAGCGCTTGTTTTCGGAAGCCGATATTTCACTGCCTTTTCAATAAACAAGCCTACGTATTCAACCAATTGCTCCGAATAATCGAAATGTCCACGACCCGCATCGCACAAAAACGAAATACATGATTTCACATTTGCCTTTTTATACTTTAATCCCGGCTCAACCCGATCTTCCCACCATTCATATTCCCCTTCAACCATCAAACCAGGAATACCATCGATGTTCAGTTTACTCCAATCGAGGTTCGGACGACCATATCCGGTTAGATTCGTGGAAGGTGCATCACCGTGTATGGACAAAACCGCCAACGTCCGTTCCTTATTTTGTGCCGCAAAGTTCCAGGGGAAAGTAGCCATAGCCGAATGCCCCATCGGTATAACCGGGGCATATTTTAATTCGGTATAACCCGAAACGGCAGCCAACGAATCCAGCATTTGGTCGAAAGTAGCCTGAATATTAGTTTTCGGATCCCAAACCTGATCCAGTCCGGGCGTAATCCATATTTCGGCAATACCCAACGCAGCCATTTTTTTTCGAAAGCCGGAATGCTCCAGAATACCTTCTTCCAACATGTTATGCTGCCCAACAATAACGGCACGTACCTGTTTGCAATTTTCCGGGATCCACAAGAAAGCACGCGGATTGTCATTCGTCTCCGAAGAAACTACGTTATGGATATTCACCGACCACTGCCACACCGCTGCTTTTAGCGTTACAGTTAGAGAAAGCAATAACAGCAAACACAACCTTTTCAAATTCATAATTCACACCTGGTAAAGTCAACTAAAACACACTTTAAAAAGCTTCTTTGGAGAAATCTACTCTATATATACGAACAGAAAAGAAAAACACTTAATTCAAAGCCGGATTTTTTTTTTGTGTAATTCTATAGGGTAATTGAGTTTCCATGATAAATGATTAAAAACTTTTGTTTAAATTCGCAGTCAACAAAGTAAAGATACGCACAAAATGAACAAAGAAGTACTATTTATATGATGTAGAGAAGAATTTTCAAATCGGAAGATTTTACGATCGACTAATTACAAAAAAGAATCACTATGAAATTCAACGACTTATCAATCACTTTCCACACAGACAAAATTAAAGAGAGCGTAGACTTTTATGTCCGCCATTTTGATGCAAAAGTAACGTTCGACTGCGAATGGTATGTCACCATTCAATTTCAAAGCGATGTGAATCCATATATCTTCATTTCGTTTATGAAACCCGAGTATGGGGTGGCGGGAGTAATATTCTCAGGTGGATTGACTTTGAACCTGAATGTAGCCGATGTGGATGCTGAATACGCAAAGATGCAGCAAGAAGGAATTGCTTTCATCGAGGAAATTGCCGACCACGAATGGGGCGATCGCGCATTTTCTGTAAAAGACCCGCTAGGCAATGTATTGTATATTTATTCACCCCGTTCAATAAGTGCTGAATATCAGAAAGCAGTAAAAGAGTAATAAAGTTTGTTGGTTTGCCCTCTCTGTTGTTTTTTCGAATTTCGAATTTAAGATCAGAGAAAAATATTATTTATCGACACCATCTACACCATGGACTGCCTCTCAGTATGCTGTGTGGCATGTCGATCTCCTCAGAAAATATTTGCTCGGCACAAATTGAATACAATTTTATTTGCTAAAAGGCCCTTTTTGTATACATTCTTCATTGCCGGGCAGCTAATAATGTGGTAACAAATCACATGATATCTTCTGTTTTCAAGCGAAACTGTATCAAAAAGGGGCAATAGCAATTTTTTTTGTAAGCAATATGTGAGCGAGCAAGTAAGATCGAAACAAGTCATATTGCTCTACAGTGTGCTGAGAGGCATGGCTTGGTTGACTTGGTGCATTGAAATGAAGGTATCTCGCCATTCTGAAAGTAAAAATAAAAAAAAAAAATAACCACGGGAAATTACCCTAAAACGGCTGTCCCTTAACCCTTTGTCATTTCGAACCCCCCGTTTTTCACTAATGGACCCCCTTTACTGTCAAAAAGGGCAACCCCATTCGTCCAAAATGGCCACCCTGTTCGTCAAGAACGCCTCCCCCTTACCGTCAAGAACGGCCCCTTTGCCGTCATTGCGGGCTTGACCCGCAATCTCCTCTTAAAAGCAACCATGAGCAATAATCGTTTAACACCAGGTCGTTTGGTGCCCGTAAATCAACCAGAAGAAAAAGTCTGTTGATCAGGAAAGCAAATTAGCCCAGACCTGAAGATAAAAGCCAGCATCAAGGATGCATTAGTTATCTTGTGTCACAAAATAGCTGTATTGTGGCACGAGACAGCTATTTTGTGGCACAAGATAACTATTCCGTGCTTCAAGATGAAGAATGTGCTTGGAAATGATTATCTTTACATCCTGACAAAGAAAACTTTAATACCTACAAGATGGCAAAATATATCAAGCAAGAAATGTCTGACTTTCAAGGCACCGGCGAAAACAAGTGCTTTTATCGGCTACAGACAAGTGGTAATCTTAGTCCCAAAGAGCTGATTAACCGTATTGCTCAATCCGGTTCAGGATTGAGTGAGGGTACTGTGTCACACGTACTTCAATCACTGACCCGTGAAATGGCAAGAGCAATGGCAGACGGCTATAGCGTTTCTGTCGATGGTCTCGGTATATTCAAGGCATCGATAGGTGTTCGTGAAGATAAGGAGATGGACACCATTGATGGAGAAGAACCCAAACACAATGCCACCAGTTTGCAAGTAACCGGCATCAATTATAGAGCAGACAAACATTTAATCAGCGATACAGATTCGCATTGCCATCTTACACGTGGTGAAGTGCGCAAACTTTGTCGTTCCCCTTATACGAAAGAGGAGCG
>JAQUTK010000023.1 GCA_028709785.1 Bacteroidales bacterium
CTGGACACGACTTGATTGAAGTTTACCTGAGGTTCCATCTGATTTGTTGATTATGAATACAACAAAGGTAATAAAACCTGATATTTTCATGCGCTTGGACGTCTAAGACGTCATGGGTGTTTCATAGTTTTTATATTTAATAGTCTAGCCCGGAGTTTCCGGGCTAGATACTAGTTTTATAATGCGATCTTAAACGTCTTTCCGGCTGCCTTGATCAGATAAACCTGTCCACGAGGAACAGCGATCCGGATACTGCTTTCGGTAGCCTGTGTGGTTTGTACTAAGGTTCCCGACTCGGTATAAACCTGGATCGGTTGTCCGGCTTCTGCTCCTTCAACAACGATTGCCTCTGCCTCTGTATAGATCTGGATCTTGTCGGATTGAATCTGAGGGTTGGAGGTTATATCTTCTTCCAGAATCGTTGTAAAGCTGCTCCAGCCTTCTGCAGCCTGATAAGCCGGACCGGATCCTTTTGGCACAAAAAGAATACAGTTCGTTGTATCAATTGCTAGTAAGGCATTAATTCCCACAATTTGAGGGGTTGCATTATTATTGTGGATTTCCTTTAGTCCGTTACAACCAGCCAATGCATTATCAGCTATCGAAGTAAGCCCATCAGGAATCGTGAAAGATATTAATCCGCTACAATACTCAAATGCACGAGAACCCATCGAAGTGATACTATTGGGGATAGTAAAGGAGGTAAATCCACGACAGCCCATAAATGCACGATCACCAATCGAAGTGACACTATTGGGAATTGTGATGGATGTTAATCCGCTACAACTCTCAAATGTCACATCATCAATTGATGTGATGCCATCAGGGATAATGAAAGAAGTTAAACCGCTACAATGAGCAAATGCACCACGACCGATCGAAGTGACACTATTAGGGATCGTGATGGAAGTTAATGCGGAACAATTATAAAAGGCACCACTACCTATTGATGTGAGACCACCCGGCAATGTGATGGAAGTTATACGACTACAGCCAGCAAATGCACTAGCACCTATCGAAGTGATACTATTCGGGAGAGTAACAGAAGTTAATCCACTACAATACCAAAAAACACAATCTTTAATCGAAGTAACACCTTGGGGAATTGTGATGGATGTCAATTTATCACAAGCCAGAAATGCATACGTACCAATCGAGGTGACACTATCAGGAATGGAAAAAGAAGTTAATCCGCTACAATAACAAAATGCATAATCGCCAATTGAAGTGACACTATTGGGAATCGTGAGTGATCTCAAAGCACTGCAATAAGAAAATGCACGGGAACCAATTGCTGTGACCCCATTCGGAATATTGACAGAAGTTAATGATAAACAATAATAAAATGCACGGGAACCAATCAAATTTATACTATCAGGGAGAGTAATGGAAGTTAATCGGTAGCAATTATAAAAGGTATAATCGCCAATCTGATCGTCAATTGTGGTTATGTCACCATAATACGCTTCACCCCCACTCACAATTGTTGCTTTCTCTAAGTCTAGTATTCCGAGAAGTGGAAGTTTTGTTCTGATAAACAGGATATCTGTTCCATTGAGATCGCCGGTCAACGTGAGACTGGTAATCAGATCTTTCTCTTCACTTCCAATATAGGAAGAAAGAGTACCCGGAGTCTCCACATGGATGGTTCGTGTCTGTGCTTGCAAGCCAAATCCCAGTAATAAGCATGTTAGTACCAGGAAGGATCTGAGTGTCATTTGTCTTTTCATAGGTTATTGTCTTTTGTTGTAAACGTTCCTAATACACATCAACCGTTTTTCGTATTTATTCCATATGCAAATATACACATCTATTTAATAAAACCATAAAATGCGACGGATTGTTATTTTATTTATTTTAGAGCTAAAATAAATTTGTAACTAAAATACTATGTTTATATTTGCATGTCGTTCTTAATGATACTTGTGATAATCGTAACGAATACTCCATCAAGCTTCTTAGAATGGATCTACTCCTACTGATTTCGCTGTCTGGTACCTTTTTATGAAAAACTTATCTTTCCAAATATAATACTTCTAAGAATGAAAAACGATTATCATCTCCTCTCCAGAATCTTACTTAGTGTAATTTTCTCGATGATCATAAGCAATGTATCTGCTTATGATCCGAAACGAATTGTCAGGCCTTGTCCTACCGGAACGACGGATCCACTCCCTGAAGGGTGGGCTTTCAGGGATATTGGAAACATTACTCCGGCTACTGACTGGTGCTACAATGCGGCAAAGGGTCAGTTTTATCTGAAGGCTTATGGAGAAGAGACGTATGGCTCTACTCCTGACGAATGTGGCTTCCTTTATTTCCAGACGGATGAAGACAAACAGGTCGTTGCTCGTATTATGGATGCCGAAGTGGTTCTTAATACAGCGGCCAAGGGTTTTATTATGGTTCGGGGTGGATTGGCAGATACGGATCCTATGGTCCTCGTCGAACTCTTACCCCGCAATAATGGCGAAGCATGTCTTACCTGGCGCCTCAAAAAAGCCGGTGCGGATGGGTCAACAGGGTATCAGTGTGTTGCAACCGGAACAGAGGGTAGCACTTTTACGCCGCCAAGCTGTTACCCGCGTTGGTTAAAGTTTATTCGTCAGGGATTATATACCACCGCTTTTCACAAGGATGACGTTGAGGGTGCTGCATGGGTAAAAATAGATGCAGTGAAGAAACTTGAACTGCAAGGAAAGGCATATATGGGTATCGGCTCTTGTTCGGTATTGCTCAATGGTAACTATGGGGGTGATCGAACGAGACCGGGTATTTTTATTTTCGACAATATAGCTGTGGAGGATATTGAAGTTCCTTACGAATTACTCTATCCGGAAGCTGTGGAGACTTCTTTTGCTGAAAATCTGAAACCGGGGAAACAGAAAGATATTGATATCACTTCGGTATTTGGTCATGCACTTGGCGAGTATTTCACCATTGATGTTGAGGCAGTGGATCCATCGATAGCCGAAGTGTATTTCTGGGAAAAGCCGGTAAAAGATCCGACTGACGGAGAAGATTATCGAAAGTTTATACACATCAAAGGTCTTCGTCAAGGTGTTACTTCTATAAAAATGACTTGTACGATCAATGGATATACGATGACTACCGACTATGCTCTCAATGTTTCAGATGGTAGGACTTTGGCTAAAACGGCCAACACTTCTGCTCCTTACGGATGGGATCTTGTCAATATGATCGTTCCCGTGGATCCAAACCTGGAGTATGGTCAGGAATTTGTGACTAAAAACCTTAGTATCAGTAAGAAGTTTCCCGTATTTATAGGTAGTTGGGAATATGACTGGGGCGGAACTGGAGTTGGCAATTATTCAAAGATCCCGGGTAATAATCCGCCTACAACCGTCACTTCTTCTGAAATGTATGTTGCCGGTGCTGAAATGTATACGTTCCGTGATGAAAGAGTCGCTTATACGAAAGCAGCCGGATATGCTAAAGATACAATCCGCTCAGATAATGGCGGATCGGCTATTGACCTTGCTTTCGTTACAAAAAACTCAACTGCTGATTCAAACTCCTTCACGAGTGGCAAACAAGATCTGTTGTTTTCCGTTTCAAAAGATGCGAGCGGTGCTGTCGCTTGGGATGAATGTAAAGGTTTCTGGACGGAACGGATCAATTACACGGATAGAGCGACAGGACTTCCGGTACGCGGCTTACCTTATATTACCAATATCCAGGCGGGCGACTGGGTTAGTTATACGGTGTATGCGCCTCGCTCGGGATATTATATTATAACTCCGGTTGCTGCTTGTAAATCGGCAAACAAATCCTTGAGGGTGGATGTCAATGGAATCATGCAGGTTCCTGAGCTTGCTATAACGAAGGGGCTTAATGGCTATGACTGGAAAAAAGGAGGCTCCGAACTTATTTTACTGGCTCAGGGAAAGAACCTGTTGAAGATTGTTGCCAATGCTGCTGAATTTAACTTGCTGGGCTTCAAAATACTTTTCAAACTTCCAAGTAAGGAACCCTATTCCGGACTTGCCTACGACGAGAGTAAATACTTCCAACCGGATGAGAAGGTCGATACGACTCTTCTGGCAGAGGATGAGCTTGTTACTTATGATTCAATCAAGCGTATTTATTCGACTTCTACTGAAGAGGAAAAGTTACTGATGGATTCTGTCTTGTTGAATTATCCGAGAATTAAAGTGTATAATACGGAGACCATACTATCCAGATATCGCAGTGAGCTGGATAGCATGCAGATTCCTTTTGCTACTGAACAGGAAAAAGCAGCGGCTTTGGATACGATCAAGAGAAAACTGACGAACTCGATTGACTCCGTATCCTTTCTTACGACTCAACAGACAAACATGAAACATATTGATGTGACAAGTTATCTGTTCAAAAAAGGATATGATCCGACAAAACCGATAGAGATCTCAATGAAAATTGACTCTATTGCCAATGCCGGGAGGGGCACGTATATGGGTATCATGCTACGCACATTATTGAAAGGCAAGGTAGCACCCAACTCTCCTTGTGTCTCTTATGGTATTGGTTCGTATGAGGGCGGTCGCTTGAGCTATCGCTGGGGATATAACTACGACTACAAGAAGATGGATAACGCAAACATTGCTCAGGATGTGTATCTGAAGATTCGTCTGAACTACTATGCTCCTGATTATCTGACTGCTTATTACTCGTACGATAATCTCTTCTGGTGGGATTTTCTTGCTGATCCTTTAAAGATTAGTTTTCTTTCTGATACCGGAGTGGATGATGATATTGCGATTGGTTTATATCTTACCGGAGGATCTTTCGCTAGTGATGCTTGTCTGGCTCTTGGAAAAGCCCGAGATTTTGTCATCAAGCAATATGATCGTGTAGATCAGTTTGAGAACTATTACTCACAGGAAGATATGAATAATATGCCACTGACGATGAATACAACGACAGTGACGAAAGGCACTCCTGTTGAGATCTCTTATAATGTGATCAAGCCCGGACGGGTTTCTATGAAAGTATATGATGTGTATGGTGTATTGAAAGAGACTGTCATGGATGAATATCAGCCTTTCAACAAGGAAGCTGTTGTAAAGACCTACACGTTCCGGAATCTGACGCAGACCGGTGTTTATCTATTGAGATTGGAAGGACCTGATAACGAACAGTATGTTCGTTTCAGATACACAGCTGAATAAGTTTTTGTTAATGATTCGTTTCGAAAGAGTCGGGAGGTATTTCCTCCCGGCTCTTCTTATTTTGGTGCATCCCGACAGTCAGTCGGAATATCGAGTTTGAAATATCCGGATTGTATCGGATTACTTGTATGTGACTGTTACCTGATCATCTACTTCCAGAGCGGAGGGCACTTTTCCTGCTTTTAACCAGACCTCAGATAGGTTGGGATTCCTATAAGACCACAAAATATTGAGTTTTCCGCACTTACTTAAGTCCAGCGTACCGGTCAGGTTATTGTTTGTACAATCCAAAAGAGTCAACTCAGGACATTTGCTTGCATCTATCGTAGTAAGATGATTATCACGGCAACTGACACCTTCCAATTTCGGGTAGTGCGAAAGATCAATACTACTGATATTATTGTACGAACAATCCAAATGTTTCAAGTTAGCGCATCCACTGTAATTTAAGGTTTCCAGGTTATTAGTTGCACATTCAAATATGATCAGATTTACACATTGACTGACATCTAAGGTCGTGATTTTATTCCCATTACAGTCAAGATTTGTCAACGTGGTGCATCCATTGACTTTTAAAGAGGTAATTTTATTCAAAGCGCACCTCAAATATGTAAGTGATTTACATTTACTGATATCCAGCGTTGTCAGGTCGTTATAAGTAACATTGAGATTAGAAAGATTATAAAAAACTTCAATGCCTTTGAGGGAATGAATAAATTTATGTTCGATATCCATCTGAGTGACACTGTCCGCTTCTAACGCGGATACTTTGCCATCTTTGTTCGAATCATAGTTTTCGAGACAATATTGTTTGAACGTGATGTCATCCATCTGATCACGTACATCCACTACCACTTTGGGCTCATTGTCATTGTCGTCGCTACAGGCGATAAATCCTGTACATAGTATTGCCATCAACAGGACAGAAAAAAGGTGATTTGTTTTCATTGATACTAAACTTATGAGATTTGAATTATTTGTTGTTGTTTGATCGGATGCTTGTGTTTATTCTTCTATGATATTTTTGAACTCATTCCAGTAGTGTGCATTTTGATAGGCTTCTTTACTGCCTTTCGGAACATACAACTGACAGCGGTATTTGTCCACTCTGAAATCTTTGAAGGCTGATGTTGTCACTTCCGGAGGGGTTGGCATCTTCAGATGCAATTCCTTCAATGAAGGACTATCAAGAATGCATTCTATCACATTACTTCCTGCCGACGAACAGGTTAGTGAAGTCATTTGTTTCCATTCAGATACAACATAGGGATTTACTTTGACAACCGTAGAAGGAAGGATGTACGTTGTTGTTTTAGCAAAAGGGAAAGCGACCAGCATGGTGGTATCTTTAGAGAACAGCACGCCATCGACTTCTGATAAAGCAGGATGATCCTTCGCTACAATATATCGTTTTAAAGAGCGACATCCCGTGAAAGAAGATCCGACCCCAATGGATGTGACACTGTTGGGTATCGTCACAGAAGTAAGAGCAGAGCAATCATTAAACGCTAACGCTCCTATCGAAGACACACTCTCCGGGATAGTTACCGAACGGAGATTGGGGCAACTATAAAAAGCAAATCTACCGATGAATGTTACATCGTCGGGAATGTGATAGTTCGCCGTCTTTGCATTGGGAAAGTAGATCAGTTCTTTCTTGCCCTTATCATTCTTGAATAAGACACCTTTGTCTGATGAAAAGGTTGTATTTCCTTTCGCTACCTCAAACCGTTCCAATCGGGGACAATGAGTAAAAGCAAGCATACCGATTGACGTGAGACTCGCGGGTATAGTTACCCGTTTGAGATTGGTACATCTCATAAACACACCATCTCCGATCTCTGTTACTTTGGGAGGGATCACGATGGAAGTAAGAGTACTACAATTACTGAAAGCAAAATAGTCGATTGACGTAATGTTTGCGGAGATAACTACGGAAGTAATGCTGTCGCAACGAGCGAAAGCGCTATCTCCGATCTTAGTCACAGCATAGGTTTTACCTTTATACGTGACGCTGTCCGGAATGATTACCTCTCCGGAGATCGACGGAGCTTTTGTTCCGGCATCGGCATCGAGATCGACTCTGATAAATACTGATAAGGAGTTGTTGTCAGGATTGAGATAGTATCTCAGATTGTTTACCCAGAAGTCTTCTGCCTGTACGGCTAATGTCGTACAAAAAAGGAAAAAGATGCCCAACAACTGTTTCATGTGAATAAAAGAATTATTCACAAACGTAACGAATTAATTTAAAACTATTCGCAATGATAGAGGGAAATATTTCTTTTTATTGACAGGAAATTTTAGATGATTAGCTAAACAGCGTCTATTCTTCCTTTTCAATCGCCTGCACAACAAGTCCGGCGATGGTCATGCCAAACATGGCAGGCATGTAAGAGGTGGTGCCATTGATTCTGGCTTTCTGACTGCTCCAGTCATGATTGAGGAGGTCGGGATCGCCGGCTCCTTCGATAGCTTCGGGAAAGAGAGAGTTGTCTATTTCACTCAATTCATCGACACCTTTGTTGGTGAGCAGTTCCTCGCTGTACACACACAGAAAAGGTTTGCTGACGCCGCCTTGTTTTCTCACTCTTGTGCGCAGGGCAGCTCCCAGCGGACATCCTTTGACTTTCCAAAACTCTGCGACACGGATGCGTGTCGGATCCATCTTCAGAGCGGCTCCCATGGAAGAAAAGAAGGTGGCATGAGTACTAGTGGCTTGCTGGATGAGATAGACTTTGTTGGCGAGACTGTCGATGGCATCGATGATAAAGTCGTAGCTATCGAGGGAAAAGGATTCGTGGGTCTCCGGACTGTATATACGTTGCAGGGCTGTGATCTCTGCTTGGGGATTGATCTCGAGAAGGCGTTCTTTCAGCACCTCGGTCTTGACCTGACCAATGGTTCGGGTGGTGGCCATGAGCTGACGATTGACATTGGTGACACTGACTCTGTCGGAATCAACAATGGTGAGGCTACCGATACCTGAACGGATCAGACTCTCGGCACACCAGCTGCCCACGCCACCGATGCCAAAGATGATGACGCGTTTGGAGGCTGCTTTCTCCATGAAACTTTTACCGAGAAGGAGTTCGGTGCGCTGAAAGATTGCTTTTTCTATTCCCATTGATCGTGTCTGAATGATATTCAGTGCAAAGGTAGAGAAAAATACCGTATCCCAAACGGGCATGCTTTCATTATAAACAGGTAAATCGTACATAGGGATCGAAATATCACTTATATTTCCTCTATAATCTTATTTCTCATTCATGTATATACATCTATATCGTGCCATTTCGTCTAGTCCGAAGTACATGTCTTCCTATCTATCTCTTTTTTGAGAGACAGAGTATACCTGATAATAGTACGAAATTTCCTCTTCAAGTTATTAACTTAGGCTCCCTTCCTTGACGAATACCAGCCTTGTGCCAGTTTGCAAAATCGGGGTCTTACCTCCACAAATATAAGGGCTTGCACTCGTATTCGCATAGATACACTTCGTGGGTGTTTTCTAAACTCCCCATGCTTTATACGGTTCTCTTTTTGTGAGAACATTCCATATAATGACCAATAGTTTTCTAGCAATAGCGACCAATGCTTTTTGTGAAGACATTCTTTTTCTGAGTTGGTCAAACTTCATCCCCAACCGGGATAATTTATTTCGACTCACTCCCCATGCGCATTGCACGAGTATGATCCGCAGAAACTTGTTTCCATGCATGATTTTACGAGATTTGATTTTTCCCGCACTTTCTTCATTACGTGGTCTGAGCCCTGCCCAGCCAACTAAGGAGGAGGATGTTCTGAAAGAGGACAAGATATGGCCTAACTCGGATAAGATGGTCATTGCACTCAGCTGTTTGATACCCGGAATGGTCACGAGTAGTTCGATCGCATCCATATAGCTTTCATCACAGATACGAGCCATGTTGATCAGACAATCCTTTTGATGTCTTTCATACATCTCCAGTTCTTCCAGATGGAGCTTGAGCATATCTATATCGACCTGCCCGAAGACTCCATTCAGCGATTCACGTATGACATCCTTTCCATATTTGTTTTTGGTTCGTGTATGTGCGCATTCCACCAACTCCTCCGCAGTTGTCTTTCCACAGATAATGGATCTGAGCACCTTACGCATGCCTTGAGAGCCAATATCTGAGATGTAGTTGCTGAATCGGATGTTGCAACGTTGCAGCTGCATGTCAATCGTTTGTTCACAGATGACGATTTTCTTGTTCAATCGGGAATAACAACGTTCATACTGACGAAGCTCCTGAATGCCCTGCTCGGGCACATAACTGCCGCAAACCAATCCCTTCATCAGCACAGTGGCAATCCATAAAGCATCCTTGACATCCGTTTTACGTCCGGGAAGCTGTTTGATGAACAAGGGGTTAACCAACTTCATATCAAAATGATTGACCAGGATCCTCCAGATGGGAATCCAATAAATACTCGTACTTTCCATGGCAACATAACGGACATGAGAATCGAGAAGGGCTTCTTTCAATAAAAGCAAGTCCGAGGTTAAAGTACTAAATTTGTGCTCTTTTTTAAAGCCAAATTCATCAATTATACACATAAAGACACTATCTTTGTGTACATCAAGACCGCAGTATCGTTTCATAGGCGTCGATTTAGATGTTTCCTATAAAGGTACAATGATAAATTGAACTTCGAGTTCGTAGGTACTGATTTGGAAGATACGCGGTCTTGATCTTGCCGCCTTTTGATAACTAAACCTCTTTTTTTATTAGGCACGCTTATAAATCGCTATTTTTATCTAAGTTTGTGTCAATAAACTCTGAAAGCGATGAAAACAACAACACTTATTTTTTCCTTGTTTGCGGCAATCCTGACAGGTAACAGTTGTTGTCTGGCAGATGAGCTCAAAGATATAACGACCAATGATACGGTAAAGCAAGAGTTACAGAGTCTGGTGGAGGCGGAACTTTCATCGTACAAGGCGAAAGTACCTACCTATCCGGGGGGACTTGCTCTGAAAGTGATTACCGGCGATGCCTCCTATTTTGCTACCGCGGGATTGGCTGCGGGAGTGAACGAGAACATTCACTTCCGGGCTGCGAGTAATACGAAAACAATTACTTCCGCGGCGATCCTCTTGCTGTATGAACGCGGCAAACTGAAGCTGACGGACTGTCTCACAGACACGATACCGGGCACGACAATGACCTATCTGCCGCGCACGCCGGAATATGATATTGCTAACAACGATAAGATCACCATCCTGGATCTGCTGCGTCATCGCGCGGGTGTGTTTGATGTGTCGAATGATGCTATTCCCGATACCATACCGGCAGATGTGCCTTACAAAGGAAAAAACTATCTGGGATATGTGATGGAGAGTGATTCACTGCACACGTTTACTTTCGACGAACTGATCGGGGTGAATGCGGCAACGGGTCTCTCCTATTTCGCACCGGGCACGGGATATCATTATTCGAATACGGGCTACTCGATACTGGGGAAGATCATCGAACGGGTGTCGCAGGTGTCGTATCAGAAGTTTGTGACAGACAATATCCTTACTGCCATGGGTATGTATGGTTCTTCGATGCCTGTGCTGGGCACAGACAGAGCGATGCCACAGCCTTTTGTGCCGGGATATGTCATGTATGAGGGAAAGATAACGGATGTGTCTGCTTCCAATATATCAGCCAACGTGGCAGAAGGTACACTGATTACCACACCCCTCGAACTGGCTTCTTTCCTGCGCCGACTACTCAAAGGAGAAGGTCCGCTGTCTCTTCAAACCATAAATGAGATCATGATGAATTATGTTCCAACTAACAATGTGGACGCAGGAGGCTACGGATGCGGTCTTTCCTATACCAATAACCTGGGTTATGGACATACCGGTGCCCATGAAGGATATCTCTCACTGATGGCATATGATCCGGACCATGATATCTCTATTGTCTTGTTTACCAATGTATGGAATCTGAACGACGGGATGGAGAGTCTCTTTTATCAGTTGAACAATATGCTCGAAAGTACTGCCTTCAAGGCTAAGACCATCCTCTTGAAATCAAAAACGAAGATTTGAGTCGGTTTGATCAGACAGATACCTATCCGAGGACAGAAACAACCTGAAGAGTTTTTTTTTTCATACGGACGCGTTCTCCGTTTCACAGTTGTGAAACGGAGAACGCGTCCGTATGAAAAAAATAAAACATACTGATCCTTTCGGCAATGGATAGGGATCGCTTTCCAAAGCGTTCAGGTTGCTTTTGCAACGCTTTATTTGAGCTCTTGTTTGAGGAACTGTGAGGTGTAGCTTTTTTTGTTTTTGGCCACCTCTTCAGGAGTACCACAACAGATGACCTGACCACCTCCCCGACCGCCTTCCATACCTAAGTCAATGACATGATCTGCGGTCTTGATGACATCCATGTTGTGCTCGATCACGATGACGGTGTTACCCTTATCCACCAGTTTGTTGAGCACCTGCAGCAACACCCGTATATCATCGAAATGCAATCCTGTGGTCGGTTCGTCAAGGATATACAAGGTCTTACCTGTATCCTTCTTGGCCAGTTCGGCGGCCAGCTTGATCCGTTGGCTTTCCCCACCGGAGAGGGTGGTCGATGACTGTCCGAGACGGATATAGCCCAATCCCACATTTTGTATCATCCGGATCTTTCGGATAATGTCGGGGATGGATTCAAAAAACTCAACCGCTTTGTTGATATTCATATCCAGCACGTCAGCAATGGATTTTCCTTTGTAACGCACTTCCAATGTCTCCCGGTTGTAGCGCTTGCCCATGCAGACTTCACACGGCACCATCACATCGGGAAGAAAATTCATCTCAATCGTCTTGTAGCCATTGCCTCCACAGACTTCACAACGACCTCCGGAGACATTGAAAGAGAAACGGCCGGCCTTGTAACCGCGCATCTTCGACTCAGGAAGCTCCACAAAGAGTTTGCGGATATCGGTGAAGACTTCGGTGTACGTAGCCGGATTGGAACGGGGTGAACGACCGATCGGTGACTGATCTACATTGACCACTTTATCAATCAGATCAATTCCTTCTATCTTTTTATAGGGCAACGGCATCTGCAACGAGCGATAGAAGTGCTTGCTAAGGAGGGGCTGCAAGGTGGCATTGATCAGTGTAGACTTGCCACTGCCTGATACTCCGGTGACGCAGATCAGTTTGCCCAAGGGGAAGGAGACATCTATATTCTTCAGATTATTGCCTGTGCAACCTTTGATGGTCAGCATCTTGCCTGTATCCGAACGACGCACGGGGATCTCTATCTTCAGTTTGTTACTGAGATAAGAAGAGGTGAGCGTGTCAACTTTCATCAGTTCGGCGGGAGTCCCTGCAAAGACGATCTCCCCTCCCAGTCTGCCGGCACGGGGACCGAGGTCAATGACATAGTCGGCAGCCATCATCATGTCGCGGTCATGCTCCACGACAATCACCGAGTTACCTTCATCACGGAGTGTCTTGAGCGACTGGATCAGCCGCATGTTATCACGCTGATGAAGTCCGATGCTCGGCTCATCAAGGATATACATCACATTGACCAGTCGGGCACCAATCTGTGTCGCCAGACGGATACGCTGGCTCTCTCCTCCCGAAAGTGAGACGGATGTCCGCCCCAGGGTCAGATAGTCCAATCCGACTTCAAGGAGAAACTCCAGACGGGAATCAATCTCTTTGAGTATCTCTGTGGCAATCTGTTTCTGCTTGTCCGAGAGATGGTTCGGAAGATCGCAAAGCCACTCTTTCAGCGTCGAGAGATCCATCTCATTCAGATCGGCGATATTCTTTTCATTCAGATGGAAATGCAAGGCCTCTTTGCTGAGTCGTTTGCCTTCGCACTCCGGACAGGCGATGTCTGAATAGAACTGGTCTTTCCATTTCTTATCGCTGTAATCGGATTTTCCTTCCAGATGGTTTTCTATGTAATGGATCACCCCTTTGTAATGCGAACGAACGGGTGAGATAATTGTGCTGGTTTCATTGGAGATATAATCGCCTCCGTAAAGCAACAGGTCTATCGCCTCCTCAGGAAGTTCCTCGAGCGGGGTATAGATGGTTGATTTGTATTTGCGCATCACCGCGTCAAACTCGCGCGACATCGGTGACTCTTTGATCTTTCCATACGGCGCAAGAGCTCCGGTGACCAGACTCAGTTTCCGGTCGGGTATCACCTTGTCGAGGTCAATCCGGGCAAGGGTGCCGATACCATTGCACTCCGGACAAGCACCGTGGGGTGAATTGAAGGAGAAGTTGTGCGGAGAGGGCTCTGGATAAGAGATGCCGGAAGTCGGACACATCAGGGAACGGCTGAAATAGCGCACTTCACCCGAAGCACGTTCGATCACCATGACCATTCCATTGCCGAGCTTCATGGCTGTCTGGATACTGCCTCTAAGTCGTTTATCTTCCTTGTCGGATACCGCCAGTTTGTCCACCACAACCTCTACACTATGCAGTTTGTAGCGATCCAGCTTCATCGAACGGGCAATTTCTTTCAGTTCGCCGTCCACCCGGACCGTGATATAACCTTTCTTGCGGATGCTCTCGAAGAGCTCCTTGTAATGTCCTTTGCGGTTGCGTATCAGTGACGAGAGGAGATAGATCTGCTTGCCTTCATACTCGTTGAGGATCAGATTGAGAATCTGCTCTTCGGTATATTTCACCATCTTCTCTCCGGAAACATACGAATAGGCTTCTCCTACCCGCGCGTAGAGCAGACGGAGATAGTCATAGACTTCGGTAATGGTGCCGACGGTTGATCGCGGGTTCTTGTTGACTGTCTTCTGTTCGATGGAGATCACCGGACTCAGTCCGCTGATCTTGTCCACATCGGGACGTTCCATGCTTCCGAGGAAGTTGCGGGCATAGGAAGAGAAAGTCTCTATATACCGGCGCTGACCTTCCGCATAGATCGTATCAAAGGCGAGCGACGACTTGCCGCTGCCACTCAGACCGGTGATCACCACCAGTTTGTTGCGCGGTATCTCCACATCAATATTCTTCAGATTGTGTACCCTTGCTCCAAGTACAATCAGTGTATCTTTTTCTTCCATATGCTTCTGATCAGTTGATCACCCATTCTTTACGGTACGGAGTTATATCATCCGGATTGTAATACAGACTCTCCTTTTCCGGAATCAACAGCTGATAGCTCTTGCCTTTCTTATTGTCCAGCATCCTGTCGCGGAGCCAGAGATTAAACTCCTTGAGTTGCGCATAACTGATTTCGTGTTCCTTGGCAAACGCAGCAAGGTCGGCAATGGAACTATCCACCGCTACTGTCTCACACTGAATAGGTGGATAGAGATTGGATGCTTTGAGCACAAAGCCAAAACGGATGGGTGAAGTAAATACCTCCTTGATAGCCAGCAGACGAAAGATGTAACGGGAAGTCTCTTCGTTGAGCCAGAGATCAAAGGCATGACTCTGCATCTGCTTCTCCAGTTCGGTGGAAATGCGACCTTGTCCGGCATTATAGGAAGCAGCTACGGTAATCCAGTCTCCATACTTGCGGTAGGCCTGTTTGAGGTAACTACAAGCGGCAACAGTAGCTTTCTCTATGTTGTATCGTTCATCGACGTTGTCATTGACTTCCAAACCGAATTGTTTGGCTGTCTCAGGCAGCAGTTGCCAGAACCCGGCGGCATTGGAGGCAGATAAGGCACGTATATTGAGACTGCTCTCTATAGCCATGAGGTATTTGAAATCTTCGGGCACCCCGTTGTCTTTGAGGATCGGATCGACGATGGGGAAATAGCGGTTGGCTCGTTTGATGGTCATCAGTGTCGTCGCATGCATATAGGTAAAGGCCATCTGTTCGCGATCCATGCGTTCGCGCATATCGTAGCGCGTAAGATCGATCTTTTCATCTGCAAAGGTGACGGATTGCGGGGTAGCCAGAGCGCTTACAGCATACGGAACAAGACTCTCTTTCTTTTTTTCAATCGCCATGTCGGAGTTGGATACCAGTGACAGATAGAGGAACAGACCAGAACAGAGGAACAGAGCCAGAGAAATAGCGGACGTTATCTTACTTATGATACTCATTATTGCGCGTAATTTTTTTTGAACCTACAAAGTAACTATTATTTTTCCAATCGGAGTGCATTTCAAAAGCATAATTGAGAATAATATAGTTACTTTGTATTTGCATTGGTCTATCTCATTTCCAATGTTTGTTTAATACTGTAATAATGAAAGATTTCTCTCGTTTTGATGCCATGATTACTCCTTTTTATCTGCCGGAAGAGTATCCAGCCTGTCACAATCAGGCGGAAGCATGGGCAGCGACAGTTCCACTCAAAGGTCTCTCCGTGCTGGATGCCACGCCGGTGTATCGTAACACACTGGTCAAATACAGAGCGCTCATCGCAGCGGGTGCTACCCTTTCGGTGGGCCTTTCTCCGGTGATGGCGCACGACAAACAGATCGTGCGGATGCTCGACGAACTGGGAGTTCCCGTAGTAGACGCGACCGAAAAGAAACAGGCCTTTGATCTGATCCTGGACTGCGCGGCTTCTTTTTCGACGTGGGAAGCACGGCTGGGGTACGCCGAACTGACACGCTCGGGGGAGAAAGAGTATGCAGCCGTCAGCAAACCGGTGTTTATGGCGGACAGCAGTCGAATCAAACGGATAGAGACGGTGCTAGGCACCGGGGAAAGCTACTTCCGTGCGATGGCTGAACTGGGATATTCACAATGGAAGGACAAACGAATCGTGGTGTTTGGCAGTGGAAAAGTGGGCAGCGGACTGATCTGGTATGCCGCCCTCAAAGGAGCTGTGGTAACAGTTGTAACTGACCCGCAAACCGTTTCAGAAGGGTTGAGTTCTTCTATTACAAAGCTTATTGACCGGAACGATCGAGAGGCGATCAGCAAAGCGGTGGCTCAGGCTGATGCCGTCGTATCGGCTACCGGTGTCAAAGAGGCACTGGCGGAAAGTTGTGCGCCGGAGGTCTTTGTCCGGTCACATGCCTTGCTGGCAAACATGGGCGTACATGATGAGTTTGGTCCGGGGGTGCCCAACGAACGGGTATTACGCAACAAAGCGACGTTGAACTTTATGCTCGACGAACCGACTCATCTGAAATATATTGATGCCACGTTTGCGCTGCACAACGCGGGAGCACTCTATCTCTTGCAGCATCATTTGCCGGCGGGACTGATCACTCCTCCTCCGGAGTTGGAAGAGGAGATTCTGTCTGTGACAAGGGAACGGGGAAGCATCGCTTCCGAATTGGAGCTGATGGTCTGAACCGCCTCCTGCCCGAAGCAATGCACCGCCTGCTCAGAGAACACGCTCTATGAGCAACTCTCCTTTCGCATTAAGCACGCGAAGCTTTAGTTCGTTTCCTTTCTTCTGAAGGATCATGACAGTGGCATTGTCCAACGAAGGTCCTCCTCCGATCACAACAGGGAAGGAATTGCCCAGCTTACTGCCAGCTTCATGAAAAGCAAACTTGTGCAAGTGTGCGTTGACTGAGAGATTAAACTTCTTTGAATTCAAGAGATCTCCCCACAGTTCCAGACAAGGATTGTACTCATCGGAAGAGCCATAGATAGGTATGTGGTGAATCAAGATCCGCTTGTCTGCTTTCTTAAATGCTTTTGTCTTGAATTCCTTTTTCAGAAAGTCAACCTGATCGAGGCGCAAACCTGAGAAATCGTTTAATCCGTAATAGACAGGGGTACTGTCCGGTTTGTCTTCGCCACAGTCGAGCTGCACGAAACGGGTGTCTCCCCAACTGAAGGCGCTGTAGGTCTTGTCTCCCACATAGTCCATCAGCGAGCGTAATCCGATCGAATAAGCGTTACGGATCTCATGGTTGCCACGCAGGAAGAAGATCGGTGTATGGTCTGCTCCTACCGCTTCGGTCAGTTCGGTGAGGAAAGCAACGGCGTTATTCTCATCCGACGGATCGTCAATGCAATCGCCATTGAAAAAGACAAAGTCGTAATCAATGCCGTTCAACTGATTGCGCAGCGTCGTGAGTGTCTCTTTTCGCTTGTGAAGATCGTTGAAGACAACGGCTGTAAAGTCTGTCGTCTTCTCGGATGGCAATGTAAAGGTAGAGAAGGTTGATTGTGCCGTTTCTCCAAATGTCTTGCTATAGGCCTGATAAGAAGTGATCTCCCGCGAACAGATGCGGTAGTAATAGGTCTGCTCCGGTTTCAAATCATGCAGACGGATCTTATGCAGGGTGTTGTTGGAAATGACTTGTCCGTCCACAATCGTATGCACTTTGGTCAGTTGGGTCGTATCGGTACCATATTCCACCCAACTGTACACAGGCACATTGGTGAGCCAGGTAACGGTAATACCATTTCCGGTTGGGTTTTGAAGATAAGGTTTCGTTCGAAAGATCGTTGCTGATGAAGCTGCAGAGAGCGAAGTAGTCAGCAGCAAAAAGAGGAAGATCTGCGCGAGATTGGAACTTGTCTTTGTTTTCATTTGAAGTTTATATTAGATTTCTGCCCCGAAGGTAGGCAATTATTCAGAGTCGATCTTTGCGATCAGACTCTTTAACATTAAAAAGAGAAAGTCCGGACTTACTCATCTGTAAATCCGGACTTCCCGTCTATCTTTTGTTACGTTATTTGATCAGCTCAGCCAACTTGGCAATCAAAGCCTCTCCGCGGAGATTCTTTTCGATAATCACACCCTGTGGATCGATAAGCACAGTGTGAGGAATACCGCGTACCATATACAATGTGGAACCTGCATTCTTCCATCCGTTCAGATCAGACATCTGCGGCCAGGTAATATTGAGATCTTTGATAGCCTTCACCCAGGCATCCTTGTTGGTATCGAGAGATACACCCACAATTTCCAGTCCCTTCTTGCTATACAACTTGTAGGCATTTACCAGCGTTGGCATTTCACCCACACAAGGTCCGCACCAGGAAGCCCAGAAGTCAACCAGCACATACTTTCCTTTGCCGGCGAAATCAGATAGTTTGACAGCCGCATCAGCAGGAGTCTTCAGTTCAAAATCAATAAAGTTCTTGCCTACTGCCACTTTCTTGTTGCCTTCAATAAACTCTTTGACATTCACTATTGTCTTCGTTGTCGCATATTGAGCAGGCACCTTCAGCACCAGAGAATCGAGTTCATCCAAAGAAAAAATCGAACGGGTAGCGATGCTGCCAAATACGGTCATTCCAAAGAGATTATCGATATTATCATTCACAGCCTGTTTCAGACTTTCGTTGACCTTGTTGTAAGCAGCCATTCGTGTACTATCCGGACCGTTACTATAGACAATGGAATACAGCGAATCGATCTTCGCATTAAGAGCAAATGAAAGATCATTCAGAGGAGTGCCCTGAATAGAATCCTTTTTACCCAGGGCGATCTTAATGGTACCGCTCTCCAGGAAGAAGCCTCTCATTGGATTAGTACCCTCAATCATCGGTAACTCCAGAAGGGCGTTCACAGAAGAATCGGCTACACCTTTAAAGGTAAAAGCTCCTTTCAGAAGGAAAGTAGAATCAACTCTCTCCATAGTTCCTGCAACCTCTTTCTGCAAATAGATCACACTACTATCGGGATACTGGTCGGAAGAAATAGTACCTGAGATTGTGTACGCATTCTTATCCACGCACGCTGTCATAGCCAGCGCAGCCAACGAAACAAGACAAACTGTTTTTTTCATACTACTATATTTTCAAATGTTAAGGGAATCCTTCACAGCCTGTATCCTGCTTTTTGAAGCAGCGACTACATTGTCATATTCTTCTCTGGAAGAAAGCTTGTCTTTCAGTTCGATGTAAAACTTAATCTTCGGCTCTGTTCCGGAAGGGCGAACGGATACTTTTGTTCCGTCTTCGGTAAAATATTGAATCACATCCGAGGTCGTCGGCATATCCATGATACTCTTCTCTCCTGATTCTACGTCGGTATCGTACAAAGTCTTGTAGTCTTTGATAACAGAAACTCTTGAACCGGCAATCTCTTTCGGAGCATTGGCATGAAATCCCTGCATCATACGGGCAATCTCCTCGGCTCCCGACTTACCTTTCTTCACCACGGAGATACCACATTCCATCGAATAACCATATTCCACATAGATATCAAGCAGCAAGTCAAAAAGAGTCTTTCCCATTCCTTTGGCCCATGCGGTAACCTCAGCCATGAGTGCACAAGCAGAAACAGCATCCTTGTCGCGTACAAAATCCTGTGCGAGGAAGCCATAACTCTCTTCTCCACCACCGATATATTGTTTGATTCCTTCGTTTTCACGAATAACCGCAGCAATCCATTTGAATCCGGTGTAACAGTCAAAGCACTCCACTCCCTGCTTGTCGGCGATCTTCTTAATCAGTTCGGTGGTCACAATGGTCTTTACGATATACTCCTTACCGGTCAGACGTCCAAGTTCGGAGTTCCTTCTCAGGATATAATAGATAAAGATGGAAGCAATCTGATTACCGTTCAGCAGCACAAACTCTCCGGCGGAATTCTTGACAGCGACACCCATACGGTCTGCGTCAGGATCGGAAGCGAGCACCAGATCAGCGTCAGTGGCAATCGCTTTCTTCACGGCAAGCTCCAAAGCCGCAGGTTCTTCGGGATTAGGAGAGACAACCGTCGGGAAATTGCCGGAAACCACATCCTGCTCTTCCACATGGATGACATTCTTAAATCCTATTTTCTGAAGGATGGCAGGGATCAGACGAACACCGGTGCCATGGATCGGAGTGTACACGATCTTCAGATCATTCTGAGCAGCGATACTGTCGGGAGACAAAGAGATCGTGGTAATCTTATCCAGATAGATCGAATCGATCTCCTCTCCAATGATTGTGATCAGTTTCTTGTTACCCTTAAATTTGATATCGGCAGCGGTACGCACCGAATTAACTTCCGATATAATATTCTTGTCATGTGGAGAAACAACCTGTGCACCGTCTTCCCAATAGCATTTGTAGCCATTATACTCTTTGGGATTGTGGGAAGCGGTCAGAATGATACCACTCTGAGCCTTCAGTTCGCGGATGGCAAATGAAACTTCCGGCGTCGGACGGAGATCGTCAAAAAGATAGGCGCGAATACCATTGGCAGAAAAGATATCGGCTGAGATCTCAGCAAACTTGCGGCTGTTGTTACGGCAGTCGTATCCGATGACTACTTTTATCTCGTCCAACTTTGCAAATTCCTTCTTCAGGTAATTGGAAAGCCCCTGGGTGGCAGCACCCATAGTATATATATTCATTTTATTGGAGCCTACACCCATGATTCCACGGAGTCCTCCTGTGCCAAATTCAAGATCTTTGTAGAATGCTTCTATGAGTTCGGTCTTATCTTCCGCGTCCAGCATCCTCTGTACTTCCTTTCTGGTTTCCTCGTCGTATTCAGCCGACAACCAGTTCTTCGCTTTGTTTATTACTTCTATCAGTAGTGACTCTTGTTCCATAATTCATTAATCTTATACAATTTGAAGGCGCAAATATACGAATTAATAATTATCTGACCATTCTTTTTAATGTTTCTTCTGAAACCTCTTCGGTTCACTTCATTTCCTTGACTTTCAGTCTTTCTCCATTCTCTTTAACGATTGATCTGTAATATCTTTCGTCGTAGCCCGGCTGATCAGGCGAAGCGGTATGTCCATCGGGTGTGAGCAGGAAGCGTCCGTTTTCAACTTTCTTGATGTTGCCGTCTATATAGCGTACAAGCAAAAACTCACTTAGCTTCTTCCAGCGATCAAATGCGTATTGCGCTTTCATAAGCGTCTGTTCGGTAATATATTGTGAACATTGAACTTTATCTTTTTTATAGAGCATTTCGGCATATTGATCGGTCACTTCAATATCCTGATTGAAGAATGACTCCAATTCTTTCATGACCGGATGAATATCCTGAATCATCGCCGAATAGCGTGAATAGGCCATGTTGGCCACCATATTATTGACCCAGAAGAAAGATTGCGGCGAATAGCTGGTCAGCGATCCGTTGCCCGATGCGTAACAGTATGGCACCTGCTTCGAGCCACAATAGATCGGTGTATATACAGAGGTAGCAGCATCATCAACACCAAACCAAAGCACGCCTCCGATCGGATCAGGCATCCAGTTTCTCATTTGCGCTACAAAAGAAAATCCGGTTTGCTGCGTGGCAATGGCGCGTTCATTGAGATATTCAACGCTGTCCACCTTATAAGTCAGCGGACGCCAACGGTAAGGTAAAGCAAATGGTCCGGCTCCCGGATCCTTGGTCATATCAAATTCTGTGCCTTCAAAATGATCGCGCATCATATCCTTGAGATTCTGTGCGGAAAGTTTGGAGTCCGGCTTGACATACAAAGGCATCGGCTCTTTGGTTTCACCTTTTATATAAGAAAGGTAACTCTCCATGGAAGGTTGATAACGGCGGAAGAAGCTCCATACACGGGCTTCACAGGCACGCAGATTCTCGTAAGTAATCGGACAATAGGCATCTGTAAAACTAAAATCTTTGTTCAGACCGTTGAAATAGTTTTTTTCCCGGGCAAATGAGATCACATCGGGAGCATAGATGCAATTATCCTTATCATTCAACGGGAACGTATGAATACGTGACTGGTTGGCATGCGCAGCGATGCAATCATCGGGGATCCGGACAGCGACCCACACGGCACCTTTCACATCGGGACCTTTGCCGATCATCTCCATGATCCATATTTCATCGGGATCTGCGATGGAAAAAGACTCTCCGGAACTGTAGTAGCCATGCTCAGAAACAAGCGTGGTCATCACTTGAATGGCTTCGCGGGCAGATCGTGATCGTTGGAGCGCGATATAGATCAGACTGCCATAATCAATGCCTCCCTTCGGATTGACCAACTCGGGACGACCTCCGAAAGTAGTCTCAGAGATGGTTACCTGATGCTCGTTCATATTTCCCAATACGGAATAGGTCTCTTCTGCCTGAGGTATTTTGCCCAAAAACTTACCGGTGTCCCATTCGCGAATATCCAGCATGGTATTCTTTGGCCATTTAGCAGCCGGATAGGAATAGAGCTCACCATATAATGTGTGCGAATCGGCTGCATAGGTAATCATCGTCGAACCATCAACAGAAGCACCCTTTCCTACCAGTAAACTGGTGCATGCCTCTGATTCTGCAACAGCGCAAAATGCGACTATTGCTGTAAATAGTACTGTTCTTAGTTTCATCGTATCAAGTTCTTTTCTAATCATAAAGACGCAAAAGTACAAAAAAGAGGCAATAAATCGGGAAACGGGGAAAATATAGAGAGGTTCTCTTTTTAAAAAAAATGCTAAACAATGCAAATCGAATCATTCCGATTAAACCTTTTCGCAAAAATCAGATCAAAGAGGAAACAATAAAAACGAATTATTCAATTCTAAAATCTATCGGTATGAAAAAATCAATTTTAATGATGGCAACTGCTCTACTGTTTTCAGTTGCATCAGTGTGTGCTCAGAACCAGGCTCCTCAAGGTCAACAAGGTCAACAAGGACAAAGAATGTCTCCTTCAGAAAGAAATAAAGCGCGCGTCGAAACAATGGCGAAAGAATTGTCTTTGACAGCTGACCAGAAAACAAAGGTAACTGCATTGTTTGCAAAGAACAGCGCTGAAATGCAAAAGTCTCGTGAGTCTATGAGAAATATGTCTCGCGAGGAAATGATGAAAGCAATGACTGCTTCTCAGGATAAGACAAATGCTGAAATGAAGAAAATCCTGAAAGCTGATCAATACAAGAAGTATATTGAGAACCAGAAGAAAGAACTGAAAGACAGAGCCGCCAGAAGAGGCCAGGGCATGCCGGGCCAAGGTCGTCAGGGAGGTCAAAGACCGCAAAGAAACAATGCTCAGTAAATAATGTATCATTCCCGTTCCGGTTTCTTTTTATAGTCAAAAAGATTACTTTTTCATTCCAAAGCCCTTCACTTATTTTTCACAGTGGAGGGCTTTTCCTTTAAATAGTGTTCATAAACGCGGTGAATGTCGTTAATTTTTGGATAATCCTCCATAGATTTAAAAAAAGATTTGGGCGGTGGCGGAATTATGCCTAATATTGCAGGCGATATTAAATCAAATACTATCGAATACGTCTTATGAAACATTTAATTCCACTGTTTATTCTCTTACTGGCTCTTGGTTCGTGTACGAACGAAGAAGGGCTTGGCGGCAGTTCTACAATCGAGGGATATGTCTATTCTGTCTATGTCTATGATGATCTTAAAAAAGACACTTTCCCTGCCTGCATGGAAGATGTACAGATCCTTTACAGTGACTTGACAGAACTCGACCGGGCAAAGACAGGTCCGACAGGAAAATATAAGTTTGAATATCTTCGTGAAGGCAAATATTCGCTGTGCACCTATTCTAAAATGCCGGCAAATGATTACAACAAACCGGTGATGACATCCATGAAGGTAAGCGGAAATGATCATACATACAAAGCAGACACCCTCTACATACAAGATGGCAAAAGCATTGGGATGACCTATCTTACCGGCACAATCATGATACGTTATTACAACAAATCGACCAATGATCTCATCAGAGAAATACCGGCATTTGACCAGGCCCGCGTATATATTGAAAACAAAGCGGATGCCTCCTCCCTGCAGGATGCACGCACCAATGCGGATGGCCAGTTCTTCTTCTCCCGTTTGCAACCGGGTGAGTATAGAATATCCATTCCCAACGAACGGATGGATGAAACGGTAGCATCAGTCAGCTTTGACATAACGATCTCTGAAGATCTAAAGATTACTTTTGACGGCACATTGATGGATGGACATGATATAGGTACTGTACCTGTTCGCGTCAATGTCTGACAACAATTGATAACAAAAAACCTGGAATTATGAAAACAAGAAACGTAATCACCGCCCTGCTTCTGGTAGCACTTCTGGCTCCGGCGTCTGCTATTGCCCAAAAGAAAGAAAAAGATGGCAAGAAACTTCGTGAAGAAAAAGAATGGGTGACTGAAAGAGGCAAGAAAGTTCTCGATCATATGACTAAATACAACGCGAAAGGCGATAAGGTCGAAGAAATCGAGTATGCCACTTATGGTCAGAAAGAACGCATTACCTATGAGTATAACGCAGAAGGCAGATTGATCAAGGAATCTTACTTCGATGACCGCGATAAGCTCGAAAAGTATATTGTGCCGGAATATGATTCAAGAGGTGTAAAAACAAAAGAAACGACATTTTTGCCCAATAACAAGGTTAAGTCTGTCAAAGAATTCGAATATATATATTGATGTACTCTCAAGAAATTATCCGTACATTAGAAACCTTTGACCCGATCTCCTTGCAAGAGATGAGTGCTGTTCAGTTGATGAACAGAGTCGATACAAAGTTTATCATACCCGTCAAAGATCTCGCCGCCTACCTGAAGTTATCTCAAAAAGATTACTTTTGCCAGGACATCAACGGGGTCAGAGCTGCAAAGTATGACACGATTTACTTTGACACCAAAGGTCTGGAAATGTATACCGATCATCAAAATGGTCGAAAGAAGCGTCTGAAAATACGCAAACGCTGCTATACAGAATCACAGTTATCTTTTTTGGAAATCAAGAAGAAGAACAACAAAGGGCGTACCAACAAGGTACGTATCCGTGCTTTCTTTGAGCCTGGTTTCTCAACCAATGAGTGTCCTCCATTTATTGAGTCAAACACTAAGTATAAATCGGAAGATCTGATTGCTCAGATAAATGTCACATTTTTTCGGATTACACTGGTCAACAAAGGAATGACAGAGCGTTTGACCATTGACTATGATATCAAATTTAAGAATCTAGTGTACAACACTGAAGGAGGAGTTCCGGAGATGTGTATTGTAGAGATCAAGCAAAACGGATATCGGCCCTCTCCTTTCAAGACGTTACTCAATGAGCATCATATCAAAAAGCAGAACATAAGCAAGTATTGCTTAGGTACTGTATTGACAAATCCTGTTGCGAAGTACAACTCTTTCAAGAGAAAGATTATGCAAATCGCACGAACTGTAAATACAAATATTCACACAATCTCCAATCATATTATTACAAACCAAAATGGATAACACAGATTTCTCTTTGTTTGGTGCTCAAATCTCTGCTACGTACGGAGTATCAGCACTTTTATGGCGATTCCTTATGAACTTTCTGGTCACAGGAATCATTATCAGATTATTTTACTATGCAAAAAGCAAGCGCCGTGATTATTTCTTCACCTTTGTGCTGATCAGTCTCACCGTCTTTTTGTTGATTTACTTGTTGGACAGCGTCAAGCTGCAGATAGGAATGGCACTTGGTCTTTTTGCTATCTTTGGTATTATCAGGTATCGTACCGAAAGTATTCCTATTCGCGAAATGACCTATCTGTTTGTCGTTATTGGAATCTCTGTGATCAATGGTCTGAGTAATACGGACAATATGGATGTGCTCGTTGTCACAAACATCTTGTTTATCCTGGTGATCTGGCTTATGGAAAGCAGTCGTTTCCTTAAACACACTTCCTGCAAACTGGTCACTTATGATAAGATCGACCTGATCAAACCGGAAAAGGAAAAAGAGTTGCTTGCTGACCTGGAAGAACGTACCGGATTGAAAATACAGAAAGTAGAAGTCGGACATATTGATTTTCTGAAAGACATCGCTTTTGTAAAAATCTATTATTCTCCACTTTATCAGGAAGAAAATACAATTGACGAGATCAGAAGAGCAAAAGAGTATACAGAATAAGAGCCAAACATGCACCAATCAGCCAGACTTTTCATCCTCATGCTGCTCCTGGTATCTCTCATACCGGGGCAGATGATTGCACAGGAAACCAAAGATTGCAACGCAATGCTCGGAGCTGAAGTCTCAAAGAAATTCAACAAGTCTTTAGATATATCACTCAGCGAAGAGATCCGTTCCAAAAATTTCCTGGAAGAGGTGGATCGTTTATCTACCGGCGTGGGGATTGCTTACAATCACCCGCGTTTTAAAGATCTGAAAGTAGGTGCAGGCTACGAACTTCTCTCCTATTTCAAAGAGAATCTGATTGATGAAAACAGACATCGTTTCTCTGCGTATGTTCAGTATAAATATTCCTACGGATATTTTGATTTCTCCCTTCGCTCCCGTTTCCAGTCAACCTACCGGGATGAGAGCATGGGAAATTACAAGGTTAATCCTAAAAATAAATTAAGAAACCGTCTGAATGTAGCGTATAACATATACGGTACTCCATACACTCCTTATACTTCATTTGAATTGACCAATACCCTCGGTTTGGTCAATGGAGACTATTTTGACAGATACCGGATACGTTTGGGATGCGAATATCGCCTGAATAAAAAGAGTTCCATCGATTTTTTCACCCGCTATTCAAAAGATATCAATCAAAAAGAGGGAGCAGAGATTCTTTCCTTCGGACTTTCTTACCAATTTAAGTTATAAGGGTCATTTATTAAGGTGATTTATATAAAAGTTCTTTTCACTGCGGTGGAGAGAACTTTTTTTATATATTTGCACCGATATATACACAAAGCCCTTAAAAATGAATAACAGAACGCTGGATATACTTAAATTAGTGCTCTCTACGGTATTCTACCTTGCACTTCCCTCTTTTTATTACGTAAACTTTCGTTACCACTTCGTTGCATCTGAAGAATATCAGATGTTTACCACAGACTTTAATCATCTGAAAGAGGCGCTTTCCTATCCCGGCGGTTTGATGGGATACATCGGCGAATTTCTGACCGCCTGCTTTCACTTCCTGGCGGGTGGTCCGCTGATCACAGGTCTTTCTATTGCCCTCTGTGGCATATTGCTGGAAATCTTGTTTTCCAAGGTACAGAAGAAACACAGTTTCTTTCTCGTGCCACTCCTTATTGCCTTGCAAATGGCGATTATGCATCTGAACATATTAGTCAACATCTCTTCCACAGCGATGTTGGCTTTTACACTTGGCTTGGCATTAGGATATGTTTCCATAAAGAAAGAGATGATACGCTGGACAGCCGGTATTCTGATGCTCCTCCTCGCCTACTGGTTGGCAAGCTCATCGGCCATTATCCTGTTCACCGTTTTTCTAGTCTGGGAGCTCTTTCAAAGTAAGAATCCGAAGCGATTCATTTTTCTTGGCATATCGGTCCTCATCGTCATTTCATTTCCATTGATTGCTCGGATACTCTTGCGCGACAATCACCCGATGACGCTGAGCGTAGCCTATTGGAGTGAGGTTTTTGCCTATGATAAAGTCCTGAAGCCATCCTACTTTTTCCCGGTTTGGTTTGCTCCGGCCACCGTGCTCTGCTTCCTTTTTGTATACTATCGTAACCTTGCTAAAAAGATGGCAGTGCTGACCAAGAAAGGCACCGTTTATCTGCTCATCCTGATCCAGTTTGCCGCGTTCGGCATCTTACTGAAGAAAGGTTTGGACAAGTATGCAATGTACAAAGAGGATGAGGTCTTCATGAAAGCAGATTACATGGTTAAGAACGAAGAGTGGGAAGAGATTATCCGGATGACCCGCGACGAACTCACCTTATCGCCGATGAACTATCCCTATATCAATCTGGCGTTGGCCAAAACCGGAAAGATGTCCACCCTCCTGATGCAATATCCGAACAACAGTACGGATATGATGCTGATTCCTTTCATGCAGGATTATCTTTCGGCTAAGATACTCAATCAGATCTTTTATCAGATCGGCGATATCACCAATGCGTTGCACATGGCCTTTGAAGGAGGTGTTTCGACACCGGGAGCCGCTAACATCATCCTGATGAAAAGGGAGATTGAATGTCGCCTCATCCTGGGAGATTATGTGCTGGCCCAAAAAGAGCTGACAAGAATGGCCCGGACTCCCTTTCACGGCGCATGGAGCAGAAAGATGCTTCATCTGATCGAAACAAATCCGCAGGCGATCGACGAACTGCCATGGGTTGCTTCCAAGCGAAAGCTACTGTCCAAGAAAAACACAATCATGAACTTTCAGAACATTGTCCAGGTCTGCCTCCCGTTGCTGGATGCCAATCCCGCCAACTCGGCTGCCTTTCAATATATCACCGCCTCCTTCCTGCTGGAGAGTAAATTACAGTATTTTGCCAATATTTATGGTGAGTATTACCCGAATGTGACCGCGGACAAAGTGCCCCCCCTGCACCAACAGGTATTAGCCGCCTATCTGGATGCCACGAAGGCACCGGCACAAATGTGGGAAATGGCGCCGATCAGCATGGAAACAAAGCAGGCCTTTGTTGATTTCCGAAACACTTTCATGAAATACAAACAAGAAAACAGAAGTCTGGACAGTGATTTCGCACGGAAGTTCCAGGGTACTTACTGGCTCTATTATTTGAATAATATAAAGAAATGAGAAAAATATTTTACCTCTTATGTACTATCTGTCTGCTCTCCGCTTGTGAGAATGGCAAGATTACAACATTTGAAACAGCAACTGTTTCCCCGGCAATCTTTCCCGATTATGCCGACGTGACTATTCCGGTTAATATTGCCCCCCTTAATTTCAAGTTTACCGGGCCGTGCGACGCTATTCAGGTCTGCATCAAGGGGAAGACAGACGAGATTATCTGCAATGGAGCGTATAAGATCTCCATTCCTTCCGGCAAGTGGCGTTCGCTGCTGGAAAAGAATGCCGGCTCAGCTCTGGAAGTTTCCGTCCTTGTCCGGAAAGAGGGAAAATGGACGAAATATCTTCCTTTTGCCTGGCATGTAGCAGCCGACAAGATCGATTCTTATCTGACCTACCGCCTCATTGATCCGGGGTATGAGTTATGGAACAAGATGGGCATTTATCAACGTAATCTGGAAGACTTTGACGAGACTCCTATTTACGAGAATACGATGAACAATCTTTCCTGTATCAACTGTCACTCATTCTGCAATCAGGATCCGAAAACCTTCTGTTTCCACATGCGTGCACAAAACACCGGTACCTATATCACCCGCAATGGCAAGACGGAGAAGCTGAACATGAAAGTAGATAAACTGTATAGTGCTTCCCGCTACCTCAGCTGGCATCCTTCAGGCAAATACATCGCCTTTTCCATCAATGAGACCAACCAGTTCTTTCACAGTACGGATAAAAACAGGGTGGAAGTATATGACAAGAAGTCGGAAGTGGTCATCTATGATGTGGAAAACCACACCTACATTACAAACCCCTGTCTGATGCGGTCGGATGCGTTTGAAACCTTCCCGGCCTTCTCTATGGATGGGAAAACACTCTATTTCTGTTCGGCAGACAGTGTCCTGATGCCGAACCAGTTTGCCGAAGCGAAATACAGTATCTGCAAGACGGACTTCAATCCCGATAACGGAACCGTCAGCGGAAAGATCGACACCGTTTTCTCTGCCCGTCGCACAGGCAAAAGTGCCACCTTGCCACGCTTCTCACCCGATGGTAAGTATCTGCTCTTCTCAATCGCAGACTACGGACAGTTTCATATCTGGCACAAGGAAGCGGATCTGTACCTGATCAATCTGAAGACAAACAAGTTATTCAAACCGGAAAATGTCAATTCGAATGACGTGGAGAGCTATCACTCCTGGAGCAGCAACAGCCGTTGGATCGTATTCAGCACACGACGGGTCGATGGATTGCACACCGTTCCCTTCTTCACCTACATGGACAAAGAGGGCAAGACCTACAAACCGTTTATGCTTCCGCAAAAAGACGCGGACTTCTATGATAACTTCTTCATGTACTACAACATACCGGAGATGGTCAAAGGAAAGGTTGATCCGGACATCTATCAGATGGATGACATCGTGAAGAACGGCAAAGAAGTAAAGGTCGGCATCAAATAAGATCCGTATGTTTTACAAAAAAGAAGCGTATGTTCCGGGCGGAACATACGCTTCTTTTTTATAAAACATCTAAATGATTTTTCGTCAGAGTTGCAGCGAACGAATGATCTCCAATGCCTCTTTACATTTGTCCGTAACGGCAGACCAGTTCTTTGCTTTCACTACATCTGAAGGAAAGAGATTGGAACCCATACCCACACAAGAAACACCTGCTTTAAACCATGCCTCCAGATTCTCTTTGGTTGGTTCGACACCGCCCGTCACCATCACTGCAGTCCACGGCATCGGCGCTTTGATGTTCTTGACAAAAGAAGGACCGCCCACATTACCTGCCGGGAATACCTTTACCACATAGGCACCGCACTCCTGAGCCTGACCAATCTCAGACACCGATCCGCAACCGGGGATATACGGAATCGAACGGCGGTTGCACACCTTGAAGATATCCGGGTTCAGCAACGGACCCACCACAAAGTTGGCTCCCAGCTGCAGATAAAGCGCAGCCGTTGGCGCATCAATCACCGAACCAATGCCCAGCACCAACTCCGGACAAGCCGTAGCCGACCATTTCACCAGTTCGCCAAACACCTCATGTGCAAAGTCCCCGCGGTTGGTAAACTCAAACGCGCGCACTCCCCCGTCGTAGCAAGCTTTGATCACATTCTTTGCCACTTCCAGATCTTTGTGATAAAACACAGGAACCATCCCTGTCGAGATCATTGCCTGTTCAGTTTGTATCTTTGTAAATCGTGCCATATCGTATGCTATTAACGGGATACACGGCCTGAGCCGTCCCCTTTCATTAAATTTTCCACCTCAGCTACCGTCACCAGGTTGAAGTCACCATAGATCGTATGTTTCAAACAAGATGCAGCCACTGCAAACTCCAGCGCTTTCTGATCATCTGTCGGATACGTGATCAATCCATAGATCAAACCACCCATAAAAGAGTCTCCACCCCCTACACGATCCACGATATGCGTGATATCGTAGCGTTTGGACTGGAACAGTCTTTCTCCATTATACAACACGCCACCCCATGTATTGTGGTTTGCGTTGATCGAACCGCGCAAGGTGATAATCGTCTTCTTCGCACGGGGGAAACGCTTCGTCAGCTGCGTACATACCGATTCAAACTCGGCCGCATCCACATGACCATCCGTCTTCGCCACATCAAAACCTTCCGGTTTGATGCCAAAGACCATCTCTGCATCCTCCTCATTACCCAATATCACATCGCATCCCTCGACCAGCGCAGGCATCACTTCCGAAGCCTTCTTGCCATATTTCCACAAGTTCTTGCGATAGTTCAGATCACAGGAAACAGTCACACCCATCTTGTTAGCCACTTTGATCGCCTCCAGACAAGCATCGGCCGCACCCTGAGACAGAGCCGGAGTGATACCAGTCCAATGAAACCACTCAGCGTCTTTAAACACCTCTTTCCAGTTGATCATACCCGGCTGAATATCCGCGATCGAAGAGTTTGCGCGGTCATACACCACTTTGGATGCACGAGCCACCGCACCCGTTTCCAGGAAATAAATCCCCAGACGGTCGCCACCATATATGATCTCGTTCGTACCCACATTGTGCTTCCGCAGATCCATTACACAAGCCTGCGCAATATCATTTTTCGGAAGGCGTGTCACAAACTCTGTCATCAATCCATAATTGGCCAAAGAAACAGCCACATTTGCTTCACCCCCACCGAAAGTCGCTGTAAATTCCGTCGCCTGACAGAATCGCAGATAGTCCGGAGTTGCCAGACGAAGCATGATCTCACCAAATGTTACAATCTTTTTCGACATACTCTTTTACTAATTAACCTTTACCTGTATATTTCTTACCTATTTATTGTGGTTGTTTGCCAATATAGGCGAGGATACCACCATCCACATACAACACATGACCATTAACAAAGTCTGACGCTTCAGAAGCCAGGAAGATAGCCGGACCTTCGAGATCTTCGGTAGTACCCCAACGTGCAGCAGGCGTCTTCGCGATGATAAACGAATTGAACGGATGTCCCGGTGTACGAAGCGGAGCCGTCTGCGGAGTCGCGATATAACCCGGTCCGATGCCATTACACTGAATGTTATACTCTCCATATTCCGAAGCGATGTTGCGGGTAAGCATCTTCAGACCACCTTTGGCAGCCGCATAGGCAGAAACCGTTTCGCGACCCAGTTCGCTCATCATCGAACAGATATTGATAATCTTTCCGGCCCCTTTCTTTATCATACTTGGAAGGACTGCCTTAGCCACGATAAACGGAGCATTCAGATCCACGTCAATCACCTGACGAAACTCAGCAGCAGTCATCTCGATCATTGGGATCCGTTTGATGATACCTGCGTTATTGACAAGGATATCAATCACACCCACCTCTTTTTCTATCTTTGCAACCATCTCATTCACCTGATTTTCATTGGTCACGTCGCACACATATCCGTGTGCTTTGATCCCCTGTGCGGCATACGAAGCTATCCCGTTGTCCACCATCTCTTGTTTGAGGTCATTAAACACAATGGTAGCTCCTGCCCTTGCATACGCGGAAGCAATAGCAAAACCGATACCATAAGAAGCACCAGTTACAAGTGCCACTTTACCTTCTAATGAGAAATTAACCATATTCGTATCGTTTATAAGTTGTTATTTCAAATCTGTTATTTTGGAAAAGTCCTGATCTCCGTAGTCCAGATTCTCGCCACCCATTCCCCAAATAAAGGTATAGTTGCTGGTAGCGGCTGCAGAATGGATCGACCATTCCGGAGAAAGCACTGCCTGATCGCCCTTCATCCAGATGTGACGCGTCTCATCCGGTTCGCCCATAAAGTGGCAGACAGCCTGATCCTGGGGTACCTCGAAATAGAAGTAAGCTTCCATACGACGCGAATGCACATGCGCAGGCATCGTATTCCACACACTTCCGGGAGCCAGTTCGGTCATACCCATCTGGAGCTGACAGGTAGGCAACACCTGATTGACAATCATCTTATTGATGTTACGATGGTTGGACATCTCCAACGCACCCATCTCTACGGTGACAGCCTCTTTTTTCGTTACCTTCTTATCCGGATAGTTACGGTGTGCCGGCGTAGAATTAAAATAGAACTTGGCTGGATTGGCAGCATCTTTACTCTCAAAAGTAACGATACGATCACCTGAACCAAGATAAAGAGCCTCTTTATATTCCAGTTCAAACTGAGCATCACCGGCTTTTACCACACCGGGACCACCCACATTAAAGAGTCCCATCTCACGGCGGAATAAGAAAGACGGAGCCTTGAGCGGATCAATTGTTTCCAGCGTGATCACTTCACGCAGCGGCATGATACCACCTACCACCATTCGATCATACATCGAATAGACCATATTTACTTCATCGGCAACAAACACTTTTTCAATCAAAAAGTCGTTGCGCAGACGTGCTGTGTCATAACTTTTCGCATCGGAAGGATGCGCTGCGTAACGCAGTTCGTAATTTGTTTTCATATCATTTATCTGTAAATCATTCCACTCATTATAAATCCTTGATAGGTTTGAACTTCGGCACCAGAAGCTTCATCACCGACCATGCAATGATATAAGCCAGGGCACAGAAGATAAACACCAACATGTAAGCCGTGTACATCTGCGAGTTAACAATCTCACTCTGCAAACGAGCCAGTTCGGAGAAATTAGCCGGGTCAATCGCTTCAAGAGCCGTCTTCACCGATTCCGGCAGTTTGCTCAACTCCTGCTTACCCAGATTGACAGCCATTCCATGATCATTGACCAGTTTCATGGATACTATGGTGTCGAGATACGCAGCCATAGAGCCACCTGCACTCCGTACCTGCTCAAAAGTCTGCTCGATACCCGAACTGCGGAAAGTAGAGAACACCAGTCCGGCCCCTTTATTGATCAGCACGGATCCCAGACCACCGGCTGCTCCACCGATACCGATCACGGTAGCAATCGCTTTCTTCGGAAACATATCGCCTACTGTCGAGAAGATATTTGCCGACCATGCCTGATGCGCCGAACCGGCAATACCGATGATGACGATAGGCACCCAATAAGAGATATATCCTAATGGCTGAGCCAGCAACACAAACAGAGGGAAAAGCGCGATAATCAACATCGCCGTCATACGCCCTTTATACGGATTCATTCCCCTGTCGATGAAATAGGTCGGAAACTTACCACCGAAGATCGAACCAAACACCGTGATCGTGTACAACACAGCGATAGGCATCGATATCTCTATCCCTTTCATGTTATATTGCGCCAACAGATAAGCCGGAGTCCAGAAAAGGAAAAACCACCATACACCATCTGTCATAAACTTTCCAAAAGCAAACGCCCAGGTCTGCCGATAGCAGAAACACTTCAGGAAAGAGACCTTTTCTTTCGGTGTGGATGCTTTTAATGCAGCTTCCTCTTTGGCTGTTTCTTCCGCGGTATTATCTTGTAGAATATATTCCAACTCTGCCTTATTTACCTTTTTATTACGTGTCGGGATCTCATACAAAAACAACCAGGCTATCATCCACAAGAAACCCAGCGCACCGATAAGGATAAACGCGCATTCCCATCCCAGATGTACGGCGATCCATGGCACGAGGATAGGTGCAAGTATGGCACCCACATTGGCTCCGGAGTTAAATATGCCGGTGGCAAAGGCACGATCGCGTTTCGGAAAGTATTCCGCTGTCGTCTTGATGGCTGCTGGAAAGTTTCCCGCCTCTCCCAATGCGAGTAACACACGGGCGGTACTGAAGCCCAACACCTTACCCGGCACTAACGGGGCAAGTGCATGCGCACAAGCGGCAGCAGACCAAACGGCAATAGACCAGGCATATCCTGCCTTAGTGCCCATCCAGTCGATAAAACGTCCCGCAAAAAGCATGGAGATCGCATACGCACCGGAGAAAATGGATACGATTGTACCATAATCATCATCTGTCCAACCAAACTCTTTTGCCAAATCACCCTGCAACAAACTCAGCACCTGACGGTCCATGTAATTAATTGTTGTCGCAAAAAACAGTAACGCGCAGATGGTCCATCGATACTGCGTCATCTTTTCATTCAATTCCTTCATCAGATATTAATTTAAGTACATTATTATCACCGGAGAATACGTATCAGATTCAAGTCTAACTCAATCGAAATGCAAATATAACTATATTTTCAAGTAACCCGCCAAAATTAAACTCCATTTTAATCACATTGGTGTAAACTTTACACATTACTTTCTTTATCAGTCAAAAGGAGAGGTTGGTTTTTATTCGAAATATTTGTTTTATCTTTAACTGCTGATTCAACTAACTTTGATTTTGATTATGAGAAAAACAATCCTTCTTTCGGCTGTGGCTATGCTGCTTCACGTTACTTTTGCATCCTCCAGAGTAGTTCAACTCTCTGACTATGGGCTGATTCCCAACACGGACAAAAACCTCTCGGCTGCTTTTCGCGAGGCTATCGGTACAATCCGATCCGAAAGTAAGAAGAACGAGAAGATCGTCCTTCAACTCACGCCGGGCAGTTACCATTTTTATCCCGAAGGCTCTACTGTACGCGAATATTACATCTCTAACCACGATCAGGATAATCCCAAAAACGTGGCGATCGCTTTGGAAGATTTCAACAACCTGACGCTCGACGGACAAGGCGCCGAACTGATCTTTCACGGTCGGATGTTGCCGATCTCGCTGCTTCGATCCAAAAATACCGTGATAAAGAATCTGAGCATCGACTTTGTCAAACCGCATATCACACAGGTTCAGGTGCTGAAGAATGACCCGCAGGAAGGGATCACTTTCAAAGTGGCTCCCTGGGCTTCTACCCGTATTGATTCGAAAGGCTATCTGGAAGCATACGGCGAAGGATGGGCCATACGCCCTTTCATGGGTATCGCCTTTGAAGAGGGAACCAAACACATTGTCTATCGCACGAGCGACATCTCCACACCGACGCATGGCGTGAAGGAAGTGGCACCGCAAACCTATCTGGCTCCGGAATGGAAAGACGCCCGACTGATTGCCGGTACGGTAGTCGCCCTGCGTGCCGGCGAGCGTCCGACACCGGGATTCTTTCTTTCGCACAACAAGAATACGACGATCAGCAACGTAAAAGTGCATTACTGCGAAGGGATTGGACTGCTGGCTCAACTCTGCGAAAACATCACATTGGATGGCTTCAGCGTCTGTCTGAAAGGCGACACTGATCCCCGTTATTTCACCTCTCAGGGTGATGCAACGCAATTCTCGGGTTGTAAAGGGAAGATCATTTCCATCAATGGTTTGTATGAAGGAATGATGGACGATGCGATCAATATTCATGGCACCTATCTGAAGGTCATCAAACGGGTGGACGACAAGACGCTTATCGGTCGCTATATGCATGATCAGTCGTGGGGATTTGAATGGGGACGTCCCGGCGACAAGGTGCAATTTATTAATTCCAAGACCATGGAACTGTTTGAAGGAAAGAACACCATCACAGCCATCCGTCCGGTGGACAAACCGCAGATCGCAGGTGCCCGCGAATATGAGATCACCTTCAGCAAAGCTGTCGATCCTGCTATCAGCGAAGCAGGAAGCTTTGGCATTGAAAATCTGGAATGGACGCCTGAAGTGCTCTTTGCTCATAACACTATTCGCAACAACCGCGCAAGAGGCGCTTTGTTCAGTACCCCGAAGAAGACCATCGTGGAAGATAACCTCTTTGATCACATCTCCGGATCAGCGATCCTGCTTTGCGGTGACTGCAACGGCTGGTATGAAACGGGTGCTTGCCGCAATGTCATTATCCGCAATAACAAGTTCATCAACGGACTCACCAATATGTTTCAGTTTACGGAGGCAATCATCTCCATCTATCCGGTTATCCCCGATCTGAAGAATCAGAAACAGTATTTTCACGGGGGTAAAGAAGGAGGTGTGACGATTGAGAACAATCTCTTTGACAGTTTTGATGTGCCGCTGGTCTATGCCAAGTCGCTCGACGGACTGACCTTCCGCAACAACACGATCCGTAAGAACAACTCCTACAAAGCGTTCCACAATAACAACAAACGCTTCTTCATCCATCATGTGAAAAACGTGAAGATCGAGAAGAATGATTTTGAAGGAGGCTTCAATCCAAGCAAAGATATCCGGGAGGAATAAAAGCTCCCATCTCCAAAAAAGTCCGTCATTGCGGGCATCACCATCAACGAGCCGGCACTCTGAATCTCAGAGCTGCCGGCTCGCTTTCCCTAAGCCGTGAGCATCGCCATTAACCAGTCGGCACACCGAGGGCCGTCATTGCGGGCTTGACCCGCAATCTCCGATCACGATCTCATCGGATAAGTTTTGCCGTCTTTCAGAAACAAAGGTGTTCTTTATCAGGTCGTAAAATCAAGCCTTCCCCGACGCATTCTTCGTTCTCAAGCACGGAATGATCGTTCTGTGGCACGGAACAGCTATTCTGTGGCACGGAATAACTATTCTGTGGCACAGAATAAGAAAATTATCCTTACTGCTGCGTTTTATCTTCCCGTCCCGACCATTTAAGCCCCCTGATAAAAAAGAGTTTTTTCCTTGATTGCATCCCTACGTTCTATTTCTTTCTTACCTTTGTAACCGTTCCGATTCTTCAGAAAACTCAGTACCCATCTCAAAAAGTGACCCATGAAAAAGAAACAGTTCGTTGTGGTTCTATTCCTTTTACTCTCCCCGTTTATCTATTCGCAGGGAGTGACTATCAGCAAGATAGAGTTGAGTAATTCCTTACAAATGGAGCGAACGGATGAGTCTTTTGTCATCACCCGAAGCGATCTGAAAGCAGTTCGCTCAACACTCGTACCCATCGTCATCGCTCCAAACGGGGATACTATCCCCTCGCAACTGGATGATATGGATGGCGATAAGAGATGGGACGAACTGGCGTTCGCCTATACGTTGAAAAGCCGTGAGTCTGTTAAGCTGACGGTGAAATGGATCGCCGCAAACACCTATCCGGTGTTTCCTGTTCGCACCAACATCCGGTACGGAAAGATGACCTCACCGGGCCACATCGAAGAACTCACATCCGATTATCGTACCAACAAAGATATCTCGTGGTCAAAGAACTATCCCTATCAAATGGATGGTATCGCCTGGGAGAACGACAAAATGGGTTTCCGCCACTATTTTGACGGACGAAATAACCGGGACGTGTTTGGCAAATGCATCGCCACGATGGCTCTTGACACGGTAGGGATCGGAAAGAACGGAGCTCCGGCCAACACCTATCAGGTAGAGGCAACATGGGGAAGAGACATTCTGAACGTCGGTTCCTCTTTCGGGTTGGGCGGTCTGGCCATTGCCTCTGAGGATACCATCATCCAGCTGGGCAATGTAAAAAAGGGAATTGAAGACAATGTGGATTCCACAATATATCGTTTGATTACAGAGGGGCCTGTCCGCTCTGTCTTTCAACTGGATCACAGAGGATGGAATGTCAACAACCGGAAGATAAACCTTTCGCAGAAAATTACTATCTGGGCAGGCAAACGCAATTACGAAGACTTAGTACGCATTGAACATCTTCCAGCCGGTTTCAATTTAATCACAGGGATCGTGCGGCTGCAAAACAAAATGCCTCTCGTTCACAGAGAGAGCAAATCCTATCACTTGATGCTCACGCACGACAAACAGACGATTGCTCCGCTCAAACAGATGGGAATGGCACTGGTTATTCCATCTTCCAACTTTGTAACCGCCTTCGACACACCCAACAAAGGGACAGGTATTTTGTCCACCTGGTGTACCAAACTCGTGGCAACCAACAGCAAGATTAACTTTGATGTCTATGCGACCTGGGAACAGGAAGAGAGTCGCTTTGCCGACAGGGATTATTTTATCAGTTATATCCAGTCGGAAGTGGATAAAAAGAGCCATCCGGTCAAAGTAATCTTAAAGTGAGCCGCTGGTTCCATTCATACTTTCTGCCCCACTCCATCTCAATCAACTTTTCCAACGATTCGTCCGGAAAGAGTTATCTTTTTGACCCTCTTTTCGAGCAATGGTCAGATTTGTTGCCTCTTTCAAACGCCATCCAAACCACAAGCCCATCATCTGTTTCTTTATGACCTGCAAACAGTAAAAAAACGAAGTTTGATAGCTTTTTTTAGATACAAAACAAAAATGTCCATTAAGGGAGCTCTTCAAAAACAGATAAAGCAATACAAATCAAGCAGTTGATATTTTTATCAACAGTGAAAATGTCCACCACTAAATTACACAAAAAAAAAAATGTGATTACATTTGCAAATAGAATTTTATGTTATTGATTTGTGATATTAGAAACAATGTTTAAAAACAAAATGCGTATGAAAAACTTAATGATTGGATTCTTTATCCTTTGGTTTTATGCGACAGGAGTATCCGCGCAAAAAGTGATTGCATCGGCCGGAGGGTCTGCTTCTTCCTCTTCGGGAGCGAGCATGAGCTGGACACTGGGTGAAACCTGTATCGGTACGGCAAAGAGTGCAACGGGAAGCAGTATGGTGATTGGATTTCAACAACCAATGGCAGTTAAGAATGGTGTTGTAACTTCCGTCGTTCAGGAGAAGAAAAGTTTGGTATCCGTCACTCCCAATCCGGTAGTGAAACAAGTACAGATCACTTTTTCCCAAGAACCGGAGAAAGGGACAATCCTTGTTATCTATGACGGTCAAGGTCGTATTATCCGCAAACAGATGGCTGCAATGGATCAGTCCTTGAATCTGAGCGCCCTCTCTCCGGGCATATATTACCTGATCCTCTCAAATGGAGGTCAACGGATTGAAACTATTAAACTAATAAAAATTGAGAAATGATGAAAAAGATAACATTACTATTGATTGCTTTGCTTGCAACAGTGGCTGTAAGCGCACAGGTACCTTCCGCCTTTAACTTTCAAGCAGTGCTGAGGGATGTAAAAGGCGATGTTTTGAAGAATGCTGATGTTTGGCTTTCTGTTTCATTATTGGAGGATAATGCTACTACCCTGTATTACCAAGAGAGTATTTATACTCAATCAGATAGTATGGGCGTAATTAGTATCTCTATTAATAACGGTACGTATGGTACTTCTATAAATGATGCCATTGTTCGTACAAAAGGATCACTCTGGATGGAACTGATTGCATCTTATGAATACGGGAAAGATGAAGATGGAGATGGAGAGATGGAACATTTTCAGGGTATTATTAGATTCCCTTCCCAGCAGTTGGTTTCAGTACCATATTCCATGATGTCCGGAAACGTGATGCTTACTTCTCCGAATGGGAACAAATATACACTGAAGGTGGATGACGATGGTAATCTATCTACTTCCTTAATTAATGGCGTAGATTCGACCAGCAACATAATTCCTTCCCGGGAATATATCGTTATGGATGATTTTGGACTAGATTCAAAAGTAACGATTCACAAATTCAAAGGTGTCATCCGTACGCAGCAAGAGTATGAAACGCTGTTGGGCAAAGTACCTAATTCAAAAGTTGATTTCACCAAATACTCATTAGTGCTATTTGTTGAATCAGTAGTTTTGAAAGATTTCTATCTGGAAAAGATCTCTGAGACGCAATACAAATTCAAAAGGGTACCCACTTCTGGAGGTGTAGTCGATGATGTTGCCTACGGTCTGTTAATTCCCAAAATAGACGAAAGTGTGACTATTGATTTCACAGTGGAATGGCCGCCTAGATGATAAAAAAAAGGTGTGCCGTTCCCGAAGGAAGGCACACCCTGTTTCTATTTCTTTTCTTACTTACTTTTTCTGAAAGAAACCTGCGGCACGATCCGGCACCAACATCTGCCACAAGGAAGTTGTGACCCATCCCGGCGCGAAGATGTCATTGTAATATCCTTTGCCATTCTTACCATAATCCCAGTTCGTGTGTTGTATTACTTCCGGATGGTAGCCCACCTTGCCTACCCCATGCATATTATCGGGATAAGGCAAGAGTTGTTCGTGCATAGAGGTACGGATGACGGTGGAAAGCATGGCAAAACGTGGTTCGTCGCTCGTCTTCGAAAGCCATTCAAAGACAGACAAAAGGTCAAACACATACGCATCCACATGGTTGTTTTCAACCGATACATTTCCCCAACCACGTGTTTTGAATCCCATATCTCCGAGCATCTGTCCCCATGAAAATGGAACATCCCACAGATAATACCAGCTGGCTGCAAAGTAAGCAGACTGACGGGCAAGGGCGGTATAGTGTTTGAGTTGCTCTCCTTTGGAGTTCAGCGCAAGGTAATAAAAGGCTGTGGCAGCATAATAAGAAGCCTCTTTATCCTCACAGTTGGCATCGAGCGTCGATGAGAAATAATCAGACTTAGCGACAATCTCTTTTTCGAGATAGACAGCAGCCTTTTCTGCTGCTTTCATATATTTCTTGTCTTTAAAATAAGAAGCGGCCATAGTCAATGTAGGAATCGCCGTTGCGGTACTTCCACCGGTACTGTCGACGATACTTTTATCAGCCTTAAACTTTCTCGGGAAGCTATGATCCTTGTTTTGCAAGGTGACCAGATTGTCCATCAACGTGCGGATCTTCTGCTCCCACTCGGGGAACTTCTTTCCTTTGTCTCTTTCATACTTTAAAAACAGCAACATGGCATACGCTCCCTCTGCCTGACGACGAATGCTATACACATCTGTCTCGCCGGTTGGAGTCCAGTATTCACGCATAAAACCTTCCTTATTAAAGCCGTTTGCCAGATAACTGTTGAAGATATCTTCACTCATGTGCGTGTACTTGTAATCCTGAAGCTGTTCGCCATACTCCAGACAGTTGAAGGCATTGAGCAATATTCTTCCGACAAAGCCCACTTCAAAACGGGGCACTACCTCACACTTCTCCACCGAGAGACCTTCTCCGGAGAAGCCACTGAGTTTGTCTGTCTTCAGGTAACTGGATACATAAAACTGAGCCAAAAGATGCTTCACTTCATCATTTGTCATCTTGTTTTCTACAAAAGAGGGATTGTAGGTATCAAAACTATACTGCCAGCTCTTCTGAATAAATGTCGCAAAATCAGAGGCTTTTCCTTTGGTGATCTCCCATGTGTACATACGGGTTGCCCCTTTTTGCAGGAAAAGGAAGTTGCGCACCTCGGGCGACAAGGTCAGTTTGCGGGTATAGGCATAGGGAGCTTCCCAAGCCGGCATACCGAAACGGAGTTCGGAGTTGGTGCCTTGCTTGCCAAAGCCTACATAACCGACATGCGACTCATTGGACAACAACTGTTCGCCGGTGCTGTGGGTAGTCAGTGCGTCGATCTCCCATTTCCCTTTGCGGGTCACGGTAAAGTAGTCACCTTTGCCCGTTTCATATACTGCGGAAAGCGGAGTACTGAGTCGGTCTTCGCGAACCGTCCACGAGTCTGACACGGTAAAGTTGGGAGCTTGCTTCGGCGAACGTAGATTCTTCTTGTACCAGAATCCGGGGAGATAAAACTCATTGGCCGCATGATTGGACCCTTCAATCACATAACTGTTTGAGAGGTTAAACCAAATATCTTCGGTCGCTGCTACCGTCACTCTGTACTCAATCTTATCGCCGTTGGTTGTGGCACGGGCGATGACCTCGACGGGAATCTCTTTCTCTGGTTTGAGGATACCGTTCTCTCCCGCGGTAAGCTGATAAGTCTTCGCTCCGTTGCCGGGTTTCTTTAATGTAATCTGTGTATTAAACTGTGCATGGATCATACACATGGAGAGGCTCCACAGCAAGGCTGCTGAACAAATTTTCTGTATCATGGTTCTGTTCTCTATTTTTATTTTGCGGGACAAAGATAGCCCTTTTCGTTAAATGTCAGTCTGTTTCCTTCCAATAATCTCCCATTTCACCTGCATCACATACGTTTTTGTGTTCAATAAGTCGGATAGTTCCTCGAGAAGACGGTCTTCTCTTTTGGATGCAAAGATCTCTGCTCTCACTGAAGTGGTGGAAATCAATTGTTCCTGTGCGCTTGCCAATGTACGCATCATGAGGCGATTACTCTTTTCCACGTAGGAAAGTATCTCCTCGCGAACCTCTACATCATGACCGTTCTCACAGATCACTGAGAAGAAATAGTCATATTGATCCTCTTTTGATTTGGTAAATGGAAGTTGATTGAGATACAACACCACAGGACGCAAGATGAGATGAACAGCCACAATGGCAAGTGTCAGAGCCATCGCCTCGCGCCAGAGTCCCAAGCCGGAGAAGGCTCCTACAGCCGCCGAGCACCAGATGGTGGCTGCGGTATTTAGTCCGGATACGGTAAATCCGTCTTTGATGATGACACCGGCTCCGAGAAAACCGATACCCGTAACAATCTGACTGGCAATACGAGTCGGATCGCCATGATCACCCGCCATCTCTAGACCGAACATGATATAGGCCGCCGCACCCAGAGAGACCAGCGTATTGGTGCGCAAACCGGCGCTTTTCTGTCTCCACTGACGCTCCAAACCGATGATTGCTCCCTGCAACAGTGCTAAAGCGAGTCTAAAGACAAATGTTTCCAGTGCCATACTCGTAAGTTATTAATTTGTATTCTTGCTCTCTCCCAGCTCTTCACCCTGTGGAAAAGCAACTTTAATGATTGTACCACTGATCTGTAACAACGAAATCTCACAGAGTTTCGTATTATATTCTGCAATGGATTGCCGTTCCTCAGCCTCAATCAGACTGTTTTGTGCTTCTCTGAGTTCGATACCCGAAAGATCGCCCAATTTGTAGCGGTCTATGGCAATGCTGTAATTTTCCATGGCTGCTACCAGATTCTCCTTTTCCAATGTCCACAGATTCAGGTTATTCCGATAGGCCATCCAGGAGTTACTCATATCGGCACGGAGCGCCAGTTCCATCTCTTTGATCCTGAGTTGATCATTCTCGATCTCTATCCGCGCGTTCTTTTGTTCGCGCTTCCTGTTCATTCCGTCAAAGAGGGTGTATCCCAAAGTCACTCCGTAATTGAGTCCCAGCCGTTGCTGACGCTCGGTGGTTCCGCTGCCGTAGGTATTGTCGGTATATCCATAGCCTGCGTTCATCCTCAGGTAAGGGTAATTGACACTCTTCACCTTTCTGTATTCCTGCTCGGAGAGCTTCTTATTCTTCTGAACGATGAGCAGCGAGGTATTGGAAGTGACCGCACTGTTCCATAGCTGTTCTTTTTCCAATGCTACATTGAGCGTGATCGATGTATCTCTCACCCCAACCTCAGCATCGGGTTCATCCAGACCCATCAGTTCGCGGAGCCTCACCCGAGAGGTGTGCACCACTTCCAGTTGGGTGATATACTTACTGCTGTCGGCATTAAAATCGACCTTCGCCTGTTGCAGATCCAGTCGCGACATCGAACCAATGGTATAACGTTCCTCGACGATCCGCAGACGTTCGCGCGACAAGTCCAGCGACGAACGGAGGTTCTTGAGCCTGGTGGTCTGTCGGATCTGATTGTAATATTCCGAAGAGAGAGAGGAAATAAACGCTTCAATGGTCAAACGGGTATTGAGCGCACCCATCTGTTTCAATTCCTTCAATTTCGCATAGTCAGCCTGAATGCCAAATCCATCAAAGACGGTCCAGTTCATATTCAATCCGACATCGGCCGTGGCATTACTGACACCGTTCACGCTGGCTTTGGTACCGTTCGTGTAGTCATACTTGTTATCATACACGTTTCCTCCATACCCTGCTTCCACCCCGAGCGTAGGTAAGTAACCGGCATTGCCGGGTGTTACATTATTATCAGCGATACGTTCCTGATTGCGCACGATACGTATGGAATAGTTTTGTTCCAGTCCGGTGGCAATGCACTCTTCCAGACTCATCTCTTTTTGTCCGAAAGATGCCATCGAACAAGCTATACACGCAATTAATATCCCTTTTTTCATTTTTTATTTTTCCGCTCTGTTGCAATTAGACTATACATAGCCGGTACGATAAGAAGAGTCAGAAGTGTAGAAACGATCATTCCTCCGACTACTCCCACACCCATGGCTATTCGGCTTTGAGCTCCCTCTCCTGAAGCAAATACCAGAGGCAGAAGACCAAGCAAAGTAGAGATACTGGTCATCAGGATAGGTCTCAGACGCTGTACGGCAGCAGTTCGTATGGCTTCTGCCATGGAAGATCCTGCATCCTGACGCTGATTGGCAAACTCCACAATCAGAATACCATTCTTGGCCACCAAACCGATGAGCATGATCAGACCTATCTGACTGAATATGTTCATGGTAATGCCCTCCATACTCATAAAGAACAACGCTCCGGAGAGTGCGAGTGGCACTGTGATGAGGATGATCAATGGATCTTTAAAACTCTCAAACTGGGCTGAAAGCACCAGGTATATCATCACCAACGCCAGTACCATGGCAAACATCAGACTGTCTGAACTCTCTCTAAACTCCTTGCTTTCACCGGAAAGAGCTGTACGGAACGTGCCGTCCAATGTCTCTTTGGCAATACGGTCCATCTCATCAAGTCCGTCGCCAATGGTGTATCCTTTGTTCAAACCACTGGATATGGTGGCTGCGATAAACCGGTTATACCCATACAACTGAGGGGGAGCCACATTTTCTTCCAGCTTCACCACATTATCCAGCTGTATCATCGAACCGTTATCGCTACGCACATAGATAGAGCGCAGATCCATCGGTTGATTACGTTGCTGGCGATTGATTTCACCCAATATCTGATATTGCTTTCCATTCAAATAGAAATAGCCCATACGCTGACCGCTGAGCGCATACTGTAACGTCTGCGCAATATTTCGCGTGCTGACGCCCAGCAATGTTGCTTTATCACGGTCAATCTCCACACGCGTCTCGGGTTTTGTAAATTTCAGATTGACATCGGCCATCTGAAACACTGGACTCTCATTGACCTTATCCATAAAGGCAGGGATGTACTGTTGTAGTTTCTCCAATGTGGTTGCCTGAAGCACATACTGAATCGGCATACCACCACGTTGTCCACCAAAGGTCGATTGCTGTTGCACAAAGGCACGTGCTTTCGTCTCTTTCCGTACTGCAAGTGAGAGTTCGTCTGCAATCTCAGACTGACTTCTTTTCCGCTCTTTGATATCTTTCAGGAAGATGTTGATGAAGGCAAAAGAACTTGACGACCGCGCCATCACATCTCTTTTCTCCATGACAAGAGAATCGACTAGCCATTTTACATCTTCAGCATAATCACGCATGAATTCAAAAGTCGCTCCTTCGGGACCTGTCATACGCACGGAGATATTCGAGCGGTCTTCCATCGGAGAGAGTTCGGCAGGAATCTTCTTCCAATAATAAAAGATGGAACCAAACAGTACAATAATGATAGGAACAGCCATCCACTTATATCTAAGAAAACCATTCAGTATCCTCGCATACCCATTGTTCATCCCATCAAAGAAAGGATCTGTTTGTTTGATCAGCCAACTCTTCTTCTCCCTATGTTTGAGCATTTTGGTTGCCATCATCGGTGAAAAAGTTAATGCCACAAATGCCGATATACCCACCGAACCGGCAATCACTATCGCAAACTCTTTGAAGAGTCGTCCCGTCATACCCTGCATAAACACAATCGGAAGGAAGACCGCAATAAGCGTAACCGTTGTGGAAACCACAGCAAAGAAGATCTCTTTCGATCCTTCTTTTCCCGCTTCTTTGGGTGCCATACCCCGTTCGATCCGGACATAGATATTCTCCGTGACCACTATCGCATCATCGACAACCAGTCCGATAGAAAGCACGACAGCCAGCATGGTCAGCACATTGATGGAAAATCCCGCCACATACATCACAAAAAAAGCTCCGATAAGCGAGATAGGGATTACAACCACAGGAATCAGTGTCGCACGTACATCCCGCAAGAAAGCAAAGATGATCAGTACCACGAGTATAAAAGCAACATAAATCGTTTCCTCCACTTCGTCAATTGAAGCTCTGACAAAACGTGTATTATCAAATGACATCTCCACCGTCACATCCTCCGGCAGATCCTTTTTCATCTGTTCAATACGTATATAAGCCTCATTGGCAATATCAATATGATTGGCACCGGGCTGCGGAATCAACACATTCACCACCATCGGTTCGCCGTTTTTAGTCAGCAAGCTTCGCAAGTCTTCGGGCGATACTTCGGCATAACCTACATCGCTGAAGCGGACAATATTATTCTTGTCCTGTTTGATGATCAGGTCGTTAAACTCTTTGGCTGTGTGCAGCAAACCGAGGGTACGAATGGAAAGTACCATCGTATTTCCCTCAATACTGCCGGAAGGCAACTCGACATTTTCTTTGTCGACTGCATTCTTCACATCCAGAGGAGTCACCCCATAGCCGGCCATCTTGATAGGGTCGAGCCACAGACGCATTGAATAACGTTTGTTACCCCATATCTCGACCGAACTCACATTCTGAATGGTCTGCAACCGCTCTTTTACAGTCAGTTCGGCGATCTCACTCAGTTCCATCAGCGACCGTTTGTTGCTTCGCACGGCAATCTGCATGATCGGTGTAGCATCGGCATCGGCTTTGGAAACCGTTGGCGGATCACAATCTCGGGGCAAGTAGCGCTGTGCACGCGACACCTTATCACGCACATCATTGGCAGCCGTCTCCATGTCCACGGAAAGTTCAAATTCGACAGTGATACGGCTCATGCCCTGACTACTCACACTGCTCAGCGAACGAATGCCCGGGATACCATTGATATTCTGTTCCAGAGGCTCGGTGATCTGATTCATAATCACATCGGCATTGGCCCCCGGATAACTCACATTGACGGTGATGATGGGCTGATCCACACTCGGATATTCACGCACACCCAGATAGGTGTAGCCGATCACACCGAAAAGAAGAATAATCAGCATCATCACGGTGGATAGCACCGGACGATTGATACTGGTTTCTGATAATGTCGCCATCCGTTATTCTCCTGTATTAAGACGATCGATAGTCACTTTTGTTCCTGTACGAAGCTGCATCACTCCCGATACAATGACCGTATCACCTGCCTGTACTCCGCTGAGTGCTTGCAAATGACTGGCTGTGCGTATTCCTGTCGTGATTTCAACCGGCTGAGCTATGCCACTCTTATACAGATAGATCATATTCTTTCCCATTTCCGGAATGACTGCCTCACTCGGCACGGCAAGCGCATCTTCTATTTCTCGTTTCGTAATCTCAACGGAAGTATATCTGCCGGGCATAATCTTTTCGCCTACGTTCGGATAACGGGCACGCACCTTCAATGTGCGGGTATTCATATCGACCTTACTCTCCACCGCATAGACAGAAGCCTGATAGTCGCGTACGGTACCATCTTCACCTTGTAGTCGGAAGAGAATCTTTGTGCCACTCTTGACATCAGAAGAATAGCTCTCGGGAATGGAAAAGTCTATCTTAAGCGGAGCAATACGGGTCAACTTCGTGATGATTGTTGAGGGCGAGGCAAAAGCTCCTTCACTCACATTTCTCAATCCGATGATACCATCAAACGGGGCGCGAAGTTCGGTCTGCGAGATATTTGCTTTTACCAGTTCGATGTCTGCCTTCAGTTTTTCATTCTCTGTGCTGACCTGTTCAAAAGCCTCCTGACTTACCGCATCTCTCGCCAACAATGTTTTCTGTCGGTAAAGACGGTCTTCGGCGAGTGGAATCCCCGCCTCCAGTTTCTTCAACTGAGCTTGTAGTGGTTTGTCATTGATCTTAGCAAGAAGTTCGCCCTTCTTCACATGCGTACCTTCCTTGAAATAGATGTCTGTCACCTTGCCTGATGATTCAAAAGAGAGATCAACCTCCTCATCGGGAATAATATTGCCTGTGCTGACGATCTTATCAGAGAGCGTCTGATATTTCAATACAATGGCATTAATATTCAAGATCTTATCTTTTGTTCCTTTCCCCGGGAAAGGAGCTCCGGCAGTCGTTTCTTTACCTGAAACATTCTTTTTCAGATTGGGATAAAAGATCATTCCGACAATCAGCACTACGATGAGGATGATAGCACCCCACTTAATTTGTTTATTCATACAAGGTATTTCTTTTTCTTTTCTTAGAAGAAGCCCAAAGGTATGAAAATAATGCACTTTCTGAATACTGTTAGGCAAAATATTAAGATACCTTTGCTATTCAAATCCCTTTTCTAACAGATAACCTCATTTCAACACGCTAATTCAATGCATATGAGTGCAAAACTGGACCTCCTGAAAGAAAATGAGAATCCCCACACAAGGATGTACGCAGACATCTTTGTGTGGGGATTTCCTTTATTATCATAAAAGCCTTATTCGACCATCTTCAGTTCAAATACCGCGCTTTGAGCCTGCTCAGACAACGAATTCTCAATACCTTTGTTCATCAGTTCCTCGCCTGTAAGGATCTTTTGATCTACAGAAAAGCGAGATGCCGTTCCTTTGGGAAGATTGACCTCTTTGACACTGTATTTCTTAGAAGCATCCAGTCCGTTCAGTTTGACAACAGGGACATTGCCATTCTCCTGCTGATAGAAATAGACAACTGCCTTTTTCTTATCCGGAGCTACATAGCTGAGAGCAGCCATTGGAGTCTCGTACGGAGAGACTAATCGGTACAAATCGCCATTCATTACAAGTGCGCGAATGCTCTCTTTGTACAGACGAACCCCTTCTGCCAGTTGCGCCCGTTCCTCGGGAGTTGTTTTGTCCAAAGCCATATCAAGGCCAAGAGCACCACTCAACGCCACATCAATAGCCAATTTAAGAGAACGGTTGCCCATACGGGTAACATGCGCTGAGATCGTGTTTGCAGGGAAAAAGTGACCAAATCCCCATTGAATTTTTATTCTTCTCAACGGATCGGTATTATCACTCGGCCAGAAGGAGTGAAAATAGTGCAGCGAACCAAAGTCAACTCGTCCCGAACCACCAGAGCAAAGCATCGCCATGACATTAGGGAAGCCAGTGGCAAACTTATCCATCAGTCGGTAAAGTGAATTATTATATTCAATCAACAAGTGACTCTGCTCCTCCGGAGAAAGATAAGAAGAACCGGGCTGGGTAACGTATCTGTTGCAATCCCATTTCACATACGAAATGCCCGGATTGGGACGAAGCGTATTATCAATGACCTCCCACTCAAACTTTTGCACTTCCGGTCTGGTTAAATCCAAGGTTTCCTGATTCCTTCCTAATATCGGTTCGCGCTTTTGCTGTGTGATAATCCAATCGGGATGCTTATTATACAGTTCACTTTTGGGATTGACCATTTCCGGTTCCAACCAGATACCGAAACCTATCTTACGTTTCTTTGCTTCTTTTGCCAGATAAGAGAGTCCGCTCGGAAGTTTCTTCGTAGAAACTTGCCAGTCACCTAATCCCTGTCTGTCGTCATCACGAGAATATTCACCATTGCCAAACCAACCATCATCCAACAAGAATAACTCTGCTCCCACCTGCTTTGCACCATCAAACAGTCCGGTAATTCGTTTTTCATCGAAGGTAAAATAGGTAGCCTCCCAGTTATTCAGGAGAACTGGTCTGTTCTTTTGAGGATCGCGAACGGAGTATTTCATAGCCCAATGGTGGAACTGACGACTTGTCTCGCCCTTTCCTTTCTTACTGTATGTCCACAAGATGGCAGGCGTGGTAAATGTTTCTCCACGATCCAGATAATACTGCGCACCGATAGGGTTGATACCTGTCAAAACACGAAGGTTCTTATCCCAGTCCACTTCAAAGGCTAATTGAAAACTTCCGGGCCATTTTAAAGAAGCCGCAAAAACTTCTCCTTCATTTTCACGGGCAGCTTGACCTACGGACAGGATAAAAGAAGGAATACGCATTTGGGTGGCTCTGATTCCCAGTTTGGAATCCAGCACTTTTATTCCTTCGCTCAATCGTTCTTCCGAAAGAATTGCTTCACGCGAATAATCGCCGATAAACTGGGTAACCCAATACTGGGAGGATTGAAAGCGTGGAGAAGCCGAAGCATAGCGATAGAGAACTACCTTGCCCTCACCTTCCTCATGACGGATCGAATTCCAGATCTCCATCATACTCGTTGACTTATACGATTTGATGAAGATATCCACAAAGAATGGATAAGCAGGATCCTTTAAAGATATGGTTGTCAATTGAATATCATCAGAAACAGCCTCTTGCTTGTGACTTACATAACGAAGTTCGGTCGATGTATTTCCATCCGTATGAGTTGCCTGAATAGCCGGCTCGGTGATAACCCCATTGCCATAAGGTGGTAAAAACTCGGACTCACGCGACGGCATTCCGGTTGGAGCAGATACCTCTTTATCCTTTGCGCCAAAACCCAATTGGTAGAGGCGATCATCACTACCAACCATCAGACTTAACTTTAAGTCACCTGACTCCACATTAATGACTTGCTTTGCAACCGATTGGTTTTGTGCTTGACCTTGCGTATGAATCGACATGCAAAAGCTGAGAAGGATTAATAAACAAATTCGATTTTTCATGAGTAATACTTTATTTAAGCACAATATTAACACTAATAATTTAGTCAATAAATGAATCCGGGAGACTTTTTGGAGCTCGCTTCTTTTATTTAACAAATATCGAGATAACACTCTGAAATACTTCATTATATTTGTGGTTTATTTTCAAACCAAACACATCATGGAAACTAAACAAAATGACAAGGAGTGTTGTCCAATGTTTGATCCAGAACCTTGGGATGACACTGTTTTTGACTGGGATCACAAGCTCTTTATCCGCGACAAAGTCTGCACACTGTTTTACATGCCAATGAACTTTGGCAAGGTAATCACCAGAATGGTAAACAAACTTGAACTTTGTGGAGCGACAACACCGGGTTTTCTCTGTCTGTCGGATCATACTTCCAAATGGAACATGGATCTCTATCTTGCCGTGGACAAAGAGGTGCCGGGTGCTGATAACTGTACATTGAGCGGGAAGTATTACTGCAAGGTGTATGAAGGAAACTTCAACAAAACCGGAGAATGGTGTAAAGACTACGAATCCGTAGCGAAAGGCAAAGGGTATGAAATCAAGAAAATGTACATGTGGTACACCACCTGCCCCAAGTGTGCCAAGAAGTATGGCAAGAACTATGTCGTAATTGTCGGACAGATTGCCTGATCATGTGTTAAACTATTCTGTCCGGACAGATAGCTTACAAATTCTTACTACTTTTGCAACTATGAAATTGCATCTGAGAAGGCAAGTAATCTTTGCATGGTTATTGTTTCTTGCAATAGCTCCAATCGGTATTGTAAAGAGTTTCCACTTTCATGAGCATGAGTCGGCGACTTCAGGGCATGATTGTGACAACTCGTCTTGCTCTTGCTTTATCTGTCATTTTCAGTTACTTCCTTTTGTGGAGTCTTCCACATTTGATCTCTCGTTTGATGAGAATTTCACGTCTTTAGATACAGATATTTCTGTCTGCAAGGTTTTCAAAACCGCACCTTGCTCCTATTCTTTACGAGCTCCTCCCTGCTTATTTTAAATTGTTGACTGATATGCCCCTCTGCAGGGGGTATTCAACTTCATTGTGTACATTTTAAAATAAGAAATAATAATGAGCAAATACATGTTTTTTATTTCCTGTTTATTCTGTGCCCTATTACCATGTATAGGAGCAGAATTACCAGGAAAGCCCACCGATGCTATCATCTGTGGACATATTACGGACGCTGAAACAAAAATCGACTTGGCTTACGTTAACGTAGTTATAAAAGGAACCACTATTGGAACCACATCCGATGCTTCAGGGCATTTCTTCCTAAAAAACGTTCCTGAGGGTCATTGGATTATTGAATTCAAGTCAATGGGGTATCGAACACAAACTGAAAACGCATCTGTCACGAATAATAGCAGAGTGGAAATGAATGTCGCATTGCCACCGGATCTGATTCAGCTGGATGAAATTGTGGTGAGCAGTAACAGAGAGGAGACAAACAAACGATTGGCACCCTCTTTAGTAAACATCCTGGATACTAAATTGTTTGAGGAGACAAACTCAACCTGTTTGGCACAAGGGCTGAGTTTTCAATCGGGATTACGGGTAGAAGATAATTGTCACACCTGTGGTTCCGAACAAGTAAGGATTAATGGTTTGGATGGCTCCTACTCTCAGATATTGATAGACTCGCGTCCTATCGTCAGCTCACTTGCCGGCGTATATGGTCTGGAACAGATTCCTCAAAATATGATCGAACGCGTGGAAGTCGCTAAAGGCGGTGGTTCAGCATTGTATGGATCCTCTGCCATAGCTGGGACTATCAATGTAATCACAAAAGTTCCTACACGAAACTCTGCTGATATTTCGCACGATATAACGACCATAGGAGGTACAAATGCCCTGGATAATAACACCGGCATGAACATATCCCTGGTAACCGAAGATCATAAAGCCGGATTACTTCTTTTCGGACAAAGCAGATATCGCGATGGATATGACAGGGATGGTGATGGATTTACCGAATTGCCGGAGATGAATAACAAAACAATCGGTCTTCATTCGTTCATGAAGACAAGTAATTATTCAAAGTTATCCGTGGAGTATCATAATACCACTGACTACAGACGAGGTGGAGATCATCTGAATCTACCACCTCACGAAGCCGACGTAGCAGAGGAAGCAGAACACTCAATAAATGGCGGAGGTGTGAACTTTGACTTATTCACTCCAGATGAAAAACAGAAAGTGAGTCTCTATTCTTCCGTACAAAACACACGGCGTAAGAGTTATTCGGGTGCAGGTCAAGATACAAGAGGATATGGTAATACGAACGATCTTACCTATGTGGCAGGAGCTCAATATTCCTATAACTGGGATAAGCTTTTGTTTATGCCCGCACAGTTTACCGGAGGAACGGAGTATATGTATGACAAGCTACACGATAAGATACTGGGGTATAACCGGGATATTTTTCAGACTGTGCACACAGAGAGTGCTTTTATTCAGAATGAGTGGAAAGACGAGATATGGGGATTGTTGTTTGGTGGTCGATTGGATAAACATAACCTGATTGATCATGCGATCTTCAGTCCCCGCATGACTTTGAGATATAATCCGGAAAAGGATGTAAACTTCCGTCTCAGCTATTCGACAGGCTTTCGGGCTCCTCAGATATATGACGAGGATCTGCATATCACGGCGGTTGGTGGCGAAATTGCCATTATTCATTCTGCTCAGGATCTAAAGCCTGAGACCTCCCAGAGCTTAAGCGCATCAATAGATCTTTATCACACTTTTGGATCTTATCCCGCAAACATGTGTATTGAGGGATTCTATACAAATCTGGATGATGTCTTTGTGTTGAGCGATATTGGTACCGATAATGGAGGTACAATCTTGAAAGAGCGGGCAAATGGATCTGGGGCGAAAGTGATGGGTATCACGATGGATGGTGAGATTTCCTTCACTTCATTACTGCAAATACAAGTAGGGGCAACGTTTCAGAAAAGCAGATATGATGAAATGGAAAACTGGAGTTCCTCTGAGGACCTTAACACGAAGAAGATGCTTCGGACACCTGATTTCTACGGATATTTCACAACGATTGTAACTCCGGTAAAAAGAGTTGCAATATCACTTTCAGGCACCTACACAGGAAGCATGCTGGTGCCTCACGCCGCAGGATACATCCCGAAAGATATAAATGTGACAACACCGGATTTTTTTGATCTGAATGCCAGACTAAGTTACACGTTCCCGCTCTTTGAGGAGATATCTCTTCAGCTGAATGCAGGTGTAAAGAACATCTTCGATGCCTATCAATCGGATGAGGACAAAGGGAAAGATCGTGATTCTGATTTTGCATACGGTCCGACTTTACCCAGAAGTTTCTTTATTGGCGGGAAAATTGTCTTTTAAGACCGACTGAATACAGAAACGGTTTACACCTGTTTGATAAATATAAGATATAAACCGTTTCTGTATTAAGTAACTTTCTCACTTGTTCTTGATAGCCATCCGCTCCCAAAGCCACGAAGGGATGAGCTTCCAGAAGAAGACCATTATCGCATACCGGTAATCAATCACTGCGACCCGTTTCTTGTGGGTGATGGCGCTGATGATTTGAGCTGCTACACGGTCTGCCTGCATCAGCATTGGGTAGTTTCTGTCTTTAAGCAGGGCGGTCTCGACAAAGCCGGGGCGGATATCTGTGAAGGTGATATTGAGTTGTTCCATACGCGAGAGCTGTGCAAGAGCATCTATGTAGGTGTTTTGAAAACGTTTCGTTGCTGAATACGCTGCGGCACTGCCCATTCCTTTGGTTCCGGCTATCGAACTGATAACGGCCAGATGCCCTCCTCCGTTGATCTTGAAGTAGTTGAACGCTGTGGTGACCATCCGTATAAAACCTTCCACATTGGTGCGTGCTGTATTTATTTCTACCTCCGGGGTTAAGTTCGGATTCTGAGATCCTATCCCCGAACTGAGCAGAAACAGATCCATGCCGCCCAGTTGGCCGATCAATGCGAGCAGTTTGTCTGCGGCATCTTCCTGCGTCACATCCAACGACTGAATCTTAATCTGATCAGGAGCTGTCGCCTGAAACTTTTCCAACGCTTCCTGCCGTCTGCCTGATACGCCTACCTGCCAGCCCATTTTCACATATTCTTTTGCCACTTCGTATCCGATACCGGAGGTGGCTCCTACGATTATTACCCGTTTTGCCATATTCTGAATGATTGTCAGCTTTCTGTAGGCTGACTTGATTGCCTACTGTTTATATTGAGTCCAAAGATAATCTCTTTCGGTTAATTATGCGATGTACGACTACTGTTTATGTCAAATTTGTTGCATGCACTGCGTAAAAACAATAAATATGCAGAGCCGCTTCATTTATTTATTATCTTTGCCTAAAATTAATTGAATGAGACTGTTAGCCCTCATATTATCTATTTATGTTTTGATACTCAGTGTGATTCCGTGTCCGGACATACCGGAGGATCATGCTGCGTTTAATATCGAACAGACACATCAGACACAACAGTCAACGGGTTCTCATGCGGAACATATTATTTCGTTCAAAATAAAATGCCTAGTACTGTTGTTGATTTAATGCAGCATTTCATCATTGGTAAATTTATTACATACTGCTGTGTGAACTATTGGATCAGTAAGAACATATTTTCGAAGATTTTCCAAAGTAAGTGAATACACTTTTTATGGTCTCCAAGGCTAAAATAATAGAAGGTTACCGGAATCTCTTTTTTTTTAGGTATGTGGAGCAAAGTATATTATGCAAACACCTAACAATGCAATTGTAGCACCTATTAAATCATATTTGTCGGGTGAAAAGTTATCGAATTTCATCGCCCATAGTAAAGATATTACAATGAAAAAGCCTCCGTATGTGGCATACACTCTGGCAAAATTAGCTGTTTGCCAAGTTGCAACAACTCCATAAGATATGAGAATGATTCCACCTAATACACCGTACTATATTGGTTTTTCTCTTTTCAACCAAAGCCAAACTAGATAACCGCCACCTATTTCGCAAAATCCTGCAAGGATAAATATCCCTATTGTTTTTATTACTGACATGATTTAATTATTGTTAATTATTTTACAATAATTGCCCTCTATGGCGTTTTCATTTTCTAAGTATTCTAATAGCATTAAATACAGCAATTAAAGCAACGCCCATATCTCCAAACACAGCTTCCCACATGGTTGCAACACCGAATACACCCAGAACAATGAAAATTAGTTTTACACCCATAGCAAAGTAAATATTTTGCCAAACAATGTTTCTGGTTGTTTTTGCAACATCAATGGATAGGGCAACTTTTGACGGTGAGTCTGTCATCAGTACCACATCGGCAGTTTCGATAGCGGCATCGGATCCAAGTGCTCCCATGGCTATTCCCACATCGGCACGGGCAATCACAGGAGCATCATTTATTCCATCTCCAACAAAGGCAACTTTGCCTCCTTTATTTTCTTTGATTAACTGTTCTATGTGTTTGACTTTATCTTCGGGGAGTAGTTCGTAGAAGTATTTGTCTATATTCAATTTCTTTGCAAAGGCTGCTGCAGCAAACTGGTTGTCGCCGGTGAGCATGACCGTTTGAATATTCTTTGCTTTAAGACTTTCGATCGCTTGAATAGCATCGTCTTTCAAGCTATCGGAAATAATGATATAGCCGGCGTAAACATGATCAATTGTCACATGCACAACTGTTCCATCAACCTGACAAACCGAATGCTCGACGTTTTCTTTGTGCAACATTTTATCATTGCCTGCAAGTATCGTTTTACCGTCAACGATTGCTTTAATACCATGTCCCGAAATTTCTTCAGTTTTTGTAATTCTTGCAATATCAATCTTACCTTGATACGCAACAGTAATTGACTGTGCTACCGGATGATTTGAATTGGCTTCAGCATAAGCAGCATATTCCAAAATTTCGTCTTTGGAAAAGCCGTTGGAAGTAACCACTTCCGAAACTTTAAATTCTCCTTTTGTAAGTGTTCCTGTTTTATCGAAAACTACGGTTTTTACCTGTGTGAGTGCATCAAGAAAGTTGGATCCTTTGACCAGAATACCCTTTCTTGAAGCCATGCCAATACCCCCAAAGTAGCCCAGTGGAATGCTAATAACCAAAGCGCACGGACAGGAGACAACCAACACAACCAATGCACGATAAATCCAATCGCTGAAGGTTTGCCCGGCAAATAAAAGTGGCGGCAAAACGGCGAGCAATAAAGCACCAATGACAACTATGGGCGTATAATACCTCGCAAAAGTTGTAATGAACTTCTCCGTTTCAGCTTTTTGTGAGGTGGCGTTTTCGACTAATTCAAGAATTTTTGAGACAGACGATTCGCCAAATAACTTATTGACTTTTATAGTCAGCAAACCGGATTGATTAATCATGCCTGCCATAACTTCATCTTTTACGTTTACTTTTCGAGGTACACTTTCGCCTGTTAATGCTGCGGTGTCAACGAACGAAGTTCCGTCGAGTATTATTCCGTCAAGTGGAACTTTCTCTCCCGGCTTAACGATGATAGTATCGCCGATATTGACTTCTTCGGGAGAAACCCGGACGACTTCCAGACCTGATTTCAGGTTGGCGTAATCAGGCTTAATTTCCAGGAGTGATTTGATCGATTTACGTGAACGACCTACTGCAATGTCCTGAAACAGTTCGCCAGTTACATAAAACAACATTACTGCCACTGCTTCGGGCATTTGATGAATAGCAAAAGCTCCAAGCGTGGCTATAGCCATTAAAAACTGTTCATCAAAAAATTGTCCTCTAATGATATTTTTTACAGCTGAAGCTATCACTTTCCAACCCACAATAAGGTAGGCGGTAACATATACAGCATATTCAGCGAGTTGAAACGGGGTATTGTGTAGTTTTTCTTCAAATATTATCCCGATAACCAGTAAGACTAAGGCAGAGACGGCCTTAATTATTGTTCCTTTGTTTTCTGCAAGTTCGCTTACTGAAACCGTTGCTTTTTCTTTATCAAATTCCTGTACTTCAACATCCGGTTCAATTGTTTTAATGCTTGCTTTGACTTTTTCGATATTGTCTGTGTCGATAGTCATGGTGGCATTTGCAAAATTTACAGATACTGATTTCACTTCTTCCAGTTTTGATAGACTGCTTTCTATCTTAGATGCACATGATGCACAATCTAAATTGTTTAGCTTATATTTTTTCATATCTAATTTATATTTAGTCTTATATTATAATAAATCCGACTAAAATCATA
>JAQUTK010000049.1 GCA_028709785.1 Bacteroidales bacterium
CATATAAGTTGTGCATAATTGAGCTGTATATTAATAGTTTGATCACCATTAAAATACTAATAATCAATGATATGCACAACTTATTTCCTGACATTTTTTAGTGAATTAATTCCGCCAACGGGTATGTAATAATGCGGTAATAATAGCGCTATTTGCCCAGCTCCATAATTGCAATAATTAATCTTCATCATCATCGTCATAATCTTCATCGTAGTCATCATCGTCACCATCCCATCTACACCCACAAGCATCACAAGCATAATCATTAATACCACTTGAATCAGGATAGACCAAATGCGAGCCACACTCAGGGCAACGCAACTTGTTGTTATCATCATCGTCATCCGCAATTTCATCACATGGCCATTCTCTTCCACAATCCGGACAAACATAATTCACGCCATCGAAATAGGCATTCTCATTCAAACAAAAAATACATTCCATAACTATCTTATTTTTAATTATTACTTTTATTCATTATTCTTTTTGCATATAAGCAGCATTTAATCAGCACAACTCCCACCAGCATAGAACAGACAATGCCAGTTGCAATGAAAAGAGGGCTTCTATCAGCGGAAGCAATGCCGTTTTTTGCCAACACCAAAAGTCCCGTCTGAAAACAAACGGCCGACAACAAGCAGAACAGCAGCACACTGCGTTTCCAATGTTTTGGCATCGGTTCATTTTTTTCTACCTCTTCTACCATTTCCTTCATTGCTTCTTCAATCCATATCTTCATCTTCATTGTCTTGAGGATTTATTTCATATTTGGGGTCTAAATCATATCTGTACGCAAGCAAAAAATCGGCCTTTTTATCTTTGGGTTTACAAAGAGAATACAATATGGCCCCTACTACCAATGGGGCAGCCGCAACAACTGCAATCCCTGCCAGCATACCACCTCCTATTATACCGCCAATTGCAGCCAATCCGGAGGTTATTCCTGCTGCCGACAACCCAGCAACAACACCTGAAGCCGAAATCAAGCTTATCATTCCTGCCACCGTACAAGCAGATCCTCCACTTGCCATTATTTTGGCAACCAAATCATCTTTGTCTTTTCTAGTCATCTTTTTGTAAGCATCAAAATCTTTACCTAATACAACGGTGAACATGATACAGAATTCTGCGTAGCACACGTCAGTAGGATAACTCTTGCCCTCGGCCAAACGTGTAATTGCGTACTTCGACATTGTCATAGCCACTGCAAGTTCATCAATAGAAATAGAAGAATTACTCATGAATGAACGCAAAAACGGAGCGAAACCGACTCCTTTCGGAAATTCTTGATTTTCCATAATCTTTTTTTTTAAAGTTTATATTATGGCGCCCTCTGCCTATAAGAACAAAAAGCAACCGTTAGCATTAACGATTGCAAAAGTATGGGGGAAGAACCAGCTGTGAAATAGACGTCTACAAAAAAGACAATCAACCTCTTTATCCATTTCCACATTTATCTTTAAAGGTTTTCCATTTTTTCTCTGGTAAGCCTAATGTGTCATTTACGATTTTCCAAGCGTCCTTTGGCAGGTCTAATAGAGTTTGCAATATTTTCCATGAATTTATTATTATAGATGTAGCATCCTTCTTACTATCACACAATTTTCTTATTGTTTCCCCGAAAAATCCGCCGTTCATAGTCATCAAAATCTTGCTGATAGACGTGTAAGGAGGTGACACCACTCCTCTATTATGTTCTATATCACACTTAGAAGTATCTAATGTTCCCAAATAAAATTGCATATACCCCAAAAGAAGTCTAATCATGTAGATAAATTGTTTATTAGTTTTCTGCTGCAAATCTCGCTCCTTCACATCTGCATTTCGTACTATCCGCCACGCTGCCTCATAGTGTTTTTCTTTTCTCAGATATCCACTTTCAGTGGTCTTTTCCAGTAGTTTCTCAAACATTTCTTTATTTGTCTTCTCCTTTCCCTTTTTCGACATTTGGCCTATCTCTTCAAGCAGTTCCTGATACGCTTTTTTTGTAAAGTTAACATCAGCAGAGAAACGTATCTTATCCTCTTCCTGAGGCTCTTTCCGAGAGCCAGAACGTTTTCTCAGAGCCTCAACATCTTCATTTTCAAGATACCCCTCATATATACTTCTTATAAGACGAACCGCCCTTGCACCCACCTCCACAATATCCTCATCTTCATGAAGAGTAATCCAAAAGGGCCAATAAGTATGGTTGTTCGCATTATTTGTAGGCTTAAAGCGATGAGTGAAAGATTTCCCCGGAAATGTATTTTCAAGAACAGCAGTAACATAATAACGAATATCTTTCCATTCTTCATTGAACATTTTTTCCCCATCTTCATCATTCCCATCAAGAATCAGCCCCTTACATCCATAATAAATGCCGACAACCGGTTCATACACATCATATTCTATCAGAAATTCATACCCTCTGCATCCATCCTTACTGTACAATGTCCCCAGCTTGTACATCATGTGATGTGGAGCCTTGTTCCCATGAAAAGAAGCATCCGCTTTAAAATCCTCCACTTCATCCAGCAGCCTCATCTTCTTTTTATAAAACTCTGAAGCTTCGTCATTTAACCTTTTCCAATGCTCCCGGTTCCTCTCTCTGATTTTATCTTTCTCCATCTCAGAGACAGCCTCCTGACAGTTCACATCACATTCGGCCCCATCAAAATCAATGCTAACACTGGAAAAATATTCAAGGGCTGCCTGCACTTCTTTCTTTTTAGCATAGACCTGCCTCGCTATAAAGATGCAAGCCTCCCGCGTAAGGTGATAGTTTTCCACGCTCCTACATGCACCAGAGCCTACCCCAACCATTTCAACCATCAGGTTAAAATGGTCATCCACATTTATGCCATCCGCTTCGGCGGACTTCATGGCCTTTGCCAATGGAACGGAAAATTTCTGGTACGTACTATACCCCAAAGCAGCGCACAATTCCCTCGAAGTCCAGTATGACCGTCCTTGCCCATCAAACTTCCTTATTTTCTCAAAAGGTGATTTATCACTGATTTTCAATTCTTTATTCATAAAGACAGAAACAAATTACATGATATAAAAATCCTCATCTATAATGACGAACACTCAACAACACTAATATCAAGCATGAAGATAGCAATAAAAAAACATCCCGTCACATAATTGGAAACATTTTGTATACAGAGAGACGGGAGCAATGCCCTATATTTGCAACCGGTCAATCAATCACCGGCCATGAAAAACAGGTAGTTTATACCCGTTGGCGGAATTAATTTAAGTTGATAAATATGAGTAAAAAGTTGTACATGTCGCTGATTTTTAGTAACTTAGTGGTGATTAAAACATTAAGTTCAAACCATCGTATGTACAACCTTTATGCAAAATTCGTCAAAATACTTGAGATATGCAAGCAATTCTCTGAAAATCTCGTCAATGATTCGGGTAATGTTCCACGTCGTGGTCCTGTTCCCAAGTTTTCGGATTTGGAAGTGGTGGCGCTATCCCTGACGGCAGAGACCGAGAGCATTGATAGTGAGAAGTGGTTGTTCGACTATAAATTGCAAGAATACAAGGACAACATTCCCAATCTCATATCAAGGAGACAATTCAATGACCGCAGAAAGAAAACGTCAGGCCTGTGTGAGGAACTACGCAGGAGGATTGCCATGGAAATGGATGGCGGAGAGGAACAATTCTTTGTTGACTCCAAACCGATAGAAGTTTGTAGGGTTGCAAGAGGAAAACGTTGCAAGATGGGGCGTACCGGAAATTTCTCTCAAGCTCCTGACTTCGGCTTCTGTGCTTCGCAGAACACGTATTATTTTGGTTATAAGTTACACGCTCTCTGTGGGTTAAGTGGAGTTATCCATTCCTATGATCTGTCAAAGGCAAGTGTGGCTGACCTCCATTATATGAAGGATGTAAAACATACTTATCACGACTGTAGCATCTATGGTGACAAAGGGTATATTGGAGCTGACGTACAGCTTGACTTGTTCGAAACCGCACACATAAGACTGGAGTGTCCGTATCGGCTCAACCAAAAGGATTGGAAACCGACATTCATTCCGTTTGCAAAGGCAAGAAAGAGGATTGAGACAATATTCTCACAACTTACAGACCAGTTCTTGGTCATCAGGAACTACGCGAAAATAACGAATGGTTTGTTTGCCAGAATCATTGGCAAAATTAGTGCACTTACCATTCTGCAATACGTAAACTTCATTAACGACAAGCCCATTGGCAGAATTAAGTATGCACTAAATTAATTCCGCCAACAGGTTAAGACAACACAGATATATGCTTCCGTAGCCATGCAGATGAGAGCGGATGCCGTCAAGCGAGTGGAAAAAGTATTTGGAAATTAGGGAAGAAAAGAAAGGGAGTAAGGAGGATAAAATCTCTTTATTCCCTTATTTCGTATCAAATGGGTGTGAAAGTGTGAAATATCGTTATGTTTTTACCTATTAGAGTCATATAACGAATTATTATCGCAAAATTTAATGTATATTTGCAGAAAAATTCGGTGAAAATATGAAACTGAACAGAATAAAAGACACGTTGGAAGAAAAAGGCATCTCTCAGACATGGCTTGCAAAACAGCTTGGGAAGAGCTTTAGTACAGTAAACTGCTACGCCAGAAATAAATACCAGCCAGATTTGGAAACATTGCTTGAAATATCAAAAATTCTACAAGTCGATTTGAAGGACTTGATAACAGACGAGGACGAGCGAGAATAAAAACGCCAAATACTGGATTTTTAGAACTGGACAAAATAACTTCCGATAATAAAACGTTATTTGAACATGGGCATAAGTAAAGAACTTACAGAAGAGGACATCAAGTTCCGCTATATCAACGAAGCCATCACAAGCAAGGGATGGTCAAAGGATAGTATATTCATGGAACAGAAGGTTAAATTTACTGACGGTAAAATTAGCCTTCATGGTAATCTTGTGCATAGAGAGAAACCGAAGTTTGCCGATTATGTGCTTTATGCAAACAAGGCAACACCTTTAGCCATTGTAGAGGCAAAGGATGCCAATCATTCTGTTTCTCATGGATTGCAACAAGCCATGACATATGCCCAAATGCTTGATGTCAAGTTTGCATACAGTTCAAATGGTGAAGGTTTTGCCGAACATGACTTCTTGACAGGCAAGGAACGCACTCTTGCTATGGACGAATTTCCTACAAAAGAAGAACTTATCGAAAGATATAAAAGTGAGGCTAACGATGGAAACGGACTTAACAAGCAAGAGTTGTCCGTCATTGAGCAGCCTTTCTGCACTGGTCAGAACATATTTCCGCCACGATATTATCAGCGCAACGCAGTAAACCGCACAGTTGGTGCCATTGCCAAAGGACAAAACCGTGTACTTCTTGTCATGGCAACTGGCACAGGCAAGACATACACTGCATTTCAGATTGCATGGCGTTTGCTTAAAAGTGGTTTGAAAAAGAAAGTGTTGTATCTTGCAGACCGCAACATATTGGTTGACCAATCCATACAGCAAGACTTCAAACCATTAGATAAGGTAACGCACAAGATAGACTACTCAAAAGACAAGAACCACTTGGAAGAATTGGGGTCTTATCAAGTGTTCTTTGCACTATATCAACAGTTGATTGGACAGAATGATGTCAAAAACTATAAGGAGTTGTTTCCTAATCCAGACTATTTTGACCTTGTTATCGTTGATGAGTGTCATAGAGGTAGCGCAAAGGATGATAGCAACTGGCGAAACATTCTGGAATACTTTTCTTCGGCTACTCATATTGGTATGACTGCCACACCTAAAGAAACAAAGTACCAGTCAAGTATTGGCTACTTTGGTGAACCTATATATACATACAGTCTTAAAAACGGAATTGAGGACGGTTTCCTTGCTCCTTTCAAGGTAATCAACATCACAACCAACATTGGCGATGAATGGAGACCGACAAAGGGACAAAAAGATATATACGGCAACGAGATAGAAGACCGCATTTATAACAACAGCGACTATGACTATAACATTGTTATAGAAGACCGTATAAGGGAAGTTGCGCAAGAGATAACCAATTATCTGAAAAGTACAGATCGCATGGCTAAGACCATAGTGTTCTGTGCTGATGAAACTCATGCGGAACGTATGCGTATGGCTTTGGCTAATGCCAATGCTGATATGTGTAAGAAGAATCCCGACTATGTGGTTCGTATAACTGGTAGTGACGAATACGGAAAAGGCAAGTTGGATTATTTCATTTCTGTTGCAGAGAAATACCCTGTCATAGCGACAACAAGTAAGTTGCTTTCAACTGGTGTTGATTGCAAAATGACAAAACTGATTATTCTTGACCAACAAATCGGCTCTATGACAGAGTTCAAGCAGATTATCGGTCGTGGCACTCGTCTTCGTGAGAAAGAAGGAAAAACATACTTCACAGTAATGGACTTCCGCAACGTGACACGATTGTTTGCAGACCCAGATTGGGACGGACCGATTGAAATAGACCCGAACTATCCGCCCAGGCAGAAAGAGCCTAAGCCGTATGTACTTCCTGAAGACGACGAGCCTAAAGGCGTGAAAGAACCCGATCCTGAGCCACGACCGAAGCCGATTGTTGCTAAGGATGGTTGTCAAGTGATGGTCATTAACAAGGTCGTTTCTGTCTATGACACAAATGGTAAGTTGCTTCGCACGGAAAGCATTACCGACTATACAAAGAAAAGTATCATAGACACATACGCTACGATTGACACGTTCACTTCCAAATGGAAAGAAACCAAGAAAAAGTCAGACATTGCTGAAATGCTTAAAGACAGTGGTATTGATCTTGCAGCATTGAAGCATGACCAAGATATGGACGATGTTGATGATTTCGATTTCATCTGCCATATAGCCTACGGCAAGAAAACACTTACACGACATGAACGTGCCGAACAAGTGAAGAAACGAGACATATTCAGCAAGTATGGTGAACAGGCACGACTTGTGCTTGAAGCCTTGTTGGATAAGTACACCAAGGAAGGTGTGTCAGAATTGGAAAGCCTTACTGTGCTTGAAAATGACCCATTCCGCAAATTGGGTTCAAAGGCAAACATAGTGAAGTTCTTTGGTGGCAAGCAAGGCTATCTTGATGCCGTAAAGGAACTGGAACAATACATATATAATATAGCATAAAATAGAAACAAAATATGAGTTTATCAAATTTCGTAAAACGAGTACGCAATATAATGCGCAATGATGCCGGTATCAACGGTGATGCGCAACGCATAGAACAAATGGCATGGATGCTGTTCTTGAAAGTCTATGACGAGAAAGAGAATGACTGGGAGTTGAACGATGATGATTACAAGTCCATTATTCCAGAAGAATGCCGTTGGCGCAACTGGGCACATGACGATGGAAGCGGTAATGCCTTGACTGGTGATGAGCTGCTTTCGTTTGTCAACAACACCTTGTTTGTTGAACTCAAAAACATAGAGGTTACACCTGATACCCCAATTCGTCAAGCAATAGTAAAGACAACTTTTGAGGATGCCAACCAATATATGAAGGATGGTGTTCAGCTCCGCCAGGTGCTGAACGTGATTGACGGACTGAACCTTGGTGACTATGAGGAAAGTCATGCTTTCGGTGAGATATACGAGACAATCCTCAAAGAAATGCAGTCGGCAGGTTCCTCTGGTGAGTTCTACACCCCAAGAGCCTTGACCGAATTTATGGCAGAGATAGTCAATCCGCAGATTGGTGAGAAAATGGCAGACTTCGCTTGTGGTACAGGAGGTTTCATCACAAGTTGGTTGGGTGAATTGGATAAGAAGGTCAAGACTGCTGAAGACCGTAAAGAGTACAACCAGTCTGTGTTTAGCATCGAAAAGAAACAATTTCCATATATGCTATGCGTGACTAATCTATTGCTTCATGGCATAGACACACCATTGGTATATCACGACAACTCGCTTACAAAAGATGTACTCAATTATACAGACGAAGACAAGTTTGATGTTGTGTTGATGAACCCACCATACGGTGGTAACGAGAAGTCGGATGTCAAGTCACACTTCCCTTCTGATATGCGCAGTAGCGAGACTGCTGACTTGTTCATGGTTCTCATCATGTACCGACTGAAGAAGAATGGTCGTGCAGCGGTCATTGTTCCAGACGGTTTCCTGTTTGGAGCGGACAACACAAAGATAGCCATCAAGACCAAGTTGCTCAGAGATTTCAACTTGCATACCATCATCCGTTTGCCTGGCAGTATCTTTGCACCTTACACTTCGATTGCCACGAACATTTTGTTCTTCGACAATACCAGTGCGGAGGGTGCTCAAGAAGGTTATTCTACAAAGGGAACGTGGTTCTATCGTTTGGATATGCCAGAGGGGTACAAGCATTTCTCCAAGACAAAGTCCATGAAGTCGGAACATTGCGACCCAATCCGTGAGTGGTGGAACGACCGTAAGGAGATTATTATTGCTGATGGTGACGAGAAATCTCGTTGCTATTCGGTTGAAGACCTTATCGCCACCGATTGCAACTTCGACTTGTGCAAGTTCCCGAAAGAGGATGAAGAAATCTTGCCTCCTGCCGAACTGCTTGCCGACTATTTCAAGAAGCGCAAGGCTCTTGATCATGAAATTGATAAGACATTGGCGGAGATACAGCGTATCCTGGGGATAAATGTGAATGTGGACGAATTGTAAAATGTGGAACGGCGTTCCACAAATCTAAAAGATTGGCATGGAGAATAAAGGTTTGACAAACATAAATGATGCTGCCTATCAGAAGTTGATAGACAACATAACCACGCTATGGGGTGAGGCGAAGTCAAAAGCCATTGCTGCGGTCAATACGGAATTGCTTGATGCCAACTGGCAAACAGGAAAGTATATCGTTGAATTTGAACAGGGTGGTAAACAAAGAGCTGAATATGGCAAAAGGTTACTTGTAAACCTTGCAAAGGATTTGACAGCAAAAAATGGAAAAGGTTTTAACCGAACAAACCTTACCTATATGCGTAAGTTATACTTGGCATTCCCAAAATGTGGGACACTGTCCCACAAATTGACATGGAGCCATTATTATGAACTGTTGAAGTGTGATAATGCGCTTGAAATGCAGTTCTATTATAAGGAATCCATCAAGGAATGTTGGAAAGTTAGGGAACTGAAAAGACAGATGAAAAGTTGTCTGTTTCAGCGACTTGCACTAAGCACAGACAAGGCTGGAGTTCTTTCTTTGGCAAACGAGGGGCATCAAGTACAAACTCCGCAAGACATCATCCGTGACCCTTTCGTGCTTGAATTTGCAGGACTTCCCAAACAGAAGCGCTATAAGGAGAGTGACTTGGAAAAGGCTCTGAAAGACCACATGGAGCAGTTCCTTTTGGAAATGGGACGTGGTTTTGCATTTGTGGGCAGACAATACTCCATGCAGATAGGAAGCCGACAGTTCAAGGTGGATTTGGTATTCTACCATTGTATTTTGAAATGCTATGTGTTGATTGACTTGAAGCGAGCAGAGATAAAGCATGGTGATATTGGGCAGATGAATCTCTACCTGAACTATTTCAAAACAGAAGTGTGTCAACCTGACGATAATCCCCCTATTGGCATAGTTTTGGGAGCAAGAAAAGACGAACTTCTGATGGAGTATGCCTTGGAGGGTATAACCAATCAATTGTTTGTGGCTCGTTACCAACTCTATTTGCCAAAGCGTGAAGAACTGCAAGCGCAACTTGACAAGTTGTTAGACGAAGCAGAGTAACAACAATAAAATAAGAACATTTCGATTTTATAGCATAATTATGAAAAGTAATATTGGAATACAAATCATTTTGTCTATTGTACTGACTATGTGCAGTATCAATATAAATGCACAAACGGTTGGATATACATATCGACCTTTGGCTGCCGAGGGATGCAACATGAAATATAGCGTTGCAAAGCAAGATACGGCATATTACATTATTGCAACCGTAAAGTCAGACCGACTGAATTTCTTGAAAGAATCAACCATGTTGTTGAAAACATTCGATGGTGAAGTTATTAAACTTTATGGCTCTCAGATAGGTAGTGGCTCTGAAACGGCAGGCATTGTTTCTGGCGATATAGTCCTTCCTGTGACAGAAATCAGTTCTACAGCACAATTCAAGATAAGTCCACAACAATTTGAGTTGTTGAAAAAAGGCGTGGCTAAGATAAGGTTATCTACCATACCTATTGAGCATGAGCGGACATTTGCCAAAGATAAAATAGGCAAGAAACTTTATCAGTTCTTCTTGAAGCAGAAGAATAAGGACAATGATTTCTAACGATAGAAAATTACAATGAACGGAAAGCAATTAAAGAATAGCATATTACAATGGGCGATACAGGGAAAACTTGTACCGCAAGACCCTAATGACGAACCTGCAAGCGTATTGCTTGAAAAGATTCGTCAAGAGAAAGAACGCTTGATCAAGGAGAAAAAAATCAAGCGTGACAAGAACGCATCCATTATCTACCGTGGTGAGGACAATTCCTATTATGAGAAGTTGCTTGCTACGGGAGAGGTGAAGTGCATTGATGAGGAGATACCATTTGATGTTCCGCAAGGTTGGGAATGGTGTAGAATGGGAAGTATTGGCGATTGGGGGGCAGGTGCCACACCAGCAAAGAGTAATCCCGATTATTATGGTGGGTCTATATTATGGTTAAGAACTGGAGAATTGAATAATGGAATTGTCTATGATTCAGAAATAAAGGTTACAAAAAAAGCATTACAAGAATGTTCATTAAGAATGAATCGAATCGGTGATGTTCTTATTGCTATGTATGGTGCAACTATAGGTAAAGTGGCTATTGTTGGCAAGGAACTTACAACCAATCAAGCTTGTTGCGCTTGCACTCCATTTGGCATTTACAACTATTTTCTGTTTTTCTTTCTGATGGGTAGTCAAATTGACTTTATAAAAAAAGGAGAAGGTGGTGCGCAGCCAAACATTTCAAGAGAAAAATTAGTTTCTCATTTGATGCCTATACCACCATTGACAGAACAGTATCGAATTGTCGAGAAAATACAATATCTGTTACCCTTGGTGGAAAAATATAGCGATAGTCGAATTTTACAAGACAAACTTAATTCGGAAATTAAAGACAAATTACGCAAATCCATTCTACAGGAGGCTATTCAAGGGAAACTCGTTCCACAAATAGCAGAAGAAGGTTCAGCACAGGAATTGCTTGAACAAATAAAAGCAGAGAAGCAGAAACTCGTTAAAGAGGGTAAGTTGAAGAAGTCTGCCTTAGCTTCTTCTGTTATCTATCGTGGTGACGATAACAAGTATTATGAGCAGGTAAACAAAAAATGCTTGGATATAACAGAACAGATACCTTTTGAAATTCCTGAAAATTGGGTTTGGGTAAGGATGGGGCAAATTGGAGATTGGGGTGCTGGCTCAACTCCCCAACGAGGTAATGCGAATTATTATAATGGCAAAATTCTATGGCTTAAAACTGGAGAATTGAATAATGGAATAGTGTATGATACTGAGGAAAAAGTTACGCAGAAGGCTTTTCTGGATTGCTCTTTACGTATGAATAAAATTGGGGATGTCCTTATTGCAATGTATGGTGCTACTATTGGAAAATTAGCAATCGTAGGTAAGGAACTCACTACAAATCAAGCCTGTTGTGGTTGTACTCCTTATTTGATTTATAATTGGTATCTATTTTATTTCCTTATGGCAAGCCGAGATTCTTTCATAAAAAAAGGAGAAGGTGGTGCCCAACCTAATATTTCTCGTGTGAAACTGGTTGAGCACTTAATACCTTTGCCTCCACTAAAAGAGCAATATCGCATTGTTGCCCAAATAGAAAAACTATTTGAGCAACTGCGATAATTCATTTATCCGTTCTGCTATACGTTGCTGTTCTGCTAATGGTGGAATGCCAATAGGCAAATTATAAAATAACTCTTTATTGAGGTGCGGAATTGCCGCACCTCTTTTTGAATTTCTCAACTCCTCTTTGTAGAATAGGATGAAAGCCAATACATAAGGCTTCCACATGACTGAAGAAAGCCATAGTTGTTTGAACGTACTCCCCATATATCCATTCTGTGGAACCAAGAAAACTTCACCGGAATTTTCACCATCTACAAGAATGATGTTATCCCCAGCATAGACAAATTTTCCTTTCTCTACGATGGCTGATGATGATTTTCCACGTAAGTATTTTGCATCCAAACAAACGCCCTTTCCGTTTCTCTTTTCACCGTCTATTAGTTGGCATATATCTTTCAAACGTAATACAGCCCAGCTATTGGGATATTCAAAAGAAAGCTCAATTTCAATGATTTGCCCGTTTATCCTCTCATAATACTTGATATGCACAACTTATTTCCTGACATTTTTTAGTGAATTAATTCCGCCAACGGGTTATAAATAGATTATAACTATGACTTTCACATGTATAATATCTGTATTTAGAAAAAGTATCATAATGCAATTTTCGTTACTTTGTGCTGTATGTATTATGTTTGTATCTTGCTATTCAGGCAAGACGAATATTACTGGTGAACAACATCAATTGAATGTATCAGAAGAAAACATTGATACAACTTATTTTAATGATCATTTTGAGATAGCAGAAGTTGTTCCTCTTCAGACAGATGAAACCAATCTTATTTCTGATATAAAAAGATTGATAAGATATAAGAATCAAATAATATTACTGTCAGGTAACACTCGTCAGATATTTATTATTAACTCAAAAGGAGGAGTAATAGAACAACGTATTCACAAAACGGGGAACGGTCCTGGAGAATCGAATGTTATATTAGATATTGGTTTTGATGAATCATCGGAACAATTACTTGTTTACAATGATTATTCTAAATTGTTGTTTTTTGATTTGCAAGGCAATTTTCTTTCTGAAACGAAGGTTGATGATCTGTATGAGGAGATGACTGTTGTCGATGGGAAAGTCATATTTCATAATATGCTGGAAGGGTATTCCTGCTATCCTCTTATGATAAAAGTGTTTAATCTTAAAGACAAGAGTTGGGAGAGTTTTGGCGAAAAGGATAAAATAGACTTTCCCATTAGAAATAAGGGGCTCCAACTGGTT
>JAQUTK010000024.1 GCA_028709785.1 Bacteroidales bacterium
GTTTGCAAGTAACCGGCATCAATTATAGAGCAGACAAACATTTAATCAGCGATACAGATTCGCATTGCCATCTTACACGTGGTGAAGTGCGCAAACTTTGTCGTTCCCCTTATACGAAAGAGGAGCGACTACAGTTGGCACTCGATTTCCTGAATGATCCTACTCATCCGTTCCTGCGATTAGATGATTATGCGACATTGACAGGATTGTCTAAACCGGTGGCTTCCAAAGAACTTATTGAGTTTAGAGAGAATACTGAGACTGGTATTACTACGGCAGGACGAGGTACTAGTAAGGTATATCTCAAAAGAGTATAACTATTAAAGAAACAATACGTTAGTGTAAAATAGAAGAATAGTTCATGGATCCAAGATAATACAGTGAATCATGACCTTACAAAAAGACCGGTCGTCCATATACGGTTCGGCGATTTCCCCAATCTCTGGGCTGTTTCGCAAAAGTATGAAAAGAGCCCTTTGAGCAAATAAAAATGTAAGCAAATTGTACCGAGCAAATGTAAAAAGAGGAGATTGACATGCCATACAGTATTCTGAGAACCATATCATGGTGCAGTGGTGTAGATAAAAAGTACTTTTTTACTGATTTCAAATTCTGAAAACGAAAAAACAACAGACTTGAAATATCGATCGTTACTTTACAATATACTAATGCTAGACTTTGGTGCAGTGTAACGGAATTAAGTGGGTGCATTTTCTTGTGAGCTTGTGGACCCAAACAAAAGAAATAGAAGATACTTCATTACCAATGAAAAATTAATAGGATTAAGCAAGTCAGCCTCATTAAATTTTGTATTTTTGTATCTTTTTGAAAGTATCTTTCAGAAAGACAAATGACATGAATCAGAACAAAAACAAGTGGCTTTTCACTTGTTTAAACATTCAATAATATCGCAAAAATACAAACTAAATAATGGCAATCAAGAAATCCGAATTATATAGCATGCTTTGGAAAAGCTGCGACGAACTGCGTGGAGGGATGGACGCCAGCCAATACAAGGACTATGTATTGGTGGTGCTTTTCGTCAAATACGTGAGTGATAAGTTTAAAAATAACCCCGACTCAATAATTGAAATTCCCGAAGGCTGTAGTTTTGACGATTTTGTAAACCTCAAAGGAAATCCTCATATCGGCGAGCAAATCAATAAAAAGATGGCCGCATTGGCAGAAGCCAATGATTTAGTGAATGTAATTAATGTAGCTGACTTTTGCGACGAACAGAAACTCGGAAAAGGTAAAGATTTAGTGGATACGGTCAGTAATCTCATAGGTGTATTTCAATCTTCAGGTCTTGATTTTGGAAAGAATCGTGCGGCAGATGATGATCTGATGGGTGATGCTTATGAATACTTGATGAAGCACTTTGCAAGCGATAGTGGTAAGAGTAAAGGGCAATTTTATACTCCTGCAGAAGTAAGCCGGATTATGGCTAAAGTGATTGGTTTGGAGAAGGCAAAAAGCGTTGATACTACAATTTATGATCCTGCGTGTGGTTCCGGTTCGCTATTGCTGCGCGCTTTAGCAGAAACGCCTCATGGAGAAACAGGCACGATTTATGGACAAGAAAAAGATGCAGCCACTGCTGGCTTGGCAAAAATGAACATGATTCTGCACGGTGTTGTTGACGCTGATATACGTCAGGGTGATACCATTAATGCGCCACTGCATAAAGAGCGAGACAAAGACACGTTGAAATCATTTGATTTTGTGGTGGCTAATCCTCCGTTCTCCACAAAATCATGGTTGAAGAGTGCCAAGGAAGAAGATATTTATGGTCGATGGAATTCCACCATCGGTGTTCCGCCCGAGAAAAATGGAGACTACGCTTTTTTGCTCCACATCATTCGTTCCATGAACCGCACCGGACAAGGTGCTTGTATTCTTCCTCATGGGGTTCTGTTTCGAGGAAATGGCGAGTCAGTCATCCGTAAATATATTCTGAGTCGCGGCTATATCAAAGGAATCATAGGTTTACCTCCCAATCTCTTTTTTGGGACAGGTATCCCTGCCTGTATCATTGTTCTTGATAAATTAGAAGCAGCCGATCGAAAAGGTGTTTTTATGATCGATGCTAAAGCAGGTTTTGTCAAAGACGGTCCCAAAAACCGGCTTCGAGAGCAGGATATTCGCCGTATAACTGAAGTGTGGGCAGCTCAAAAAACAGTACCAAACTATGCCCGCTTCGTGGAAATGGACGAAATAGTCCGCCACGACTATAACCTGAATATCCCCCGCTATATAGAATCCATTGATACGGAGATCTTACAGGATATTGATGCCCATTTGAAAGGCGGACTCCCCATACACGATGTAGATCAGTTGGAAAAATACTGGTCCGCTTGTCCCGCTTTGCGCGAAGCGTTATTTATGCCACATCCAACCAGAAAGAGCTATCTGGCACTTCGTTGTGCTAAACAAGATATACGTGCGACCGTAAAAGAGAATGTGAGCTTTATCGCGCAGGAAAACCAATACAAGGAGCATTTCATTCAGTGGTGCAGCTTAGTTTCTTCTACACTTTACAATCTGACTATTGGAATTAAGCCCAAACAGTTAATTCAACAATTGGGAGATACTATTCTTGCCGGATTTAACAATGATGCTTTTCTGGTTGAAGTCTATGATGTGTACGAACAGTTACTCAACTATTGGAACGAAACGATGCAAGACGATTGCTACTTGATTGCAGTTGATGGTTGGAAAGCAGAGCTTTACACCCCGCAACCGGTAGCCAAAAAGAGAAAAGACGGTACAATCAAAGCAGTAAAAGAGAAAAAGGCAGCTACGCCTGAAGATATAGTGTGCGACCTGCTGCCTGTTTCTGTTGTCATCAATAACTATTTTAGTGAATTAAAAACGCTAATACAAACTGCTGAAGAAGGAATTGCCGAAAAAGAGGCTCAATTGAACGAGTTGCAGGAAGAAGAAGCAGATAATTACCTTGATCCTACTAATTTTGCCAATGATACGATCAATGATGGCAATGTGAAGAAACGGATCAGAGAGCTAAAAAGAAAAGCTAGTACCAATGAAGAAGTAAATGTATTGGAACAATATCTCAAGCTGAGAGAAGATATCGCTGATGGCAAACGGATACAAAAAGTGCTGAAATATGAATTGCTTAACAAGTTGGTGATAAAATACGCTCAATTGACTGAAGACGAAATTAAAGAGTTGGTTATTGAGAAGAAGTGGTTTGCCACGCTGGGCATGCATTTGGAAAGCGAAATGCAACGAATCAGTCAAACCCTCACCGCTAGCATTTCTGACTTGGCTGAGCGTTACGAACAAACACTTCCGGCAATTGACGAAGAATTAGCTGTTTTAGAACAAAAAGTAAAGAATCATCTTGCTGCCATGGGTTTTAATTATTAAAAGGAATTTACAATGGAAAACGATCATACAAAAAAAGTAATTGTCAATTCTTTGGATTTTTCACCCGAAGCCTATCAATCTTGGGTAAGCGATATTTATACAACCATTGAAACAGCTAGGTTACAAACTTCGCTGAAAGTAAATGCAGACCTATTGCAGCTTTATTATACAATAGGGAAAGAGATTTTGAAGAAGCAAGAATCACAAGGCTGGGGTGCACAGATTGTTGATCTTCTTTCAGCTGATTTACAAAAACGTTATAAAGGAGAAAGTGGTTATTCTGTTCGTAACCTTAAATATATGAGGCAGTTTGCTCTTGAATATCCCGATTACCCAATTGTGCAAGTGCCACTTGCACAATTAGAAAATGCGGAAAATGAATCATTTGTGCAAGTGCCACTTGCACAAATACCTTGGTATCACCACATATCGTTGATTAGCAAGGTAAAGGATATAAAAGAAAGAGCCTTTTACATTTTAAAAACTGCCGAAAACTTCTGGAGTCGCGATATTATGTTATTGCAAGTGGAAAATGATTTGTATAACAATCAAGGCAAGGCAATCAATAATTTTAAAACCACATTGCCTGATAATCATTCCGATTTGGCTCGCGATATCTTTAAGGACCCATATAAGTTTGGGTTCCTTGCTATTGAAGAAAAAGTGAATGAGCGAATGGTTGAAGAGAAATTGATTCAGAAAATCACCGATTTCTTACTCGAAATGGGAAAGGGCTTTGCTTTTGTGGGCCATCAATATCACCTCGAAGTGGAGGACGATGATTATTATGTGGACATTTTGATGTATCACTTAAGACTCCATTGCTATGTAGCAATAGAATTGAAAGCGGTGGAGTTTATCCCTGAGTTTATCAGCAAACTGAATTTTTATGTCTCAGCAATCGACGATCAAGTGAGAGCACCTGAAGATAATCCTACCATTGGCCTTTTGCTCTGTACAGACAAGAAAACAAAGAAAGTGGAGTATAGCCTGCGTGGCAACCAACAACCCTTGGGCGTAGCTTCCTACAAAACCAATAAATCGTTAGAAGAACGCATAAAATCTGTCCTTCCTACCGAAGAAGAAATAAAAGCTAAATTGGAGGAATTATAGAAATGGAACAACTTAAACAAGGATATAAACAAACCGATATTGGCGTTATTCCAGAAGATTGGGAGGTGAAAGAGCTGGGTAAAATATCTTTAAATATGGGGTATGGTGTAGGGGCAACTGCCGTAAATTATGATGGAACGAATAAGTATATTAGAATAACTGATATTGATGATGAAACTCATAGCTTTATTCCCTCTCCTATAATGTCACCATCATTTTTTACTGACTCAAATCTCGCAAATGATGGAGATATTTTATTTGCACGAACTGGGGCTAGTGTTGGTAAATCATATATCTACAATAGAAATGATGGAAGATTAATTATTGCAGGATTCTTGATCAGATTGAATATCTATGATGCTCATCCAAAATATGTATTCTTCAGTACCTTGACTAAAAGATATAAAGAGTGGGTATTGTCCGAGTCGGTACGATCTGGACAACCTGGGTTAAATCTAGAACAATATAAGTCCTTTCAAATTCCGATTCCGAAAAAGACGAATGAGCAAATTGCTATAGCCACTGCTTTAAGTGATGTAGATGCCTTAATTGCTGCCTCGGATAAGAAAATAACCAAGAAACAGCAGATAAAACAAGGAGCAATGCAACAACTGCTCACCGGTAAAAAACGTTTACCAGGCTTTAATGGAAAGTGGGTGGAGAAAAAAATAGAAGAAATATCGAATACATCTTCAGGAGGAACTCCTTATCGTAATAATAAAGATTATTATAAAGGTAGTATACCATGGGTTACAACAAGTGAATTGAATGATGGATTTGTTAAACAAACAAATGAGAACATCACGGAGGATGCATTGAGGAATTCTTCAGCAAAAATATTCCCCGAAGGAACTGTTTTAATGGCAATGTATGGAGCAACTATCGGAAAGTTGGGGATTTTAGCCATGCCTGCTGCGACTAATCAAGCTTCTTGTGCTTTCTTATGTAAAGAAGATGAGATAGATTATAAATATTTATTTTATAAGTTACTATTTATAAGGAATGAATTGGTTGCCTTAGGATGTGGTGCAGGGCAGCCAAATATTAGTCAATCTATTATTAAAGTGTTATATTTATTACTTCCACCAACAAAATCCGAGCAAACAGCAATTGCCCAGATACTCACTGATATGGACGATGAAATAACTCAATTGGAGGCTGAACGAAATAAATACAAGCAAATTAAATCAGGAATGATGCAGCAATTACTTACCGGAAATATAAGAATAATCTAAACTACATGAAAAAGCTCTCTATCCCTTCAAATGAACAAAGTATTGAGGTCGAAAGTCAACATTGTTTTGTAATCATTGGTGCTAATGGTAGCGGCAAAAGTAGACTTGGTGCATGGATTGAAAAGAAGAATATAAATGATGTTCATCGAATATCAGCACAACGAGAAATTTCTATTCCTGATTATGTTCAGATGAAAAGTTCAGAACAGGCCTCAAACGAGCTTTTTTACGGAAACGAAAAAAATCAAAATAAAATCTTCAGATGGGGTCAGGAGGAATATACCAATAAATTAACTGCAGATTTTAACTCTGTTTTATCCTTGATATTTGCTGAAAAATCGAGACAAGATGCTGATTTTGTTATTCAGTGCAAGCAAAAAGAGCATGAAGGTATTCCTCATGATAATGTCCCAGTGATGGTTATAGATAAGATTCTTGCTATATGGGATTCTGTCTTTCCACATAGGAGAATTATTTTTTCAGATGCAAAGGTAGTAGCCTCTGTTGATGGAAATGTAGATTATAATGGGAAAGAAATGTCTGATGGAGAAAGAGTTGCTATATATTTAATAGGACAATGTTTGGTAGCTAGATCTGGTATTACACTAATAATAGACGAACCAGAAATCCATCTGCACAAATCCATAATGAATAAATTGTGGAATAAGATTGAAGAGTATTGCGAAGACAAAACGATTGTTTATATTACTCATGATTTAGATTTTGCTTCTTCGAGAAAGGATTCCACAAAGATTTGGGTTAAGAGCTATAACGATAATAACTGGGAGTTAACCGTTCTTGAAGATAATGAAGATATCCCAGATAATTTGATGTTTGAAGTCTTAGGAAGCAGGAAAAATGTTCTTTTTGTTGAAGGTGAAAAGAGTAGTTATGATTTTCAAATATACAGTCATGTTTATAGTGATTATTACATTATTCCAAGAAAGAACTGTCGTGCAGTTATTGAATCAACTAAGGCGTTTAACAATATAAAGCAAATTCATAATCTTGATATCAAAGGAATCATTGATAGAGATTACATGACTGACGCTGAAGTTCAAACATACAAAGAACAAAATATCTATTCCTTAGAAGTGGCAGAAATTGAAAATATATACTGTGTTAATGGTTTGTTAAAAGTAGTTGCAGAACATTTGGCTCTTCCCGAAAAGATTATTCAGGATGTAAAAGACTTTCTATTTGATGAATTCAAAAAAGAGCTTGATAATCAACTAGCTTCCATGTGTGAACGGGAAATAAAGCATAAACTTAACTGCTACAGTAAGTCAGGTAACACAAAAGAATTGTTGAAGTCTAATTTGCAGAGTCTTGTATCTTCAATAAACATTGATGAGATTTATAATTTTAATAAATCACGTTTGGATATTAAAATCGATGATCATGATTATGATTATGATCAATTACTTAAAGTCTATAATCGTAAGAGTTTACATAAAAAGATTTCGCACTTCTTTGGATTAAGAAGCGGTGAATATGCCGATCTTGTTTTGAGATTGCTTAAAACGGATAAAAAGAGTGAGATTATAGAAGAAGTGAAAAAATTCACCCCTCAAATATAAATCATCATGGAAATCGGATCAAAGGAAATCATTACCCAGAAACGTTTACTGAATCTCTTCAGAAACGAACTGGGTTATACCTATCTTGGCGATTGGTATGAGCGTGGTATCAATAGCAATATAGAAGAGGAGTATTTGCAAAAGTTTTTGAAAGGTTGTGGCCTATATTCTTCTATTGAGATTGACAGTGCTGTCAGTCAGTTGAAGCGTGAAGCCGGTAATGTTAATGCCGGACTTTATCATGCAAATAAGGCTGTGTACAATTTGCTTCGCTATGGGGCGAATGTGAGCGCTGAAGTTTCCGAAAACAAGAAATATGTTCATCTGATTGACTGGGCCAACCCTCTTGCCAATGATTTTTATGTAGCCGAAGAAGTAACCATAAAAGGTCGGAATACCAAACGCCCTGATATTGTGATCTATGTAAATGGAATCGCGTTGGGTGTAATTGAACTGAAACGCAGTACTGTGTCAATTCATCAGGGCATTCGTCAGAACTTGGATAATCAATCAGATGAGTTTATTCCTCAGTTCTTTACGACGATTCAGCTGCTTTTTGCCGGAAATGAAACTGAAGGATTGCATTATGGTGCCATAAAAACGCCAGAGAAGTTTTGGTTGCGTTGGAAAGAGTATAATCCGGAAGTTGCAAATGAACTTGATCGTAGTACTTTGCAGATGTTCAATAAAAAACGTTTTCTGGAGTTTATCCATGACTGTATTGTTTTTGACGGTGGAACAAAGAAAGTAGCTCGTCCCAATCAATATTTCGGATTACAGGCGGCACATCCTCGTGTGCGTAGCAAAGAAAGCGGTATAATCTGGCACTCACAGGGTTCGGGTAAAAGTCTTACCATGATCTGGCTGGCGAAGTGGATACGTGAAAATATTCAGGATGCACGTGTGGTAATCATTACGGACAGAGATGAGCTTGACAAGCAGATAGAATCCGGGTTTAAGGGAGTGGATGAAAAAATTGTAAGAACCAAATCAGGTACTTCGCTTATTTCGAAGCTCAACGAGGCTAATCCCTGGCTTATGTGTACGCTTATTCATAAGTTTGGATACAGAGCGGAAGATGAGATGCCTGAAGTAGGTAACAAGAAAGCTTCAATTTCCATCGAACAATACCTGTTGGAGGTTATGAAAAAGCTGCCACAAGGTTTTTCGCCAAAAGGAAATATTTATGCATTCATTGATGAGTGTCACCGAACACAAGGTGGAATGCTTCACGAAGCTATGAAAGCCATTATGGGCGAAAATGTGATGATGATCGGTTTTACAGGAACTCCTCTGCTAAAGACGGACAAAAAGAAATCCATTGAAGTCTTTGGCAGCATTATCCATTCTTATAAATTTGATGAGGCAGTGGCTGATCACGTTATACTTGATCTCCGCTATGATCCTCGTGATGTGGAACAATATCTGGGTAATACGGATAAGATAGACGATTGGTTTGAGACGAAAACCAGCGGATTGTCTGCTGTTGCTAAGTCTCTGCTAAAAGAACGCTGGGCACGCATGGAAAAACTGTTTAGCAGCAAGGAACGGATGCAACGTATTGTTGCTGATATCTGTCAGGACATGGACACCAAAAGACAATTGCTTGGTGGTTACGGTAATGCCATGCTGGTATCTGACAGCATCTATCAGGCTTGTCGCTATTGGGAGTTGTTTCAGGATACCGACTTGAAAGGACATTGTGCTGTAGTTACAAGTTATGAAGCCAATGCAGCTGATATAAAAAATGAAGCTACCGGTGCTGGTGATACTGAAGAAAAAGTAAAATACGAAATAACCAAACGAATGATGGGCGATAAAACGCCTGATCAGTTTGAGGATTGGGCAAAAGATGAGTTTATTAAGCATCCTGCTACCATGAAACTATTGATAGTGGTGGACAAACTGCTAACCGGTTTTGATGCACCATCGGCTACTTATCTCTACATCGATAAAAAGATGCGCGATCATAATCTGTTTCAAGCTATCTGCCGTGTAAATCGTGTGGATTCGGATGAAAAAGATTATGGCTATATTGTCGATTATCAGGATTTGTTTGGTTGCATCAAAAACGCAATAGAGGATTATACCTCTGAAGCGTTTGACGGTTATGAGAAAGAGGATGTGGAAAATTTGCTTACCAATCGTCTTGTCGAAGCAAGAAAAGGGCTGGAACAGGCTTTGCAGGCCGTGGTCTCTTTGTGTGAAGTTGTGGAGCCGCAAACTCGTGAAGGTTTCTTTGCTTATTTTGTATACAAGGAGATGACTCCTATTGAAGAACAGTCAACCGAATGTCAATCCAATGCAGAAAAACGGGAGAAACTGTATAAACTGGTCGGTACATTAGTACGGCGATACATTGACCTTGCTAATGAAATGAAGCAGGCGGACTATAGCAAAGAGGAAGCGGCAGAGATTAAAAAGCAAGTGGATTATTACAATGATCTGAAAGATGAAATCAAACTGAAGAGTGGCGATGCACTAGATCTGAAGTTTTACGACCCGGCTATGCGTCAGCTAATCGACAACTATGTTCGTGCCAAAGATAGCGTTGAGATATTTAAACTTGAGGATATATCGTTTCTGGATCTTGTTGATAAAGAAGGCGAAAGTGCGATTGATAAACTGCCAGCAGATATCAAGGGAAATCAAAAATCTGTGGCAGAAACATTGGTGGCTAATATGCGTAAGATGATCATCAACGAACGCCCCAACAATCCAGCTTACTTTGATAAGATATCTGAAATGCTAAATCAGCTTTTGCAAGATCAAAAAGACGGTCGATTGCAGTATCAGGAATTGGTTAGTAGGCTTATCAACAAAATAAGGGAGGTCAGGGGAACAATAAAACCGGATTGTCCTGCTGTCATCAATACTCCCGGCAAACAGGCTCTTTACGACAATCTGGATAAAGATGTGGATCTTGCATTGAAAATTCACGAAACAGTGATAACGAATGCAAAAGATGATTGGAGAGATAATGCTGTACCTGCCAAAAAGAAAAAGCTTTATAAAGCAATACGTAACGTTTTGCCCGATAAAGATGAAGAAAAAGTGAGCGAGATAATGAATATTATATCAGCACAAAAGGAATATTGATGCAAGTCATTACTGTAAATAAGATCCCTGTTGAAGTAGAATGGAAAGAGATTAAGAACATACATCTTACTGTCTATCCACCTGATGCCCGTGTGCACATTTCCGTGCCTATATCTATGACTGCCGATTCTGTCCGTCTGTATATCATTACAAAACTCGGATGGATAAGTAAACGTATCGAAATGATTAGAAATCAATCTCGTCAATCCAGTCGTGAATATGTGTCGGGAGAAAATCACTATTACAAAGGGGTGCGCTATCGGTTGAATGTAGTTACTCGCGATGCTCCTCCTGCTGTTGAAATAAAGGGTACCCGACATATCAATCTGTATGTACGTGAAGGTACATCATCAGAGAAGAGGGGTGAAGTGATTCGTGAATGGTATCGTGCAGAACTAAAGGAGACTTTACCACCACTGGTTGTTAAATGGGAAGAAATTCTTCAGGTACATGCCGGAAACTGGGAAGTAAAACAAATGAAAACGCTGTGGGGTAGCTGCAATACGCGTACCAAACATATCCTGTTTAATCTGGAACTGATAAAAAAGCCGACACAATGTATTGAATATATTGTTGCGCATGAAATGACTCATCTGGTTGAACGCTTACACAATTCGAAGTTCACCGCTCTTTTGGATCAACATATACCTAATTGGAGGCAGATAAAAGATGAATTAAATGAGTTTGTGGTGTAATAATCCCACTCACTTTTATTGTTTGTATTTCATGTTTTCGTAGTATGATTACGAAATAATTGAATAGAAATTACTTTTATCGAGTTTTGTCTGTAAAATCTAATTGAAAAGTGTACAGGTAATCGAAGTAAAAAAGAGTGATGGTTCTCCCTGCTCATGAGCAAAAGTGGAGGCATGGTTAAGAAAAAAACTAATCGTTCTGTGGGTTCAATGGTCTGTAATTGAAATATTCTGCTTATTATTGCATCATGAACAGAGAACAGAAAATAGTATCCCTCTTATCTCAATTCAAAGAATTGGGAATAGATCAACAGATAGACTACAATAAATTCTATCTCTATTCGCTTATCACGCACTCCACTGCAATTGAAGGTTCCACAGTAACCGAAATTGAAAATCAGCTTTTGTTTGATGAGGGTATCACTGCAAAAGGACGTTCTATGGCAGAACAGTTGATGAACTTAGATCTGAAGGCTGCTTATGAACAAAGTGTTACCTTGGCTATTAATCACACTGACATTACTGTTGAGATGCTTAAAATGCTCTCTTCGGTGGTGATGAAGAATACCGGAACTTCATACAATACAGCTCTTGGAACTTTCTCTTCAGCAAATGGCGACTTACGATTGCTTAATGTTTCGGCAGGCGTGGGAGGACGTTCATATATGAATTATGCAAAAGTTCCCATGAAATTATCGGAACTATGCGAAAACATAAATAATAGGCGTAAGGCGTTGACTAAAGCTGATATACTGGATTGTTACAGATTGAGTTTTGATGCTCACTACCAATTGGTAACTATTCACCCTTGGGCTGATGGCAATGGCAGGATGTCTCGCCTACTGATGAGTCAGATACAATTTGAGTTTGGCATAATACCAACAAACATAGATAAAAATCGCAAAGCCGAATATATTGAGGCTCTTCTTGCGACTCGTGAGAGCGAAGATCTTGACGTGTTCCGTAATTTTATGTTTGATGAACATATTCGTAATTTAGAGCAATTAATTAGCAATTACCAAACTTCTATTGCAGATGTCTACATTGGTGATCATGCTAAATCATCCGCAGTTGATGGATTAAATGATGGATTAAATGATGGATTAAAATTATCAGAAAGATTGAAAAACATCATTGCCATTGTTGAAGAGAACCCGATCATCACCGTTGGTGAGATTGCAAATAGACTTCAAGTAAGTAAACCGACCATAGAACGGGAAATTGCGTTCTTAAAGACGAAGAACATACTGCTTCGTATTGACTCAAAGAAAGCAGGATCATGGAAGATAAACAGAGACGGATATTGAAACCATATTAAAAGAGACTTAAATGATTATTCAGAAATTACATATTAATAGGGCCAATTACTCAGATTCGGATATTCTTACTGAGATTGCATTCTTAGCGAAATACCAATTCTAGTATAGAAGAATTAATTAAAGAAAAATGAAACTACTCGGAAATATTATTTGGTTGATCTTTGGCGGAATTTTTATTGCTGCCGAATATGTAGTATCGAGTTTAGCCCTGATGGTAACCATTGTGGGTATTCCTTTCGCGCTTCAAACCTTGAAACTGGCCCTGCTTGCATTGTGGCCTTTTGGCAGCGTCGTTAGACCTTCAGCGGGCAACCCAGGCTGCCTTTCCACGATTATGAACGTGATATGGTTCTTTATAGGTGGCATTTGGATAGCATTGACGCATTTCGCCTTCGGCATTTTGTTTGCTATCACCATTATCGGATTGCCATTTGCCCTGCAGCATTTTAAACTAGCCGGACTGGCGCTAACACCTTTTGGAAGAGAAATTATTTCAAAATAAATGAGAAACAACGATCTAAATCACTTCTACCCATTGAGCGGAAACCGTTGGAGCATTGTCATTTCAGTGAGTATCTTCATTTCTCTTTTCCTATATTCTTCCCCATTTTGATTAAACTAATCTATTCTCCTATTCAGCGATGCGATTAGGCGATTGAGCATTTATAAATTGTCTATGGTTTTACAATGAGCTTATTTTGACTCGAAATAATGTTTAACTTTAAAAATCAAGACAATGAAAAGAAATTTCAGTAGTGCCATCGTTCTCACCATCGATGATTTTCCAAAGAATGCCGGGAATGTTTACTCAAGAGTTTTAATAAGAACAATCTAAATTTGAAATTATGAAAACGCAGGGTCTAAAAGATTTGTATTTACCCCAATTAATTGCCAGACATGTAAAGTTTTTACTCTTTTGTGCCGCATTTACACCAATTTGGGGAATGATAATCAACGCTGAACTGAATAAAGATTTCCTTTTCAGTACTTTTGTTGTAATGCTAATAACCATAGAACTTGTTTACCTGGTATCTGAGAAAATCTTAAAAATAAATATCCGTTCAGGAAAGAAGGAGATTACAAGGACAGATATTACCCGAATGTATCTTATTCGTTTGGTGCTATTTTATATTGTATCTATTGCACTGACAAACCTGATTGTCATACTGTATTTATATTTATTTCATTTAATAGGAGGATATGATATTCCATCCCTTTCATGGTTCTTATTGACTTCACAAAACATATTAAAAGTGACTGCAATAGGGTTTTTGTTTGCTACACCAATATTCTTCTTTGTGCCCTGGCAACAGTCATTGAAAAGAGAGTTTGAACTGCGGGAACAAAATCTTATTTTTCAGAATGAGACTTTAAAAAGCCAGGTAAATCCCCACTTTTTATTTAATAGTCTGAATACATTAGCTTCGCTGGTTAATACAGATGCTGAAAAGGCCAGTCAGTTCATCAGTAAGTTATCCCTTATGTACCGTTATATTCTGGATAATAGCCAAAAAGTTAAAGTCCCTCTTAAAGACGAATTGGCATTTATCGAGGATTATTTTTACCTCCATGAGGCACGTAGTAAAGGGAAAATACTCCTTAGCATCAATATTAAAGAAAGCAATTATGAATATGAAATTTTACCCGTATCTTTACAAGTCTTGATTGAGAATGCTATAAAACACAACATGGCTACGATCGAAAAGCCATTGAGAATAGTTGTTTACATGGAGGAACAGCAAATCGTGGTAAAAAATAATCTTCAAAAAATGGCTACTCAAGTGGTTTCAACAAAAATAGGATTAAATAACCTGAACGAAAGGGTTCGCCTAATAACCGGAAAAGAAATCACTATTGAAGAAACTACCAATGATTATTTGGTCAAAATACCTTTACTGTCATGAACATACTTCTCGTTGAAAATGAAAAGCCTGCTATTTCCGGCCTTAGCAGGCTTTTAAAAAAGATTGATATTGCTATCAATATTGTAGGAACAACTGAATCGGTCGAAGCAACCATTAACTGGATTCAAAGCAATCCTTCTCCCGATTTAATATTTATGGATATTCAGCTTGATGATGGCCTGTGTTTTGAGATCTTTGAAACTATCAAGTTGGATGTTCCCATTATATTTACTACCGCATACGACCAATACATGCTTTCTGCATTTAAAGTGAATAGTGTTGATTACCTGCTGAAACCCATTGAAGAAATCCCCTTGATGAATGCTATTGAAAAATTCAAAACCATTCATTATCAAAAAGCAATCAGCAATAATCTCTTTTCTCAACTATCTAAAGAATTAAATATCGGCTTCAAATCCCGGTTCCTTATAAAAGTAGGAGTACACTATAAGTCAATACCAACGAATGAGATTGCCTGTTTTTATATTCTTGACCGAGCCATATTTGTCAGAACATTTTCTGATCAAGATTATTCACTCGATTATTCGCTGGATTATTTACAAAAAACAATTGACCCTGATCAGTTCTTCAGAATCAACAGAAATTGTATTATCAATATTAATGCGATTAGTGATATACTAAGCTATTCGTCAAGCAGGCTGAATATTAAATTAAATAGCAAGAAGCCCATTGATGATTTAACAGTAAGTAAAGATAAAGTGAGTAGTTTTAAAAAGTGGATAGACAAATAATATTATTAATTCAATACTCTTTGTATCCCAATAATTCAGACAAAGAATGTATCTTTGTTAATCTGATTAACAGAGACGGCTATGGAAACCATGTTAAAAGAGACTTAAATGATTATTCAGAAAATACATATTAATAGGGCAAATTACACAGATTCCGATATTCTTACTGAGATTGCATTCTTTGCGAAAAGACATTGGAACTATCCTGACGAGTATTATGAAATTTGGAAAGATGAACTAACAGTAACTAAGAAATATATAAAACAAAACATTGTATTTAAGGCAATATATGAGGAATTGATTGTTGGCTTTTATTCTATTGTAGAGAATAAATCTGATTTTTATTCCGGGGAAATATTAGTGCAAAAAGGATTCTGGTTAGAACATATATTTATTAGACCTGAATATCATCGATTTGGAATTGGAACAAAATTGATAAATCATGCAAAACTTATTTCTGAAGTAACCGGGATCCAGAATTTATTAATCTTTGTTGACCCAAATGCCAAAGGATTTTACGATAGAATTGGTGCTGAATTCTTGTATGACTCAAAATCATCAATTCCAGAAAGATTGATACCTGTTTATAACTTGAAAATATAATGGATTACGATTCATATAAATCAAAAAGTAGCATGAACAGCCAACGCATAACAAAATGTGTATTTCATGGAGGTTTTTCTGCAAAATTTCACCCTTTAAATCCCGCAATAACAATAAAGTAAACGAATGAAAATGAAAAGAATATTATTGATCGCTCTGACAATATTTACTCTGTCCACTTACGGACAAGACAAGTATAATTACGTTCACTTCAACAAATTGACAGAAATTGTCGGAACAGAATATGTAATTGCTTCGATTGAACATTATGGTAAAATCCTTAAAACGAAAAGTACCTACCTTTTATTCATAAATTCAAAGACTGGCGAAACAAATCAAGTTGATTTCCCAATAGACTCACGGACTGAAAAGCTTGAACAAATTAAAATTGACAGTTTAGGAATAAATTTAATCATCGTTTCAGCTAAGACAGTTGATCTTGATGGAAAAACTGGAATTGGATGGAATGACCCTACACAAATCATAATTTTATCCCCAGACGGTAAAGAAAAAACTCAACTAACCGGGAATAATTTTTTTGTTAGAACTTGGATTGTTAATAAGTTGACAGGAAATATTGTAGTTGCGGGTCATAACGATACAAATAATAATAATAAATACGATAAGACTGACAAAAGTGAAATACATGTGTATGACTTAAAAACGCTGAAATTGATACATAAGATATAATAAAAGCCGATCACATAACAATGTAATAATTCTAAGACAATGACACGAGAAAAAATGGTTTTATTAGTGACAGTGTTGACTCTCACCACTGTTTTCGGACAGAATAAGAAAGAGGTTTGTGACTGTCCGAAAACACAGTATGCAGGTACGAAAGCTGACACAACTTTTCGCCTTTCCAACGGCAAGAAAATTGCTTTATGTGGCACAAGGAATCCGGCAAGTAAGCCTGCGACCTATTCCGAATTTGTTCTTGCTGTTTGCGGTCAGGACTCCATTATAGACTTTTGGAACGCTTCATTGACTTGCCGGCTGAAAGTGAATAAAGATACACTGCTTGTGAACCGGCTTCAAAACCTGCCGATCGGAGAGGGCTTCAAATCGAAGGAGACTGTTTGGTCGACAGACAAGATTTATTTCAGTGGACAGAAAGCCGAAAAAAAACTCGTCGTTAACAGAAACATACGGAAATACACCAAAGCCACCATTCAGACTGTTTTGAAATCATACGAAACAGCAAAGCCCGGTATCGATGAAAGTAAAATGGTACTGGCTAACCGATTGTTTGTTGCCGCAATCTCCGGCGATATAAAAGCCAGAGAGTATTTCAAACAGTTTAAAACCAAGTTCGGCACTCTTGACGGAGCCTTCGCAGAGGAATACAACGACTTAACATCAATGCTGGCACTGTGGGATAAAGCAGAATAATTCTGCGGTATATCAGAGTATGGGGTTTGGAAGCATACTTCTTGATAGATTAGTAAGCAACTGTTGCGAGAATAATGAGGGATTCAAAAACGATAAGTTCTAAAGATCAGATATCAATCAGAATGGAATCAGAAAAAGTCATTATTTAAAGAAAAAATGAAACTACTCGGAAATATTATTTGGCTGCTCTTCGGCGGAATTTTTATTGCTACCGAATATGTAGTATCGAGTTTAGCCCTGATGGTAACCATTGTGGGTATTCCTTTCGCTCTTCAAACCTTGAAACTTGCCGTGCTTGCTTTGTGGCCTTTTGGCAGCATCGTTAGACCTTCAGCAGGCAACCCCGGCTGCCTTTCAACGATTATGAACGTGATATGGTTCTTTATAGGTGGCATTTGGATCGCATTGACGCATTTCGCCTTCGGCATTTTGTTTGCTATAACCATTATTGGATTACCATTTGCCATGCAGCATTTTAAACTAGCCGGACTGGCGCTAACTCCTTTTGGACGAGAAATTATTTCAAAATAAATGAAGAACATCACTATGCACATTCATTTTATACAACATGAGATTTTTGAGTCTCCGGGCGCCATTTTAGTATGGGCGGAAAAGAAAGGTTATGATGTTACTTTTTCCAAGGTGTATGAGTATCAACCATTGCCTGACTTGGTTGATGATATTGATCTGCTTATCGTGATAGGAGGGCCACAGAGTCCTGATACGACTTTGATAGAGTGTCCTCATTTTAATGCGGAAGCAGAAATTGCAATCATACAAAAATGTATTCAAGCAAAGAAAGCAGTAGTAGGTATTTGTTTGGGAGCTCAGCTTATTGGTAATGCTTTGGGTGCCGGATATGAGCATAGCCCAGAAAAAGAGATCGGTGTATGGCCGATACAACTGACGAATGAAGGCGCTCAGGATGAGAAGCTGAAACATTTTGCTTCCTCTTTGCCGGTAGGACATTGGCATAGTGATATGCCGGGAGTAACTGCGGGGAGTAAGATATTGGCTATCAGTGAAGGATGTCCCCGACAAATTATAGCTTATTCTGATTTAGTTTATGGGTTTCAATGTCATCTGGAATTAACGACTGAAGTGGTGGAGTTGTTGATTGCAAATGACGAAGAGGTACTGCTCAACAATACCAAACATCGTTTTATTCAAAAACCGGATGAGATTCGCGCGTTTAATTTCACTGAAATGAATGAGGTGTTATTCCGGTTTTTAGATAAACTCGTCGCTGAAAAAAAGTCCTGCAATAAGTGAATATTGCAGGACCTGATTTGAGTCAGTAACAGACTCTGGGCGGAAGCGAGGAGATTCGAACTCCTGGTACCCTTACGAGTACGTCAGTTTAGCAAACTGGTGGTTTCAGCCACTCACCCACACTTCCGTGATCTGTGACATCTCATTTGATTTGCGGGTGCAAATGTAGATAAGAGTTTGATATTATACAAATAATTATCGCACTTTTATTCAAAAATAGTACCTTTGCGACCTCAAATTAACACTTTACGAAAAGGGTATGAAACGCTTTAAGGGACGTAGTAAGTTCATTATCATAGTAATGACCTCTGTTTTTGCTGTTCTTGCTTTTGTGACAATCTATCTGGTGGGAAGCGTGTATAAACCGGCTTTTTCTCCTGAACGAGGCGGCAAACTCTATATATCGGTTAATGATGATTATGCTTCCGTGATTGGAAAGATTGATTCCATCGGCCGTCCGGCTTCGATGTTTCTCTTTAACAAACTCGCTTTGTGGTTTCATTATGATAAAAAGATCAAGACAGGATGCTATAATCTGGAGGGTGAAAGCGTCATTTCTCTGATTCGTAATTTGACACGCGGCAGACAAACGCCGGTGAAGTTTGTTTTTAATTCTATCCGTACGAAAGAAGATCTTGCCGAACGTGTCTCTCATCAGTTGATGATCGATTCTGCTGCTTTTGTCCGGGCACTCAATGATTCTCTGCTCTGTGATTCAATCGGTTTTAATAAGGAAACAATCACCGCCATGTTTATACCCAACACGTATGAGATGTATTGGGATGTTTCGATCGAAGGTTTGTTGAAGAAAATGCACAAGGAGTATAACCTGTTTTGGGATGAAAGCAAGAAACAGACTGCTGTCAAGGTCGGACTGACTCCCATCGAAGTAAGTATCCTGGCTTCGATTGTCGAAGAGGAGACGAAAGAACCGGAGGATCAGAAGATGGTTGCCGGACTTTATCTCAACCGTCTCAAGACAGGAATGCCCTTGCAGGCTGATCCTACCATCCGCTTTGCGTTGAATGACTTTACCATCAAACGGGTGGCAAGAGGTCAACTGGATGTACAGTCTCCCTACAATACTTATGTGCATACAGGGCTTCCTCCCGGACCCATTTCGATGCCTTCTATCAAAGCGCTACAGTCTGTACTCCACTATACGCCGCATGATTACCTGTATATGTGTGCCAAAGAGGATTTCTCCGGAAGACATAATTTTGCCAAAACGTTTAGTGAGCATTCTCAAAATGCACTTCGTTACCGCCAGGCGTTAAACAAACGAGGGATTGCTGTGCCTAAATGAATCTGATTGGAAGAAAAGAGTGTCAATAAGTCGATAGCACTCTTAAAGAGTCTCATTTTTAAACGGACGGCTCTGTTTTCAGGATATTTTTGCGTAAGTTTGTAGCGTATTTAAAAAAAGAATAAGTTCAATCAGTATATAACTATTGCATAGGATAATGAGTAAACAACTATTATTAGGGGATGAAGCTATAGCTCAGGCGGCGATTGACGCCGGTCTTTCGGGTGTTTATGCGTACCCCGGTACTCCGTCAACAGAGATTACCGAATACATACAAGCTTCTGCGGAAGCAAAAGAACGGAACATTCACAGCCGTTGGTGTACCAATGAAAAGACAGCGATGGAAGCTGCTTTGGGTATGTCGTTTGTAGGGAAACGCGCGCTGGTATGTATGAAGCATGTGGGGATGAATGTCTGTGCCGATGCTTTTGTCAATGCCGGTATGACGGGTGTGAACGGCGGACTGGTCGTGCTGGCTGCAGATGATCCATCGATGCACTCGTCTCAAAACGAACAGGATTCCCGTTTCTATGGAAAGTTTGCTATGATCCCTATCTTTGAACCATCCAGTCAGCAAGAGGCGTATGACATGATGTACGATGCTTTTGAGTTTTCAGAACGGATGGGCGAACCGGTTTTGCTGCGTGTGGTTACCCGTCTGGCACATTCTCGTGCCGGTGTGGTACGGAAAGCGATGAAGCCTCAGAATGAAATCTCTTTTCCGAAAGATCCGAAGCAGTTTATCTTGCTACCCGCTAACGCACGTGTTCGTAACCGGAATCTGATTGAAGCTCAGAAAACCTTTATTGCAGAGTCGGCTTCTTCTACTTATAATAAGTTTGCCGAAGGAAGTGATAAGTCGTTGGGTGTGATTGCCTGTGGTATCGGATATAACTATCTGATGGAAAACTTCCGTGAGGGTATTCCTTATCCGGTGTTGAAGATCTCTCAATATCCCCTGCCTGTGGATCAGATCCGTGCCATGGCTGCTGCTTGTGACGCACTGCTTGTGATTGAAGACGGACAGCCTTTTGTAGAGGAACAACTGACCGGTCTTCTGGAACCTTCCGTAAAGATTAAAGGTCGTCTGGATGGCACGCTGCCACGCGACGGGGAGTTGACTCCTGATAATGTGGGTCTCGCTTTTGGTTTCAAATCCAAATCAACGTTCACCATTCCTTCTGTCGTTCAAATGCGTCCGCCGGCACTCTGTCAGGGATGCAGTCACCGTGATGTCTATGAGGCATTAAATGAAGTGGTACGTGAATATGCCGATTATAAAGTATTCAGTGATATCGGATGTTATACGCTGGGTGCGATGGCTCCTTTCCGGGCGATTCATTCGTGCGTGGATATGGGTGCGTCGATCACCATGGCTAAGGGTGCTGCCGATGGTGGTTTGTTTCCTTCCGTGGCTGTGATCGGTGATTCTACCTTTACCCATTCCGGAATGACGGGTTTGTTGGATTGTATCAATGAGAAGTCGAATGTGCTGATCATTATTTCAGACAATGAGACAACAGCCATGACGGGCGGACAAGATTCTGCGGGCACCGGAAAGATTGAATCCATCTGTTTGGGTCTGGGTGTCGAACCGGAACATTTGCGTGTGATTATTCCTTTGAAGAAGAACTATGAGGAGATGAAATCTATGATTCGTGAAGAGATCAATTACAACGGGGTATCCGTAATTGTGCCTCGAAGAGAATGTATTCAGACAGCTGCAAAGCATAAAAAGCAGGCTGCGAAACAGTAAAAAAAGAGAAGTGATGAAGATAGATATTATATTGTGTGGAGTGGGAGGACAGGGTATCTTGTCTATTGCTTCGGTTATCGCTGAGGCTGCCCTGAAAAATGGTTTGTACATGAAACAGGCCGAAGTACACGGAATGAGTCAGCGTGGAGGGGATGTGCAATCCAATCTCCGTATTTCCGACAAACCGATTTATTCCGATCTGATTCCCAAAGGAGAGGCTGACGTGGTCATCTCTTTGGAACCGATGGAGGCTTTGCGCTATTTGCCGTATCTTTCCAAGGAGGGGACCATCGTGACAAACAGTGCGACTTTTGAAAATATTCCCGATTATCCTCAGAAAGAGGAGATCCTCAGCCAGATTGAGAAGATGCCCAGCAAGGTGATTTTTGATGTGGATCAGGTAGCCAAAGAGGTTGCTTCTGCCCGTGCGGCAAACATTGTACTTTTGGGTGCTTCTATTCCATTTCTCGGAGGTATTTCTTACGACATGGTGCAACAGGGTATCCGCGATATCTTTGGACGTAAAGGAGAAGCTGTTGTTGAAATGAATCTGAAGGCATTGGCTGCCGGAAAAGCGGTAGCGGATGGAATGAAGTAAAAGTGACAGATATGTTCAAAGCTCTGATTGAAAGATTGATGCTGATTACCTTCACACCGGCAAAAGCCTGGCTGGAGATAATCAAGGAAAACCCTAAAGAAACGGATGTACGTAACAATTATGTCTTTCCGTTTATGGGGTTGATTGCCTTTGCCTCATTTCTGGGAGCTATGATTTTCGGCGAAGAAGACACCTTTAATCTGAATGTGCAACATGCGGTGATTAAGAGTTGTGTTACTTTCGTGTCACTGTTTGCCGGATTCTTCCTTGCCTCTTTCGTGTTAAACGAGATTGTCGAGAAATTCAAACTGGAGAAGAATCTGCAACACTCACAGATCTTTGTGGGGTATGCTTCCAGCATTCTCTATGCCATTGATCTGGTGCTTGAGTTGCAGCTTATTCCGGAATTCTTCTTCCTTCAGATCTTTATCTTTTACACGGTTTATGTGATATGGGAGTCTGTCGGCATCTACTATTCGGTGGTTGAAGAACGTCGTGTGTTGTTTGTTGCAGTTACCTCACTGATTGTTCTTGCTGCTCCTTCGTTGATTGAGGTAGCGCTCAAATATCTTCTCCCCGGAGTGTCTTGAGAATAAAATATTGAAAGAAATGAATCCCTCGGAAATCAATATAAGAAACAAACGTGCCTCCTTCGATTATGAATTGATGGATCAGTTTGTCGCAGGCATTGTGCTCACCGGTACCGAAATCAAATCAATACGGTTGGGCAAAGCCAGTCTGACAGACTCGTATTGTTTTCTGAACAAAGGCGAACTGTGGGTCAAGAACATGAATATCTCTGAGTATTTCTACGGCAACCTGAATAATCATGAGGCTCGCCGGGAGAGAAAACTGTTGCTGACCAAGAAGGAACTTCGCAAACTGGAGCGCCTGACGAAGGAGACCGGTTTCACGATTATTCCTACGCGTCTTTTTATCAATGAGAAAGGGTTGGCAAAGCTCGTCATTCATACCGCAAAGGGTAAGAAGGAATACGACAAACGTCAATCCATAAAGGAACGGGAAGACAATCGGGAGATGGATCGGATGTTTAAGAAATAACACCATAGATGAGCATGAAAACCAAACTCAAGGTATCCTTGTTGCCCCGCATCATTGTGGCTATTGTCTTGGGAATTTTGTTTGGTCATTTTCTTCCGGATTCTCTTGTTCGTCTCTTTGTCACCTTCAACGGACTGTTTAGCCAGTTTCTCAATTTTGTAATCCCATTAATCATTCTAGCACTGGTCGCTGTTGCCATTGCCGATATTGGCAAAGGGGCAGGGAAGATGTTGTTTTTTGTGACTGTATTGGCATATGTGACGACATTAATCAGTGGCTTCTTTTCATATGGTGTCAGTCAGACTTTCTTTCCATCCATCATTGAGTCCACCGTGGCGCTGAATACGACCGATCTGGCTCCCGATCTTACTCCTTATTTTAGCGTTGCTATTCCACCGCTGATGGATGTGATGACAGCCTTATTCCTGTCATTTTTGTTGGGTCTGGGCATGGCGTCGATTGCCGGCGAACAGATGAAGAGTGTCTTTTATGAGTTTCAGCAAGTGGTGGTACTGACTATCAAGTCGGTCATCATCCCTCTATTGCCGCTCTATATCATGGGTATCTTTATGAATATGACAGCCACCGGACAAGTTTATCGGGTGCTGACTGTTTTCGCTGGAATTATTGCCATCATCTTTGCCATGCATATTGCGATCTTGCTCTTTCAGTACACTCTTGCCGGAATTATTGCCCGAAAGAATCCTCTTGTTCTGTTGAAGAATATGATGCCTGCTTATTTTACCGCTTTGGGTACTCAATCCAGTGCCGCCACCATCCCCGTAACGTTGGCGCAAACCAAAAAGAATGGTGTGACACCTGAGATTGCCGACTTTGTCATTCCTCTTTGTGCGACGATTCACCTTTCCGGAAGTACGCTGAAAATTGTAGCATGTGCCCTTGCGTTGATGCTCATGAAGGAGATTCCGTATGACTTTGAACTGATGGCTGGCTTCATCTGTATGCTGGCGATTGTCATGGTGGCTGCTCCCGGAGTGCCCGGTGGTGCGATTATGGCAGCGTTAGGCATTTTGCAATCTATCCTTGGCTTTGATGAATCGGCTATCGCGTTGATGATTGCACTTTATATTGCCATGGACAGTTTTGGTACTGCCTGTAATGTGACCGGCGACGGTGCACTTGCAGTTATTGTCGATACATGTAAAGGAAAAATCAAGTCCGTCTCTCTCTGAACCAGGCAATGATCCAGACTCTTTTTAACCCTATCCTTATCGCTTTTTAATAAAAAAGTGCTTACTTTGCCAATAATCTATGCAGCTGTTGTTCAAAAGAATGATTCATGCTGTATCTAAGCCAAATAATAAAAGATAAAGAATGAAAACCTTCGGATACCTTATTGCTTTTTTCCTGTTTACTTCCTGCCTTTGGGCGCAGACCGATACATTGTTTGTCTATGAGACCCGGACACCTCTTTTAGTTGACCGATCCGACAATGAGTTACTCTACCTTCGTATTCATTCAAAAGAGAAGGGCGATACATTCAACCAATTAAAACTTCAGATTGGAGAAGAAATCCGCTTGTCTGATATCAAAGCGATCAAATTGTATTACGCCGGAACAGATGCACCTGAAAGAAAGAAGAATAGCTCTTTTGTAGCTGCTTCCTATATTCCCACAAGAGAGGCTGATCTTTCCTACTCCGTAGTAAAGGAGAAGACGAAACCGAAAAGTCACGACTTGATACTGACTGCCAATCAAAAACTTTTTCCGGGTACCAATTACTTCTGGATCAGTGTGGAAATGAAACCGACTGCATCTTTGCTTTCACTGCTAAAAATCCAACTCTCAGAGGCCACAGTGAATGATCGTCTGGTGGTTTTGCAGAAGACTTTCAGTGACGTGGAGCATCGGATGGGAGTGGGTGTCCGTTATCCGGGAGATGATGGTTCGGTGGCCTATCGTATTCCCGGACTGGTTACGACAAAGAAAGGAACCTTGCTGGGTGTGTATGATGTGCGTTACAAGCACAGTGGCGACCTTCAGGCAGATGTGAATATAGGCTTGAGCCGTAGCACCGATAAGGGGCAGACGTGGGAAAAGATGCGCATCATCATGGATCAAGGGGAGTATGGCGGACTGCCGGAAGCACAAAACGGGATTGGTGATCCTTCCATTCTGGTGGATGAGGAGACCGGTACCATCTGGACGGTTGCTGCCTGGACACATGGAATGGGCACCGGACGGGCATGGACCAACTCCTTGCAGGGAATGGCTCCGGAGGAGACTGCCCAACTAATGCTGACTAAAAGTGTGGACGATGGCAAGAGCTGGTCTCCACTCATAAATATCACGGCCCAGGTAAAAGATCCTTCCTGGCATTTCTTACTGCAAGGACCCGGTAGAGGGATTACCATGAGCGATGGCACATTGGTATTTCCGATACAGTTTATCGACAAAGACCGGATCCCGAATGCGGGAATTATGTACAGCAAGGACAAAGGGAAGAACTGGAAGTTGCACAATGCAGCACGTAGCAATACGACTGAAGCGCAGGTGTGTGAAGTAGAACCGGGTGTGTTGATGCTCAACATGCGCGACAATCGGGGAGGCAGTCGGGCCGTGAGTATCACCAGAGATCTGGGGCAGACCTGGGAAGAACATCCTTCTTCCCGCAAGGCTTTGCGCGAACCGGTTTGCATGGCCAGTCTCATTAAAGTGGATGCCGCTGATAATGTGTTGGGCAAAAAGATCCTGCTGTTTTCCAACCCTGATGCGACCAACGGACGATATAACATGACTATCAAAGCGAGTCTGGACGGCGGATTGACATGGCCCTACCAACTATTGCTTGATGCGGAAGAAAGCTGGGGCTATTCCTGTCTTTCGATGGTCGATAAGGAGACGGTGGGTATCTTGTATGAAAGCAGTCAGACCCACATGGTATTCCAGCGAATAAGATTAACTGATCTAATAAAATAATTCAATTCATGAAGACGAAACTTGTAGCTATCCTGTTTTGTTTGATACCGACAACACTTTTGAATGCCGGCATTCAGGATCTTCTTCCTAAACCGGTCTATTATATGGCAACTGAAGCCAGTCCCAAGGGATTTGTTTTTGGAGAGGTGCATCTGATTGCCGATTGTTTGCAACAGGAATATGGCGACTGGATTAAAGAGGCCGGAGGCGAGCTGCATTATGATGCGATGCAGACCATTGAGGTGCGCCTGGTGCCATACATCCGTATGGTGGAGGTCAATAAAGAGGAGGCTTATCATATAGCCATTGACAAATACCGTGTTGTCGTGGAGGCAATTACTCCCAAGGGGGCTTACTGGGCATTGCAGACACTGAAGCAACTGGGTAATCCAAAGCGGGGAGAGACCCAGCTGGAAGCTTGTGAAATTATCGACTGGCCTGCCTTTCGTCTGCGTGGCTTCATGCACGACACCGGACGGGGGTATCTTTCCATCGACGAACTGAAAAAGGAAATAGAACTGCTGTCACGTTTTAAGATCAATACCTTTCACTGGCATCTTACGGAGAATATAGGGTGGAGGCTTGAGAGCAAACGTTACCCACAACTGAATGCGGCTGCCAACTACGAACGGTTGCCGGGTAAGTATTACACCCTGAAAGAGGTGCGCGAACTGGTGGAGTTTTGCAAAAGACATTATGTCAACGTGATTCCGGAGATTGATATGCCGGGACATAGTGCCGCATTTACACGTGCGTTTGGCACAGAGATGCAGACACCGGAAGGAATGAAGATACTCAAAGAGTTGCTGGATGAGGTATGCGATGCATTTGTGGGTACAGAATATATTCATATTGGCACCGATGAGGTGAATATTACCAACAAGGATTTTGTGCCGGAGATGGTGAAGTATCTCCGCGATAAAGGAAAGAAAGTGGTCTCATGGAATCCCGGTTGGAAATACAAGAGCGGCGAAATAGACATGCTGCATTTGTGGAGTTCCCGTGGAAAAGAGCTGGAAGGGGTGCCCGCCATTGATTCACGGTATCATTATGCGAATCACTTCGACTCTTTTGCTGATATTGTTGGTTTGTACAATAGCAGTATTGCCGATCAGAAACAAGGCAATGAGACTTATGCGGGAGCTATCATTGCTGTATGGAACGATCGCGCTTTACCCACGGAAAAAGATATTATCTTACAAAACGCTTTTTATCCTTCGATGCTCGCTTTGGCGGAACGTACCTGGATAGGAGGGGGAGAATACATCACCCGTAAAGGGACGATGATTGATGCTCCCGGCACCAAAGAGTTCAAAGACTTTGAAGATTTTGAAAGACGCATGTTGTATTATAAGAAGAAAGTCTTTAAACATGAACCTTTCGCGTATGTCAAACAGACAAATGTGCGTTGGCGGATTACCGATGCTTTTCCCAATACAGGAGATGAATCGAAGATTTTCTGTCCCGAACAGAAACTTCAGGCTGCTTATGTAGTAGGAGATACCATCTGTTGTACAAAGGTAGTTACAGGTGCGGGCATTTATCTGCGCCATACCTGGGGCTCAACAATTCCGGCTTTTTACACCAATCCTCAATCGAATAGCACTTCGTATGCATGGACGTTTGTCTATTCACCAAAGAAGCAGACCGTAGGTGCCTGGATTGAGTTTCAGAATTATGGCCGTTCGGAGTTTGACGCTCCTCCTGCTCAGGGAAAATGGGATACCAGAGGAAGTCGTATCTGGATCAATGATACTGAGATACTTCCGCCCAAATGGACTAACGGTGACACAAAGATTACCCCTGAAGTTCCTTTAGGCAATGAAAACTTTTCCGCTCGTCCACCGGTTAAAGTTGTATTGAATCGTGGATGGAACAAAGTGTTTATGAAATTGCCGGTCAAAGGATTCTCATCATCGGATGTTCGTCTGGTGAAATGGATGTTTACCTGTGTCTTTGTGACTCCTGACGGTAAAGATGCGGTCGAGGGATTGATTTATTCTCCCGACCAGAATAAGAAAGATTAAGAGACAGACTGTGATGCGCAAACATTTTTTTTTCAGTTGCTTTTTGTTGCTTTTGATTGTCAAAGTATCGGCAGCTGACAGTATAAAAGTGGCCTGTATTGGCAATAGTGTGACATTTGGTACCGGACTGATGGATCCTTCCAAAGAGAGTTATCCGGTACAGTTGGGTAAACTTCTTGGTGGCAAGTATCAGGTACGTAACTTTGGTAAGCCCGGTGCGACCTTGTTGCGCAAGGGACATCGTCCGTATGCCAATCAGATTGAGTTTCGCGATGCCGTGCGTTATATGCCGGATATTGCGATCATCGAACTCGGACTCAATGATACTGATCCGCGCAACTGGCCGTATTTCCAGGATAACTTTGTCGCAGATTATCTGTATCTGATTCAGACGATCCGTAATCTGAGTCCGAAGTGCAAGATCTACGTGTGCCGTATGCCTCCGATCACTTTCCGACATGCGCGGTTTAAGTCCGGCACCCGTGAGTGGTACGAACAGATTCAGCAATGTATAGATCAGTTTGCCGCCACGCACGATGTGGAGTTGATTGACTTACAGACTCCTCTTTACAACCGTCCGGATCTCTTTCCTGATGCGCTTCACCCTATTCCTGAGGGGGCTTCAATCATAGCTTCTTCTGTCTATTCTGCGTTGACGGGTAATTATGGCGGATTGCAATTGCCGATTCTTTATGGTGATAATATGGTCTTTCAACGCAATCGTCCGGTGGTGTTGAAAGGGATCGCAAATGCCGGACAAAAGATTTCTGTGGTGCTCGGCAGTCAGAAAGGAGAGGCAGTGACCGGTAAAGACGGACGCTGGACGATAACTCTGGATTCGTTGAAGACAGGCACTCCTTATTCACTATCTATTGCATCTCCGGATAAAAAAGTCTTGTTCCGTAACATTGTTTCCGGTGAGGTGTGGCTCTGTTCGGGACAATCCAATATGGCACTTCGTGTCAACCAATCGGCCACTCTCAAGGAAACTATGAAGCAGCCGGAAGATCCGAATATACGTCTTTTTAATATGCAACCCGATATCTTCACGGATGCAATCTCTTGGGATTCAGTGGCGCTGCAACGAATCAATCAACAAAAATATTATACCCCGACGAAGTGGACGGAATGCAATGCGGAGACGGTTCCTCTCTTTTCCGCTGTGGCTTATTATTTTGGAAAGAGACTGGCTGATAGTCTGAAGGTACCCGTGGCATTGATATGCAATGCGATAGGTGGATCGCCTGCTGAAGCATGGATCGATCGTCATACGCTGGAAGCTGATCCGGAGTTTGTCGATCTGGAATATAAATGGGGTGAGAATGACCGGGTACAGTCGTGGGTGCGTGAACGTGCCGGTCAGAACAGTATGCTCTCCAATAACAAACTGCAACGCCATCCGTATGAACCATGCTATCTTTTTGAGACAGGTATACAGCCCTTGGAGTCGTTTCCGATAGCGGGCGTGATCTGGTATCAGGGAGAATCCAATGAGCATAATGTCGAACTGCATGAGCGACTCTTTCCGACTGTGGTAAACAGTTGGCGCAAACAGTGGGGCTACGAGTTCCCATTCTACTATGTACAACTCTCCGGACTGGCTACCCGCTACTCCTGGCCATTGTTCCGGGATAGTCAGCGTCGCTTGTTGAAGACAATTTCCAAGAGTGGCATGGCTGTTTGCTCTGATCTGGGTAACGAAGAAGATGTGCATCCCCGTGATAAGAAACAGGTTGGCGAACGATTGGCCGCCTGGGCACTGCAAGGTACCTATGGGTATAACCTTCTACCCTCCGGACCGCTTTACAAAGGTGTAACTTTCCGTGAAGGAGCCGCATTTGTTTCGTTTGACTATGCCGACGGACTGCGCAGTGCGGATGGCAAAGAGCTTCGTACTTTCGAGCTTGCCGGAGCGGATGGTCTCTTTGTGCCTGCCACGGCAACAATCATTGGAGAGGAAGTCAAAGTGACTTCCCCCTCGGTCAAAGATCCCAAACAGGTTCGTTATGCCTGGCAGCCATACACCAATGCCAATCTGGTCAATAAGGACGGATTGCCTGCTTCGACCTTCCGAAACGAATGACGAGCAGGCTCTGACTTACTTCGGTTTTACCATCGTGATGACCATGTTATCTGAATACTCGTCAAGTGACTTGACGAGCTCTTTCAGCTTTTGCTGCTTCTCAGCAATGACATCTTCCTCGTAATAGCCCATCGCGTCTATTACATCTTTGAAATTGGCTGCGAGCATGTAGTTGAATATATATCCATCGGTTGAAACACCTTCAGGGAAAAAGGGAAGTCCACCGTCAATGTTATTCTGATAACCTATGATCACGAATCCAGTTCCCCTCAATAATTTAGGAAAATATCTGTGTTCCATATCGTATCGAGGGCTAATGGCATGTAGAGTCTGCTTCTGTTTATTATACACATGGAATCCGGTCATGGTGCTACGGCCACCTAGTCCGGTATTATAAGAAAAGTAAGGCATGAAAAGGTAGTGCTCCGTTTCCAATATTTTTGTTCGGTTAAGATTTAAACATTCTTCCCCTATCCGATCTGGATCCACTAAATACTCCGGTCGTTTCTCCGTAGTCATTGCAGACTTCCCCCAATCAAGGAAATAGGTGGGTATAAGCTCGTTATTGGGTGAAATCCGAAAGACGGTGTCATTATAGGTTTCGCGATAATAGACATCTCCATTGTATCGGTAAAAACTTTGATTCGTGTTTGGAAATACGGTTGTTAAATGGCCCGGATTCAGACTTTTGAACTTGACAAAATTAGGGAAAGCTTTTATCGTATCTTTCTTCTCGTTTTGCAAGATCAAACGGTAGGGAGCATCTCCGTAGTAATTGTCATAATTTGCAGCAAACAAGGTATCGTTCAGCATCGCAAATAAAGGCACCTCGTGAAACGATATATCCTTGACATGTTCTCCGTCAAAGGAGTAAACAACGAGTTTAACTCCCGACTTTATATAGATTCTTCCGGCTGTTTCATCAATATCTATATTTTCAACAAACGAATATTCTTTGGGACCTTGTCCGCTTTTTCCTATTTTGCGGATGAACTTTCCATCCCGTTGGTATTGTAAAACGCGATCCGTTGTGTTGACGAAGATGTATTCTTTGCCAACAATGACTTGCAGAACGTATCTTATATATTCTTCTTCTCCTTTGTCATTCTTGCTACCCAGCACAATGTACTCCACATCATTGGTTATTGTCGACAGATTACAGAACTCAAGAATCTTTTTGTCCCGATCAGCTGTCGGTAAACTTTTGATAAGTTCTAAATCGGTTAGCTCTTCCATTTTTATCGTAACCATGGTATCTGCAACAACTTCGGAATCACTCGCTAATGCTGCTTTCTCATTACTCTTCTGCTGCGTGCAGGAAGTCATAGCCATTAGGGCCAGGGACATAATTAATAGCTTCTTCATATTCGTGTGTTTTAAAATGTTGTTTCTATTTATCAATGCTCCACACTTGAATGTGGAACATTGATATGTTTACTTCGGTTTTACCATCGTGATAACCAGATTGTCTGAATACTCGTTTAGCGATTTGACAAACTCTTTCAGCTTTTGCTGCTTCTCGGCAATGACATCTTCCTCGTAATAGCCCATCGCGTCTATTACATCTTTGAAATCGGCTGCGAGCATGTAGTTGAATAGATACCCATCGGTAGAAACAGCATCAGGAAAAAAGGGAAGCCCACCGTCAATGTTATTTTGGTAACCCATTATCATGAATCCAGTTCCTTTCAATAATTTAGGAAAATCTCTGTGATCCATATCGTAGCGAGGGCAAATGAAATGTAGTGTCTTCTTCTGTTTATTATACACATTGAATCCGGTCATGTTGATAGGGCTACCAAATTCGGTATTATAAGAAAAGTAAGGCATGAAAAGGTAGTGTTCTGTTTCCAGTATTTTTGTCCGGAAAAGATTTACACATTCTTCCCCTATCCGATTTTTATCCTTTAGATACTCCGGCCGTTTTTCCGTGGTCATTGCAGACTTACCCCAATCCAGAAAATAGGTGGGGATAAGTTCGTAATTGGGAGAAATCCGAAAGATGGTGTCATTATAGGTTTCGCGATAATAGACATCTCCATTGTATCGGTAAAAGTTTTGATTCGTGTTTGGAAATAATGAAGGTGGAGCGCCCGGATTCAGACTTTTGAACTTGACATAATTAGGGAAAGCTTTTATCGTATCTTTCTTCTCATTTTGCAATATCAATCGGTTGGGAGCATCTCCATATTTATTATCATAACTTGCAGCAAACAAGGTATCGTTCAGCATCGCAAATAAAGGCACATTATGAAACGATATATCCTTGACATGTTCTCCGTCAAAGGAGTAAACAACGAGTTTAACTCCCGACTTTATATAGATTCTTCCGACTGTTTCATCTATATCTATATTTTCAACAAACGAATATTCTTTGGGGCCTTGTCCGCTTTTTCCTATTTTGCGGATAAACTTTCCATCCCGTTGGTATTGCAATACCCGATCCGTTGTGTTGACGAAGATATATTCTTTGCCAACAATGACTTGCAGAGCCTGTCTGATATATTCTTCTTCTCCCTTGTCATTTTTGCTACCCAGCACAATGTACTCCACATCATTGGTTATTGTCGACAGATTACAGATCTCAAGAATCTTTTTGTCCCGATCTGCCGTTGGTAAACTTTTGATAAGTTCTAAATTGGTTAGCTCTTCCATTTTTATCGTAACCATGGTATCTGCAACAACTGTGGAATCACCCTCTAATGCTGCTTTCTCATTACTCTTCTGCTGTGTGCAGGAAGTCATAGCCATTAGGGCCAGGGACATAAACAATAGCTTCTTCATATTCGTGTGGTTTAAATGTTTTCTTGTTTGACTTATCTTTTGCCAGGGGCCTCTTGTATGAATTTTTTATCCAAATGGCTGCTTTCACCTTTGAAAAATAGTTCCTTCTTACTGATCAATCCCTTATATCTTTTTGAAGTGGCGGTTAGTTTTCTTTCATCCCAAACTTGAAGTTTCTTTTTGTGAGCCTCCATCGGAGTCTTAATCTGTAAGGAAACCGGACGTTTAAAAAAATCACTGCTTGAAACTTTAATGACGAAGGTGATCGTATCTTTATCTATACGTAAACTGTCCATTCTGGCAACAAAGAATCCTGGATAATATCCTTCTCTTGCTTCATCAAATTCATCGGTTGTACCATAATACATACCTGTTAAGCCTCCCTGCCGTGATTGCTCAAGAACTATATAGTGATTTTCATTCAATGTCGGAGTATTGTCGGGATATTCATATCTGTATGTTCCGGATAGAGTATTGTCATTGGACTGACTATAAACTGATGCTGCCCACAAGCAACTAATAAACAACATATTTCTCTTCATAATTAATATTCTTTGGAATTTATTGTGTATTTCTATTTTGAGGCTAAAGATACTATTTAAATTTTATATGATAGTATTGTTTCAATAGTTATTATTTTGAAAATAATAAGAGACATGTAGTAGCAAGACAAAAGAAAAGAGGGCATCCTTTTAAAAGGTGCCCTCTTACAGCGTGTTGATTATTATTTGGTTACAGTGAGATCGTTAGTTTGTTGGTTGCTCGTAATGTTTTTGCGCGGGCTGCGTCGGTTGACTCGGCGCGGGCAAGCACCACTGCCATACGACGGTGACCGGATACTTCGGGCTTACCGAAGAGCCGGATCTGAGTATTGGGTTCCAGTAGGGCTTCATCTACATTGCCAAACGCTACCTTGGTGCTGTTGCCTTCTACTACTATGGCACGCGACGCGGAAGGACCATGGAATGCAATGTTCGGGATCGGTAATCCAAGTACCGCACGGGCATGCAGTGCAAACTGAGAAAGGTCTTGCGAGATCATCGTTACCATACCGGTATCGTGCGGACGGGGAGATACTTCACTGAAAATCACCTCATCACCTTTGATAAAGAGTTCGACGCCAAAGATACCCCGGCCTCCCAGTGCATCGGTTACTTTCTGAGCAATCTCCTGCGCTTTTTGCAACGCTGCCGGCGCCATTGCCTGTGGTTGCCATGACTCGCGGTAGTCGCCATCAATCTGGATATGTCCGACTGGTTCAAGAAAGGAGGTGCCCAGACTGTGACGCACGGTTAGCAAGGTGATCTCATAATCAAAATCAACGAATCCTTCAACGATTACTTTTCCTCCGCCGGCACGACCGCCATGCTGCGCTTCCTGCCACGCCTGAGCGATCTGCTCCGGTTTGCGGATCGTGGATTGTCCGTGTCCCGACGAACTCATGATAGGTTTCACTACACAGGGGATACCTATTTCCTGGATTGCGGCCTTAAATTCTTCTTCGGTAGCTGCAAAACGATAGTTGGATGTTTGGATGCCCAACTCTTCGGCGGCCAGTCTGCGAATCCCTTCACGATTCATCGTGAGCGATACCGCTTTGGCAGTCGGGATGACATGATACCCCTCTTTTTCCAGTTCAACAAGCGTTGCCGTTGCAATTGCCTCTATCTCCGGTACAATATAATCGGGTTTTTCCTTTTCGATGATTTCACGCAGTTGTTTGCCATCCAGCATCGGGAGCACATAGGAACGGTCTGCCACTTGCATGGCGGGCGCATTCGGATACTTATCCAATGCGATTACTTCCACGCCATAGCGCTGAAGCTCGATTGTAAATTCCTTGCCTAACTCTCCTGAACCGCAAAGCACAACTTTCTTAGCGGTAGGTGAAAACGGAGTCCCTATTGTTACCATTTTTGTTCGGTTTTTATCTGTTTGTTTCGGACTGCAAATATACGGAGAATGAGGGGAAATGAAAAGCAAAGGCGGAACTTTTCAAGAAAGTCCCGCCTTTGTATGTGTGTGATCGTATCTTAACGCAGAGTTAGTGTGATCAGATAGATTGAGTAATGAGGAATAAAGCTGCTACAGATACAATAGCATATAGCTCAGGGAATACAGCCAAAATCAATGTTTTTCCAAACAAGTCATAACCAGCACCAATGCCGGCAATACCATTGGCACAGATCTGTCCCTGGCGGATGGCTGAAAACAGGCAGATCAGTCCGACTGCCAGTGATGCTCCGAACACCGCACTTGCCTGAAAGAAGGTTATTCCATCAACCAGAAAAGGTGTCATAAGGAAAAATCCGAGAAAACCATATAATCCTTGTGTGCCTGGTAATGCTGAGAGTACCATATAGTTACCAAATGCATCCGGATTCTTTTTTGTTGATCCGATGGCAGCATTACCTGCTATTGTTACTCCAAATGCACTTCCTACGTTTGAGAGTCCGAGCATTATTCCAATGCCGATGTAAGCTAATAAGATTGGTTCCATACTAAATTGTTTATTTGTTATTAATTAGTTTTTTGTTCATTCGTGTCCGTTCGTTCTTTCTTAAATGGTTTGTACTCTTTTCCGCCTCCTTCAAAACCTGAGTTGTTATAAAACTCGACAAAAGTAAGACGCATCGGATGCACAAAAGCTCCCAGTCCCGACATAAAGATGTTCATCGAGTGTCCCAATAAGAGTATCAGAATCATGATGATAGTACTCAGTACCGGTATGTCGCCAGACATGTTTACTGCCAGTTTGTTGAATACTAGTCCCATGACACTTCCGGATATACCTAATGCGAACAAGCGGATATAGGAGAGGAGGTCGCCCATCAACCCGGTCACTTTATTGTATAATCCCCAAAGTCCTCCTCCGAAGTTGATCAGTATGTTGGCTTTCGGATTGTTGAAGAACAGCATCAGGAAGAAAGCAATGCAATTGATTCCGATATAAGCGGGCGAAGCAATCTCGGGTGAGATTTTACCCAACATGGAAAGTCCGTATATAGCTCCGTTTCCCCAGATACATAGCAGCCATCCCCAAGTGTCCAGTGAATATTTGAAACCTTTGTACAGCACTTGCACTACCCCTTTGATGACCATGGCAAATGAGATTTGTATCGCTCCCAGTATCAGTGCAAAGTTGAATAGTTGTTTGGAATTGAGCATGTATCTTTTTACGTTCTCAAGTAGTGGCCATGATTGCTCCGCAAGAGGAATGCCAAAGAAGGTGCCTGATAAAGCGCCAAAAATCATAGTGCCAATGCCCAACCACATGATCAGGCGTAAGACCGGTTTCATTGATTCTTTTGAACGTGGTAACATGATCAGCGAACCAAGTGTCATCAGAATGCCGTATCCAAGGTCTCCCAAACAGATACCAAAAAACATCATATAGAAAGGTGCAAAAAAAGGAGTCATATCAATCGCATGATAACTTGGTAAGGCATACAAATTACCAATTATTTCAAAGAGCTGTGTAAACTTGTTATTACGTAACAAAATAGGCACTTTGTCCTCCTCTGTCGGGATCTGGCTTTGATAATAGATTCCTTTTTCATCCAGCAGCCGGATGAGTCCTGTTTCTTTTGCTACTGGTACCCATCCTTCAAGCAGTAGCAGTTTGTCTTCAGCTTTGGCCTCAGAGTGTAGTTTTACTGTTTCGAATGTGATGGAATTGTGTAACTCTGTCACGGCATGCTTCAGGGAGTCAATGTCATTATAAGCCGCATGATCAATAGAGTTTTGAATTCGCTCGATTTCATGTGACAGTCCACGTGTTTCTTTTACAAGGTCGGAGTAGGAGTGTTCGGGCAGTCGAAGTCTATCCGCGGCGATCTCATCGTGTAGCACCTCTTTGGTTACTGTTACAAAATAGACCAGAGAATCTTTTTCATTGATGGTAATGGCGTTATAGTCAATGCTCCATTCCTCCCGGTAATTGCGTTTGCTGCATGAATAAAATGTAAGGTGATATCCTGCTTCCTTTAGTTTGCGCAGTGATTTTATATCATAGTCGCCCCAGACTTCCATTTTATCTACTTCTTTGTTCAGAAGTTGCAGTGCTGCTGATTTCTTTTCCAGCGATTGTCTCAGACTCTCAAAATGAACAAGCCTTTTCATTCCATCCGGACAGTCGCAAGTATTAGCCAGTCGTAACTCTTTTTCAGTCTCCGTCTCCTTTTTTGAAGTTTTCTGTTTTTTGTCATTTATCTTCTGTCGCGTGGAGAGAAATTTCACTGCGGTTTCCATCCGTTTGGCTACATCCATTCGTTTGGCCAGTTCACTCCCTTCAGCCACAGACCCTTTATCTTTCTCAATGACATGAACAACGCCCAGTTCGCGGATCTCCTCCAGAAAAGTTGTATATTCCTTGTGATAGACCAGGAATGTGTATTTCTTCATTTTCTCAATCATACTTCTTCCTCCTCAGTTTGTTGTTGTTCCAGATGAGATCGCATGATCTTTTGAGAAGACTTGGAGAGGTTCTCTTCATCTTCCATAAAACGTTTAATCTTCAAGATTGCATCCTGGTAACCGGGTATTTGGACCTTTTCAAACAAATTGACCTTCTGTGTCGTTTTCTTTCGGGCATGTTCCAATAGTTCCATCTTCATGATGCTGAACTCCCGAGTGATACCGGTTTCAGCAAGTTCCTGAAGCAGAAAGATGCCGTCTGTGTACCATTTCGGAGAATTGAAAAGACTGAATGGATGAATATCAAAAGTAATATCCTTCAGTATAGGAACCCGTACGCCTGCTATCTTCTTTACATCCAGATCCACATCTTTGACAGAGATCAGCGTTGGGTCAAACTCGTTCCACAGGGCTGCCATAGTGTCGTAATCTTTGATTTGTTCTTCCAGATACACTTCCAGTTTCCGAACTTCTTCTTTTGAATGTTTGACTTCCATACGCAGAGCACTCTCCTTGTTTTTGATAGTGGGAAGAGCTCGCACACGGACCTTCAGCTGTTTCTCCAGATTCTGAAGCGATGTTTTGTTATATTGGAATTTGATCATAGTAAGTGCAAATTATTCTTTCCAGTACTTCTCAACCAATGAATTTTTGATATTCACCTCTTCCGGACGGAAGTGAGTGGAGAGTAGGTCCCAGGTTTTATCAAGCATTTCTGTCGTATCGATGTTTACATCAATAGCGAGTATCTGCCGTGAATAGTCTTTTGCAAAAGCTAGTGTACGTTCGTCGTAGTGGGTCAGGTCGAATCCATTTTCCTGTTTGGTCTTCGCATTGGCAGCATCTGCATAGAGTCGTACGGCTGCATTCATCACTTGAGGATGGTCTTCACGTGTCTTCTTGCCAATTACCAGCTGTTTCAGACGGGAAAGTGAACGGAACGGGTCGATGACCACTTTACCTACATCGCTGTCGCGGCGCAGATAGAGCTGTCCTTCGGTAATGTAACCCGTATTGTCGGGTACCGCATGGGTGATATCGCCACCCGAAAGGGTAGTCACGGCAATGATGGTGATTGAACCACCTGTCGGAAACTGTACAGCCTTTTCATAGATCTTGGCAAGGTCAGAATACAAGGAACCTGGCATAGAGTCTTTTGATGGAATCTGATCCATACGGTTGGACACGATGGAAAGAGCGTCGGCATATGACGACATATCCGTCAGCAAGACCAGCACTTTCTCATTCTTCTCGACTGCAAAATACTCTGCGGCAGTCAGTGCCATATCGGGAATCAGCAATCGTTCCACCGGAGGATTCTCGGCTGTATTGACAAAACTGACAATACGGTCAAGTGCTCCCGCGTTGCTGAATACATTTTTGAAATAGAGATAATCATCGTTTGCCAGACCCATACCTCCAAGAATAATCTTGTCTGTCTTTGCCCGTAAAGCTACGTTTGCCATCACCACATTATAGGGTTGATCCGGGTCAGCGAAGAAAGGAATCTTCTGTCCGGATACCAGTGTGTTGTTCAGGTCAATACCTGCGATACCGGTTGCAATCAGTTCGGAAGGTTGTTCCCTTCGTACCGGGTTGACCGACGGTCCACCGATCTCTACCTCTTTTCCTTCAGGCACAGGACCCCCATCAATTGGTTCGCCGAATGCGTTGAAGAAACGTCCCGCCAGCTGCCCACTTACTTTCAGTGTAGGAGCTTTGCCGAGAAAAACCACTTCTGCATTGGTAGGAATACCTTCTGTGCCACTAAAGACCTGAAGGGTAATATCCTCTCCGATGATCTTTACCACTTGAGCCAGTTTGCCGTTTACCGTAGCCAGTTCATCATAACCGACCCCTTTGGCTTTCAGCGAACAGGTCGCCTTGGTTATTTTGGTAATCTGTGTATATATCTTTTGAAATGCTTTTGTTGCCATTGTACTGCAATTAATAGGTGTTATGCGATCTTTCTTTCTTTCACAAGCATATCTAACTGTTTGTCGTAGCTGTGATATTCTTCAGACTGATATACCGAATAATTCATCTGTTTCATGATGTTGATCATCTTCTTGAAGTAGTCCATCACTTCATTGAAGTTTGCAAATTTAAATTCTGTGCGGCAGAGCGCAATGACGCGATCCAGTATATCTTTCTGACGATCAACAGGGGTTACCGAATCAATATCATCAAAAGCATCCTGCTGTAGCATTACAAAGTCAATCAGTTCGGACTTCCAGAAGGTGATATGGTAATCCAGTGGCACACCATCGTCACCCAGAATATTGATCTGTTCGGAGATCTCTTTTCCCCGTTGCATACGTGTCTTTAATTCATCCACATTGTCAATCCAGTCCGCTGAAATTCGTTTGGAGATGTATTCCACAAATTCAGGATACTCGAGATACTTTGAATAGGAGTCGATCGGATTGACTGCAGGATAACGTTTCTTGTCCGCACGTTCCTGTTCGAGTGCATAGAAGCAACGAGCTACCTTTTTGGTGTTTTCTGTTACCGGCTCCTTCAGGTTGCCACCTGCAGGTGATACGGTACCTATAAAGGTTATAGATCCTGTGTTGTTATTATTCAGAATGACATAACCGGCACGTCCATAGAAGTTGGAGATGATGGCGGACAAGTCCATCGGGAAGGCATCCGGTCCCGGAAGCTCTTCCAGACGGTTGGACTGTTCGCGCAAGGCTTGCGCCCAGCGGGAAGTCGAGTCTGCCATCAGCAGCACCTTCAGACCCATCGAACGGTAATACTCAGCAATAGTCATGGCTGTATAGACAGAAGCCTCGCGAGCCGCAACCGGCATATTGGAGGTATTGGCAATAATAATGGTACGTTCCATCAGTTTGCGGCCCGTATGTGAATCCACCAGATGTGGAAACTCAGTAAAGATCTCTACTACCTCATTGGCACGCTCACCACAAGCAGCCATAATTACAATATCAGCTTCCGCCTGTTTTGAAATAGCATGTTGCAGCACTGTCTTACCAGTACCGAAAGCTCCCGGAATAAATCCGGTACCTCCTTCAACAATCGGGTTGGCTGTATCAATGACGCGCACACCAGTTTCTAGCAGTTTGAAAGGTCTGGGTTTATCTTTGTAAGCCATCACAGCCTTTTTTACCGGCCAGTATTGCACCATAGTTAAAGGTATATCATTGTTTTCTTCATCTGTAACTACAGCAATTGTTTCATTGATCGTATATTTTCCGGCACCAATGATACTTTTGATGGTATATTTTCCGGTCATCTTAAAGGGGATCATGATCTTATGAGGTTGGAAGTTTTCGTCCACCTCACCCAGCCAGTCGCCTGCTGTCATGATATCACCTGCTTGGGCGATAGGCTTAAAATCCCAAAGTTTCTCCTTATCCAGCGGAAAGGTATATTCTCCTCTTTTCAGAAAGACACCTTCCATCTTGTCCAGGTCGTTTTGTAGTCCGTCCAGGTTACGTGATAAGAGTCCGGGTCCAAGTGCCACTTCGAGCATGTGTTCTGCAAACTCCACATCGGCACCTACTTTCAGTCCACGGGTACTTTCAAATACCTGTACATAGACATCTTTCCCGATGATCTTTATTACCTCGGCCATTAACCGGGTATCACCATCAGAAATATAACAGATCTCATTTTGGGAGACAGGATCAGTAACTCCGACAATGACCAGATTAGCTATAATTCCTTTAACAGTTCCTTTCGTTGCCATTTATATTGTATAATTATGTTTTTAAAAGTTCTCAGGAAGCTTTACTTCCTTCTTAAGTTTGTCGATGATAGACCGGAAGATTCTTTCTCCCTCTTCCGGATTCAGACTGATCCATCGTTCAATCATATCCAGTTGGACGAGATAGGCAAATATCCGCTCAATGGTGAAGTAATGGAAGAAAGTGTGCTCTTCCAACCATCGCCATCGCAATAGATCCAGTTTCTGCTCCTTGTTGTATAAATCCTTTTCGTCTGTTATACGGAGTATAGCTTCCAGATAATCTAACTGACCTGTTAATCCCAGATCTCGTTGTGCTGATTGCCGTATGGTCTCTGATACTTCAGAGTTTCCAAGAATTGCTGATTGAGCGTCACGGTTCAGTTTGCGGCAAGCAATGGCAGAAAGAATGTTATTCACATTCAAGTTCATCTCAAACCATTCTGCAATAAAAGTATTTGATGCTTTTGCCGCATATTCGTAATAGAGTGATGCCAGCTGATCTTCCAATGACAACATTTCATTCAGAGATCTCTCTTCGAGAATAGCGGCAACGAAAGTGAAGAAATAGGAGGGAAAGCGTTTATCCACAGGAGTCTCTGTCTCCTTAACCAGTGCAATCAGTTCGGCTAGTTCATCAGCAGTATATTTGCCTCTTGTATCCAGCAAAGCTTCCGGATTTCTTAGCAGACGCAACAAGTTGGTATTATCATAATACAGGAAAAAAAGATCTATCAGATCTCTATCTTCCTTTGATAACGCCTCGTCCAATTCCAGCTTGAAATTACTGACTGTGTAACTGACCTTTTTATCTTCCAGACTAATCTCCGGCAAACCGGCAATCAGGCAATAATATGTGCCCATAGTTCCTGGTTAAAAGAGCATTTCAACTAATTGCGGACGAAGGAACTCTTTAAAATAGTTCACGAATTCTTCTTCTCCGAAACTTACCTTGTAAGAACCATCGGCAGGAGTTAATACGAACGATGTCTTTATGCCATTGATTTGCTCGATTTTTATTCCTTTATCAAGAAGCCCTTTGGCATTTGCTTCTGCATACTTACGGAGAGCTTCAGCATCCTTTACCTGAATCGTAAATTCTTCCCTGCCTGCAAATCCCTCCATCAACTGAAGAATCAGTTTTTGTATGAACTCCTTATCTGCGAAAGCGGCTTTTACTGAGGAAGAGACAATTCCGCCTGTGATGATATTGGTGATTTCGCTTTTGAGTGCGTCCACACTCTGGCGGGCGAAAAGCTTCAGCTCAGCTTCAGTATTATTCTTTAGCTCCTGTGCGTTTTTCTTTGCGTCAGAAAGGATCTGATCAGACTGCTTGTTTGCTTCGGCAAGCATCTTCTTTTCTGTTTCCTTCGCTTGGTTTATTATGCGTTGAGCTTCCTCTTTTCCTTTTTCTACTCCTTCGTTGTAGATTTTTTCAGTAAGCTTCTGAATTTTGTTATCCATATTCCGATATCGTATTTATGATTTTATCTAAAGTCTTATTTAGTCATTAAGCAGATATTTCGCATTTTGATTAATTGCAGTCAAATGTAGTTAATTCATTCAGAGGTGCATAGAAAAGAGCATCCTTTTCTATGCTAAACTTTCAAAATAAATGCCAAAGAGCTTAATGAGTCTGAATTATTCTGTTTTTTGTACGTAAATCTGTCCGGACTCATAGCGGATCACCCTGACAGGGGTATCTTTATCGATATATCCAACGATTGAAATCGCATCGTAGGAAACATTGTCAATAGTCACTTTGCCGGAGGGACGAAGCATCGTTTTAGCTATTCCTTCCTTGCCAATCAGTGAAAATTCTTTTTGCCCTACCGACAGGTATCCTTCAGAGATTTCCTGGGTCTTATCCAGTGCAAGAAACCGAAAGACACCATGGCCAATCTTGTGAGTCAGGTAAATCATCAGGATAAATCCGGCAAAGAGTCCGACGACCACAGTAAGTACCGAACGGTTGAGATCAGCTGTGTTTACCTTGTCAAAGTTAAACAAGTCGTTGTCCAACAGACTAAGAATCAATCCGGCCGTGACGCAGGCAATACCCGAAACTCCCGCAATGCCAAAGCCTGGAATCACAAAGATCTCTATCGCCAGGAGTATCAATCCGATCACAAAGAGGATGATTTCCCAATAGGCAGCCAATCCGTCGAGATAAAGTGGAGCAAAGTACAGCATCGCCGCAAACAATGCCACGGCCGAAGGGAAACCGAGTCCCGGTGCCTGTAATTCGTAATAGATACCGGCAAGGATCAGCATGATCAGGATCGACTGGATCACCGAACTCATGAAAAAACCTTTGAGATCATCGATGACAGACGGTCTGTACTCTTTCAACACATAGTTATCACTCTCCAATGCACTTTTCAATGCCTCTTCCACATTATCTGCGAGGCCTTCGCAGTAGCCATGTTTCTGAGCTTCCAGAGCCGTGAAGGTAAGTACTTTTCCTGAGTCGGAGATGCCCGGCACTACTACCCGCTGATCGACCATTGCCTCGGCAATCAGAGGATCTCTCTTCCATCGGATTGTTGTATCACCTGCGACAGTCACAGTGGTATCTTTACCTTGCGCTTCCGCTGTAGCTCGTATGGTGGCCCTCATGTACGATTGATATTTGTCCGGCATTGCTTTGCCATCTACTCCGTTTACCACCGTTGCAGCACCAATATTAGCCCCGGGACGCATGTAGATCTTATCGCAGGCGATGGAGATCAACGCACCAGCCGAAGCCGCATTGTTGTCAATAAACACATATACCGGTATCTTGCTGTTGAGAATTTTTGTACGAATAGAGTCGGCATAGAGCACCTCTCCACCATACGTATTCATATGAATCAGTATCGCCGTGGCATTCAGCTCCGATGCCTCCCTGAAGCCTTCGTGTACATAGAGCCAGGTAAGCGCTCCGATTTCCTTTTTTACGTTGATTTTGTAAACTACCTTTTCAGCAGCGACAGTTCCCATGCAAATCAGCACCAGGAGTAAGGTAAAAATGTTTCTCAGAGCATTCATAAGCGTGAATATTAAGTGAATTTAGTAAACATGGAGATGAAAATACCTGCGCATGAACTTGATATACAGATAACTGAGCAACAGGATAGATGCTGCCAGATAATAGTAATGAAACTCCGGTTGAATCATGAAGAACCCCATCAATACGACTCCCTGTACCAGCATGTAAGCGAGTGAAACGAATACATGAGGTATTTTCAGCTCGTTTGCCATGATCTGATAGAGATGCTTGCGGTGTGGCAATCCGATATTTTCACGCAACAGCACCCTGTGAATGATTGTCAGCACACTGTCCACACCATAGACCACCAACAGGATGATATAACTCAGGTCGCCGGAAGCTATCAGCAGTTGGCCGATCAGAAAGAGCACGGAAAAGGCGATGCCTACTGATCCGACATCTCCGGCAAAGCATTTCGCTTTTTTGCGGAAGTTGAAGATGTTGAACACGAGTACGGCGGCAATCAGCATGCGTATCAGTGCGGGATCAGTAAATCCGACTTCACAACAATTGATATATCCCAGAGCAATCAGTACCACCAATGAATAACCACCGGTGATTCCGTTGATGCCGTCCATGAAATTATAGGCGTTGATGATACCTGTGCTGAGGATCAGAGCCAACACCATTACCCAAAGAGGCATACTGAAAAGTCCCAGTTCGAAAAACATCAGAGCCATTGCTGAAAAGTGGAAAAGAAGGCGTATCCCCTGCGATATAGAGCGTACATCATCGGCAAAACTAATTAGTGTGATCAATGTAAGTCCCAGTATAAACCAGGGATATGCTCCGCCGTATGTGATAAAGTAAGCCAGCGCTCCAAAGTAAAAGATCACACCGCCACCCCGAAGAGTGATTCGTGTATGCGAGCTCCGCTGGTTGGGCTTGTCAATAATATTATAGTGATTGGCTACTCGGAAATAAAGTAGTTCGACGGCGATGAGTAAGGTGAAAACGATCAAGTCAAGAATGATTGGGTGCATGTGTCAGGATATAAAAGAATAATATGATCTGTTAATAATAGACACAAAGATATGAATTTATTCTTAACGTCCTTCTTCTCTCTCCTGCAAAATCTTCCAGGCCTCTTTCTTTGCCTGTTCGGCGTCAAGCTGTGCTTTGGATTTGCTGCGTGTCACGAAATAAACGCCGGAGAAGACCAGAACAACTGCGATCCCTTTAACGGGTCCGAAGGTATCCAGTCCGATCATGATTGCAAAAATGGAAGCCACGATCGGTTGTACATAGTTGTACATACTGATGACAGTTGGTCGCAGTGTTTTTTGTCCGATGGGGATAAAGAGATAACAGAGAAAGGTGGCGCCTCCCACGACATAGATGATCGCCCAAAGGATAGAAGAGGGTATCTGATGAAATTCTATATCTACGACATCTTCATAAGAGAAGGGGATGAAACAGATAGTTGCATACATGAACATCCATTTTAGTAGAGTCACCGGAGAATATCGCTGGATGAGGTCTTTGAAGAGGGTGAGGTAGAGGGCGAAACTAAGCTGTGCGATGAGGCAGAATATGGCTCCCCACACAGCATACGGAGTGCTTGATCCTTTGCTTCCCTGGTAGCTGCTCAGGATAAGGATTAGTGCACCGGTCGCACCGAGAAAGACACCACCGAGCTTCTTCCCCGTGATAGGCTCTTTGATCGTAATAGCGGCTATAATCATTGTCGTGATGGGCAATGTGGTGGCTATGACCGAGGCGTCAATTGGAGAGGTCAACGCCAGACCAAACATGAATGAGCCCTGGTTGAAGACAATGGCGAGCATGGCAGCAAAGAAGAGACGAAGCATATCTTCGTGCCGTACAGATTCTTTACGGAGGAAGAACGATGTGATCCAGAAGAGTATCGTGGCACCGAGCATCCGGAAGAGGGTCAGGGCAACAGGGGTAATCATCCCATCACCGTAGTTGAGAATTTCCTTGGCGACCGGAGAGTTGAGCCCCCAGATTATATTGGCAAACAGCATCAGACCATGGCCGATGCATGTTTTGTCTTTTAGTATGGCTTGCTTCATTGTTGGTACTTGTTCTCTTTGTTCTTTTCGCAAAGGTATGTTTTTTTTGAATGTGAGGGTGATGTTTATTCTTTTTGTTGCTTCTTCATTTCTTTCTTTCCGCAAGAAAGAAACGAAGTAAAGAAAGAACTCTCCGCTTCATTTCTCGCCGGGTAGCTGTCGGCTGCTTTGCTGTGGCAACCCCAAACTCGCTTCGCTCAGACAGGGGTTGCCACGGTCGCAAATCTGCCTCTCGCTACTTTTCCGGCTCAAAAGTGAATGCGGAGGTCTTTTCTTTTGCCCACCTGCGGCGTGCAGGCTCGTTGCTTCGCAATCTTTTAAAAGAAGAGAGCCGGACCATTAAGTCCAGCTCTCTTGAATCAGTTTTGCCTTGTTAAAAGCCAAAGTGAGTTGCTTATTTAACTTTGTCAGCTGCTTTGTTTACTTTAACGGCTGCATTCGTAGTTGTTTTGTCAACAGCTTTCACAGCTGCATCTTTTTTCCCTGCTACTTTTACTTCTCCTGTTTTCTTGGTTGCAGTCATAGTTGTTGCTTTTTTAGAAGCAACACTGTCTTTTTTACCTATCACAGCTGTTCCTGTTTTTACAGCTTTGGCTTTTACTGCCTCTTTCGTACCAGTAGCTGCTGTCGTAACTGCTTTAACGTCTTTCTTGATGGTTTTTGTATCCTGAGCATTAGAGACTCCTACTGCTGCGACCATAACCATAACTACAAACAACGATTTCAATTTCATCTTTTCTACAAATTAAATTGTTAGTACCATTATTAAAAACGTTTGGAAATGTACCTGCTATAGCAACAATTTTTCCGGCGTCAAAGGTATATATATGTTATTCTGAATTGTACTGTTTTCGCTTCACTTTTATACCAATTTAATACATTAAAAATAGATTACTTTTAGAACTGCTTGATTTGTAGTAAATTGGCTCTACAGCATCTTCTGGCTGATTTTTTGTGTTTGAAAAAAGGACTTGTAAAACCTTCTTCAAACCTTGTTTTTTTCTCTTCCTTCATGCGAAAAAGAATATCTATGATTTTGTATTACGATTTCAAAAAGTTGTCATATATTTGCGTTGAGTTTACCATATATAAGCAGATACAGATGGGAGAAAATGATAAAAAAAGAGGTGGCAGACGAGAGGGAAGTGGCAGGAAGAAATGTAAAGGGAGGATGATTACATTTAAAGTAGATCTGGACCTTGAATCGTTGATGGATCGGCAGCAGGATCGCAGCTATTTTCTCAATGCGTGTATACGGAAGTCTTTGCTGCCACGGATGGACGGAGTGGAGCTGTTTCAGACCGACACTACCACACCAATGGAAATCCCGCTCTCTGAGCAGCGGCTTATTGCCGGCTTTCCTGCTCAGGTTGATGCCACTTATATGGATACCTCTATCGATCTTAACAAGGAATTGATCCAGCATCCAGCCTCAACTTTTTATGCTCGTGCCATTGGTGATTCTATGATCGATGCCGGCGTGGATCCCGGCGATTTGCTCATCATTGATAAGGCAAAACAACCTACTGAAGAAAGTCTGGTGGTCTGTTGTCTCGATGGAGAGTTTACACTCAAGCACCTTCGGCTGGAGGGAGAAGTCGCCTGGCTGGTGCCGGCGAACAAAAAATATCCCTCTGTCAGGGTAACTACAGAAAATGATTTTCGTGTTTGGGGAGTAGTAACCTATATCATTAAGAAGCAAAAATGATTATTCATGTCGATTGCAATAACTATTATGTTTCCTGTGAGCGCATCTTTCGACCCTATCTGTGGAACAAACCTGTGGTCGTTGTCACCAATAATGAGAACGGAGGGGGCATTATTCTGGCGCTTTCCAAAGAAGCAAAACTACTCGGACTGAAACGTGGTGCGCCCGTGTATAAGGTGAAGGAGCTTCTGGAGAAGAATGAAGTGATGGTCTTCCCAACCAATTTTATCCTCTATAACGATATCTCCAACCGGATCATGTCAATTGTGCGTGAGAGTGGACTGGTGCTACATATACAAAAAACTTCCATTGATGAGTTTTTCGGCACCCTTCCTGTGGAAGATCCCAAGGAAGCCCAGGTGATGGCGCAGGAATTATGCCGCCGTATCACTCAGGCTACTGATATTCCGGTATCCTGTGGCTGTGCTTCTACCTATACGTTAACCAAAGTAGCGACATGGTTTGTCAAACACTATCCTTTTCCCGGTGTCTGTGTCATCACAGAGGTAAACCGTGAAAAGGCACTTGCCTTGCTTCCGGTACAGGATGTGTGGGGGATCGGACGGCAGCATTTCAAGAAACTACAGTATATAGGTGTACGTACTGCTCTGGATTTTATCCGGCTCAAAGAGAGTCGGGTACAATCTTTAATGACTGTCGTAGGAGCAAAGACCCGAAAAGAACTTCGTGGTATTCCCTGTATAGATATATCCGAGCTCCCGCAAAAGAAATCCATCTGTACCAGTCGTTCCTTTTCCAGTATGATCACCGACAAGGATGAAGTGAAGGAAGCTGTAGCCAACTTTACAGCCTGTTGTGCCCGCAAACTCAGGGCACAAAAGAGCTATTGTCAGAGCATAACCGTCTTTATTCTGACCAATTTTCACCGCGAAGACCTTCCTCAGTACTGGAGTAGCGACTCTTTGCACCTGAAGATTCCTACTTCAGACACTCTCGAACTCACCAAAGCTGCTATTCAGGTATTTGAGCTGATCTTTAAAGAAGGATATAAGTATAAGAAAGCAGGGGTGATCGTTACTGATATTACCTCTGATACTGCTATGCAACAAGATCTCTTTGACACTATAAATCGTAGTCGTCAACAACGGATCATGAAAGCGATGGATCATATCAATGACAAATATGGAGCCGATAAAGTGCGTCTGCTTGTACAGGGATTGGAAAATAACCGTTGGAAGATAAAAGGGATCAATGATCTTCGCTGTTTTACCACCAATATAAATGATATACTGCAGATATGTTAATAAATTACTCAAAATCAGCGAAATAAATTTGGAGTAATAAAACAAATCATTATCTTTGCAAATACAGTAATAGTCGCCCCGTGAGCAATTCACTCTTGAATAGAATCCTTTTTATTCACCATTAATTCAGACGATTATGAAAAAATTACTACATCTTTCCCTCTTTTTGTTGCTTGCAACTGCAACGTATGCAACTGATTTTACAGTAGGCAATCTGAAGTACACGATTAATCCCGATAACGAAACTGTTTCTGTTGCCGCGCAGACGACATCCATCTCGGGATCTCTAATAATTCCCTCATCGGTGAATTATGAATCGAAGGTATATGAAGTCACTGAAATAGGCTCCAATGCTTTTTATAATCAGACTTCATTGATATCTGTAGATATTCCCTCTACTGTAACAAGAATAAGAAGTACTGCATTTTATAACTGCACCAAACTTGATACAGTAAATATTCCTTCGAGTGTTACTTCGATAGAGTATAGGGCGTTTTACTGTTGTATAGCACTGGATAGTATTATAATTCCTTCCAGTGTCATGTCAATAGGTGCTGAAGCATTCAATTACTGTACTTCACTTCAGGCAGTATGGATTGCCGAAGGTGTTCCCATGCTTGGGAGCAAAGCTTTTTACCGCTGTTCTAAACTGATTTTGATTTCACTTCCTTCTACGATGAATTTGATTGGAAGTGAGGCTTTTAGTGGGTGTACTTCATTGGATTCAATAACGATTCCTGAGTATGTCAAATCTATAGAATACGGACTTTTTTCGAGCTGTACTGCACTAACCTCTGTGAAGTTGCCTGATTCCCTTCTATCGATTGGCAATAATGCCTTTTATTATTGTTCAGCTCTTCCTTCGATTACTATTCCGGATAGTGTAACATCAGTAGGAGCTTCGGCTTTTGATGGATGCACAACACTTACTTCGATCGTGATTCCAGAGAAAGTCACGACAATCAATGACAAGACGTTTTATGGTTGTAGTTCACTAACATCAATTGCTTTCACAGACAGTCTTTCTTCCATTGGACGCTTTGCCTTTACCGGTTGCTCCGGACTTGCTGCATTCGCATTTCCCAATAGTGTCACATCCATTGGTGCATCCGCCTTTTCCCATTGCACCGGACTTACCTCTATTGTACTCCCGGATAGTTTGACTACGATTGCCAGCTCGGCATTTTACGGCTGCTCCGGACTCTCTTCAGTAACCATCCCTGAAGGTGTAATATCGATTGACGACAAGGCATTCTCCGTCTGCAACAGTCTTACTTCGATAACCATTCCTTCAAGTGTCGTTTCAATTGGTGAAGAAGCGTTTTCGAGTTGCAAAACCCTTTACAACGTAATCCTCTCAGAAGGTGTAGTTTCGATAGGCTTGAATGCTTTTTACCGTTGTCCCTTTAACTCTATTGCCATTCCGGCAAGTGTACAATCACTGAAAGGGGCATTTAGGGACTGTTCGGGACTTTCCCTGTTTGAAGTATCGGAAGGTTCTCTATCGTTTACAGTGAAAGATGGTGTATTGTTTACCGCAGATGAAGAAACTCTTGTTGCTTATCCGAGTGCAAAAGGAACTTCTTATGTGATTCCTTCCAGTGTGACAGCTATTGATGACTATGCTTTTTACGCATGCTATGTAACTTCGGTGACCATCCCATCCAGTGTCACTTCAATTGGTGACTATGCATTTACAGGATGTTTGGATATGCTAAAAATCACTCTGCCGCCAAGTATCACGGTAATAGGAATCAAAGCATTTATGAATTGCTTGGTACTGAATGAAGTGCATTGTATGAATACAACTCCCCCCTCGCTATTGAGCTATGATGTGTTTTATAATGTATCCCACGGTAGTCGAACACTTTATGTACCAACAGGAGCAAAGGCTGCCTATGATAATGTTACAAGATGGAAAGAATACTTTACCGTTGTAGAAGAAGATATCTCTGATGTGGCAGAGGCAGACATTCTTCCACTCACACTTTTTGCCGATGGTGATGGAGTTATTGTCAAAGGAGCCACGGCCGGTACGATCATAACAGTGTACTCTCTCTCTGGAACACCAGTAATGTCAATATCTGCAGAAGGTGGTGCACAGCGAATCGCTCTTCAGCCCGGAAGCTTTTACTTTGTCAAAGTGGGAGAGCAGATTCGAAAAATAATGTTGTAAATATGTACTCGAGTACACAGACTATTGTGGAGATGTCTCCAAAAGGTGGAGTTGTCTGAAAATCGGGTAGGGGTATTATATTTATCAATGGTCTTCCGCATTGCAGTATACCAGTTCTGAAAGAGAGGCTTTGAATGAATGTTCATTCAAGGCCTCTCTTTAAAAGATCAGTAAGAGGGTTTATTCTGCATTGTATCTGAATTGGAGGTACTGTTCATTATTTAGTGAGTTAAAAAGAGGATTATTTCAAGGGTTGGTGTCTCATGAGATTTTCTATTATTCCTGTAATCTCGGGGATTCCCATCTTCTGAATGAGACGCAGATGCGTTCCTTTTTCTACTGCTTTCCAGGTATTGCTGCCATCCGCAGCAATGGAGCATTGTCCTCTCTCTACCGAAAAATAAGGGGCATACCCTTTTATTGCGACAAGTTTGGCTGTCTGGTCCCAACTCATGTGTCCTTCCATTCCGTCTTCTGCCAAACATAGTTTGAAAACCTTTTTTACCGGACTCTTATCCATATTTATGGTAGCAACGGAGCTGCCTGTTCGTTTTTTTCGCCAATTTCAAATCCGCTGAATATAATCTCTGCCGGCCACTCATTGATAATAACAGTTGATGCAGTTGCATCAGAATAATAGAAACCGCAATAAAGAAATGTGGTAACAGTTGCATTACACGACTTAATTGCTGTTTATTTGCAAACGATCCGATACTTTGTTCTTAATCAGCTCCAGCGTATACTCAAGAACCCTGTCTTTGTGAAGGATCTCATCTTCAATACTATTTGAGATGAAATAGTCCGGTATGATTCCCTTCCGGTCATCGATGCCGCAGGCATACCAAAACTTCTTCCACGATGTCGTTACCTTTATATCAGAGTGAGGTAAAGAGAAAGAATGTACATCACCAAAGCCCACAGTAATTCCACCTGTCTCTTCTCCGATCAGGATACCATCACCATAACATTTAAAAGGAGAAGCAAACATGCAGGCAGCCGAAAAAGTTCCGTTGTTCAGCAGTATGTAATACTTTCCCGTAAATCGCAACGGATTATCCCGTGGCAGATATGGATCTGTATTTACCTTCTTATAGAGTTTGCCCCAATCCCCTTCCTTCGGTTTGATATAATACGCCATCTTACCAGTCTCTTCAATTTCTTTGCTCATCTTAAAAGCCAGAGAATCCAACTCTTTAAAAGGTTGGTTAAAGAGATATTGCATCAGTTCGGCGCCAATCACCGAATGGCCACCACCATTGTTTCGAATATCAATGATCAGATGTCGGATCTTTCTCTCCTGTATCTCTTTAAACGTCTGTTTGTAAAACTTCTCATATCCCTTTATATCGTTGCAACCATGAAAGCCGAGATAACCGATATTGTCTGGCAAAACTTTGAATTCCAGTTCGCTCTTTCTTTCTCTTTTCGAAAGATAAGCGATGCATAATTTCGAGAGAACCCCACCCGACGTATGAACCTTCACAATTTTACCCGTATCAGCTTGTTTGTAGCTGATTGTGTATGAGCCAAAATTATTCCAGATGGCGATATTAAAAGGATCAGTAATCAATCTGTTTCTCCAGGCGATATTCTCGAAACTAACCAGTTGACTCATCTCATCGATAAACTGAGAAGTACTTCTGCCGTTGATCGCCACTATTTCAGAGCCGGGAGGTATTCTGTCCATCCATGTAAGGTTATCAATCACATAGATCTTCTCCTCCATAATTCGGATCTTATTGGGGAAAATAGCACGAAACGCCAGCTGCATAAAATTGATCACGGGTTTGGTGTGAGCATCTTTAAAAAGAGAGGTCAACCTTGCACAACCCTTATACAACTCCAGTTCGGAAATCTTGTCCGGCATCTCTTTCTTGTAATCCATCAGTACCTGCTCGAAAGAATCTTTGGGCAGGCAGTAATAGATATCGGGATGAATATGCTCCAACTTCTCAATCATCACATCCAGATCGCCGATAGCCTCCTCTTTAGCTATGGATTTAAATTGAGTGGAGTAAATGATCAACCCCCAAAGAGCTATCAGTACGATGGATGATTTAAATAACTCACTCTGAATATATGGGATATATGGTGTCTTCTTCTTGAAAAGAAAAAAGACATTTGAAAAGAGGAAACTCATTACAAGTACCAGAAGAAACATTTCAATAATATCATTCACTAACAAGTTTTGATTGAATAACATATAGACAATCAGAACCAAATGTATCACGGCACAAATTACATATTTCTTCTTCATGATCGTCAGTCTTTATAATGCAATAGGAACTAGGTCAGCGGACACATTCATAGATAGAACAATAGCGCAAATGTAAATATTCTTTTTCTTATTGTAAATGTGAATAATGTTTTTTATCTTTGAGGAAGAATTGTACATTATGATAATGATATTTGCTGATAGTATTCCTGATGAGTTAACTCTTAATTCAATGCGAAGGAAATGAGGATGAAACATACAGGCATATATACCCGACTTCTGTTAACCTCAATATTAACAGGAACGATATTGCTTTTCTTATATACAGCATTGTATTATGTGAATAAGAGGCAGGAAAAGGAAATGCTTGAAGAGACACAAAAACAATTCAGGAAAGAGGTAACAGCTCTATTTACCTTCAAAACAGCTGCAATCAAACAAGTTGCTTATGACTATTCTTTTTGGGATGAGTTTGTGAATAATATAGAAAATCCTGACACTGCGTGGTATAATGATAATATTACAACCATTCTTAAGTCTTTTCGTGTTGATTATGTCTGTGTGTATGACTCTTCCTTTCATATTGTCCATGAAGCCGCTTCTCCCCAGTTTCTTAAACGGGGGTTTCTTTCCAGAAATACTTTAGAGAGGATAAAAGAGGCTAAGTTTTTAAACTTTTATAAGGAGTCTTTTGATGGGGTGATTGAGATAAGTGCTGCATCTGTTCATCCAACCAATGATCCGACACATACGTTGACAAGACCGAGAGGATATTTAGTTATGGCAAAAAGCTGGGATAGCTCTTTTGTCGCAGACTTAGCTATTCTGAGCGGTGCGGATATAAAACTTGTAAAGTCTTCCGGTTCGATTGCAAAAGGTGATAAATACTCTGTTTACAGTGCACAAAAGCTAAATGGATGGGATGACAAACTTATTGGTCAGATGATCTTCAGTCGAACTTCTGATTCATTCAGACTCTATAACAAGATGTCGGTATTTATGCTTGCGATTATTCTTACTTCCTTAGTGATCACCATACTTATTTTCCATTATGCATCCCGTAAATGGATAAATATCCCATTGAGTCTGGTGACCCAGATCCTTGAATCAAATGATCCTGTCCTAATCAAAGAGCTTCAGCATTGTCCGGGCGAGTTTAGACATATCGGTCATCTTTTTAACAAGTTTATCCGTCAAAAAGATGAACTTTTACAGGCCAAACAAAAAGCGGAGGAGAGTGACAGACTGAAAACAGCTTTTCTGGCAAATATGAGTCATGAGATCCGAACTCCAATGAATGGGATTTTGGGCTTTTCTTCTTTACTCAAAGAACCTGATCTTGTTGGAGAAAAGCGGGAGCAGTATATCGAGATAATTGAAAAAAGTGGTGCGCGTATGCTCAACATACTATCCGATATTATTGATATCTCGAAAATAGAATCAGGTCAGATGGTGATCCGTTATTCCGTGGTGAATGTAAACGAACTGATAAAAAGCATATTCGTTCTTTTTGTGTTTGATGTGGAAGCAAAAAAAATGAGTCTGACCTATAACAACGGACTGCGAACCGAGGAGGCCTGCATAAAGACAGATAAAGAAAAATTATATTCAATCATCTCTAATCTGGTGAAGAATGCAATCAAGTACACGGATAAAGGTAGCATTGAAATGGGATATAGCCAAACGGGTGACTTCCTTACTTTTTATGTCAAAGACACCGGGATTGGTATACCAAAGAAGAGACAGGCCGCAATATTTGACCGTTTTGTTCAGGCGGATATATCCGATATACAAGCTAGGGAAGGAGCCGGTTTGGGCTTGTCCATTGCTAAATCACTGGTGGAACTTTTAGGTGGAGAGATATGGCTGGAAAGTGAAGAGGGTGAAGGTTCTACGTTCTATTTTACGCTTCCGTATACGCCCGTTACTTGTGAAAAGGAGCCTGAGGGTGAATCTGCTCCCGATGATAAGCCTAAAGATCAGGTGTGACTCTTCTGAGGCTGAAAAAACATACAGATGAAAAGTTGATTGGATGCCTATCCGTTGGGGAAAACATTTAATAGTTTTTTCCAACGGATAGGCATCCTTTGTCTGTCGGATAAGCACTCTTTTCAAAAAACGCCTGGATGTTTGTTCCGATTCACCTATTACAAAAGTCCGTTTCATGAACGTGAAACGGAGCAAACGTCCTTATCAATGAATCCATTGATAAGGACGAACGTATTCATAGAAAAGAATGTAATATTACGGGCTTCTGGGTACTTCAGACCGTACTTCTGATGAAATATCCTTCAGGATTTTTTTTTTAATTTTTCATTCTGCAAAAGGCCGGAACCCTTGATTTCAATGCACCAAGTGCACCAAGACATGCCTTGCAGTATGCTGTAAGGCATTATGACCTTTCACTTTTTTACTTGCTCTCTTGATAATTGCTTCCATTTTTGTTTGCTCGGAGGCTTTTTTGTATCCATTTGTGCATGAATTAGTAGAGGTTGGTAGATATGTACTGGCTGGAGGTATCAGAGAAGGTTGCGGAGTATCCAGTAGGTGATAATCACAAAGAGGATGACAAGAATGGCTCTTGGTCCATACAGGGCTTTGCGCCATTTTAGTAACACGGCATTCGGATGAGGGATCAATTCGATCACCCAGCCGGCAATCAGGTAAGGAATTGCAATAACCAGAAGCATGTTTTCCCGGAAGGCACCGGCGATGTCAAAGTTGAGCAGGTGATGAATCGCACGCTGAGACCCGCAGCCCGGACAAAGCAGTCCGGTGAGCGACCGGAACGGGCATGCCGGGAAGAACGCACTCTCCAATGGGTTGTACTTCTTGTAGAGTACAGCCAGCAAAAGGAGGAAGAGTAAAGCGATGCTTCCTATCAGCGTTTTCTTAATAACAGCCCGGGAACCTGCCATGTGATTGAATAACAGCAAAAGCTATTCCCATTGAGATGAGAAAAGCGATGAGACCCGAGAAGAAACTTACATACGTCCAGATCTCTGCATTCTTTGAGGCTCTGGTAGCTCCTTCCAGATCGCCGTTGTAAAAACGTGTCTCAACCTTCGAGGCATAGACGACGCCAATCACTCCAAACGGCAGGCAACAGAGTACAGTAGCAAGTACAGATTCCAGCAACCATGATTTAGGTGGTTTCTGGTTGAGGTCAAACTTGGGTGCAGCAGGTGTCACCGGAGTGCTTCTGGGAGGTGGCGGAGGTGTCATCTTGAAAAGCTCTGTAAGCTCGGGAATACTTCCGGCCGATTTCCATTCTCCCAACTCATGAAACCAAACGGGAGTCTCTCTCGCAAGGTTTTCATCTTTCAACTCTTCGAGTGTAAACGGTCCGAAGTTACTGGTACCGTCGGTGTAAAAATACTTTTTCATACGTAAATTATTAATGATAGCAAACTGCTATGTATTTGTATTTCTGTACATTATATTTTCTACAATTCAATTTAGACAAAATCAGAAAGAGCATTCATTGATAGATGAATGCAAGGTT
>JAQUTK010000025.1 GCA_028709785.1 Bacteroidales bacterium
TCAAAAGCATGCAGCGGATAGCATTGATGCAGGGGTATTTAAAATGACGACTACTTTGAGAGGATTTGGAGGAACGAAACAATCGGGTATTTTCTCCATCCCTTCCTTTCCCCTAAAGGTCGGAGCCGTAAACCGGAATATAACTGATATGAAGGTTTTAACGGATCTTGTAGCCAACTCTTCAACGAAAAATGATGGTATTTTGGGAGCTGACTATGTGAGGATGTTCCGCAAGGTGACTATCAACTTCAATAAGATGTTTTTGAAGGTAGAATAAAATTCGTCAAGAATGACGGTGATTAGGGCTCTTTTATTCAAAGAGTTATCTCTTGAATAAAATAAAAATTAAATCTGGCCGTTACTCTTTTGTTGCAGAATAGTCTTAATACCTTCCAATCATGAAACATCTTATTATTTCAATCTTTGCTTTGTTGTTCGTCGCTTGCTCTCAGCAGCCACAGCCAAAAGAAGTAGCAGTAAAAGAGGATCCGATAGATTCAACCGATATTCTGATACCGGTAGAAAATACGTTAATCAATGCGGATTATCATCCGCAATTCTACACTCTCTTCATGAATAATCAATATAAGATTTGGGATTATTACGTGGGTGGAATGGGTGCAGAAACCAAATGTCATTATACCTATAAGGATTCAATCCCTGTATGGAGTTCGGTCTGTTCTTCCTTTTCTGTTTATCGTAACTTTGCAATTCCTAAGAATAGTCATACTCTTTCCATTCATCTGCGTGGACTGTTTAATGCAACGGGAATGTGGGACTCAAAAACCAATACGGAGGGACCGGCAAAGAAGACATTTTTGCAGATCAAACAGCTGTCTCCTTCTCAAAAGGACAGCATCAATACCTATATCATAAACAATTCAGAGGAGCCAAATGGGTCAGCCGGGTTTACGGATTACAAATTCAGTCAATCAATTAATCCGGAGACTGAATCTATTGAAGTTGAAATAAAGAATGACGGTCCCACTTATTTTACCTTTGAAAGACTTGACCTTCTGGTGGACAGCGTGCCTATTGAGAAGATAGAAACAGATAGTGTAATGCGTATCAGCCGTGCCAAATACGAACAGTTTCAAAAGAACATCTCCGACAATCTGGCGATTATGAAAAAATGGAAGATTATTGGCATTGGTGAGTCCATACAAGGCTCGGCTACCTTTCGTGAGAATACTCGTTCAATCATCCATCGTGCTATTCTGGAGGATAATATTGAATTGGTATTACTGGAAATCAATCCGGTGTCCGGACATAAGATCAATCAATATGTAACTCATAAAGTGGATACGTTAAACCTGGAATCTGATCTCTATGAATACACGATCTCAGCGGAGTGGATGGAACTGTTTGATGAGATTAGAGCAGCGAATAGCAAAAGGAAATGTCCGATACGTGTTGCCGGTATCAATGCACTTACTTCAGAAGATATATCTTACACGTATGATTACATTGGGAGCGAGTTTTTAGATTTGGCACGCAAACTATGGAATCCGATTGAGAGATGGGCCATGCATAATAAGTTTCCTGATTCTATAAAGGTTGATATGTCCAGAAAGAGGAGCAAGGAAGAAAAGATTTGGTTTGAATATATCTATGGTTCCACTTCATTCAAGAAATGTTTATTTAATGGACCAGAGAAGGACGATAAGACCATGTATGAAAATGTAAGTTTTCTTTTGGATGAATTTGAGCCCAAAGACAGAGTCTATATTTTAGCCAAATTGGAACATTTGGAGAAAAGTGATCGAAAAATTGGCTCTGGACGGCGTTACCTTTTAAAAACGGATATCGGTACAAGTAAGTGTTACACCCTGGGTCATTATCTGAAAAAGCACTATGGTAAAGAATATGCAGTCATTGGTCAGTTTGCAGCGGAAGGAGAAGCACTGTATCTCAAAAGTGAAGCGTCAGACTCTATCCAGCATGTAAATGAGGTAGCACCTCTTGAGAAACCATTCGGTAAAAGTGTTGAACTGCTTTCTTCAACTATTGATAAAGAGTCTTTTTACGTACAGGGTTGGGAAGATAGCAACTGGCCCCAATCCATTAAATATTGGAGAAACAGTGGTATAAGAAATACAGCGGGACAGTTTGTATTGTCCTCCCTTTCATCTATTGACGCCTTTTACTTTACGAAAAAGAACAAAGCACTGAAGCTGTTGACCAAGCCTACGAAGCCGGTTGTTCAGAGCAACTGAATGATACACAAAAGCACGAAGATCAGATGAATTCTTCGTGCTTTTGTGTAAATAATAGTGCTGTTTCGCTTATGCCTTTAGTTTGGCGAAGTACATGGCAAATGAGCGGTATAAGAAGTGTGTCCATTTACCAAATGGAACAATGATCAATGCCCATTGAACCAGCACCGTGAGATGCACAAGATACAACCACTTGTTTGACTCCAACAGATCAAGATCAATAAACAGGCGAACCATAAAAGCCGAGAGTCCCATTAGAAACAACCAGATGACGAAAAACCAATCGGAAGGTTGTGAGTGTTTGCTAATCTGCTTCTTCTTTTTTATACGGCTCAATACAAAGTCAAAAGTGACTACAAATACAATTGTGCTGACAAGGTACCCGAAGAGGGTGACGATCAGATACTCTGATGAAAACCAGTTGAGAAATACAGTGGTAAACAACAAAGAGAGATATCCGATCACCATTATAAAATGTTCGAACCAGCGTAATTGATTATCATCACAACCCAGCGCGCGCTTTTGAGTGAACATGTGTACAATGAGTTCTCCGATGCTTGATACATACTTCTTAAACGGAACTTTTGTTCCCGGTTTCAAAATAGTGAGCCACCACATACGTGCCACATTGGGCAATAAAATGACGAACCCCACTGTACCAATGGCGATCATCTCAAACAGATGTCCCCAATGAACCATCTTCTCCAGGTCAAAATTGACAGAGAATGCAAAGTACAGCACACCAATTAATGAGAGCACAAATGCGGAAATAGTTAACGGCAACGATTTGTACATTAATCCGGATAATCCGGTCCAGTCGTATTTCGCAGTCAGATAACGTCGGAGCGACATCATCAATTCCCCGGGATTCGCTTCCTGTGGACAATGTGTTGAGCATTCGCCGCAATAGTAACATTCCCATGGTTTGAGCGAAGACTGGATCTCATCTTCAAGTCCCAGTGTGCTGACACGTACCATCTCACGGGGAAACGAGACATCTTCTGTAGAGAGTGAGCAGACTGCCGTACAGTTGCCGCAATTGTAACAGGCGTTGAAATTTATGGCGCCGTATTTTTTCAACTCTTTCCCAAATGAAGGATTTATTTTTGCCATTACTTCTTCAATTTATAGGTAAAATATTCGTCCATATCATCGATCTCACCCGTGACAACCAAACCGTATTTTACAAGTGACATCAAATGATAAACTACTTCATCAGAAGGCATATTCAGTTTGTCAGCCAGTTGCTTTATCGTCAGATCTTCGTCCGCTAAAGCTTCTAACAATAGCTTCTTTATACGGGTGAATTCTTTCAGGTTCTCTTTAGCCTGTTCCGGCACACCGCCTGCTTTTTCACGCAGGTATTTTGCTGTTTTTCCTTTTTCTATTTCCATGTTGTTGATTGTTTCAACGTATTCAGAGTATATTCTTTGGAATGATTCGATTAGACAAGAGTATCAATCATACTCATTATTTCGGTGCTCGAACAGGCTGTGACATTTATTGCATCCGGTTCGCATACAGGAGCACACATACCGCAACCTTTACAAACAGAGTTGTTTATTTCGGCAACGATCTTTCCTTTGTCTTCAACCTTCAATATCGCATCAAAAGGGCAAGCTTTTTCGCATGCGCCACACCAGGTGCATTTATCTTGATCAATGATTGCTACCAATGGTTCTGATTCCAACTCTCCTTTGCTGATAATGGAATATGACTTTGTAGCAGCAGAAAGCGCTGAGTTGACCGACTCTGCGATATTCTTTGGCCCCTGACAGGCACCGGCTATGGTGACACCATCAATGACGGTTTCTACCGGACGAAGTTTCATGTGAATCTCGTTGTAAAATTTGTCACGTCCTTTCGGTAACTTGAAAAGAGTTCCCACTTTGTTGTCGGCACGGGGCACCATTCCTGTGACAAGAACGACCAGATCTGCTTCAACTTCAATCTCTTTGCCGTTGGTCAGGATGTCATTTATCTTTACGATGGTTTTATTACCTTCTATAGTAACTGTCGGAAGTCCGTCTTCATATGATTGCAGGTAAATATCTCCTGACCGCAATGAATCGGCATAGAGAATTTCCTGTTTGCCATAGGTGCGTAATCCCCGGTTGAAATGGAAATTATTGATATCCGGGAATTTGCTTTTTGCAGTCACCGCGGCGTGAATGGTTGAGGTACAGCAGTTACGGGAGCAATAGGTGTTGTCTCCTTTTGTCTGGCGACTTCCAACGCAATAGATATAAGCGATGTTTTTAATCACCTTTCCTTTGTAAACCAATGTACCGGACTGCTCGTCAATCAACCGTTTGAATTGAGGTAACGTAATTACATTTTCCGAAGTCGCATAGCCAAACTCTCCATAACCCGGTGTATATGGATCAAAACCGGTCGCCATCAATACCGATCCGACTGTGATTTCCGTTATTTCTTCTTTCTCGTTAAAATCAACGGCCGGACATACTTTCTCACAGGCACCGCAACGGGTACAGTTTTTTATATCTATGACGGGAGTCTGAGGATATTCGCCGGGATAATTCTTATAAATAGCTTTGCGTTGTGTCAAACGGAAATTAAATTCATCGGGCACTGAGACGGGGCAGACTTCGATGGCTCTTGTCAAATCTTCCGGATGAAATGATTGTCTGATATAACGGGGAGTTGTCTTTATCTTCAACGTGAAATTGCCGACACTTCCTTTATTCGAAATCACTTCAGAATTGGTACATATCGTAATGTTGTCGCGTGTGATCAGATCATCGTAAAGTCGCTTTACAATTTCTTTACCTGTTTCTGTGGTGGTCGAGAGTGAATTCCATTGAGCAACCCGTCCACCAACAAAAGGTTCTTTCTCTATGAGTATCACCTCACAATCTTTGTTTGATAGCGAGATCGCAGCTTTCATTCCAGCTACTCCTGCGCCAATTATTGCCACAGACTTTTGAGCTTTCACTTTATTACTTTCCAATGCTTCTGCATAATTTGCTTTGGCTATGGCTGCTTTGACTAAATGGATCGCCTTTTCGGTCGCACCTATTTTATTATCGGAATGAGCCCACGATGCTTGTTCTCGTATATTGGCATGCACATAGGTATATTTATTCAGATTGGCTCGTTGCGATACATTGCGGAAGGTGAGCAAATGGAGCTTGGGCGAGCAGGAGGCAACCACCACACTGGTAAGTCCGTTGGCTTCAATGTCATTCACCATTTCCCGCTGATTGGCATCTGAACAAGCAAACATGGTTGTTTTTGCGAGAAAAACAATATCCTCGCCTTCCACTGCCTGGCGTACTTTTTCCACATCTACATAATCGGAAATATTTCCACCACAATGGCAAATATAGACTCCTATTTTTTTCTTTTTCATGCGTGTTGAATGATATAACTGATTGCTTCTGATGATGCGGCACCTGCTGACAAAATAGAATCGGGAATGTCCATCGGACCGGTAGCTGCTCCGGCAACGAATACGCCACCGATACTTGTTTTAGCAGGACTCGCAAGCTTATCGCTTTGTCCGACAAAAGAGAATTCATCCAGATATAAGGTTTCATTCTCAAACAGTCCGTCAATTCCTTTGTTGGGCAAGACACCGGTTGAAAGGATGACCATGTCGTGTTCGGCTTCCTGTAATTTACCTTTGTTGATATCTTCGTAGCGAAGGATCAGATTGCCATTTTCTTTTTCTGAGATTCTTCCAATCTTTCCTTTTACAAAGTTGACACCCATCCCTTTGGCTTGTTGGTAAAACTCTTCAAATCCTTTACCGAAAGATCGTATGTTGATGTAGTAGATCGTTACATCGGCCATGGGTAGGGCACCCATCAGTAGTTGAGCTTGTTTGATGGAATACATGCAACAGATCTGCGAACAAATCGGGTTGCCTACGGAGGCATCACGCGATCCGACACAGAGTACATAGGCAATTCTGTCCGGCACTTTTCCATCGCCGGGCCGAAGAATCGTATGATAAGGTCGTGTCGGAGCGATTTCCCGTTCCATCTGCATCGCCGTAATCACGTTTTTAAATTTCCCGTATCCGTATCGTGGCATATTATTAGGGTCGAATAAGTTGAACCCGGTGGCAACAATAATGGTTTTTACATGCAGTTCGATTGTTTCTGTTTCCATAGTGAAATCAATGCAGTGGGTGGGACATGCGCGTTCGCAGGCACCGCACAACGTGCAATTATCAATATCAATGGCGGCTGCTTTGGGGCTACAGATACTGAAGGGAATAAAGGCGGCTTTTCGTCCGATAAGTCCAAATTGATACTGGTCGCGGACACTTGTCGGACATGCTTTTTCGCATAACTGGCATGCCGTGCAATCTTCCACATGTACATATCGTGGCTTTTTGGTGACTTTAGCCGCAAACTCATTGTCGCTGAGCTTGCGGATATTACTCACTTCACTACCTGTAAAGATGGTAATATTCGGATGACGTGATATCTCTGATACTTTGGGAGTTGTAATACAAGCGGCGCAATCCAGCGTAGGGAATACCTTGCTTAGCATAATCATTTTTCCACCTACAGACAGCTCTTTATCGACCAACAAAACCTTATATCCGGTATTTGCCAGGTTTAATGCCGCCTCACCGCCGGCAATACCGGCGCCAATAACCAATGCGTCATAACAAATGCTTTTTAATGACTCTTCCATCAGGGATGTAATGTTTTAAGTAAGTATTCGTTGAAGCTACGTACTTGTTTGACAAACGGGTCGCTGCAAACCGAACAGATAGCAGCCATGCGTAGGCGGGCCGGATCGATATTGTTTGATTTCATCAACTCGTGGGTCTTTCCAACCAAAGCTCCTGTTTTTTCGGTACATGTCTCGCCATAGACACAATCACTTCCATCAGCTGCAATAAAGACACCATCAAATCCTTTTTCAAAAGCATGCAATATCCAACTGGATTTTATTCCGCTGGAACAAGGAATTGAAATGGTGTAAACAGTGGGAGGGTAGTGGAGTTTCATCAATCCTGCCATATCAATGGCAGGATCGGAAATCTTCTCGGTTGAAAACACTAAGATCTTAGCGCTCTTTTTATTTAATTCTCCCATGACGGACAATTACTTTTTCTTCATGTAAACTTTGAAGTAGCCATTTTCTTCTACGGTACCCAGATATTCGTGCCCTTGTTTATTGCACCACTTAGGAATATCAACCTTTGTTCCTTCATCTGCAGAAAGAATTTCCATGATATCACCCGCTTCAATTGTTCCAATTGCTTTTTTTGCTTCCAATAGCGGACCCGGACAAGCTGTTCCTCTTGCGTCAATTGATTTTGCGACGCTTACATTTTTCAATTCTTCGTTTGACATATTCCTGTTTGTTTTATAATTAATAATTCTGAGAGTGGCTTTAGATAAATAACTGTATACTGCTTTCGCTGGCATCAGCTACAAAGGTCGCTGCACCGGCAAACTTTAAATTAGGATAATCAATAAGTTCTTCTTTCTTGAATCCCATCAAATTCATGGACATTTCACAGACTACGATTTCAATTCCCAGTTCACCTGCTTCTTTAAACATCTGTTCCAGTGACATTACATTTTGCTTTTTCATAAGCATCCGGATCATCATCGGACCCATGCCAACCATATTCATGTTGGATAAAGAGAGTTTTTTAGTTCCCTTGGGAAGCATCATACCGAACATTTTGGAAATGAAATCTTTGCCTTTGGGACATTTCTTTGGGTCGCGAAGGGCAGAGAGTGACCAAAAGGAAAAGAAGAGTTTTACCTGTGTGTCCATTGCCGCAGCTGCCACAGAAATAACCATCGCTGCCAATATCTTATCCAAATCACCGGAAACAATTGCAATAGACAATTGATCTTTGCGTGAGTCTTCGAGCATAGATACTTTCTTTTTGAGATCTTCAAGTTCCTTTTGCAGTTTCTGAATCTCTGTGTTTTGAATCTCTTCCATACGAAATAGGTTTTAATTGAACGTTGTAAATGAATTAGAATGCAAACTTAGCGAACTAAAGTGTTCGCAATGAATAAATCGGTGTGAATGTCTGCATAATATTTTGTGATATGAATCACAATGCATATATTTGCCGCATGGAAAATGATTGTATAAAATGCTCGGTGAAACCCAAAGTTGCGGGTGTGCTGTGTGAATGTTGTCTCGATCCTTCGAAGACGAATCATGCAACAGTGCAATTTGTAAAAGGGGATATGATTATCAAGCAGGGAAACTATTCGACCAATGTCGCTTTTCTGCGTAAGGGTATGGTGAAGATTCATCTCGCCGGACCATCCTATGAACAGATTGTCCGCATTGTAAAAGCTCCTGCCTATCTGGGTTTACCAACAACCTTTGGAAACAAAATCAATCAATATTCTATTACAGCTATCTCGGAGGCTCAAGTCTGTTATATTGATATAGATTTCTTTCGAAATCTGTTAAAGGCAAACGAGCAGTTCTCTTACGGAATTATCCTTGAATTATGTCAAAATGAATTAGAGTCATTCAGACGTTGTGCAAATCGTACTCAAAAACAAGCTCGTGGTAATCTGGCTGACATGATACTTGATTTTGCGACAAATATTTTTGAGTCCGACACATTTATTCTACCAATCTCTCAGTCTGAAATGGGAAACCTCGTAGATACCAGCCGTGAAAGTATAAGCCGGATGCTGTCCGAATTTGCTAAAGATGGGGTGATCAGAATGACCGGTAAACAGCTTGAGATTCTAAACAAGAACTCTTTGCAATTGATCAGTCAAAACGGATAATCTTTCCGGATCATCATTTGAAAGAACAAAAACTATCGTTATTCGTGTTCGCGATAATAAGTAGTATTTTTTAATACTATTCTGTATGAATATTCTCGTAAATTACTTGCTTTTGATAAAACATCATTGTATCTTTGTTTCATCAATTCAGTTAATAACTCTCTAAAAATGAGGAGAGTTCAGAGTTAACCCCCCTCATCCTTTCTATTAAACCCTGTTCTTTGTTCCTGTGATTCTAAAAGATAGTTTTAACTTAAAACACTCTGGATTATGGAACGCTCATTTACACTTAGATTATTTCTGGTAATGGCAACTATATTACCAGGTTTGAGCTTAAAAGCTCTGGATGTGCCGACAACAATCCACGTTGCAACTCCCGGAACGCTTTCTTCTTACATTGACATCTCTACGAAATATCAGATAAGCAATCTTGTTTTAACAGGTGAATTGAATGGTACCGATATCCGTTATATCAGAGAAATGGCAGGAAGAGATTTGCAAGGAAACGCAACGGTTGGTAAACTCTCAATCCTTGATTTATCAGAAGCGATAATAGTAAATGGGGGAGAACCTTATTATTCAAGTATCTACTCTTCTGGTAATTCAATTGGAAACAATATGTTTCAAAATTGTTCACAATTGACTTCTGTTTTGCTTCCTCTTTCAGTCACATCAATTGGTGAATATGCATTTGCGGGATGTTCAAAAATTGACTCTCTTGAACTTCCAAATAGCATATCTACGATTGATGAGAATGCATTTAATGGCTGCACAGGATTAGTTTCTGTGATTCTCCCGAACAATCTTACTTTGTTGAGTGAGAATGTGTTCTTGAATTGTTCCGCATTAGAGTCAATCATTGTTCCTGACAATGTAACATCAATCAGTGATGGTGCATTTTCCGGTTGTTCTGCTTTAATAACTGCATTACTTCCCAATAGTGTCTCTTCAATTGGGGCAAATGCTTTTCAGTATTGCAGTCATTTGAAGAATCTTTACTTTCCGGCAAACATATCAGTAATCGGTCAATCTGCTTTTTCCGGTTGTAGTAGCCTGGACTCTGTCGGTATTCCAGTCGGTCTTACTGCAATTAATTTAGGCGTATTTTCCGGGTGTACGGGATTACGTATTGTTACAATCCCATATACTGTCACGGTGATTGGATGGAACGCTTTTTCTGGTTGTAGTGCTTTAGCCAAAATTCATTGCAAGAGTTCGAATCCTCCTTCTGTGGTTAGTAATTCTTTTACGGGTGTAAATATGGCTACCTGCAAACTGCTTGTTTTAAGATGGGCGATCAACGATTACCGGAATACGGCTGTATGGGGCGATTTTACCAATATCATTGAAGATGTCGTTACTCCGGTTTCAACGTTATCCAGCACAGGTACACTTGTTTATACAGAAAGAGAATCCGTAGTAATTAGTGGAGTCGAAGTTGGCACTGAAATCAATCTCTTTTCAGAGTCAGGAACTTTGCTGGCCACGATTGTGGCAGACAAAGAGACTGTTCGAGTGAATGTTGCAAAAGGTCAAATCTATTTGATCCAAATTTCGGACATGGTTTTCAAAGTTGCTTTCTGAGTCTGAAAAGCAGATTATGAAAAAGAGCGGCAAGAAGAGTATTTCAGCTTTTCTTGCCGCTTGTTTATTATCCGGTTATGCAGAGTTTTTCGTCGTTTCTTCAGAAAGAGCGATTAAACCTTCTGTACATTTTCAAGTCCAAAAAGCAATTAAATGAGTAAACGCAAATTTAAACTTTGAATAATATGATGAAGATATTTGTTCTTTCCTCTCTTTGCTTATTGGGAGTGGAATATGCATCTGCTGAAAGTGCCGATAACACGAAGCAACTTACAATTCAGTACAACGTAACCAACTTTAAGGCACGTAATGGCAATCAGATTGCCGTGTGGATTGAAGATGAATCAGGAAAAGTGGTTCGTTCACTTTATGCTTCAAGGTGGACTGCGAAAGGAGGTTTTAAAAAAGACCCGGTTTCGCTCGACGAATGGGCAAAGAAAGCTGATTGGGGAAATGCGAAGAAAGAAGAAGTGGATGCTGTAAGCGGAGCCACACAAAAAGCCGGTCCGGTAACACTCACTTGGGATGGAAAAGATAAGAATGGAGAATCTGTAGCCAATGGTAAATATCTTGTTCGGATGCAAGGCAATATTAAGGATGATAAAATGATGTTTGCTCAAGGAGAAGTGACTCTTGGGGGCAAAAATCAAAAGGTGAAAGCTGCGATTACTTACCAACCGAAAGATGCCCGTAAAGTGGGGGTACTCTTTGAGAATGTCTTTATCAAATATGAATAAGTGAGAGTATTTAATACAAAAAAAGCCTGTGCCGGAAAGCGCAGGCTTTTTTTGTGTAATCAATAAATTACAACGGATATTCGTCAAACGCGTATAGCAAGGTAGAGAGATAACGTTCGCCGGTGTCCGGGAGTAAAACCACGATCTTCTTATCCTTGTTTTCGGGTAATGCTGCCAGTTGCGTGGCTGCAAACACAGCAGCTCCGGAAGAGATTCCTACCAGCAGACCTTCTTCTTTTGCCAATTGGCGACCGGTACGAATAGCGTCATCACTGTCAACCGGGAAGACCTGATCAATAACATCGGGATTGTAGGTCTTTGGAATAAATCCGGCTCCAATACCCTGAATCTTGTGAGCTCCTGCCGGCTTGCCGGACAGTACAGCAGAGGTTGCCGGTTCGACAGCGACGATCTTTACTTTCGGGTTTTTCTCTTTCAACTTCTTACCAACGCCACTAATGGTGCCACCTGTACCAACTCCTGCTACAAAAATATCAACAGTACCATCAGTATCGCGCCAGATCTCTTCACCGGTGGTCTCATAATGTACCTGAGGATTGGCAGGGTTCTCAAACTGTTGGAGGATTACAGATCCGGGTATTGAGTCGCGAAGTTCTTCTGCCTTGGCAATCGCACCTTTCATTCCGGACGCACCGGGTGTCAATTCAAGTTGTGCTCCGTAAGCCTTTAGCAGGTTACGACGTTCGATACTCATTGTGTCAGGCATTGTCAGAATGAGTTTATATCCTTTTATCGCAGAGATTAATGCGAGTCCCACGCCTGTGTTTCCACTGGTTGGCTCGATAATTGTAGCTCCGGATTTAAGAGTCCCTTTCTTTTCTGCGTCTTCGATCATGGAAAGGGCTATACGCTCTTTGACACACCCTCCGGGATTGAACGATTCAAGTTTGGCAATAATGGTAGCACTTAATTGTCTGTTGTTCCCATAATTTGAGAGTTCCAGGAGAGGTGTATTACCGATAAGTTCGGTCAACTTTTTTGCAATCTTGCTCATAGTAGAATCTATTATTAAGTTTGTGTATATTTCAATTAAATCTTATCGAATGCTTGTCTCAGATCGTCAATGAGATCATCAATATGTTCTGTACCAATACTCAATCGAACAGTGCTTTGACGAATCCCTTGCTCTGCCAGCTCGGTGCTGCTCAGCTGTGAGTGTGTGGTACTCGCAGGATGGATTACCAGACTCTTCACATCGGCGACATTGGCCAGCAAAGAGAATATTTCCAGACTATCTATGAATGTTTGTGCTTCTTTTGCTTCTCCTTTGATATCAAAAGTAAAAATAGATCCGGCTCCTTTGGGGAAGTACTTCGTATAAAGGGAATGATCCGGATGACCGGATAAGGCCGGATGATTCACTTTGGCTACCTTCGGGTGATTTTTAAGAAAGTCTACAACTTTCAATGCATTTTCAACATGACGTTCGACACGAAGAGAAAGAGTCTCAAGTCCTTGTAATAAAAGGAATGCATTAAATGGTGAGATAGATGCCCCGGTGTCGCGAAGAAGAACGGCACGAATACGTGTTACATAGGCGGCAGGGCCAACAGCGTCAGCAAATACAACTCCGTGATAACTGTCATCCGGTGCCGTTAGTTGCGGAAACTTTCCACTGGCTTTCCAGTCAAACTTACCACTGTCAACAATGACTCCTCCTAATGAAGTGCCATGACCTCCGAGAAACTTTGTCGCTGAGTGGACAACAATATCAGCTCCGTGCTCTATCGGACGAATCAGATAGGGTGTTCCAAATGTGTTGTCAATGATCAAAGGTATTTGATGTTTGTGCGCAATGGCTGACACTGCCTCTATATCTATTATATTCGAGTTAGGATTACCCAGTGTCTCAAAGAATATCAGTTTGGTGTTTTCCTGAATGGCATCCTCGAAGTTCTGAAGATTGGATGGATCCACGAAGGTTGTAGTTACACCATAGCTTGGAAGTGTGTGAGACAATAGATTATAAGTGCCACCATAGATTGTATTGGCTGATACTATATGGTCGCCGGCCCGTGTGATATTTTCAAAAGCATACGTGATTGCAGCTGCACCACTTGCCACTGCCAAACCCGCTACGCCACCTTCAAGTACGGCAACACGCTCTTCAAAGACTCCTTGTGTAGGATTAGTGAGGCGTCCATAGATATTGCCGGCATCCGCCAAACCGAAACGCGCAGCTGCATGCGCTGAGTTATGAAATACATACGAGGTGGTCTGATAAATAGGTACTGCCCGTGCATCTGTTGCAGGATCCGGTGTCTCTTGTCCAACATGAAGTTGCAATGTCTCAAAATGTAAGTTCTTTTTTCCCATGATTTCTAATCCTTTCAATTGTTATTATTTTATGGTACAAAAGTACAGCGGTTTTGATGCGCCGGAAATCCCGTAGGTACGGTAAATATATACCATGTTTGTGGTATATTGAAGGATTAAAGAGGGAAATAGTGAAATAAACATCATTTTTGAAGAGTTATCGGATCAATGTTCAGGGAATTGCTACTTTATAGGTTGTATTGTCTATTTGAATCAAATACATACCTCTTGCAAGGCTGACTTCAGTGAAAATACCGGAGATTGTTTGCTGTAAGATGAGTTGCCCCTCCATATTCATGATAGTAAGTATTGCATTATGCTGGCAATGGATCAGCAAATGTCCCGGTGTAGAATAGATCTCGGCATTCAGATCAGACATCTGTTCATTCCGGGAATCTGTAAGTACTGAAGTGTAATCAAATAATGTCCACGACTGATCCTTGATGTTCGTTCTGATCGGCCACATATTAATAATGTTACCATCTGAGGTTCTTCCATAGAGGTTTTCAATAACCATACCTGAATAGACGTTGACGAATTGAAATTTGTTGTACGTTTTCTCCGTGAGTTGCCATTGTTGCGACTTGTTACCTTCTTTATATGTGTTGATACAAAGTTTGTAGTGACCCGGTGTTTTTGACGGTATTCCTCCATCATCAGTTTTTACATAAGCTTCAAGCATTTTGCCGGAAAGTTTGTTGGTCAGTATATAGGTATTGTCGGCTACTTTTGTGAAACGGAAGAGCTGACTTTCCTTTCTTCCGCTGCGGTCAGTCCAGAGAACTGTCGGGGTAAGAGGATCCGCGAGGCTGTCTTTGAGGTCAAGCGCCTTGTTGTTGGCTACGTTGAGTAATGCGTACCAATTGTTTTCATTGATTTCATATCTCCCGGTAAGTTCAAAGAAGATTCCAAATAAGGAGTCGAGCGCAGCGATGTGATCTTTTACATAATTGCAAACAGAGGCTATTTCTGCACTGTTTGTTGTGTTACCGAGGGTATTCCACTTCTCAAAGTTAAGATTCTGGGATGTAGAGATATTGCGCTGTATTGAATCTACGCAGAAGACGAGTCGCTTTTCCGGATTCTTTTGGCGAATCTGAAGCCAACGGTTGCGAACTCGTTCGTTGATTGAAGGGATAGCGAATAGGTTAAGTAGTGCTTTTCGCAGACATCCCATTTCATGTGCACTGAAGAGCATCAGTTTCTTGCGGGTGTCTCCAACCCGGGAGTCATTATTAAAACCCTGATCATAATCCCAGAGTGGACCAAAGGTAAATCGGTTTGTACCACGTTCTTTCATCAGATAAGTACTCCACAGACAATCCGGATTAGAAGATAGTTCGGAGGCAATATACCAGTTAATCATCGCTTCAATGTCGAGGTATTTCTCAAGTGTATCTATTGGATCGCTATGCTTGAAGTTGAGTATCAGCGTCTCAAAGTTATTAAAGCGGGAAATGATATAGTCGCGTTGTTGCTGATTAATTTCGTCGTCTTTAGGATATTTGATGGTGACAGGAGTGCCATTTATACTTTTGAATGCTTCAGGGAAGAGAGCGCCCGGGTTCACTGTATTATAATCTGCATAACCGTCAAGTTCAATCAGATAACCACCATCAATAGCGGGAAGAGTGGTGTCTGCAGTTGATTGTTTGGTGATATCAACCCGGTCACCACTCACTTCGACTTGATCGGTAACAAGGTAATTGCCGAGATATTCATTGTTTATGACAAGATCAACATATCGGTAAGATGGAGTAAAATAGACATCACACAGTTTGCTGACTTCAAATCCGAGTGCATTTCGTATAAGAGATTTGTCGATATAGTTAGCAAGAACAGCCCATCTCTTATCTTTAGCAGGCATACCAAGCAGGTTGGTCTTTTTGTCGAGTTTGATACGATATGGTTTCTTTTCAGCAAACCAGGTGGAGTTACCTCGTCCACGAATATCGATGGAATCGTTATATTTCCCGGATAGATTCTCAGGCGCAGCAATGAGCAGCTTTCCGCTCACGCTGACATCTCTACTGATAATAGCTTGTGAAGTTGTGACATAAAAGGTCGGGAGGTTGGTCAGTTGTTCTTTCCGGCTGATAAGCTCCGTCAGCTTGGTCAACTCTTGTCCGCGCAACGGGAACACTCCTGTCACTATATTCAGCAAAACTATTGCAAGTAGTTTATGAAGCCCTTTCACCTTACTCTCATTTTCTCTTTTTAAGCACACCTGCAAATATATGAAGTAAAAGAAGAAACTGCACACAACAGTCTCTTCTTTTACTTGATCATTATGGAACAGCGATCTTGAAGCTCTCGCCGTCTATCTGTATTCCGTAGATACCTCTAGGAAGTGAAACGTCATATAGGGTTGAAGTGACGATGTGCTCAAGCACTACTTGTCCCACCAGATTGGTGATTCTAAGTTTTGCATGACCATTACACTCTATATGTAAGAATCCAACTGATGCAAATACTGATGCTTTAGCTGTTGGCACTTTTTCTATAGGTGTTTCGGTGTCCGGGTAAGAAGTAAACCGCCATTGCTGTGACCCAGTAGTTAATAAGGTGGATATATTGACAATTGCGCCATCCGGGCTCAAGGTGGAACCATTGTTGAGTGCCAGTCCGGAATATTGATTGATAATATTAAATACACCATATTTCAATTCTTTCAGTTTCCAGAGTTGCGTAGGTTTACCTTCTTGGTAGGTGTTGATGCAAAGTTTGTAGCGGCTAGGCATCTTCGAGGGAATACCTCCGTCATCTACTTTTACATAACCTTCAAGAACTTTACCAGAGAGTTTGTTCGTAAGTATGTAACTGGAGTCATTTACCTTAGTGAACCGGAAAAGCTGGCTCTCCTTATTTCCTTCTCGGTCTGTCCAGAGAACGGTTTGGGTGAAATCATCCGGTAGGCTGTCTTTCAGATCAAGCACTTTGAGTGCTTTTACATTTGTAAGAGAATACCATTGATCTTCTTTCAACTTAAACTCAGCTCCGAGTTCCATAAGGTCTGTATTAATCAGCATGTCAAGTACTTCTATTCGTTCTGAAACATAGGAGCGTAGGTATGCCACTTCGGCTTTATATGATCCTATGGGGGGCATTTCAGAATTATATGATTGATAGATGGGCCATTTACTATAGTTTAAAGTCTGTGATGCATTGAGCAGAACTTCCATTGAATCTATTGAGGCAAGCAATTGTTCTTTAAAGTTCGAATGATAGATTTCTGACCATCGATCGAGCAGTTTCTTATTGATCTCCGGATTTGAAAAGAGGTTTCTGAGGATTGACTGCATGGAACCAAAAGGATGAGCTACATCAAGCATGAGACTGGTAGTAGCCATTGGTATTCGTTGGTCGTTGTCAAAAGCAATGTCGTTATCCCATATCGGTCCAAAGGTGAATTGACTTTTACCGCGTTCTTTCATTATATAAATACTCCAGAAAGTATCACTGTTACCACATAGTTCGCTGGTCAGATACCAGTTAATCATCGCATCAATGTCCAGGTATTTCCGGATACTATCCAATGGATCTCCTTTACGATAGCTGTTCATTACTGTGCCAAACTGGTTGAAATAGTTGACGATATACCTTCGTTGTGCGAGGTTTATTTCATCATCTTTCGGATACTTGATAGAAACAGTTCCTATAGTGCTGCTGAAAGCTTCCGGAAAGAGCGCTCCGGGACTTACTGAATAAGAATTACCAAAACCATCTATTTCAACCAAATAACCACCTTCTATCGCAGGAATGGTCGTGTCGGCTGCTGCTTGTTTGCTGATATCTACCCGGTCGCCACTGACTTCAACCTGATCAGTTACGAGATAGTTGCCAACAAACTCATTGTTTACGACTACATCCACAAAACGGGAAGCTGGTGTGAAGTAGATTCCCAGGATCTTACTGATCTTGAATGCAAGAGCATTACGCATCAGCGATTTATCCATGTGATTTGCAAGCATCGGCCAGTTTTTGTCTTTAGCAGGCATACCCAATAGTTTAGTCTTCTCATATAATTTCATGCGGTAAGGTTTCTTCTCCAGATTGGCTGTAGAATTACCCCTTACCCGTATCCCGATTGAATCGTTGTATTTACCTGCCAGAGTATCCGGTCCGGCTACATACAATGTCCCGTTTACATAATAGCTTTCGCTGTATATAGCTTGTGGAGTTGTTATGTAAAACGTGGGCAGATTAGTGAGTTGCTCTTTTTTACTTATTTTTTCTCCTGACTGCGCATGTAATGTGAAGCAGGCAAAAGAGATGATGAAGGAAATGAATAGTGATAATTTTTGCATTGTTCTTATGGTATAGCTAATTTTCTGACAGAATTATTTATTGTGATTATATACAGCCCTCTTGGCAAAGAAACTTTATAAGATGTTTCAGTTACTTCTCTTTGAATGAGGATCTGTCCGGTCATATCTGTGATACAGAGTTTGATAGTACTGTTGTTTTCAATGTGTACTTCTCCCGGAGTAACATAGAATGAGATGTTATCTGCCACAGGTTTTTGACCGGTAGTGACAGGATGAACATAACCTCTCTCATTAAACTTCCATTGCTGGTTGCCATTATTTGCATCCGTAATCCACATACCGATTGTATTTCCATTACTCGTGCTTGTGCTGTAGTTGTCAACAGACATACCGGAATAGACATTTATGAGAGAAAATACTCCGTATTGTCGCTCTTCAAGTTTCCATTCCTGTGATGGGTTGTGATATTGGTATTGATTGATGCAAAGCAAGTAGTAACTCGGATAATTGGACGGAATACCTCCATCATCTGTTTTACGGTATGCCTCAAGCATCTTATCAGAATATTTATTGGTTATCGTATAAGATCCGTATCCTGTTGCTGTAAAACGAAAGAGTTGACTTTTCAATGGGCCATCCTTTACAGACCAAAGTACAGTAGGAGTAAGGTCGTCGCTGAGACTATCCTTCAAGTCGAGTGCTTTATCATTTAAAAAGTTTGTCAGAGTGTACCATTTATTTTCATCGATCTCAAAGGTTTTCGTCATTTCACCAAAGTTTGCAAAAATCGAATCAAGTCCGGTGATATGATCCGACATAAAATTACGCACAAACGAGACTTCCGCTTCAAAAGAACCACGGGTAGTCAGTTCGAGATGGGTAATGGTATTCAGTGTGGGCCACCTTTCATAATTTAACTTCTGAGAGGCATCCAAAAGAGTTTCTGTTGAATCAATAAACGAGGCAATACGACCTCTCAATTCTTTGTCGCGAATCTCTACCCATCGGTTGCGAAGCCTCTCATTAATCTCCGGACAGGTAAAGAGACGTTTCAAGGCTTTGGGAATAGAGCCAAACTGATGTGCATGATAGAGCATTAGTTCGTTGCGTGTATCTCCCAAACGTCTGTCATTGGCAAAAGCAATGTCATAATCCCACATCGGACCAAATGTGAATTGTGTCTTTCCCCGGTCTTTCATGAGGTTCATGCTCCAGAAGCAATCAGGATTGGCTGTCAGTTCGCAGGCAATATACCAGTTAATCATTGCATCAATGTCCAGATACTTCCGGATACTATCCAACGAATCTCCTCTCTTATAATTCAGGATCAGTGTCTCAAACTTGTTGAAGTAGTTGATAATATAGTTGCGTTGTTGAAGGTTGATTTCATCATCCTTAGGATATTTGATAGAGACAGGCGTACTATTGATACTGAGAAATCCTTCCGGAAAAGAGGCTCCGGATTTGATCGAAGAATAGTTGGCATAGCCATCAATTTCCAGCAGGTATCCACCTTCAATCTCAGGCAGCTTTGTGTCGGTACTCTTTTGTTTAGTAATATCCACCCGGTCGCCACTTACTTCCACTTGGTCGGTAACCAGATAATTGCCCAGAAAATCATTGTTGAGCACCACATCGACAAAACGGAATGATGGAGAGAAATAGATATCACAGAGTGTACTGATCTTTAATGCCAGCGCATTGCGAATCAGTGACTTGTCGGCGTAGTGTGCCAATATGGGCCAGGTCTTGTCTTTGGCAGGCATACCCAGCAGATTGGTTTTGCTGTTAAGTTTGATACGGTAGGGCTTCTTTGCCCAGTTCCAGGTACCGTTGCCTCGTCCACGGATCTCAATAGAATCGTCTTTTAACGAATCTGCTCCGGCAATGTATAGCTTCCCTTTTACACTGATATCTCTACTGACTACCGGTTCGGCGGTTGTGATGTAAAAAGAGGGAAGGTTGGTAAGTTGAGCCCTCTTGCTCATCTTAAGAGCAAGATTGGCGTCGAGCTGTCCCTGCGCCTGAAAGAACACTAAAGTAAATAGAAAGACAAGTGTAAATAGTCTGCGGTACCTTCTCATGAAACTTATCTTATTCTTTAGGGTATGATGACTTTATATACTGTCTTGTCCACTTTCAGAATGTAGGTACCACTCTGAAGTGTGATCTCATACGAAGTAGCATTGATCATCCGTTGGAAGATGATTTTGCCGCTCAGATCTGTAATCAGAAGAGGCGCGGTTACTTTGCTCTCCATATGCAGACATCCATTTGTGACGTATATGCTCGCATTGGCTTCATTCAGCATATTTTCCGGCGTATTGGGATCAACCAGCGTTACGGCATTGAATTTCCATTGCTGATTGGGATTGGATGCTGAAGCAGTCCATGTATTAATTTCGTTACCATCCAGACTACTGCCACCATAGTTGTCAATGGCCAAACCGGAGTATTTGTTGACCAGCATAAAGATGCCTGACTGTAACTCTTCAAGCTTCCATAACTGTGATTCATTGGAAGCATTGTATGTGTTTATACAAAGTGTATAATCGGCAGGGTTAGTAGATGAAATACTATCTGGGTCAATCTCCAGCGCAGCTTCAAGTACTTTATCCGACTCTTTATTTGTCACCATATAATAGGTATTGTCAAGCGTAGTAAAACGGAAGAGCTGACTTTCCATGTTTCCTTCTGAATTGGTCCAAAGAACTGTAGGAGTATAATCTTCAGACGAACTGTTTTGCACATCCAGCGCTTTATTAACAGCCACGTTCGTGAGCGTGTACCAAACATTTTCGTTCAGTTCAAACTGAACCATCAGTTCTTCAAACTTACTAAATATACTGTCCAGCGAAGCAATATGATCGGTCATAAAAGTGCGGAGAAAATCCACTTCTGCTTCGTATGACCCACGTGCTTCGAGTTCGAGATAGACGGTCTGGTCGAGTATTGGCCATCGTTCAAAGTTTAGCTTTTGAGAGGAGTCGAGAGCAGTAGTCGTTGAGTCAATGAATGCAGTCAGACGATCTTTTAGTCCTGCATCGCGAATCTCAGCCCATCTGGCTTTTACTTTCTGATTAATGTATGGTATAGCAAACAGTCTGAGAAGCAGTGTACGCATAGAGCCACAATTGTGAGCCTTATGAAGCATCAGATCGTTACGGGTATCGCCTAAACGGCTGTCATTGGCAAAAGAGATATCATTGTCCCACATCGGACCAAAAGATATTTGCATGTTTCCGCTGTCTTTTTTCATATAGATGCTCCAGATGAAGTCGGGGTTTGCAGACAATTCGGAGGCAATATACCAGTTGACAAAACTATCGATATTCAGATATTTCGAGATACTATCTATCGGATCTCCTTTCTTATAGTTGAGAATAGTCGATTCAAACTTGTTAAAATGGTTGATGATATAGTCGCGTTGCGCTTTATTGATCTCATCATCTTTCGGATACTTGATGGAGACAGGCGTGTTGTTGGCACTTAAAAAGCCTTCGGGAAAGATGGCACCTTCGACAGGTGTCATGATGGCAAATCCATCAATTTCCAGCAGATAACCTCCGCTAATAGCAGGTAGTACGGAGTCTGTTGTTGCTTGTTTAACAACATCCACCCGGTCACCGCTCACTTCGACCTGGTCTGTCGCCATATAGTTACCCAGGAACTCGTCGTTAAGTACAACGTCTACAAACCGATAGGCAGGAGTGTAATATAAGCCGCACAGTTTGCTGATCTCAAAGGCAACGGCATTTCTGACGAGAGACTTATCTGCATAGTTTGCGAGGATAGGCCAGGTCTTATCTTTTGCCGGCATATCAAGAAGGTTATACTTTTTGTAGAGTTTGGTCCGATAAGGTTTCTTCGCCATTCCCCAGGTTGAGTTTCCCCGTCCCCGTATTTCGATTGAATCGTTATATTTACCAGCCTGTTCAGCCGGGCCTGCCACATAAAGAGTTCCTTTCACATTGATATCCTTGCTGACGACCGGAACAGTATCTACAGTCGAAATATAGAACGTCGGGAGATTTGTGAGTTGTCTTTTCTCACTGATAGCATCAGTAATGTCTGCAAGCCCCTGAGCTTCAGAAGGCGTTATTGCCGCTGACAATAACGCTGCAATTGCTAGTATTGTTTGAATTGCTTTCATGAGATTAAACTATTTATCAGATAAATACTCTGTAAATATAGATATGATTGTTGAGATTGCAATGCTTAATTACTAAAAAATAACGCGTTGTTATTCACTTTTGGTTCTGGAATTCAGAAGAATGCGGTACCTTTGCAAAAAAAATATGATTCAATGACAAAAGAAGCTTCACATACCCGATTAGGAACAGAGAATATTGGCAAATTATTAACGCAATATGCAGTCCCATCGGTTATTGCAATGACAGCCGCATCCATCTACAATATTGTCGACAGCATCTTTATCGGGCATGGGGTAGGAGCCTTAGCTATCACCGGACTGGCAATTACTTTTCCATTTATGAATCTTGCCGCTGCTTTTGGTTCTTTGGTGGGAGTAGGAGCCTCTTCCATCCTTTCTGTGAAGCTTGGTCAGAAAGATGAAGAGAGTGCCAATCTGGTATTGGGTAATCTGGTCGTACTCTGTCTGATTATCGGAACACTCTTTACCACGGTCTCTCTTCTGTTTCTTGATCCGATACTTCTCTTTTTTGGCGCAAGTGAAGTTACTTTGCCGTATGCACGCGATTTTATGCAGATTATTCTGATTGGAAATATTGTTACCCATACATTCCTGGGGTTGAATGCGATGTTGAGAGCATCTGGAAATCCGACTAAGTCAATGGTTGCAATGATTTGTACGGTTCTGATCAATTGCGCGTTAAACGCATTCTTTATATTTGTGCTGAAACTGGGCATTCGTGGAGCTGCTACTGCCACTGTTCTTGCTCAGGTTATGGCACTTACCTGGGAGCTTTATTATTTTTCCCGTAAGACTTCGCCCATTCATTTCACAATGAAATCCTTCTTGCTGAAAAAGCAGATTACCAAAAGTATCATGGCCATAGGAATGTCTCCATTCCTAATGAATGTTGCGGGCTGTTTTGTCGTGATACTAATCAATCTGGGACTGAAGAAATATGGCGGAGACCTGATGATTGGTGCGTATGGGATTGCCAATCGGATCGGATTCTTCTTTGTGATGATCGTGATAGGTATCAACCAGGGTATGCAGCCTATTGCAGGCTACAATTATGGTGCCGGTCATTATCAAAGACTCTTAGAGGTCTTGAAGCTTACCATTATCTGTGCGACTATTGTGACTACCGCTGCTTTTCTTGCGGGTATGTTTATACCACGAATAGTGGCATCTGCTTTTACCACCGATCAGGAAATGATCGAGATGGCTGCAAAGGGAATTTCCATCATGCTCTTATGCTTTCCAATCATCGGAACTCAGATGGTTGCGTGTAACTTCTTCCAGTCTATTGGCAAGGCAAATATTGCCATCTTTCTTTCGTTGACACGTCAACTGATCTTTTTAATACCTTTCCTTATTATCTTTCCTCACCTGTTTGAAAATGGAGCTATGGGAATCTGGTATAGTATGCCGGTTTCCGATTTCCTGGCATCTGTAGTTGCTTACTGGGTACTTGCCCGAAATTACCGGATTTTAAAGAAAAAGGCTCTCGAAGAATCGGCCAATTGAGTATCAGTAATAGAAGTATCTGAAGAATAGAGTCTCTTTGGAGAGAAACAAAACTTCCAAATTATATTTAAACGAATGGTTTGATTAATCTTATAATTCGTCTGACTAACAAGATTATAGATATTATCCTTTTCTTTCCAGTTCTCTCAGTGAATCCATCTTTTTGTTTTCCAGAAACTCATAGATACCACAAAGATGTTCTTTTACTTTCTTGTTGCCAAACTCATACACCTTGGTTACTAATCCGTCCAGGAAGTCACGATCGTGCGACACAACAATCAAGGTACCGTCAAAATCATTCAGTGCCGACTTGAGTATATCTTTTGTCTTCAGGTCAAGATGATTCGTCGGCTCATCAAGAATTAAAAGATTGACAGGTTCCAGCAATAGCTTGATCATAGCCAGACGAGTCCTTTCTCCACCTGAAAGCACTTTTACCTTTTTGGAGGATTCTTCTCCACCAAACATGAAAGCTCCGAGCAGATCGCGTATTTTGTTGCGGATATCACCAACGGCAATATCATCGATTGTCTGGAAGACTGTCAGGTTCTCATCCAAGAGAGAGGCTTGGTTTTGTGCAAAATAACCAATCTGTACATTGTGTCCCAATGTCAGTGTGCCGGCATGTTCAATCTCTTTCATGATACACTTTACGAACGTTGATTTTCCTTCACCGTTCTTACCAACAAAGGCTACTTTGTCGCCGCGCTCTATGGTGAGGTTCGCATTGCTGAATACCAGATGATCACCATACGATTTGCCCACACCTTCCATGATAACCGGATAGTTGCCGGAACGGGGAGATGGGGGAAATTTCAGTCGAAGGGCTGAGGTATCTTCTTCATCTACTTCCAGAATTTCCAGCTTTTCGAGCATCTTTACCCTGCTTTGTACCTGGAGTGTTTTGGAGTAAGTGCCTTTGAATCGCTCAATGAATTCCTTGTTATCGGCAATCATTTTCTGTTGATCTTCAAATGCTTTCTGCTGTTGTTCACGTCTTTCCAGACGCAATTGCAGGTATTTGGAATAGTTTACTTTATAGTCGTAGATACGTCCCATGGTAACTTCAATGGTACGTGTGGTAATATTGTCCACAAACTTACGGTCGTGACTGATTACTATAACAGCTTTGGCACTGTTGATCAGAAAATCTTCCAGCCACTGTATCGATTCGATATCCAGATGATTGGTTGGCTCATCCAGTAAAAGAACGTCCGGATTTTGGAGAATGAGTTTGGCCAGTTCAATTCGCATGCGCCACCCTCCGCTAAAGTCGCTGGTCTGACGTTTGAAATCATCCCGCGAAAAGCCGAGTCCCAACAAAGCTTTCTCAACATCTTCTTCGTAATTGGTCGCGTCAATAGCGTAAAACTTCTCGCTTAAAGCAGAAACCTCTTCAATGAGCTCCATATAACTGTCGCTCTCATAGTCTGTTCGGATCTCCAGCTCCTTGTTTATCCGGTCTATTTCAGCTTGCATTTCATGCAATTTAGAGAATGCCTGGGATGCTTCTTCAAAGACAGTTCTGCCATCCTCCGTCATCAAATGCTGCGGTAGATAAGCGATCACACTATCTTTTGGAGCAGAGATCTTGCCACGTGAAGGCGTACGTGTGCCTGAGAGAATTTTCAACAACGTACTCTTTCCTGCACCGTTTTTTCCCATCAGGGCAATACGGTCTTTCTCATTAATCACAAATGAAACATCACTAAAAAGGGTGGTTCCCCCAAACTCTACAGCTAATCCGTCTACTGAAATCATTCTTGTTTTTCTTTAAGGGCGCAAAGGTAGTGTTTTTTTGCTGAACAGAAAAGGGGCTGTCGTTCATATTGAGGCGACATATCGGGGGATGAACTCATTTTGTACACAGACAACAGAAAGCCGGGATTCGAATTGCTTATTCGAAGTCCCGGCTTATATCTCGGATTTCAAAAGTTGATTGGATCTTTTTGAAATCAGTATTGCTCTTTATCGTTGGGGAAGTCCCTTGATTTTACGTCATTAATATATTCCTTGCACGCTTTTGTGATGACCTCTTGCAGATTCGCATAGCGGCGTAAGAAACGTGGAGAGAAACCTTGCGTCAGACCAAGCATATCGTGCATCACAAGCACTTGTCCATCCACACCACCTCCGGCACCGATACCAATGACCGGAATCGTCAGTTCAGATGCCACTTGGGCAGCCAGCTTAGCAGGGATCTTTTCAAGCACCAATGCAAAGCAACCCAGTTCTTCCAAAATATGTGCGTCTTCAATCAGTTTATTAGCTTCCGCTTCTTCTTTGGCACGAACGGTGTATGTACCAAACTTATTGATAGATTGCGGGGTCAGTCCCAGGTGTCCCATAATCGGTATGCCTGCTGATAATATCCGGCGCACCGATTCTTTAATTTCGGCTCCGCCTTCCATTTTGAGACAGTCCGCATGACTTTCCTTCATGATCCGTATCGCAGAAGCGACAGCTTCCAACGCATTTCCCTGATAGGTACCAAACGGCATATCTACAACGACCAATGCGCGTTTCACTGCCTTCATGACAGACTTGCCGTGGTAAATCATTTGATCCAGTGTTATCGGAAGTGTTGTAATATTACCGGCCATTACATTGGAAGCAGAATCACCGACCAACAACACATCGATACCGGCACCATCAAGAATCGTAGCTGAAGTATAATCGTAAGCGGTTAGCATGGAAATCTTTTCTCCTCTTTGTTTCATTTCTAACAAACGGTGTGTGGTTACTTTGCGATCTTCATCCTTCTGTTGAGCATAAGTTGACATCTTGTATCCCTTTCTTTTAGTTAGTTATAAAGTAGCTTCGCCGGGAATCGAACCCGGATCTATGGTTTAGGAAACCACTATTCTATCCGTTGAACTACGGAGCCCTTTTTGGAGAGGGCAAAAGTAGTTCATTAAATTGAAACAGACAAGAACAGCCGGATCAAATATTAGTTTTTCAACCATTTGTCAAGCCATCCAAGAAAGGTACGATGCCAAAGTAATGCGTTCTGAGGCTTCGTAACCCAGTGACCTTCATCGGGAAAGATCAGAAGCTCGGACGGAATACCCCGCAATTGGGCTGCCGCATAAGCCGCCATGTTTTGTGAAGCCAGAATACGAAAATCCTTCTCACCTGTAATGACAAGAATAGGCGTGTCCCATTTATCTACAAAAAGGTGTGGAGAGTTTTGAAAGCTCTTTTGAGCCACCTTGTTGTTCTTGTCCCAGAAGTTGCCGCCAAAGTCACGATTGACAAACCACATCTCTTCGGTTTCCAGATACTGCTGTTCGAAGTTAAACATGCCGCAGTGTGCAATAAAAGCTTTGAATCGTTTCTCGTGATGACCTGCCAGCCAGTATACCGAATACCCTCCGAAGCTTGCACCGATACAACCCAGTTTGTCTGCATCCACATAGGATTCTTTTTTCACATCGTCAATAGCAGAGATGTAATCCTGCATGCAGAGTCCGCCGTAGTCACCGCTGATCTCTTCGATCCATTCCCGTCCGAATCCGGGTACGCCTCGTCTGTTGGGCATGACGATAATATATCCGCGAGCCGCCATCACTTGCATGTTCCATCGATACGACCAGAACTGGCTCACCGTACTTTGTGGTCCGCCCTGACAATAAAGCAATGTGGGATATTTCTTTTTCTTATCAAAATGAGGCGGATAAACCACCCAGGTAAGCATTTGTTTCTTGTCCACAGTCTCCACCCAACGTTCTTCCACATTTCCCATAGTAAGCTGATTCATCAATGCATCATTCTCTTTAGAGATGCAGACAGCCTCGCCATTGGAAGGATTCACGCTGTATATTTCTGTGGGTGCGGACATCGACTGACGGCTTGCGATCAGTTTGTCGCCTGCATCAGCGACAGCCATATAGTCGTGCTTTCCCTGCGTCAGGATCTTTATATTCCCATTCAGATCAGCTTGGTAGAGCTGACCGGTGCCGTGCCAGGAAGCGCTGAAGAGTAATGCTTGTGAATTATCTCTCCACGCAAGGTGAGAAACATCAAAATCGACCGTGGCAGAGAGATCTTTTTTCTCTCCACTCCGAAGGTCCATGACAAACAAACGATTCTTATCAGCTTCCCAACCCTCATGTTCCATGCTTTCCCATGCCAGGAAGTTACCGTCAGGAGAGAAGACCGGGTTCTGATCATATCCCATGTTTCCTTCTGTGATACAGGTTGTGGTTTGTTTTTTATCAAGATCATAGAGGTAAATATCCGAGTTTGTCGAGAGCGCATAGGAGAGCCCCGTCTTCTTTCGACAGGTATATGCGATACTCTTGCCGTCGCGGCTCCAGTCCAGTTGTTCCACACCTCCAAAAGGTTTCATCGGACACTCAAAAGGTTCACCTTCCAACAGATCAAAAGCACCTTCCAGTTTGTTACCTTTCACGGCTGCGACAAATGGGTGAGGCACTTGTCCATCTTCCCATGCATTCCAGTGTTTGATCATCAAATCATTGTACACTCGTCCGGTCGATTGCGGAAGATCTTTGTGCCTTTCTGACGGTAGCTCACCTATTTTGATTGTCGAGACATAAAGCACTTTACTACCGTCGGGCGAGAATTTATATCCGTCAATTCCTTCTTTTACATTACTCAGACAGCGTCTGTTACTACCATCGGCATCCATCCGCCAGAGTTGCGACGAACCGCTTTCCGAAGAGATGAAAGCGATCTGTTTACCGCCATTGATCCACTGCGGATCCGTTTCGGTTTGATCTGCTGCGGTAAGCGCTTGCTTATTGGATCCGTCACTGTTCATCAGATAGATGACGGTGCGACTGTTGTTTGCTTCCACATTGACATAGGCGACTGTATAGAGCACTTTCTTTTTATCCGGAGAGAGGACATAGCTTCCAATTCTTCCAAACTTCATCATTACTTCGGGCGTCATCAAGTCGCTCGTTAACTTAACTGTCGGAGCAGTAGGTGCTGTTCCATTCTCTTTTTTATCCACACACGATGCGATCATTACAGCTGTTATTATCAAAGTCAGTTTTATTCGATTTTTCATATAAGTAGTTGGTTACATCAATAAGTCCGCGAAAATAAGAAAAACTCTCCGTTAATCCATACTATTTAAATAACAATGCTGAATAATTAAAATTAATGTCTTACTTTGCAATGCAATTGATACCCTATGTATTGATGCTCTGTCTTATCTTTTGATATTAATTACTAAAAATTTGCGACAATGAAAAACTATCTTGATTTCACTTTGACGGGTAGAAAACTATTTTCCATCTGGCTTATGTTTATTGTGTTCTTTATAGTACCGTATATTGTTTTGCTTTACTCGGTAACGCATTCACTATATGGGGGCGCAAATTCTCTTAACAATGCGACAAATATAGCATATCCTGTTAGCACTCAGCCTGCCGCATCTCTTCCTGTCTACTTTTTCCCCTGTCTGATTGGAATTATTTTGCTTCTATATTTTATCATGTTTTTCATGACGAAATTAATGATTGGAGGAGTCAGATATACGGACAAATCAGTCGTGTTTGAAGGTACTTTTGGCAAGTATATAGGCATCATACTCCTTGGCCTTTTTCTTACCGTAATTACGTTGGGTATCTATATTCCGTGGTTTATCAGAAGTATCGTCCGGTTTTATGTCGATCATTCTTCCCTTGATTCGCAGAAGTTCAAGTTTATGGGAAAAGGAAGTAAATTGTTTCTGATTTTTCTTTTTACACTGATTATTCCTCTTATTCTGTTCTCAGTAGCAGTGATACTTGTGACTCAGTTTGTAGATACTGTTGAATCTGCTCCTAAAACATTATTTATGGTAATGGGGTATCTTATTGAGTTAATCCTCTTAGTGCCCTATATCTATCTTTACTATAAATGGTTCGTTCAAGTGAACTATAAAGAGTATGCGATCAGATGGGAAACAAGCTTCTTTCCTTCCTGTGGACGGATTTTCTTTGAGATATTCTTCTCCTTTATTACACTCGGACTCTATTTCCCTCTGGCGCTGATTCGCTTATACAAGTATTTCATGGGGATGACAGTAGCAGCTTCGGGTGAGAGCAAGCGGAGATTTGGCTTTGACTGTGATCCGTTCAATGATTACGTATTCATTCTTGCACAAATCGTACTTACGGTCATTACGTTAAGCATTTACTATCCCTGGGCTTGTTGTAAGATTAGCAAACGCCTGCTCAGCAAAACTTATTTAGAAACCAACTAATTGTAAACCTGTTTTTATGGAAAATGAAATTAAACTATCTGAAAGTAAAGCGAAGAAGTGCTTCCGGTTTGTGCTTAAACATCCTCAATATCTGATCGCACTGATTATTCTTGTGGTGGGCATATTTATTAAACTGCCGGAAAGCACTCAAACGGTACCGATCCCTGCCGGCTATCTGAAGTTATGGTCGCTGATCGTCTTTACGCTGGGGTGCTTTTTCCCGTTTGTTATCGCCTCTATCTCGAGCAAGAGTCGCTCAAAGAATCGCAAAGTCTCATTTGTCAGTATTCTGATGCTTATCTCGCTTTTTTCTCTTGCATTTGGCATCGGACTCTTATTCGGTGATTTGTTTTCATTCAATGTCATAAATCTGGCGTTTATCTCTTATGGAATTGGAGGATATGCGGGATTGTTTCTCATCAATGTACTGGTGCGTGACTGACCACATAAAGTATTTCTCTGAAACAAACAGGGAGCCGCTCTACAACTGAGCCGGTTCCCTGTTTGTTTTATACTGTATAAAAGAGACTCTTATACAGAAGCATTGTTTATTATATCAAGTCGTATTAATTGTCGCATCAGGACCCATTGTTTATATTGCACTGCAATATAATTATTCTACAGTGCAAAATAATTGTTTTACAGTGCAATATAATTGTTTCATGCTTTGAAATAACTAATGCATCCTTTATGCCGAATTTTATCTTCAGGAATAACTTATTTATGCACCTGTGTCAGAAAGACTTCTTTTCCTTTTCATTCCCCCTTTTTTCCTTTTCAATATCACACCACAGTATCTATTGCATATTATATTTATATTTGCATGGAGAATAGTAAAACCTTATTGAATTCATGAGTCAAACAAAGAAAGTAACGATTTGTGCATGTGCATCGCGGTCATTTATAGATAAAGAGAAGGTAACGGAGATAGCTGCTTCGCTTGAGCGTGAAGGATATTCTGTCACGATACTTCCGGATCTCTGCCGGAAGATGATGCAGGCATCATCTGATCTGCCTGAAATAGCCTCCTCTCTCATCTTTGCATGCCATCCTCGTGCTGTTCGTTCCCATTTGAACAGGCTGAATCAGGTTGCAGATACTATTTACGATATTAGAAACAACTCCTGTGAAGAGATTCTGAGTCAATTAAAGATCCAATCTTGTAACAGTAACGAACAAGAATGCATAAAGGAAACATTCCAAAAGGAGGTTGAAACCTTTCCGTTTGAGAATGGCACAGATGCCTGGTATCCTGTGATCGATAAAGAGCGGTGTACCGATTGTGGCAAATGCATGGACTTCTGTCTCTTTGGTGTTTATTCGCTGGAAAATGGACACGTAAAGGTCGTCAAACCGGAAAACTGTAAGAATAACTGTCCCGCATGTGCGCGTATTTGTCCCAGCCGGGCGATTATATTTCCCAAATATGATAAATCGCCTATCAATGGCGGAGTGATTGAAGAGGAACAGTTTGCTCCGGACGTCATGGACGCTATGTATAGAGAGAGGCTGAAATATAAATTACAACAACGCAGAGAAGGTGTCTCGCTTCTCAAAAAAGACCAACAATGACAGCCAAAGAATATATAGCCAATCTTCATACTGCCCTGCGTGTTGTACGGGAATGTTCGCCCCGTCTGGTCTGGAAGTTCATGTACAACTTCGGATTGCAGAGCGTCATGAACATGAATCGTTTTGAGAAGAGGCAGAAACAAGGGAAACCTTTTTTCCCTGCTTTCCTGATGATTTCTGTTACAGAAAGCTGTAATCTGGCTTGCAGTGGTTGCTGGGTTACTCAGGGAGGAAAGCGTTCTTTGTCGTTGGATCAGCTGGATGGTATTATTACAACCGGCAAAAAGAAAGGTTCATACTTCTTTGGAATACTTGGAGGCGAACCATTGATGTATAAAGGTCTGCTGGATGTGTTTGAGAAACACGCCGATTGCTACTTTCAACTATTCACCAATGGCACATTGCTTACTGATGAGGTAGCACTTCGTCTTAAAAAAGCGGGTAATGTTACCCCGCTTATCAGTATCGAGGGACTGGAGGAGGAGAGTGATATCCGCCGCGGCAAGGACGATGTATTTGAACGTACGCTTGCGGGAGTGCGGTCATGCCGGAAGGTCGGATTAATATTTGGTGCAGCAGCCAGTATCTGTAAGAGCAATTACGACGAACTGGTCAACCGTAACTATATTGAGTTGTTGGCAAAGGAAGGTGCACACTATCTCTGGTACTACATCTATCGACCGGTAGGAAACGATCCCCATCCGGAAAATGCACTTGAAAAAGAACAGATACAGCAGTTTCGTCGCTTTGTAGTCGATCAGCGAAAAGATGCACCACTCTATATTATCGAAACATATTGGGATGACAAAGGAAATGCCCTTTGTCCGGCGGCGACAGGAATGAGTCATCATATTGCTCCCTCGGGTGCATTGGAATTTTGTCCTCCGATACAGATGGCAAAAGACTTTATCAATGCTGACGCTTCCAATCTGGCACATTTATTTGAGGATTCATCCTTCCTGAGCGATTTTCGTTCCATGACCGCAAAGACTTCAAGAGGATGTATCCTGCTGGAGAATCCGGAGAAGCTGGTTCAATTTTTGGAACAACAACAAGCGATTGATACGACAAGCCGCGGCACAGTACTGTCTGAACTCAGAATGATGACTCCACGGGCAGGACACAATCAGGTAGGGGAGGAAATACCCGAAAAGAATGTATTTTATAAGTTGGCTAAGAAGAAATACTTCTTTGGCTTTGGTGCTTACGGATAATTGAGAGATACAGTATGGGAAATACAAAGACACATGTTGTACCGGATACGTACAAAAAACGGACCGATCTGCGCGCACTGATTCATACGTTCGTCAGCAGTCAGGCACTCATTCCTCCTTTGTCCATCGATGAATTGTCTGACTTGTCTGACAGGATGATTCGCGAACACACCCTTGACCCTCTAATGAAAGGGTGGATGATGGTTGAAATCAATAATCGTGTGTGGATGGACACAGTGGCATCTGTTCCGTATGACAAACGTATCTTACTACTACCAAAATGTCTGAGCAACTCTTCCGGATGTGAAGCGGAAATCGATGAACTCGGTCTGCTTTGTCATCGTTGCAAGCGTTGTTCCATTCCTGATTTGCAGGATAAAGCGGAGAGTCTCGGAATGATGAGTCTGGTGGCTGAAGGCTTTACCACAGTGGTCGGATTAGTTGAAAACAGGGTGGTGGATGTTGTTATTGGTGTAAGTTGTCTCGATTCTTTGGAAAAAGCTTTTCCCTTGCTTATCAATAATGCAGTGCCGGGACTTGCTATTCCACTCAACATGGATGGGTGCAAGGATACGGAGGTGGATTATCACTATGTCAGCGAAATGATGAGTATGCGATCAACCGCCGAACTCACTTTACTGGATTATAACCGCTTAAAGTCAACCCTCAACGAATGGTTTACCGCCGATAGTTTGACCCGGTTGCTCTCTCCGACATCAGAACAAACATCGCGCGTTGCCATCGATTGGCTTGGAGGTGACGGGAAACGGTGGCGTCCTTATTTGCTTGCGGCTACGTATCAGGCACTGAGTCGTGACACGACATTGCCGGAAAAGATCCAACGGACAGCTATAGCAGTAGAATGTTTCCATAAAGCATCACTGGTGCACGATGACATTCAGGACAACGACACCGAACGTTACGGCAAACAGACGGTTTATAGTGCGTATGGAGTTCCGGTTGCCATTAATGTGGGTGACCTGCTTTTGGGCGAAGGGTATCGTCTGTTGGCTTCTACTGAGAATGTTGAACTTATAAAGATTGCCTCAGAGGCACATCTCTCGCTTTGCAGAGGACAAGGTATGGAGCTGGAATGGAGTCTTTCTCCCTCTCCGCTGACCATGGATTTTGTGCTTGACATCTTTTGCAACAAGACCGTTCCCGCCTTCGATGTCTCTCTTATCATGGGCGTGGTTTGTGCAGGTGATGATCCAATGCTTCGCAATACCCTGCATGCTTATTCCCGCGCTTTGGGAATAGCGTACCAACTGTTGGATGATATTGAAGATTTTAAAACGGATGCTCCCATTGAGTTGCGTCCTTCCTCCGTACTTGCCGCGCTTTGTGAGCAATCGACGGATCAGGCATTTATTGATTCACTCTTACATACGAATAATCTGAAAGCCTACTTATCCCTTCCGGAAAACAAACCTCTTCTGCAAGCAGCGATCAATCGGGTAGAGCAAATGGCTGAAGTGTACCGTAAAGAGACATTACAGGCTTTGCAGGATCTATCCAATGTTGAATTGAAACGACTGCTTTTCAGAGTAGCCAAACGTATCTTGAAACAATAATAAGCCAGATGAGAGATACGATATCCATGAAACTGCTTAAGACCTTGCAAAAAGGGAAGAAGAGTCTAAGCCGGGAAGCTCAGAGCCGGATAGCGGACTTTGTATCTTCACAGCGCACGGATGAAGAAAGCTTTAGGAATAAAAGCGGGAAACCGGACATCTATTACACACTCTTTGGATGGATGCTGTCCTATGTATTGGGTATCCGTCTGAATAAAGATAAGATGACTGCCTATCTCGCTGCACAAGATATTGAACAGATGGATCTGATTCATTATGCCGCCTATATCCGTTGCCGTCAGTTATGCGATCTCATGGCAGGAGGGATGAGCCGTTTCCTGTTGCGTTCTTTCTCATCTCTTGACATAAAGCAATTAAATGAATTTGAGAGTGTACCTCATAACGATCCGCAATCTCCCTATTCCCAATATGTCTGGTTTTCTTTGTTGGAAGATACCGGACATCGGATAAAGGATAAAGAGAAGGTCTTGCAGTCATTGTCCCGCTACCAACTGTCCGGTGGAGGATTTTCCAATCTGCTGAACAGTGGGGTGGCATCTACCAATGCGACGGTAGCTGCTCTGGCTGTTATTGGTGAATTGGAACAGTATAAGATGCACCCGAGTATATCTTATTTGAAGCAGCTACAGCAAGAGACGGGTGGTTTTTGTGCCGTACAAGGTTCTCCTTTACCGGACTTGCTTTCCACGGCAACTTCTCTGTTTATACTGCGATGTTACGGGAGTGCGCCCATCTGTTCTGCCGCTTCCTTTATAGAGGCACATTGGCTGGATATGGGAGGCTTTTCGGCTACAATTCTGGAAGAGAGCAGCGACGTGGAATATACTTTCTATGGACTATTAGCATTGGGATCGGTATGAATAAGGAGAAAGCGATAGCAGAAATGACGGAGGTGTTACGCGCCGAACTCATTAAAAACAGATCTGAAGGAGGTCTGTGGCACGGAGAATTATCTTCCAGTGCTGTATCTACTTCTGTCGCGGTGTTTGCTCTTTATCTGATGGATAAGGATTTGTATGCCCTCCCTATCAGAAAAGGAGTAGAATGGTTGAAACAAAACATGCATGCCGATGGTGCATGGGGAGATAGTATTGAAAGTCCTTCCAATCTGACAGCGACTTTACTCTCTTATGCTTGTTTGTGTGCGGTAGATGAAGCACCATCGCAGACGAATGAATACCTGAAAAAACAATTTGGAGGAACCACCGACCGACACATTATTCAGGGTGTACTTGCCTGTTACGGTAAAGACCTGACCTTCTCTGCGCCGATACTTGTCATGTGCGCATTGGCAGGAGTGATCCGGAGTTGGGATGAAATCCCGCAGTTACCCTTCGAACTTTCGGTATTGCCTCAGCGGCTGTTCCGTTTCCTTCAACTTCCGGTGGTGAGCTATGCTATACCGGCTTTGATTGCTGTGGGTATCCTGCGTTATAAGAAAGGGAAAAGAGGAATTATGTCGCCTGTACGAGAGGCTTTTATCAGTAAATCATTACAGGTGCTGCTGAAGCTGCAACCTACACACGGTGGTTTTCTTGAAGCTGCTCCACTTACTGCTTTTGTCACAATGTGTATGATTGAGGCTGGATACCGCGAACATGCCACAACGCAGAAAGCCATACGCTTTCTCGTGAATACTGTTCGTGAAGATGGTTCATGGCCTATCGATACGAATCTGTCGTCTTGGGTAACCGCGCTAAGCGTGCGTGCTTTGGGCAATGATATTGGTGACAAGCAAGCATTGGCACAGATTATTAAACAAAATGCTTTTACCTCGCGGCATCCTTTTACAGGTGCGAAAGAGGGTGGCTGGGGTTGGACAAATTTACCCGGAGCTGTGCCTGATGCCGATGATACGGCAGGTTCGCTTGTTGCGCTTCACATCTTACTGGATGGTGTTTATTGTCCGGAGGTAGGGAAGGGGATCGAATGGCTTTTGGATCTGCAAAACAGAGATAGAGGAATGCCTACCTTTTGCAAAGGATGGGGAAAACTGCCCTTCGACCGGAGCTGTCCCGATATCTCGGCACATGCACTCCTTGCCTTTCGGTTATGGATGGATGTACTCCCTTCTGATCTGCAACAGACGTGCAGACGAAGCATGCTTCAAATGTTGAAATGGATGCAAAAGAGTCAACAGGAAGATGGTTCGTTTCTTCCGCTCTGGTTTGGTGACCAGCATGCGCAAGACGGTCACTCGCCCGTATATGGAACCGCGATGGTGGTGGAATATCTGGCAACATTCGAGGAACCGTTGGCGCAAGAGATTGTAAGGAATGGATTAAAGTATCTTTTATCCACTCAAAATAAAGACGGTGGATGGGGTGGTGATAAGGATGTTCCTTCGAAAGTCACTTTTACAGCCCGTGCACTGAGTGCTTTGGCTTCTTATCCACAGGTAAAGACAGAAGTGATGGATCGTGCTTTTGACTACTTGTACCGTACATATGAATCCGGCCTATTATTTCAGGCCGAACCAATAGGTCTCTACTTCGCCCGACTGTGGTATTCAGAAAAGATGTATCCTGTTACATTTTTGCTCAATGCCCTGAAGAAATACCAAACAAGAAATGAATTGAACAAAATAAAACAAATTGAATCATGAAGAAAACATTAGTCGCGTTATTTACCCTTGCTGCAATCACTGTGACTGCGCAGGAAAACATTCAATGGAGAGGAACGGATCGTTCCGGAGTTTACAATGAGACCGGCTTGTTGAAATCCTGGCCGGCTGAGGGTCCGACCCTTTTATGGAGCTATGATGGATTGGGAGAGGGCCATTCTTCTGTCGCTATCGCTTCAGAGAAGATATACATTCTAGGAGTGAAAGATAGTATTGGCTCTATTTTTGTATTTGATCTGAAAGGGAAACTACTCAACAAAAAAGAGTACGGAAAGGAGTGGATCGAAAGCTTTAATGGATCACGTGGTAGTATCACGTTAAATGACGGAAAGCTTTATTTGATAAGTGGTGTGGGCGAACTTTACTGCTACGATCAGCAAACCTTGAATTTAATATGGAAAAAGAATATTCTGACAGAATACAAGGCTTCGAATATCAAATGGGGTATTGCTGAATCACCACTGATTGTGGGCGACAAAGTAATAGCTACACCCGGAGGTAAAGAACACAATGTTGTCGCACTGAATAAGAAGACCGGAGAATTAATATGGAGTTGCCCGGGAGAAGGGTCACCTTCAGCCTATTGTTCGCCGCTCTATATCAAAGATCAGCAGGTTCCATTGATTGTAACGATGACTGGTAGCTATATCATCGGTATTGATGCTGATAAAGGTACAAAGTTATGGTCAGTAAAAAATGAAAATAAAACTTTTGTACATGCAAATACACCCGTTTATGGTGATAATATGATTCTTTGCACCAGTGGATATGGCAAAGGATCTACGATGTTACGACTCACAAACGGTGGTAGAAGCGTAGAGCAGGTTTGGTTTGTTGCTGAGCTGGATAACCGTATCGGAGCGATGGTGAAAGTCGGCAATTATGTGTATGGATCGGGCGATAATAACCGCTTCTGGTATTGCGCAGATTGGAAAACGGGTGCAATCAAATACAAAGAACCGGGCCTTGCGATGGGTACGATCATTGCAGATGATGGAATGCTCTACTGTTACACAGACAAGGGAGATATGCTGCTTGTCAAAGCGAATCCGGAGAAGTTTGAGATTGTCAGCCGCTTTAAAATTACGAAGGGAACAAAAGATCATTGGGCACACCCTGTCATCTATAAGGGTATTCTTTATGTGCGTCATGGAGATAGTCTGATGGCTTACAAAATCAAATAAAAAGATGAAAGCAACACTGATCGCATTATTTTCACTTGCCGCAGTCACTGTGACTGCTCAGGATAATATCCAATGGAGAGGAACCAACCGTACCGGAGTTTACAACGAAACCGGACTGTTGAAATCATGGCCGGCAGAGGGTCCGACCCTTTTGTGGAGTTATGATGGATTGGGACAGGGCCATTCATCTGTAGCTATTGCTTCGGATAAGATCTATCTGACAGGAATGAAAGACAGCATTGGCTCTCTGTTTGTGTTTGACATGAAAGGGAAACTACTCAATAAAAAAGTGTATGGACCAGACTGGAAGGAAAGTTATAACGGACCGCGCGGCACAATAACCCTGAACGAAGGAAAGCTCTATCTGATGAGCGGGGTAGGTGACTTGTATTGCTACAATCCGGCTACTCTTGAAGTAATCTGGAAAAAGAATGTGTTGAAAGAGTATAACGCGTCCAATATTACATGGGGTATCAATGAATCTCCGCTGATTATCGGTGACAAGCTTATCGCGACACCGGGAGGAAAAGAGAATAATCTGATTGCTCTGAATAAGAATACGGGTAAACTGATATGGAGTTGCCCGGGAGAAGGCAATGCTTCAGCTTATTGTTCACCTCTGTATATCAAAGATCAGCAAATTCCACTTATCGTAACGATGACTGCCTACAACATCATCGGTATAAATGCAGAAACAGGTGCGAAATTGTGGTCCTACGAACAGAAGAACCAATATGATATTCATGCGAACACACCGGTTTATGGTGATAACATGATTCTTTGCACCAGTGGATATGGCAAAGGTTCTACCATGTTACGCCTCACAAATGGAGGAAAAAGCATCGAACTGGCCTGGTCTTCCGCTGAACTGGATAACCGAATTGGAGGAATGGTGAAAGTGGGCGATTATGTCTATGGTTCGGGCGATAAAAGTCGTGCCTGGTTTTGTGCTGATTGGAAATCAGGTCAGATCAAGTACAAGCAACAAGGACTTGCTATGGGCGCAATCATTGCGGACGACGGAATGCTCTACTGCTATACAGAAAAAGGAGATATGCTGCTTGTCAAAGCGAATCCGGAGAAGTTTGAGATTGTCAGCCGCTTTAAAATTACGAAGGGAACAAAAGATCATTGGGCACACCCTGTCATCTATAAGGGTATTCTTTATGTGCGCCATGGAGATAGTCTGATGGCTTATAAAATCAAATAAAAACGTGTTGTCTGTCATCTAATCAGTAAATAGCCGAAGTATATTGTGAAAGAAAAAAGAATAATAGTAGGTGTATCTGTTCTCCTGGTGATACTCTATACCGGATTAATAGTCGCATGGCACTTGTATGCTCCCCGTGAAAATATAACGGTCCAGGCTCCGGGCGCAGACAACAGACCTGCCGGTTTGGCACGAAAGGTGGATGATGTACAGATAGGAGAGTTTTTTATGAAATACGAAGAAGCAACTTCGTCTCTTACGGGAAAATGGAGTTGCTTCAGAGGTGAACGTGCTGATAATAGTATCGTGACCTCAGAAAAGATAAAAACGTCCAATTCGGAATATCCCATTCTATGGAGTGTTGAAACAGGGGAAGGACATGCTTCTCCAGTCATTTACAACGGAAAAGTCTATTTGCTGGACTACGATGAAAAGTTAAGTTCGGATGCGCTACGTTGCTTTTCTCTTGAAACAGGGAAAGAACTGTGGCGTAGATGGTATCGTGTACCCATGAAACGTAATCATGGTTTTTCTCGTACCATTCCCGCCGTTAGTGATACGTATGTGATTACGATAGGTCCGCAAGGTCATGTTATGTGTTGTGATCCTGTTACGGGTGACTTGAAGTGGGTGCTGGATATGAAGAAGACCTTCAAGACTGAAGTTCCTTTTTGGTACACCGGACAGTGTCCTCGTGTAGACAATAACATCCTTGTGATTGCTCCGGCAGGTGAGGAAACATTGTTGGCCGGTGTCGATTGTACTTCGGGTGAAGTTGTGTGGAAAACTCCAAACTCCGTGAAATACAAAATGTCACATTCTTCCGTGATACCCATGACGCTGTGTGGAAAGAAAACATACGTGTATATTGGTGTCGGTGGCGTATGTGGTGTTTCTGCAGAAGAGGCAGACCGTGGAACCTTGTTGTGGGAAACCAGTAAGTTTCAACCCTCTGTGGTTGCTCCCTCACCACTGCAACTATCTGACAACCGGTTATTCCTTGTAGCGGGTTATGGAGCCGGAGGCGCCTTGGTACAGATCAGTAACTCCGGAGGAAAATGGACTGCTTCCGTGACCGATCAATACAAACCGAGTGAAGGACTATCCAGCGAACAACAGACGCCTGTTCTATATAAGAACATGATCATTAGTGTCATGCCAAAAGATGGTGGTGGCCAACGGGAGCGATTGGTTTATTATTCTTCTTCTGACCTGCATACGCCGGTGTGGAGTTCGGCTGCTGACGAACGATTTGGTTTAGGGCCCTATATGGTCATAAATAATATGCTATTTGCGTTGAAGGATGACGGCGAACTTTATGTGTATGAATTAAAGGCCAAAAGCATGACGCTATTAAAGAAACAACGTATCATGGAAGGTATGGACGCTTGGGGTCCACTGGCCTATGCGGATGGAATGCTGATTGTTCGTGATGCACATACGGTCAAATGTCTGCGAATTATTTAATGAAAGATACAAACAATGAAGCCAAATAATAAGAAGTTAATAGACTATTTGTCTCGCAGAAAGTTCCTGTCTACCTGCGGTTCAATCGTTGCGGGTGGAACTATCCTTGGCGTTTCCGGCGTGTTGTTGCATAAAATATTTATGCTTCCTGTAGCTAACAAGATAACACCGGATGACGCTCAATCAGGTAATTCCGGACAATCAAATCAGAGCAATCACAAATCGCCCTACAAATTAGCCTCTTCATTCAAAACCTCTGATCGGATTGAAGGTTTTGACGTGTTGAATGACAGAGTGATTTTGGCAGCTTCAAACGTAGTTTCGATCTATGATTATGCAGGCTCTCTTCTGACCAACTTTCCTGTAGCCAGCAATATCCGTGATGTTGTGGTTGCAAATGACATGATTTATCTGCTGTTTCCAACAAGAATTGAAGTCTATTCCATGGATGGTGATTTAGTACATGATTGGGAAGCATGCAGTGAAGAATCAGATTATTGTGCATTTGCAGTTGCTCCCGAATCTGTTTTTGTCACCGATGCAGGCAGTAAAAACATCTGTAAATATACCTCTGAAGGTACCTTTGTCAAGTTTATTCAAAGTCCCGAAGGGTTCATTGTTCCCAGTTACTCGTTTGGTATAACCTATGCCAATGGTAGTATCTTTTGTTCAAACCCCGGAAGGCACAAGGTGGAAAACTATACTTTAGAGGGAGAGTTTGTGGCCTCTTTTGGAAAACCCGGAGGAGCTGAAGGATGCTTCAGTGGGTGCTGCAATCCGGTATATCTCACCTATAATGCAGCCGGTGAAATCATTACCTCAGAAAAAGGCAATCCACGTGTTTGCTGTTACACACCTAAAGGAGAGTTTCGCAGTGTATTGCTCGACAGCAAGGCTCTGGGTGGGGGACATGCAGCTTACGACATAAAGATTGTCAAGGATAAATTAGTTGTTGCCGGTGAAAAGACTCTCTCGATCTATCAGTATGATGCAAACCTGGCAACAAAAACAGCTTGTTCGACTTGTGATGTGGATTGCCCGTTGCGAAAAGGAATAACCTTTTAATTGAGACTAAGATGGAACAGAAGATCGAAAACAAGAACGAAAATAAAAACAGCCCGATAGCACGTCGTAAGTTTCTGCGTGTACTCGGAACGGCTGTGGCAGGAGGCTCTATTCTGGCCATATCGGGTGGATTGATCAGCAGAGCGAAAGGCAGCGAGGTCAGTCATTATTGGCAGATTGATCCGCAAAAGTGTACCCAGTGTGGTCGCTGTGAAACAGAATGTGTACTACAAGTATCGGCTGTCAAATGCATTCATGCCAACAAGGTATGCGGCTATTGTGATTTGTGCGGCGGTTATTATCGTTCAAATGTAAAAGAATTGAATACGGCGGCAGAGAATCTGATGTGTCCCACCGGAGCGATCCAACGAAAATTTGTGGAGGATCCCTATTTCGAGTATTCCATTGACGAAAGTCTGTGCAATGGATGCGGTAAATGTGTTAAGGGATGCAGCTCCTTTGGAAACGGCTCTCTTTACCTCCAAATCAAACGTGATCTTTGCAAAGATTGCAATGAATGTGCTATTGCCACAGCATGTCCGTCCAATGCCATCACCCGTGTTTCTTTGGATAAACCATATAAACTAAAAGATGAATAGCATGAAGAATAAGATAGTATTGATGTGCCTGTTTTTGCTTCAACTGGGGCAAGGAGTGGCACAAAACAGATTTCCCAAACCTGATTTTGAATCGGGATACAAATATCCGGAGATTCATTATGCAGTGTCCCATGAGGACTTGCTGGTCATAGTGGATATCTTCCTTTTGGTCCTTTTGATGGGGATTGTTTCCTGGGCGGTGATCAAAAAACGGACGAGAAAGCCTATCATTTGGGTTTCCGTGATATCTGTTGCTTACTTTGGATTCTTCCGTCACGGATGTGTCTGTAGCATTGGTTCGATACAAAACATTGCCCTTGCTCTTGTTGACAGTACGTACGTTTTGCCCTTGTCCGTGTTATTATTCTTCATCTTGCCGGTGCTGTTTGCGTTTTTGTTTGGCAGAGTCTTTTGCGCAGGTGTATGCCCTTTCGGTGCTTTGCAAGAGTTGGTACATATAAAGAGCTACAAACTGCCGCGAACGCTCTCTATTATATTAGGAATGATTCCTTGGATTTACCTGATCTTTGCCCTATTGTATGCAATAACCCGAACGAGTTTTATTATTTGTCACTTCGATCCTTTCGTTGGCTTCTTTCGATTGGGTGGTGATATTGGAATGATCCTGTTCGGAGCTGTTCTTCTCATTCTTGCACTGTTTGTTGGAAGGCCATTTTGTCGTTTCATGTGTCCCTATGGTGCTTTGCTTAGCCTTTTCTCTTCCGTTTCTATATGGAAAATCCGATTGACAGACAAATCCTGCATCAACTGTGAACTCTGTCACAATGCTTGTCCGGTGGATGCCATCAGACCCCCCTACACGAATAAGGTGAATGAGAGCAGAGAACGGGGGGTGAAAAGACTCTTGAATTATTTTGTTCTCCTTCCTCTTATGATACTCTGTGGAGCCTTTCTGATGCGTTTGGTCAGCAACGAACTGAGTCGTTCCAATAAGGATGTTCGTTTGTATGAGATGGTTATGCAGCATGAGACTAACCCGGGAGAGGTTCTTTCTGTCGAACTGGAAGCCTTTTACGGACAGGGTGGTGTCATCAATGAGTTAGCCGAAAAGGCTGAGAAGGTTCAGTCTGATTATAATTTTTATGCAACGATAGCGGGTATTTTGATTGGATTGGTTATCGGAATTACTTTGATTGAGCTTTCTGTCAAACGTACACGCAAATTATATGAGATCGATCATGCGGCTTGTGTCGGATGTGCCAGATGTTTTAGTTATTGTCCACAATATAAAATCGGAAACGAATCAGGAAATACATCATTATGAATAAATTGATTCTAAGAAACATAGCTATCATATCAGCTCTGTTTATTGTTACCTTCTCAACCATGTTGATTACAAATTACTTTCAAGTGAGAGGTACTACGCCTCTTCAAACGGAAGTAGTTGAAACATTGAAGCAACTGAATGATGAGAATAACGGAAATCCTGCATTGCAGGAACAGATACGCCAACTGGATTTATTGGCGCGAAAGGCCTATTTCGTACGAATTGATCATTTGATGGTCGGCGTTTATATCCTGCTGGGTATGCTGGCAGTCTTCCTTGTGAGTGCACGTCTTTATTTTGTACGTGACAAGAATATTCCTTTGAAAGCAATCGACCAAATGGATGAATGGATTATTAAATCCAAGGCTCGTAAATACGTGGGATGGATTGCCTCTGGAATAGCTGCTATTGCTCTCATTTTTGTGGTGCTATCTTCTCCCTATCTGACAACAACAGAAGCAGCACCCAAGACGGAAGAAGGGGCTACTGCAGCCATACTTCCGGAAACAGAAAATGAACCGGAGCAAATTAACCCAACAGATAGTTCGGCGATCGAAACAGCAGAGGCAGACTCCTCTAAATTGCCTGCTGATTCAGTAAGTAAGCAGATCCCTGTTTCTAAAATTACACATAACGCTTTTCGTGGTAATAATTCAAACGGAATCACTTCTGCAAAAGGAGTTCCTGTAAAGTGGGATCTTGGCGGTGGTACTCACATTGCCTGGAAACACGATATACCGCGTAGTGGTTTCAATTCGCCTGTCATCAATGGAAATAAAGTATTCATCTCCGGTGCCGATGAGAAAGCCCGCGAACTTTATTGCTATGACCTTACTACCGGCGAACAACTTTGGACATTGGCCGCTGTCAATATCCCCGGCTCTCCCTTCAAAATGCCGGAAACAACAGAAGATACCGGACTTGCCGCATCTACTGTTGCGACCAATGGGAAACAAGTCTGTGCAATTTTTGCTTCCGGTGATTTGATCTGCGCGGATATGGAAGGAAAGAAGTTGTGGGCAAAAAATCTGGGTATGCCGGATAATCATTATGGTTATGCATCCTCGCTTCTTTCATTTGGTAATTTACTTATTGTTCAATATGACAACCAAAACTCTCCGAAGGTGATAGCCCTAGATATGGCCACCGGAGCTGAACGATGGAGTAAGAGCCGGAAAGAAAAGGTGACCTGGAGTTCGCCGATAATTGCCTATGTGAATAACAAACCTCAACTGGTGCTGATGGGTAATCCGGCAATTACGGCATATAATCCCAACAATGGAGAGCAACTTTGGAGAGTGGAATGTCTGAGTGGAGAAGTAGGATCAAGTGCTTGTAGCTCCAATGGCGTTGTCTATGGGGCCAGCGAATATGCAACACTGGTTGCTATTAACGCTACTGATGGAACTGTTCTTTGGGAAGCGAATGACTACCTTCCTGAAGTCTCCAGTCCGGTAGCAACTAAAGACTTTGTCTATTTGGCAACCAGTTATGGAACTGTAGCCTCCTACGACAGTAAAACGGGGAAACTTGGTAAAGTACATGACTTCAGTGGCTCGCAATTTTATTCATCCCCTATCATTGCCGAAGGGAAGATTTTCCTTTTCAGTAACGACGGAAAGATGCATGTGTTTTCTGCTGACGCTGAATTTAAATTGTTGCAGTCTTTCGAAACAGGAGAGAATACGTTTGCCACTCCGGCCTTTACCGACAATAAGATTGTGGTGCGCACTGAAAAGAGTATTTACTGTGTAACAGCAAATTGATATGGCATGTACTTGTGATACTACTAAAGTAGAAACCAATGAGGAGATGATTACTCGTGTAGATGCAATTATTGACCGAATAGGAAAGACACGTGATGTTGTTATTCCCTTGTTGCAAGCGTTGCAGCAGGAGTTCAGTTATCTTTCTTCGACAGCAGTTGAACGCATATATGAACGAACAGAGATTGACCGGGCGCAATTGATAAGCGTTTCTACTTTCTATTCTCAATTTCGCCATATTCCTTATGGCAAACACCTTATCAAGGTCTGTACCGGAACTGCCTGTCATGTTAAAGGTGCAGGAAACGTCTATGACTCTTTCATACGCGAATTAAAAATTGAAAAAGACAGTATAACAACACCTGACAAATTGTTTTCTATTGAGAAAATTGCTTGTTTGGGTTGTTGCACATTGGCTCCTGTGGTTCAGATTGATGAGAAAATATATGGTCACGTTCTTCCCGGAAAGGTTAATGAGGTCATAGAGGACTTTCTGCTTCTTCAAGGGGACATTGAAAAAGAAGAAACAGAACATGCCCGGCGGAAGATCGCCGGGGAAATCCGTCTTGGGATGGGTTCGTGTTGTCAGGCCAGTGGTTCATCTGATATATATAAGGAACTTCAGTCTGCTTCCACTCAGCTGGGCATTCAGGTAAATATTAAGCCTGTAGGCTGTGTGGGCGTTTGTAATAAAGTGCCTTTGATAGATGTCGTTCTTCCTGATGGCTCAATTACCCGTTATCCCAAAGTGAAAGCGTCTGAAATTAAAGAGATACTTCATCATCACTTTAAACCGGCAGGATATCTGAGCCGTTTAAAAAATAACTTTCTGAACCATGTGGATACGTTTCATACCGATGTTACCTGGGATAATGTCATATGGAAGTCTGAACACGAGCGAACGGGAGTGATAGATACGTTTCTAACAGGTCAGAAACATATCTCTACGGAAGGATTTGGCTTTCTCGCTCCATTAAACATTGATGAGTATATAGCACATTCGGGCTTTGATGCTTTGAAAAAGGTACTTACTACCTATGACAGAAAGGAGGTTGTCAGCACGATACTAAAAAGTGGCATCAGAGGACGCGGAGGAGGTGGCTTTACCACCGGAAAGAAGTGGGAGATTGTAGCCTCTTCGCTTAATAAGGAAAAATACGTTATATGTAATGGTGACGAGGGAGATCCGGGCGCTTTTATGGACCGTATGATGCTTGAATCTTATCCTTATCGGGTGATTGAAGGAATGATTATTGCCGGCTATGCCGTTGGAGCTAATAAAGGAATCTTTTATATCCGTGCCGAATACCCGCTTGCTGTAACACGCATCCGTGCCGCTCTTCAGCTATGTAGAGAGTATAATCTGATTGGTGAGAACATTGCCGGTAGCAATTTCTCGTTTGATGTCTCTATTTTTGAAGGCGCGGGTGCTTTTGTTTGCGGAGAAGAGACTGCGCTTATTGCTTCGATCGAAGGAGAACGGGGCTTCCCCAAACAACGTCCTCCTTATCCGGCAGTTGAGGGACTTCACGGTAAACCGACATTGGTTAATAACGTGGAGACACTAAGCCAGATATCTTATATCATTAATAAAGGATCCGATCAATATAGTCAAATAGGTACCACGGGAAGTAAAGGAACAAAAGTATTTGCTTTGGCTGGAAAGATACGCTTTGGCGGACTGATTGAGGTCCCGATGGGCATCACACTGAATCAGATTATTAACGATATCGGTGGTGGAGTAGAAGGCGATGAAAAGCTGAAAGCAGTTCAGATAGGAGGACCTTCGGGCGGTTGTATCCCTGCTCATTTGTGTGATATGCAGGTTGATTTTGATGCGTTCAATCAACTTGGAGCAATGATGGGCTCCGGAGGATTGGTCGTATTGAGCGAAAGTGATTGTATGGTGGATATGGCCCGTTACTTTTTGAGTTTTACGTGCGATCAGTCCTGCGGGAAATGTACGTTTTGCCGGGTAGGTATTCGTCGAATGCTTGATATACTTGATAAATTGTGCAGCGGAAAAGCGGAGATGTCGGATATTGATATGCTTGAGCAATTGGCATTGAATGTGAAGAAAGCATCTCTTTGTGGTCTGGGCAAAACGGCTCCTAATCCGGTACTCACTACCCTTAAGTATTTTCGTGACGAATACGAAGAACATGTAAAAGGAATATGTAAGACGGGTACGTGCAAGGGTATGATTAAATATGTTGTTTCCGATGCTTGTATAGGCTGTACCCGTTGTGCGAAAGCTTGTCCGGTGGATGCTATTCCATATACACCTTATGAAGTTCATACGATTGACACGGATAAGTGTGTGCTTTGCGGCTTGTGTGTAAACGAATGCAAGTATGATGCCATACACAAGGTACCCTTACGATCCATTTAAAATAAACGAAAGAGAATATGGTGATTACAATAGATCATGTAAGTGTCGAAGCGTTCAAGGATGAAACGATCTTAGAGGTTGCCCGCAGAACAGGACATTCAATACCTTCGCTCTGTTATGCCAAAGAGTCTGCACACAAATCATCCTGTATGGTTTGTGCCGTAAAGAATTGTGACAACGGTCAGATTATACCCTCTTGCACAACGCTTCCGGTTGAAGGAATGCATATAGAGACTGACAGTGATGAAGTTCGGCTTGTTCGAACAATCTCACTGGAACTGCTGCTTAGTGATCATCGGGCTGATTGCGATGCACCCTGTATCATGGTTTGTCCGCAAGGATTGAATATTGAGCGGATGCTACATTTCTATGACGGCGGACATTTTGAGGAGGCTTATGCAGTACTCGATGCTGCTTTTTTGCTTCCGCAGATTGCGTGCGATACCTGTAAAGCACCTTGCGAGAAAGTCTGTCGTCGTGGAACGATTGATCAGCCTGTATCTATCCGTACGATCATCCGGGAGATAGCAGCAAAAGCTTATCCTGTTTCTCCGGAAGGTGGAAAGAAAGGCTGGAAACTGGATAAGAACAGATTTCAATCCCGCATCGGCCGGTTTACGGAAAAAGAAAGTCTCTCCCTGAAAGCAAATATCAATACATCCTCCAATTGTCTGCATTGCACCTGTGCCGGACAAACCGGTTGCAGACTGCGTCTTTTTGCTACAGAAGCCGGAATAAAGCGGTCAAGATATGAAAGCTACTCCGCCTTACCAGCCATGCAAAAGATACATGTAAGCGGGAAACTGTGGTTTGAACAGGCAAAATGTATTCGTTGTGGCCTTTGTGTCTATAACAGTGAAGATGGTTTTACCTTCAAAGGGAGAGGATTTGGTATGCAAGTTGTCATACCCGAAGAAAGTAAGAGCAATATAGAGGAAGAGATGGCCGGGCTATGTCCGACAGGCGCCTTATATGTACTGGAAAAGTAACAAATTAAAAGGGAGAGAAACTATGAAACGATTGACACTGCTTGGTGGGGTACTGGCATCTCTGTTAATGAGTTGCACAGGAACTAGTAATCAAAGTGACGAGAAAGGCACTATGGATTGGCTTTTGTTTCGGGGAGATGCCGCTTTGAGTGGATATACGCATACCCGGCTTCCTGAGAAACCTGTGTTACTGTGGAGTTATAAGAGTGGTTCACTAACGGCATCATCACCGATCGTAAAGGACGGAACAACTTATTGGTGCGACAAAAGAGGGCGTATTCAGGGCGTTAATATACAAGGGAAACTTACCTTTGACTATGCATTGAACACAGCTGTTGAAGCAACTCCAATGATCCATGATTCAGTACTCTACATTGGAAGGATTGATGGATTTCTGACCGCTGTTTCTCTTATCAAAAAGGATACTCTCTGGAATTATGAAACGCTGGGACAGATCTCTGCTTCGCCCAACTACATTGATTTTGAAGGTCGAAACGCAGTCGTCTTTGGCAGTTATGACAATTTCCTTTACTCTGTTGATTCCCGTAATGGGAAACTGATAAACCGATTTGAATCGGGATACTATCTGAATGGAGCCGTTGCTCTCAAGAAGGGACATTTTTTCTTTGGCGGATGTGATTCATGGCTCCGTATCGTTAACTGTCAGACCGGACTTCCTACAGATTCATTGTTGCTGGATGCCTATATTCCGGCATCACCGGCGATCAAGGGTGACTATTGTTATGTAGGCGACTATTCCGGCAATATGTACGAACTTCAGTTGGACGAAGGCAAGATTGTCCGTCATAAGAAGATTATCAAATCGACGAATGAGAATGCCTCTTTTGTTTCTGTTCCGTCTATTACCTGTGAGACTGTCTATGCTCTTTCTGATGAGAGATATCTGTATGCAATCAACCGAAAAGAAGGAAAAGAAATATGGAAATATCTGCTCAAAGGAAATGTCGGAGAGAGTTCGCCGGTGGTTTGTGAAGATAAGGTGATTGTTTGTACAAAAACCGGAATTGTCACTATTCTGGATGCAAAAAAGGGAGTCTTAGAATGGGAATATGATACAGGAGAACAAATTGTCGGTTCGCCGGCAATTATCAGAGGGCATTTCTTTATACTCACAGCTAAAGGAACCCTTTTATGCTTTGGAAATAAACAGTCTTAATCAGGAAATGTATGCCACTAATTAAATTGTCAGGGATAAAGAAGAGTTTCCGGGATGGTGAAAACCATCTGAATAATGTTCTTCGGGGAATAGACTTAGAGATTCAAAAAGGAGAGTTTGTAGCCATAAAAGGAGCTTCCGGCTCAGGTAAAACGACACTTCTATCTATTCTGGGGACATTGATTCAACCGGAGGAAGGTAGCTATTTGTTGGATGGTGTGGAAAGAGCAACTCCGGGTATTGACCTCTCTTCTGTACGTAACAGACAGATTGGTTTTGTCTTTCAGGATCATCGGCTGATGCCACAATATACCGCTTTGGAGAATATCTTATTGCCTGTACTGGCCTATTCTTCGAAGGTCGCTGAGGCGGAGATGGATTATGCACGTCAGTTAATGGAATTGACACGAATCTCAGGGGTAGCTCAGCAATATCCGGCAACGTTATCCGGTGGAGAAGCAAGCCGTGTGGCTGTTTGCCGTGCATTAATCAGGAAACCCTTGTTGCTTCTGGCTGACGAACCGACCGGACAATTAGATGCAGAGAATGCATGGAACATCGCGACATTACTTTCCGAGATTAATAAGAGTTTGCAGACAACAATCGTGATGGTGACACACTCCGACGAAACCTCTTCTGTCGCTCACCGGATAGTCACATTAAAAGGAGGACTCCTGCAATGAATATGAATAGTCTGACACGTAAGAACAGATACTATTACCGTCGTTATTACAAACTGATAGCGATTGCTTCGCTCATCACGGTTGCCGTCATTATCGGTAGCATGGTGGTGGGTGATTCTGTCCGTATGACACTTGTCAGACAAGTAGAGGAGCGTTTGGGTACTACGGAAACAGTTATTTTCTCACGCAACTCCTTTATCTCTGAGAATATATTGAAGTCACCTTTGCTCGAAACATCTGCAAGAGGTATCTTGTTAACCAATGGTTTTGTATCGCAGGGACAGAAACTGATTCCGGTGTTTGTCTGGGGAGTGGACGACGGTTCTGTTGCCAAAGATTCCGTGAAGATGAATCCGGCATTGGCAGCAGAAATGAAGCAGGAAGATTTGACTGATATTGTGCTTCGCTTACCTGCAAGCGGTTTAGTACCATCCGGCTCCTTGTTTGTTACGGAAAACTACACCTCCAGTCTGCGACTTGCTTACAGTGGTATTGTACCGGTAAAAGAAGGTGGCAATATCAGCATGAAAAACGAACAGATTATTCCTTTCAATATTTTCGTAAACAGACAGGATCTGGCAACTGTGTTGGAGGTGAAAGGGAAAATAAACCTGATCCTTGTAGACAAACCGGTATCAGCGGCTGAACTGTCGAAAGTGTGGGATTATACCTCATCCGGATTAAAGGTCAGTAAGAAGAATGGAGTTACTGAAATCACCTCCGACCGTATCTTTCTTCAGCAAGAAGTGATACAGACAATCGCACAAACTAACAGCGAACCAAACCGCCTCTTCTCTTATCTGGCCAACTCGATTGAGAAAGAGAATACCTCCATTCCTTACTCCTTCGTTGTAGCGATGGATCGTTACAAAGGAGTCACATTGAAAAAGGATGAGATACTCCTGTCGGATTATTCTGCCCGTCGTCTGCATGCATCCATTGGTGATACAATACAGATTACCTATTTTAAGTCACAGCAATTAAAGATGCTCACTTCGGATACCGTACGATTGCGGGTAGGGCAAATAGTTCCTTTATCCGAACTGCAACAGGACAGTACAATGAGTGCCAATTTTCCCGGTCTCTCCAATGTGGAACGGTGTACGGACTGGGACAGTGACCTTCCTATTCAGATGGATCTGATTACCGATGAAGACGAAAACTATTGGGATCTGTATCGCACGACTCCCAAAGCGATTATTGCGTACGAGGCGGTGGCTGGCGATTGGAGTACTGCGTATGGAAGTGCGACAGCTATCCGGCTGGACAATCCGACGCCAGACTTGTCGCAACTTCGTTCGGAGATGTTTGGCATTCAGTTGCTTTATCCCCGTGAAGCCGGACTGTTTGCTGCAAAGAACGGCGTAGACTTTTCCTCACTTTTCTTGTCACTGGCTTTCTTTATTATCGTTTCAGCAATCTTGCTGATGCTAATCCCTGTGTCGGGAATGCTGTATCAACGTCAACAGGAGATAGATCTGCTTAAAGCATTGGGCTATTCACGCAAGCGGATTGTCAGTATGCTTTGGAGCGAACTCTCGCCGGTTGTATTGGCTGCGTCGGTGATCGGAGTCTTAGTTGGATTAGTATATACCGGACTGGTGATATGGCTTCTTGGAAATGTATGGATAGGAGCGACACAAACAGACAATCTGAGCGTTTATCCATCACTATCCACGGTTCTTATAGGTTTGCTTGCGGGCATCATCATTTCTTTATCTGTACTTCGTCTGACAATTGTCCGTTCGTTGAAGGAAAAACAATCCATATCCCGGCGGAAGAAGAGCGGTTACCAAACAAGAAAGTGGTTGGTCATACTTTCCGGTATGATGGTGATCGGACTTTTGACTGCCAATATACTTCTTCTAAATTCCGTCGCTATCTTTGTAACAACAGGGGTTGCTCTGATTGGAGCGGCAGCTCTGTGGGGTGATTATCTTATCGTAAGAAATGCATCAGTCAGCAAGGAAAAGTTCGATGCCTCAAAACTGATATGGGCTACCTTGTACGCAAATAAAAAACAGGCTCTTTTATCCTTTCTGGCGCTTGCCACCGGTGTGTTTATCGTCTTTTCTGTCGGTCTCAATCGTAAAGGGTTTGCGGACAGTTCGCAACTTCGTACCGGAACGGGAGGATATACACTTTGGTGTGAAAGTACTGTGCCCATCTATCACTCGCTGGCTACGGCGGAAGGAAGGGAAAAGCTATCACTAAAAGAGTTGCCCGCTGATACAAAAATACTGCAATGCTTACGGTATGGTGCGGATGATGCAAGTTGTTTGAATCTCAACAAAGTGACTACCTCTACTGTTTTGGGCGTAGATATGAATGAATTGTCCGGAAGTGACTTTCAGATTGAACAGAGCATATACCCGACAGAACGGAAAGCTTTTTTCGACCGGATGCAGTCGCGCAACGATTCCGTTTATCCGGCGCTGGTAGATGCCACCGTTCTTACCTGGGGACTGGGTCTTACATTGGGAGATACTCTTTATTATGAACGTGATAATGGACAAAGAGTGGCGATACAGCTTGTCGGAACAATATCCAATTCGATCTTTCAGGGAAATATATTGATTGACCGTACTCTGTTTGGAGAGATATGGAAAGAAACTACCGGCAGCGAAGTATTTCTACTCAAAACGGATGAACAGCATAAGGAAGAAATAAAAACGCTCCTTTCACAAGCATTGAGTGAATATGGAGTGAGAGTTTCCACGACGAATGACCGGCTCAAACAATTCAATACCGTGACAGATACATACCTGACCATCTTTCTGACTCTTGGAGGATTGGGATTGTTATTGGGTATTATGAGTTTTATTATTGTGATCCGTAAGAATCTCTCCATGCGTCGCAGGGAAATAGAGATGTATCGTATCTTAGGCTTTACAGATCACAAAACAGAGCAACTCCTTTACAAGGAAAATCTGATTGTTCCGGTCGTTGCTATTGCAACAGGTGTCATAAGTGCGTTGATAGGAGTGATGAGTAGCTTTATGAATGCAGGGATATGGATCTGGCTGCTGGCTTTGCTCTTTACGATACTCTTTGTTGGTTGCGTGCAGATATTCGTACGTAAATCAGTGAAGCAAGAAGTTGAAAACTCAAAGTTGTTGCCACGATGAAAATACTGTTTATAGTACCGGGTTCCGGTGATTCGTTCTATTGTGGAAATTGTTTCCGTGACAATCTTCACGCATCAGCATTACGCAAAGCAGGGCATGATATTACAATCATGCCGCTTTATCTGCCACTCAAACACCCGTCCTTTCAGGCGGATACTCCTTTGTTCTTTCCGGCTACTACCTTCTATACAGCGCAGCGCTTTTTTAGCAACAGAAAGATGCCCAAATGGCTGGAACGTCTTTCTTCTTCCGAAGCGCTGCTTGATATAGCTTCTTCTATGTCCGGAACAACCTCAGCCAAGGGAACGGAGGCAATGACCTTGTCTATGATTACCGGCGATGGTGCTGCCTTTCAAGATCAGATTAATCAGATGTTGGATTGGATGAAAGGAGAGGCGATGCCCGATATCATCCATCTTTCGAGCTCATTATTGATTGGCATTGCAAAGAAACTTCGTCAGCACCTGAACATTCCCATCGTCTGTTCTGTGCAAGACGAAGAGGTCTGGCTCAACCAAATGAATGAACGGGATGCTTTTGCTGCATGGCACGGAATCATGGAAAATAGTCGCTATATAGACCGTTTTATAACGACCAGCCAGTTTTACAAAGAGGTACTCAAACAACGAATACCTCAGATCACAGCGGTGGATGTTATCTATCCGGGTATTGACAGAAACAAATATTCCGCCGATAGTTTGCCGAAAGATCCGGTGATTGGATTCTTCTACCGGATGAATCGTGAAAACGGACTTGATATCCTGGTCAAAGCTTTTATCAAACTAAAAGAAAAAGGCACTATTCCAAACCTCAGACTGAAGATTGCCGGAGGATATACCGGAAAGGATAAGTCCTTTCTGAAAGAGATAAAGAAGATGCTTTCACCTTATAAGGAAGAAGTCGAGATCAGTGATACCTATAGTCTGGAAGACCACGCCAAGTTCTATAGTACCATTTCTCTCTTGTCGGTACCCATCACTTTTGAGGAAGGCGTCGGACTCTATCTTTGTGAAGCATTTGCCGCAGGACGTCCGGCTGTCGAACCTTCTACCGGCTCGTTTCCGGAGATTGTCAGAGAAGCCGGCATTCTCTACCAACCGAATACTCCCGATGCTTTGGCAGAAGCATTGGAACAATTGTTGACCGATAAAGAGTTGTTCGCCCGGTGTGAAAGCAAAGCCGTGGAATTATCTGCCACACGTTATAACGACCAGGTGCTGTCGGACAAGTTGCTCGCTCTCTATGAACAATGCGCAAACAAATACATTTAATACATAAAACAAACAGATCAGAATGAGAACAAGAGAAAACAAAACGAAGCTTTGTTGTTTGGGAGTTGCCCTGGCTTGCATGGTGACGGTCGAAGCGATGGCACAATCGACCAACGGTTTCAGAGGACCGGAACGTAACGGAACTTATAAAGAAACCGGACTGCTTACCTCCTGGCCGGAGGGAGGGCCGACGCTTCTGTGGGAAACACTGGATGCCGGAAAAGGATATTCAAGTCCCGTAATCGAGAAAGACAGAATCTATGTAACAGGGATGAATGCAGAAGAAAATAAAGAGATTTTCTCTGCTTACACGTTGGAAGGAAAGAAAGAGTACGAGATCGTGTATGGATCGCCCTGGGATAAGAGCTATCCGGAAACACGTACCACTCCGACGATTGTAGGTAATAAAGCGTATGTTATCAGTGGTTCGGGAGAAGTGGTCTGTATCAGTCTTAAAAAAGGAGATATCATCTGGAAGGTAGATGGAGGAGCAACCTTTAAAAGAAAAACGGGATATTGGGGAACCTGCGAATCGCCTTTAGTTTTCGACAACAAAGTGATATTTACCCCCGGTGGAGATGAGACGACGATGGTTGCCCTGGATGCAGAGACAGGAAATACCGTATGGAAAAGCAAATCATTGGGCGAGCAGAGCACTTATATATCGCCCCTTCTGATTACCCACAACGGGAAAAAACAGATCATTGCTGTCGTAGGAAAGAAGGTGATTGCCATTCATCCGGAGACCGGCAACATTGTCTGGACATTTAGTGACTGGGGAAGCAAAGCGGAAGGAAAAGATCATGTTGCGACGAACACACCTCTTTTCAATAATGGCCGATTACTTTTTTCTTTTGGCTATGACGTAGGTGCCTACATGTTGCAATTGAATGCTGATGCCTCTGCAGTAACGCTTGCATGGAGCAACAGTGACCTGGATAATCATCATGGAGGATTGGTGTTGCTTAAAGGTGTTATCTACGGATCCAACTGGATTAACAACAATCAGGGAAACTGGGTTGCTGTAGATTGGAATACAGGAAAAACAATCTATGAGAACCCATGGAACGGCAAAGGAAAAGGTGCTATCATTACCGCGGATAATATGTTGTATTGTTATGACGATCGCCGGGGAACAGTAGGTTTAGTGAAGCCTGATCCTGCAAAGTTTAATGTTGTGAGCGAATTCTCAGTCAAAAAAGGAGAAGGACCTCATTGGGCACATCCGGTTATACAAAATGGTATTTTATATATTCGTCATGGTAATGCGCTGATGGGGTACAAATTAAAATAAGAAGAGACAGGGAGCTAAATACTAAACATATATGAAAGGATTTGTCGGAGAATTACTGGGCACATTTATACTAGTTCTTTTCGGATGTGGTTCAGTAGCTGTATCCACATTATATGGAGAGTACAACAGTATTTTTCAGATAGCGATT
>JAQUTK010000070.1 GCA_028709785.1 Bacteroidales bacterium
CATCTGATGATGCTCCTGGCATTTGTCACTTCGTCAATCGTCTATTTTTTTCAGAAAGAACTCGGGGGACTGTTTACCGACTCACAGGAAGTTATTCTTATGTTCTCCACCCTGATCACTCCCATGCTCCTGTATCAGTTTGGCGACGGTTTGCAAGTCTGCTATGCCAATGCCCTACGCGGTCGAGGAGATGTCAATATCATGATGGGAATAGCTTTTATCGCCTATTTTGTCGTCTCTCTTCCCGCGAGCTATTTCTTTGGTTTTCTGCTCGGATGGGGTGTGAGTGGCGTTTGGATGGGATTTCCTTTCGGACTGACTACTGCCGGTATCCTTTATTTCTGGCGTTTCTATTCCACGACAAACAAGGTCATAAAGAACTGACGATAGCTTTATTCTTCACTGATATCATGGTTTCGGCGCTTTTTTTGTTCGGAAATCAATAAAATAATTACATTTGCGTCTCCATGAAAGGTTTAACAATGAATGCTATGATGAAACAACTTATTTTCACTTCCAGAAAGGCTATCTTATCTATACTCAGTTTGCTAATTTGTGTATGCGGGTATGCGCAGTACGAACCCTCTTTTTCAACAGCAGGGTTTTATCAGACAGAAAACTCAGGACGTACCGTCTTCAGTATGAATGTGGCATGGCGCTTTTTCAAAGGTGCTGCCAAAGGAGCTGAAGCAGCTGCCTATGATGATTCCAAATGGGAAGTAGTTTCCACGCCTCACGGATTGGAGTATCTCCCCACAGAAGCCAGCGGATGTATCAATTATCAGGGAGAAGCCTGGTATCGTAAGCATTTTACCCCCGATGCTTCCTTGAAAGGAAAGAAGCTCTTTCTTCATTTTGAAGCAATCATGGGAAAATCCAGGATCTATATTAATGGTCAGCTCGTCAAAGAGCAGTTTGGAGGTTTCCTGCCTGTGATCATTGACGTCACCAATCTGCTCTCTTTTGACAAAGAAAATGTAATTGCCGTATGGGCAGACAACAGTGATGATCCGGCCTATCCTCCCGGAAAAGCGCAAGATGTGCTTGACTTTACCTATTCCGGAGGGATCTACCGCGATTGCTGGCTGATCGCTCACAATCCGGTGTATATTATAGATCCCAATGTCGCCGGAGAAGTAGCCGGTGGCGGACTATTTATCTCCTACGATAACGTATCCGATCAATCCGCTCTGGTGACTCTCAAACTACAACTCAAGAATGAAACAGCCGTTCCGTTTTCAGGCAAAGTGGCTTTCATCCTGAAAGATCGAACCGGAAAGAAAGTAATCTATTCCAACCGTAAATGCAGCGTGGCGCAAGGAAAAACCACCACTGTGACGACTCAGATGAATGTAAAAAATCCCGATCTGTGGTCACCGGAATCACCTTATCTGTACCAGATGGAGGTAGCGGTGATCGGGAAAGGAAACAAAGTTGTGGACGGATATATGCAACGTATGGGCATCCGGAGCATTGAGTTTAAAGGACTGGATGGTTTTTGGCTCAACGGCAAACCCTATCCCCATCCGCTGATTGGTGCCAACCGCCATCAGGACTTTGCTGTGTTGGGCAATGCGTTGCCCAACAGTTTGCATTGGAGAGATGCCAAAAAGCTCCGTGATGCCGGTATGACCATCATTCGTAATGCCCATTACCCACAAGATCCCTCGTTTATGGATGCCTGCGACGAACTCGGTCTGTTTGTCATTGTCAATACCCCCGGATGGCAGTTTTGGAACAGCGCGCCTTCTTTCGAACAAAGAGTCTATGCCGATATCCGCAACATGGTACGTCGCGACCGCAATCACCCTTCCGTCTTCCTCTGGGAACCCATCCTGAATGAGACCCATTACCCGGCAGACTTTGCCAAGAACACCAAGAATATTGTGGAAGAAGAATATCCCTATCCTTACTGTCATTGCGCCTGTGATGAGATGGCACGAGGAAGTGAAAATTACATGATTCATTTCTGTCACCCCAATAGCGGCAGCGATGCTTCCGGCAAACCCAAAGATCCCAATCGTTGTTATTTCACCCGTGAGTTTGGCGACTGTGTCGATGACTGGAACTCGCACAACTCTCCGAGTCGTGTCAGCCGTGCCTGGGGTGAAGCACCGATGTTGGTTCAGGCAACTCACTATGCCAATCCGTCCTATCGCTACACCTGCATTGACAACCTTTATCGTCAGAGCCGTCAGCATTTTGGAGGAGCTTTGTGGCATTCCTTTGACCATCAGCGCGGCTATCATCCCGATCCATTCTACGGAGGTATCATGGACGGATTCCGTCAGCCTAAATATTCCTATTATATGTTTATGGCGCAGCGACCGGCAGTGAAGAGCGATCTGATTGCCGAGACCGGTCCGATGGTATCTATCGCCCATGACATGGATCCCTTCTCTGATAAAGACGTGCAAGTCTATTCCAATTGCGAAGAGGTACGTCTGACCTATTTTAAAGGAGGCAAACAGTTTGTCCATAAACGGGAGAAAACAGAACAGGGAATGCCTTCACCCATCATAACCTTTGAGAATGTATATCGCTTTATGGATGTGAAAGCGAGCAGAAACCAAGCTAACGTCTATCTGCTGGCAGAAGGAGTGATCAATGGTCAGGTAGTAGCCACAGACACCGTATATCCTGCCCGTCGTCCCTCAAAACTGGTACTTTGGCTTGACAACGAACAGACCACTCTTCGTGCAGACGGCTCCGATTGTGTCGTTGTCGTCGCAGG
>JAQUTK010000026.1 GCA_028709785.1 Bacteroidales bacterium
TCTTCCCATTCCGAACAGAGAAGTTAAGCCCGGTCACGCCGATGGTAGTGCATTTATTGTGTGAGAGTAGGTAGCCGCCCCTTTTTTGAGAGTCCTTCAGTTTAACTGCTGAGGGACTCTTTTTTTTACCTCTGATTGTAAAGGTAAAACAGGAGGTGAAGAGGTATGTGAATGCTCTTTTTTTGTCGGATTGAAATATTAGTTATATCTTTCCGTTTCTTTTTAAAAAAGTAATAGCATGCATACTATTTATGATTCCAGAGGGCGATGGAAGATAGGCTTTCTTATAATAGCCTTGATCATTGCAATCTCCTCTATAGTCATTTCTAATCGCTTTGTTTCTGTCCTGGCTGAAGAGGAACGTAACAAGATGGAAATTTGGGCGGAAGCAACCCGGGAGCTGTCTGTCGGTTTGGCGGGTGAAGATCAAACCTTGATATTGTCCGTTATTCAGGGAAATAAGACAATTCCTGTTATAGTACTTGATGATTCTTCTAAGGTATTATGGAATGTAAATGTAAATGTTCCATCTAAAAACGCAGATGATTTCTTACAAAAGAAGGCTGCCCGATTGAAATTGGCAAATAAGGTTATTGATATTGATCTGGGTGATGGTTCTCATCAATATCTTTATTATGATGATTCCGTTATTCTGAAGCAATTGGCTTATTATCCTTACATCCTCCTATTTATTATCTCTCTTTTTATTCTGCTTGCTTACTGGGTGCTTAATTCTACAAAACGTGCGGAACAGAATCAAGTGTGGGTCGGACTCTCCAAAGAAACTGCCCATCAGCTCGGTACTCCCATATCTTCGTTAATGGCATGGATTGAGTTGCTTCGTGCATCAGACGGTGTAGATCCCTCTCTTTTATTTGATATGGAGAAAGATGTTCAACGACTCCTGACAATAACGGATCGCTTTTCCAAAATAGGCTCACATCCCAAACCTCTCCCTTCGGATCTGAATATGGAGATTGATCAATCTGTTGCCTACATGCGGAAGCGTATTTCCAACAAGGTGGTTGTAACCTGTCATTATGGTGATATTGATCAACCGGTTTTGCTCAGTTCTTCCTTGTTTGCCTGGGTTATTGAAAACCTGATAAAGAATGCGATCGATGCCATGGATGGGCAAGGGCATATAACTATTTCTACCTATTCTGTTAATTCGGGTGTTGCCATTGAAATAAAAGATACGGGAAGAGGAATTCCACGTTATAAATACAAGACGATTTTTAATCCCGGATATACAACAAAGAAAAGAGGTTGGGGATTGGGACTAACTCTTGTAAAAAGAATAATAGAAGAGTATCATGGTGGTAAAATTTATGTCAAAGAGTCAAGTGTTAATGCGGGCACGACTTTCCGTATTGAATTGAGGAAAGCAGAAGGGGTATAAAAAGATCATTTTTTCTTCTGTCTAACGAATATTTTTAATACCTTTGCCGAACTAAATATAAAGCGTTGGGAAAGTTCGATTTATATAAGGTATCTCTAAAAGGGGTACAGCCTGATATACAAGAACTTGATTTCGATTTGGATCAAGCATTCTTCAAAGCTATTGATTCTCCTGAAGTATCAAAGGGAGCTTTTCATGTGCACGTATTAATCAAAAATAAGCCGGATCGCTTCGAGTTTATTATTGATATTGATGGATATGCTTTGGTTCCTTGTGATAGATGCCTTGATGATGTTAAAGTGCCCATATCCACCAAAGAGACTTTATACGTCAAGTTTGGAGAGGAATATGCGGATGATGGAGACAACGTGGTTGTTATTCCGGAGAATGAGGGTGTTATTAATATCGCGTGGTTTCTGTTTGAGTTTATTGCTTTGCAGATTCCAATTAAGCATGTTCATCCGGCGGGTGAATGTAATAAACCAATGCTCAGTAAACTTCGTAAGTTCAGAGTCGTGGATGAAAATGATTCAGAAGATAGCGATGATGAATCTTTCGACGATGAAGAAACGAACGAATCAGATGATGTAGACCCGAGATGGGATAAACTAAAGAATATAATAGATAATAATTAAAGATTAAGTAAAATGGCACATCCTAAGCGAAAACAGTCAAAGACTAGAACAGCGAAAAGAAGAACTCATGATAAAGCTGTAGCTCCTACTCTTGCTTTATGTCCAAATTGTGGCGCATGGCATATTTTCCACATGGTTTGTGGAGAGTGCGGCTATTACAGAGGCAAACTTGCAATCGAGAAAGCAGCTGCGTTATAATTGGTAGTTAACAAAATTCCTTTTAAGGATAGAGATGAACAGTTGGGATCTCTATCCTTATTAGATTAAATCGGGTTACAGTATGAAGAAAATAAATGCGGTAATTACAGGAATAGGAGGATACCTTCCTGATTATATCCTTACCAATGAAGAACTGTCGAGAATGATTGATACTACTGACGAGTGGATTACTACCCGGGTTGGTATCAAAGAGAGAAGAATACTCCATGAAAAAGGATTAGGTTCTTCTTATATGGGACGTAAAGCTGCAAAACAGCTTTTGTCTAAGACAGGAGTCACTCCCGAAGAAATAGACCTGATTATTTGTGCTACAAGTACAGGTGATCATATTTTTCCTTCCACATCATCCATTATTGCAGGAAAATTAGGCTGTAAGAATGCATTTACATTTGATTTGGCTGCTGCTTGTTCAGGATTTCTTTATGCTTTGCAGACTGCTCGTGCATACATTTGTAGCGGGCTGTATAAAAAAGTGATGGTTATTACGGCCGAAAAGATGTCCTCAATTACAAATTACGAAGATCGTTCTACTTGTCCATTGTTTGGTGACGGAGCTTCCGCTGTATTGGTTGAGCCGACTACGGAAGATCTTGGTATTGTTGATGCAATACTTCATACCGATGGTATCGGTTTGCCTTTCCTTCATTTAAAATCGGGAGGATCTGTAAGTCCGGCAAGTCGTCAGACTGTGCGTAATAAAGAGCATTTCATTTATCAGGAAGGCAAAACTGTCTATAAGTATGCCGTATCCAGTATGTCTCAGGTTTCTGTGGATATTATGGAACGTAATTCTTTGACAAACAATGACGTAAAATGGTTTGTTCCTCATCAGGCAAATAACCGTATTATTGAAGCTGTAGCAACCCGTATGAATCTTACGTCTGATAAGACTTTGGTTAACATTGATCATATCGGTAATACAAGTGCGGCAAGTATTCCTATTTGTCTTTGGGAAAATGAAGAGCTTCTGAAGAAAGCAGATAATATTATTATTTCTGCATTCGGAGCCGGATTTACATGGGGCGCTATTTATATGAAATGGGGATACGATGGTATTTAATGCCTTCTTCCTCTCTAACATCACATTATGCATAAAGCTGGGTTTGTAAATATTATCGGTAATCCCAATGTCGGAAAGTCGACCTTGATGAACAAACTGGTTGGTGAACGGGTTTCTATTATTACGCCGAAGGCGCAGACCACACGTCACCGCATTATGGGTATTGTGAATACGGAAGATATGCAGATTGTCTTCTCAGATACTCCGGGAGTGTTGAAGCCTCATTATAAGCTTCAGGAGTCCATGCTCAATTTCTCTCAGTCAGCTTTGTCTGATGCAGATGTCTTAATATACGTCACGGATGTAGTTGAGAGGCTGGACAAAAACGAGGAGTTTTTAGCTCTTGTAAAAGCTCAGACAATCCCTCTTCTTCTATTGATTAATAAGATTGATCTCTCTAACCAGGAAGAGTTGGATCTGTTAGTCTCCACATGGAAAGAAGAGTTACCTCAAGCCGAGATCATACCGGTTTCGGCAAAAAGCGGATTCAATCTGGACTATGTATTAAGAAGAATCAAAGAGCAGATTCCTGAATCGGAACCTTACTTTGATAAAGATGCCCTGACAGATAAGCCAACACGTTTCTTTGTGAATGAGATTATTCGTGAAAAGATATTTTTGTTCTACCAGAAGGAAGTTCCCTATTCGACGGAAGTTGTTGTAGAGGAGTATAAAGATACTGAGAAATTAGTGAGTATAAGGGCGGTCATTTATGTTGAACGTGAATCCCAAAAGGGAATTATAATAGGTCATGGTGGTAAGGCCTTGAAAAAGATTGGCACCGAATCCCGAAGAGATATAGAAGCTTTTCTGGGTAAGAAAGTCTTTCTTGAGCTGTACGTCAAAGTCGAAACAGACTGGCGAAGCAAAGAAAATGTATTGAAGAACTTCGGTTATCGTTTAGATTAAACCGCTGTTCTATTGGACTGAAAATTAGTAGAGTCATAACTCGGATGCAGTGATTGCAATCCAATTAAAAAAAATTATGGGAAATATTGTAGCAATTGTAGGGCGACCTAATGTAGGTAAGTCCACGCTTTTTAATCGACTGACTCAGTCGCGTCGTGCCATTGTAAATGAAATGGCTGGAACAACCAGAGATCGCCAATATGGCAAAGTAGAATGGGGGGGACAACAATTCTCCGTCATTGACACCGGAGGGTGGGTCATCAACTCTGATGATGTCTTCGAAGAACAAATCCGCAATCAAGTATCTGTAGCTATTGAAGAGTGTGATCTCATACTTTTCGTTGTTGATGTGCAAACAGGAGTCAATGATCTTGATGATCAAGTAGCCAAGATTCTTCGCCGTTGTAAAAAACCGGTAATTGTCGTTGCTAATAAAGCTGATTCATATGAGATCGGATATGGTGCTGCCGACTTCTATTCATTGGGATTGGGTGACCCTTTCTGCGTTTCTTCTGTCAATGGTTCAGGTACAGGCGATCTTCTGGATAAGATATTGTTAGGATTTACTAAGAATGAACAGGATGAAGAAATACTGGAGGAAGTGCCGCGTCTTACCATTGTTGGACGTCCAAATTCAGGGAAGTCTTCGCTTATCAATTCTTTTATTGGAGAGGAACGCCATATTGTAACAGATATCGCAGGTACAACCCGCGATTCTATCTATACCAGATATACAAAGTTTGGACTCGATTTTTACCTTGTTGACACTGCCGGTATTCGTAAGAAAGGAAAAGTGAATGAGGATTTGGAATATTATTCTGTCATTCGTTCTATACGGGCGATTGAGTCTGCCGATGTATGTATCTTGCTTGTTGATGCAACCAGAGGTATAGAAAGTCAGGATCTGAATATCTTCTCCCTGGTTCAAAAGAATAAAAAAGGGCTCGTTGTATGTGTAAACAAATGGGATCTTGTTCAGGACAAGAGTACAATAGCTATTAAAACTTTTGAGAATGCAATCCGACAGAGACTTGCTCCTTTTGTTGATTTTCCAATCATATTTATCTCCGCAATCGAGAAACAGCGAATCTTCAAAGTGCTTGAGACTGCCAAGGAAGTCTATGAAAACCGTAAGAAGAGAATTTCGACCAGCAAACTTAATGAAGAGATGCTGCCGTTAATTGAAAATTATCCTCCTCCTACATTAAAAGGAAAGTACATAAAGATTAAATATGTGACGCAGTTGCCAAATACGCATATTCCTTCTTTTGTCTTTTTCTGTAACTTACCTCAGTATATCAAAGAACCATACAAACGTTTTCTTGAGAATAAGATTCGTGATAAATGGGATTTCCTCGGTACACCGATCAATATATTCTTCCGTCCGAAATAAGTAGGCGGATTATACTCCAAATAAAGAACCCGGAAGCAGGACAACTTATCCACTTCCGGGTTTTTTCATGTTACCTTAATAACAAACTGAACTAATACCAGACCCTGATTACTTTTTGAAATAACGATTGAACAATCCTTCAAATCCTTTTCCGTGACGAGCTTCGTCTTTGCACATTTCATGAACTGTATCGTGAATAGCGTCAAGATTCAAGCTCTTTGCACGTGTTGCAATTCGTTTCTTGTCAGCGCAAGCACCTTGCTCAGCCATCATGCGCTTCTCGAGATTTGTTTTCGTATCCCAAACAACATCACCTAAAAGTTCGGCGAATCTTGAAGCATGTTCCGCTTCTTCCCATGCATATCTTTTGAACGCTTCAGCAACCTCAGGATAACCTTCGCGATCAGCCTGACGACTCATTGCCAAATACATACCTACTTCAGTGCATTCGCCCATGAAGTGATTGTTCAGGTCGGCAATCATTTCTTCATCGCATCCTTTTGCTACACCGATCACATGTGCATCAGCAAAAGTCAATGAATCAGCAGATTCAACCATTTCATTGAATTTGCTGGCAGGTGCTTTACAAGTAGGACATGTTGCAGGAGCAGAATCTCCTTCGTGGATATAACCACATACAGTACAAATAAACTTCTTCATAATTCGTTTTTTTTAATAGGTATATATTCTTTTTCTTAAATCCTCTTCTTCTCGCAATTGCTACAATAGCCATAAAACGAAATCTCCACCGAATCAACAGTAAACTCTGATGACTCATTTCTAAGTAAACTTATCTCGTTTAATGGTATATCTATAATTTTATTACAGTCTTTACACAGGAAATGACCATGCAAACTTGTATCTCCGTCATAGTGTATATTCTTTTCGTCCAACGTTAATGCAAGACATGCTTTACTATCAGATAATATCTTTAAAGTATTATAGACTGTTGTTTTAGACAGAGTAGGCATACGTTTGGACAACTCGTTGTAGATGTCATCAGCTGTCGGATGGTTTTTATGGGTCAATAAGTATTTCATTATTGACATCCGCTGCATCGACGGCTTTACGTTGTGCTCCAGCAAATAGTTGTATGAATTATTCATGAATAAAAATCAAATTTGTAATGATTACAATTTTAATTCGGATGCAAAGTTATACAAGATATATTTCCCGGCAAATAAAATCAGAACTATTTTTAAAAGAAAGCTTGTTTCTTTCTGACTCAAACTTTTTATCTCTCCATTCAATGCAAATTGTTTGGAAATATCTGTCTCAAGGTATATATTTGTATCTCATAACAGAACACAACGCATATGATTCAATATAAAGAACTCTCTTTGTCAGACAAAAATATCATCTCTTCCTATACGCTACACAGTACAGAGATGAATTGCGATTTTTCTTTTTCCAATCTTTTTACCTGGAGATTTATCTATAATACCTGTTATGCTATTGTACATGATTTCCTTGTTTTAAAGTTTTGGGATGGAGATCGTATCATTTATATCTTTCCCATTGGAAAGGGCGAGATTACTCCCGTATTGGATAAGATGTTTGCTGATGCTGCTGAAGAAAAGCAGCCTCTCCGGTTTTATGGCTTAAGCGAAACAAAGAAGGAAGAACTTGAGCGACTCTGTCCCGGCAAGTTTATCTTCAAACTGAGCAGAGATCGCGCTGACTATATTTATTTGCGGACAGATCTGGTCGAACTGACCGGAAAGAAATATCAGCCCAAACGTAATCATATCAATAAGCTTAAGATTGAACATCCGGACTGGACGTACACACCCATCACCCCGGGGGAGATTGAAGATTGTCTTGAGATGGAGCGCAGATGGTGTATCACAAACAGATGCCACGAACAAGAGGGACTTGGAAATGAACGTCGTTCTTTAATTGCCGGTTTGCATCACTTCGAAGAACTTGGGCTTATCGGGGGAATGCTTCATACAAATGGAGAGATTGTCGCATTTACATTCGGTATGCCAATTAATGCAACGACCTTTGGTGTCCATGTCGAAAAAGCAGATTCCGAAGTACAAGGAGCTTATGCGGTCATCAATCAGGAGTTTGCCAAACGGATTCCCGCGCAATATATGTATGTGAACCGGGAAGAAGATCTTGGCATTGAAGGATTGCGGAAAGCGAAGTTGTCCTATAAACCAGCCATTATTCTTGACAAATATCAAGCCTGCATGAAAGAATGAATAGGAGAGAAGAAACCCGGTTGCTGTATGATCTTTGTTTCAAAGATTCACCTGCGTTCACCGAACTTTATTTTCGGGAACGATACAGTGATGAGCGGAATATAGTCATGTATGCCGATGAGCAACTGGTCTCCTGTTTGCAATTGATCCCTTACTCTATGACTTACTGCGGTACAGGATGTGTAGCAATGAATTATATTTCTGCTGCATGTACACATCCGGATTATAGAGGCCGGGGATGGATGAATCAGGTCCTTTTAAAAGCTCTTCGCGTTTCCTATCAGACGAACGTTCCTTTCGTAACTCTCATTCCAGCCTCGGAATCTCTTTTTACGTACTACGGGAAATACGGTTTTGCTAAAGCGTTTGATTATTCAGAGTACTGCTGTTCGTCCGAATCTTTTCATTCTGATCACGTCGTTACAGTTTCGTTTTGTACCTCTTTCCCGGTTGATGCATGGAGCTCTTTTGAAAATGAGATGAGACTCCGAAATAATAGCGTCCAGCATGATCGTAAAGACATTCAGGTTGTACTGGAAGATCTGAGTATCTTTGGAGGCATGTTTCTGATTGCCCGATCGGAGCTCGGTGAGGTTGTCGGGATCGCTTTTTGTATTCCTCAACAGGACCGGCTTTTTGTTCCGGATATGATCTGCCGGTCCGCACAAATTCGTGACTCACTATTCGCTGAAGCACTCCGGATGTCCGGCTTGACAACCGTTTGCTATCATTCGATTCCGGTCAATGAACCTGTTCATCATTTGGGAATGGCTCGGATTGTTTGCGCCGAACCCCTCCTGAAGCAATATGCGGCAACTCATCCCGATTGCCGTGCTTCTTTCCAACTAACAGATCCTCTGATAGAAGAAAACAATGGATTGTTTCAACTCGAAAATGGAATCCTGACCCGGAATCTTTCCGGAGAAGCCGAAGAGGTGACCATCCCGCAGTTGACTCAGGCTTTGCTGGGGTATCATCCGGAAGAGCTTTCCCCTCTTTTTAAAACATTTGAGAAGCAAAACCCCTACATGAGTTTGATGCTCAATTAATCGATTCAAGCCATCTCTCGAGGTTCACATCCGTTCCAATCTGCAATTTCTTCCTCATCGACGCTTTTGTGCTTATTAAATCCATATCTTTGTATTCAATTAGATACTTAGCATATGCGTCTCTCACAACTACAAACCGGAGAAAAAGGAGTAATCATCAAGGTGTACGGACATGGTGGTTTTCGTAAGCGGATCGTTGAAATGGGATTTGTCAAGGGAAAGATGGTGGAAGTCCTGCTCAATGCCCCATTAAAAGATCCTGTTAAGTACCGTGTCATGGGGTATGAGATCTCTTTGCGTCATGATGAAGCGCAAATGATTGAGGTCATCAGCGAACAAGAAGCCAAAGAACAAAAGAGTTTGCTGATGCAATATCACGGTTCGATGAACGAGCCGGTACTCATCTCGGAAGAAGAGATGCAACGGATTGCTTTGGGTAAGCGGCGCACGATCAATGTGGCTCTGATTGGCAACCCAAACTGTGGAAAGACCTCCTTGTTTAATCTCGCCTCGGGTGCGCATGAGCATGTAGGAAATTATAGCGGGGTCACCGTGGATGCCAAAGAAGGATTCTTTGACTTCCAGGGTTATCACTTTAAAATCGTGGATCTTCCCGGTACCTATTCCATGTCCACCTATTCGCCCGAAGAACTCTATGTGCGTCGTTATATTATCGATGAAACTCCCGACGTGATTATCAATGTGGTCGATGCCTCCAATCTGGAACGCAATCTCTATCTGACGACTCAATTGATAGATATGAACGTCCGGATGGTCGTAGCCCTGAATATGTACGACGAACTGGAAGCAACCGGAAATAAACTCGATTACCGTTTGTTGAGCAAACTGTTTGGTGTGCCCATGGTTCCTACCGTATGCAAACGAAATCAAGGAATTGATCATCTCTTTCATATCATTATCAACCTCTACGAAGGAGTCGACTTTATCAACGAGCAAGGAGTGATGCATCCTGAAGTTCTGAAAGAGTTGCAAGACTGGCATCAGACGAATGTGGATGACTCGACACATGAAGCCCATTTTGAGGACTTTGTACGCGAGGGCCCTGTGAAAGAGAGCGTCTATCGACATATTCATATCAATCATGGTCCGGATATTGAAAACGCTATCCTTGCCATCAAGAAAGAACTTGAAGCGGATGAAATCATTCGTCATAAGTACTCCCTCCGCTATCTCTCCATTAAGCTCCTTGAGAAAGACAAGGAGGTTGGACAGTTTGTGCGCACCCTCTCCAACGGCGAACGAATCTTGAAGACTCAGGAAAAAGAGATTCGAAATCTTCGACTTTCATTGAATGAAGAGAGCGACACCGCAATTACCAATGCGAAGTATGGCTTTATAACAGGTGCCCTGAAAGAGACATTTGTAGACAATCATATGGAAACACAGCAGGTGACAAAAGTGCTTGACTCCATTGTTACCCACCGAATCTGGGGATTTCCCATCTTCTTTTCCTTTATGTGGATAATGTTTCAAGCGACCTTCTCTTTGGGACAGTATCCGATGGACTTGATAGAAGGCGTTGTGCAGATGATAGGCCATTATATTCATAATTCGATGACTCCCGGTCCATTGAAGGATATGCTTGTTGATGGGATCATTGGCGGAGTAGGAGGAGTTATTGTTTTTCTGCCCAATATACTGATTCTCTATTTTTTCATCTCCATGATGGAAGATACCGGTTATATGGCTCGGGCAGCATTCATTATGGACAAGATTATGCACAAGATGGGATTGCATGGAAAATCATTTATCCCTTTGATCATGGGTTTCGGCTGCAATGTACCGGCCATTATGGCTACCCGAACGATTGAGAGCCGCAAGAGTCGGTTGGTTACCATCCTTATCAACCCTTTGATGAGTTGCAGCGCCCGTTTGCCGATTTACCTGCTGCTTGCCGGGGTGTTTTTCCCGGACCATGCCGGCGTAATACTGTTAATCATTTATTCAACGGGGATTCTTCTGGCAGTACTCATGGCGCGTCTCTTTAGCCGGTTTCTTGTCAGAGGCAAAGATGTGCCGTTTGTCATGGAACTTCCACCGTATCGAATGCCGACTTCAAGGTCTATCGTTCGTCATACCTGGGAAAAAGGGAAACAATATATTAAAAAGATGGGAGGTATCATTATGGTAGCTTCCATCATCATCTGGTTCTTGGGCTATTACCCCAATCATACTGACTATGAAACGGCAGCAGCACAGCAGGAGAATTCATATATCGGCAAAATAGGAAAGATGATCGAACCGGCCATTCGTCCCCTTGGCTTTGACTGGAAACTGGGCATCGGACTGATCTCCGGAGCGGGAGCCAAAGAGCTGGTTGCAAGTACCCTTTGTGTGTTGTATGCCAATAATGATGATCCCGAAACGACTGATTTTGCACAACATGTCATTAGTGCAGGAGTTACCCCTCTTGCTGCTTTCTGTTACATGCTGTTTGTATTGATCTATTTCCCCTGTATCGCTACCCTTGCCGCGATCAAGCAAGAATCCGGCAGTTGGAAGTGGGCTCTCTTTTCTGCTGTTTACACAGTAGTATTGGCATGGATTGTATCTTTTAGTGTATATCAAATAGGGAATTTACTGTTATGATCAATAGTCAGGAATTAGTAATCTATGTGATTGTCGCGTTTTGTGTTTTGTATGTAGGCAACCGAGTTTATCACTATTTCAGGGGGATCAACAACAAAGAAAACCCGTGTGAAAGTTGTGGAGCCAATTGTGAGCTGCGCACTGCCTATAAGAAGAAACAAGACGAGTGCAGGAATAAATCAAAGGAAGATTTGAAAAAAGGCTGTCAATAGTTTGAGGGAAAGAAAAAGATTCTCTATCTTTGCACTCGCAAAAACAAGGTCTCTTGGCCGAGTGGCTAGGCACCGGTCTGCAAAACCGTCTACAGCAGTTCGAATCTGCTAGAGACCTCGAATTAGAAAGCGTCAAACAGTTTAACTACTGGATGACGCTTTTTTTTTTGTGTGCAATCACTCCCTTTTCTGGTGCGCCCAAGTAGCTTTTCGGATCAACTACAAAACCTTTTCAAAAGAGCTCTTTTTGAATTTGCGAATCAAATGGGTCAGAAAAGTCTTATTAATACAGAAATAGATTTCATCCGAGCCCGAAGATAAAAGTCAGCAGTAAGAATGCCTTTTTTGTTTCAAACTGTGAAACGATTGTTTTGCACTGCAAAATAATTATTCTACAGCGCAAAACAATTATTTTACAGTGTAAAACGAAGAATTGATCTGTATGTGTTGACTTTTGCAACCGGACAAAGCAATCCTTTCTTCCTGTAAGAGAGTAAAAGATAATAGGCAAGAATTGGTGGATGTTCAGGTCAGAGACAAAATTTTGTTTTTTTAGTTGAAGTTCGGCGGCTTCTGATCGCCGGAAAAGTTCATAAACAAGTACCTTTGCGCCGCCTGACTGCAAAGTGCAGACAGAACTGTCATCCATATAAACAACGTAATCGTGATGAAGCGCCTGTTATTTGTTCTGTTGCTCTGTCTGTCATCTTTTCTGACAACCCATGCGCAGAAGTTTGAGAACCTTGCCATGACCCCACCCATGGGGTGGAACAGTTGGAATAAGTTTGCCTGTAATATCAACGAAGAGCTGATCAAAGGGATTGCAGATCAGATGGTGGCAACCGGTTTGCGCGACGCAGGATACGTCTATTTGAATCTGGATGACTGCTGGCTCGGGACGCGTGATGAAAATGGTTTTATAACTTGCGATAAGCAACGTTTCCCATCCGGTATAAAAGCACTTGCCGATTATGTGCACTCCAAAGGATTGAAACTGGGTATTTATTCTGATGCCGGACGCCTGACGTGCCAGGAGCATCCGGGGAGTCTCGGTCATGAGTATCAGGATGCACTCATGTATGCCCGATGGGAAGTGGACTATCTGAAATATGACTGGTGCAACACCGAAAATATCAATCCGATTGGCGCTTACACACTGATGCGCGATGCTCTTCGCGCGGCCGGTCGTCCGATTGTTTTCAGTATGTGTGAAGGAGGGGCCAATCAACCCTGGAAATGGGCGAAGGAAGTAGGACATTTGTGGCGTACCACAATGGATATAGGATGTCACTTTGAGAAGCCAATTCCGAAAAACGGAGAATGGTATCCTCTCAGTGTCTTGGAAATACTGGATCAGCAGGTGGATATTCGTGATGCCTCTGGTCCCGGACATTGGAACGATCCTGACATGCTGGAAGTCGGTAACGGAATGACTGTCAATCAGGATCGTGCTCACTTCACCATGTGGTGTATGCTCTCTGCTCCGCTGATTCTAGGCAATGACTTACGTTCGATGAGTGTGGCTACGGAAGAGATTATCAAAAATGCCGAAGCAATTGCAATCGATCAGGACTCCTTAGGTATCACCGCGTTGAGAGTGGAACAAAAAGACAGTGTGGATGTCTGGTTGAAACCTCTGGCAAACGGTGATTGGGCCTTCTGTCTTCTCAACCGTGCGCACACTCCTGCAAAGTTTGATATAGACTGGCAGAAATACAACAAGAGCGATTCCTTATCTGCACGTTCTACCGGCTTTGATAAGATCACCTATTCCATAAAAGATGTATGGGCAAAGAAGAAAGCAGGAACAACCAAGAAGAATAAATCGGTTGTGATCCCGGCGCAAGATGTTGTAATGTATAGGTTACAACCTACCAAATAAGTTTTGTCTGCTTTCACAAAATAGTTATCAATAGAATGAAACAAATGAAGAATTTATTAGTACTGACTGTCGCTCTGTTTGTGATGGCTTCCTGCAGTGACGACGAAGTGGAGAAGATTACGTTTGACAGTTCCGTGTTTGGCATTGAAAAGATTATTGTAAACAATACGACCTATTCTCTAAAGGATTCATCTTTTCTGATTGACAAAGGAGCCGATTCTCCACTTTATCTGACAGGCAGCGGATATGGGCCCAATTATCAGGAATTGGATTATGCATTTGTTTCACAAACGGAGAGTCTCTCTTCGGTGGCGGCTATTTGCACGAAAGGAGAAGTCAATGTATCCGTGTCGCAAACATCAACAACGAAAACCTATGTGTTGATCCTCTATGCTACTTCGCCCAAAGTCAAAATGATTTACAAATTTTCTGCTCCGGCAAACAGAAATATGGAGCTTGTAGATTGATCGTGACAGCTTGATTTACTCAGTCGCCAGTTCGTCGTCTCCCTCCTCAAGCTCGTTCAGAAAGGTGCCCGGTATCTGTTTCTTTGTCTTCAGACCCAGTTTACTTAGGTTTTGCACCCTCTTGACAAGGTTGCCACTTCCTTCCGACAACTGTTTGGCGGTCTCATTATAGGTGTTCTTTGCACTATCCAGTTGTGCACCTACTTTGGCAAAGTTCTCAACAAAAGAGACAAACTTATCGTAGAGCGCACTTCCCTGACGTACAATTTCCTGCACATTCTGCGATTGTCGTTCGCTTTGCCACAGATTATAAGCCAGTTGCAGCGCCATCATCAGGTTTGTCGGACTGATCAGAATGATGTGTTTGTCATAGGCATAGGTGCCGATGGAGGGATCATTTTGAACAGCGAGAATATACGAAGCCTCGTTGGGGATAAACATCAGCACATATCCGATGGAATCTTTTATAAATTGTGAATAATCCCGTGTGCTCAGTTCATTCACATGATCCTTGACTGATTTGAGATGCGCTTTCAGATACTCTGCCCTCTCTTTCTCAGTGTCGGCGGACATATAATTACTGTAAGCAGTCAGCGACACCTTGGAGTCAATCACGACGGCTCGTTTTTCCGGGAAACGGACGATCACATCCGGTCTTCCCCGTTCACCATCCATGGTAAAGCTCTCCTGTAAACTGTATTCCTCCCCTTTGCGCAATCCTGATTTCTCAAGGATACTCTCCAACAACATTTCGCCCCAGTCACCCTGGACTTTGGAATTTCCTTTCAGCGCTTTGGTCAGATTCACGGCATCGTCGCCAATCTCCTGTGCCCGTTTCATCATGTCTTCAATAGCTTTCTCAATGGAGGCCTTGTTTGCCGCGCCGGACTTGTCACTCTCTTTCACAGCTTTCTCAAAGTTCTCCATCTTCTCTTTCAGCGGATTGAGTATGGCTTCTAACTGTTGTTTATTTGCATGTTGCAAATCTACCGATTTCGTCTTAAGCACTTCATTTGACAGTTCCTGAAACTCCGTTTTCAGCAAATCCATTTTCTCTTTCCACTGTTTTTCCATCTGCACTTTCGTCTCTTCAAAGGTCTCTTTCAATGTAGATTGAGCCTCATTCATTGCCTTTCGTTCGATAGCAAAAGAGCTATTGAGAGCTTCAACCTCTTTGCGGGCACTCTCTTTCAATGATTCCAGTATCGTTGAGTGGTTTTTTTCAATCAGTCGTTCTTTCTCTACAGCCTGTTGACGCAATGATTCTATCTCTTTCAGATGAGACTCCTGTGTCATCCGTCGTTCGTTTTCAAACTGCTCTTTGAGACTTTCCATTTGAGTGGACAGACGTGCGTTGTCTTGCCTGGCCGCGTCCAGTTCCTGTTTCGCGCCTGTCAGTTCGGCAGCCGTATTACTGTTTTTTGAATGTGCCACGAAGTACCCCAGGATACCTCCCGCCAACAGACCCAGAACAATTGAAAGAATGATTTGCATAATCAGTCGGATTAATTATAAGATGCGATGGTTTCTATACTGCAAATATACGACTTAATAGTACACGTCAATAATTCAACGCTTTCAAATTGATTCTGCAAATTAAAACGTTTTCTTTGTCGGATGATGTCAGAATTCCCATCAGAATACTATCTTTGCATTTTACAAAGGATCTAATAACCTGATTGAAATGAGAATAAGATTATTGTGGATGAATATTGTACTGCTGTTTGCTTGTCTATCACTCCACGCACAAACGCCAACAGATAACGTAAAGATCAATCCTGAGATTCAGTATCAAACCATGGAAGGCTGGGGCTCCTCGCTTTGCTGGTGGGCCAATATGGTGGGTAAGTGGGACGATGCTAAGATCGATGCGATCGTCAATATGATCACTGCGCAGGATAAACTCAATATGAATATCTTCCGTTACAACATTGGAGGAGGGGATGATCCTGCTCATGCCGACGGACACATGGTGACCGGAAAAGGTAAACGCGCCGAGATGCCGGGATTCAAAGCTTCTGCAGAGTCTGACTATGACTGGTCTGCCGATGCTCCTCAACGGAAGATCATGCTCAAGATAAAAGAGAAAAGGCCAGATGCTGTCTTTGAAGCATTTTCCAATTCCGCTCCTTACTGGATGACCTACAGCGGTTGTTCGGCAGGTAATGATCCGGCTTCAGCCGACAACCTCAAACCGGAATATTACGACCAGTTTTGCGATTATCTGATTGAAGTCTGCAAGCATTATAAAGAGGTCTATGGCATAGAATTTAAAACCCTGGAACCTTTTAATGAGTCCACAAGCAGCTATTGGGGATATAAGGGTAGTCAGGAAGGATGTCATTTTGACGTTGCTTCCCAGATCAAAGTGCTCCGCATTCTTTCCGAAAAACTAAAAGCTTCCGGATTAAAAACGGTTATCTCTGCTTCCGACGAAACGAGTGTCGGTGCTTCCATCAACGTACTCAATGCCTACAAGGCAACTCCGGATATCATTGATTTGCTCGGACAGTTTAATACGCATACCTATTCAGGTACCAACAGCGAGCGGATTCAGTTGCGCGAACTGGTCAAAACCATCAAAAAGCCTTTCTGGATGTCTGAAACCGGACCAAGTGGTGGGAGTGGTCTGGCTAGCAATCTGGGACTTGCGCAAAAGCTCTTTGACGATCTTCGTCACATGCGTCCGCAGGCTTGGATCGACTGGCAGTTGATGGAGGAATGGAATGATACCTGGTGCTTGATCCGATGCAATTTTGCTTCACAGGAATATAACATCATAAAGAATTATTATGTGCGTATGCAGGTGACCCGCTTTATCAAGCAAGGCTATAAGATCATTGATACCAATCATGAAAACGTGTTGGCTGCGATCAATCCGGAAGGAACGGAAATGGTGGCAGTCTTATTGAATACTTCCGGCAGCGAAAAAACGTTTGCTCTTGATCTCTCCCTCTTTGGCCATCGAGATGATAAAGCAAAAGTATATCGCACGACGGCTACCGACAATTGCCGGTTGTTGTCTTCCATTCCTATCGATGGCAAAATACTTAACTACACGTTGTCCGATCAAAGCATGGTTACATTGATCCTTCCGGTTGTGCTGGCCAATTATGCGGACTATGCAGTGACCAGGGGGATCACCTTTGAGGATGGCAAAAGCGAACAGTTTAGCGGAGAAGGTAACTCTCTCATAGTAAAAAAAAACGACCAGCGTGACGGACTAAACAACAGTGAGTATGCCTTGACAGTTGCCGGCAAGAGAGATCAACCGGTAGTCTTTACGCTTGAGAAGCCTTTTTATACTTCAGAAAGAGCTCGCTACTTTCATATGATGATGAGGATGTCCGACATCACTCATCAGGGTGAAATAGATCCTCAGTCACTTGTTTGGAAAGATTATGTAATGGATCTGGGTACAGATACCCGGTTGACCAAGATAACTCTGGGCTCCACTTATGATTCCTGTGTTATCTGGCTGGACAATCTCTGTATCAATGCCAAAAAGGAGGAGCGTGCGATTACCGAACTTTCTCCTGTTTTAGATTTTGAGACCACGGATGGGATTCCAACCTATACGCTTATCAATAAGAAAGACTCTGCTTTCTCGGCTCAGATTGTCGACAATCCTGACTATGCCGGATTGAATGCAATGGGGCATCTTTTCCAATATACCCTTCCTCCTTTTTCATCTTTCGGAAGTGTGAACGACACGATGCGACTCCATCTTGACTCTCCGTTGCGAGTCACGGACAATACCCGCTACCTTCATGTCATGGTCAAATCGCCGTCAACCCGAATCTATTTTCAGTCTGGCGACTGGTCGTTGAGAAAAAACATTCCGGCAAATAAATGGGTTGATGTTGTTGCTGATATGAATAGTTTCATGGGGAAAGTGCTCTATGATCTTGCAATTTCACCCTATAGCAGCAGTGCGGGAGTAACTGTTTATCTGGATAATATCTGTTTCAATAATGATCCGCTGGCCCGTACCTATGTGGATGAAATAGAAGCCAATATGCCTTATCTGCTGCTCTCCCGCAATGGAGGCAATGTCATCGAAGTATCGGGTGATCAACTGATGCAATCTGCTTTTGATGCCACTTATAGCTCACCTGCTCAGCAATGGGAACTTGTACCCTCCGACGGGCACTATGCGATTGTCTCCCGCCAAGACGATCGGCGAGTGACAGATAACGGAAGCTACTTCTTAGCCCTGAGCAGTACTCTGGCCACTGACAACTCTCAGTTATTTGATATACAATGGTTGGGTGATGGTTATGCAAAGATACTCTCATTGAGTACCGGTAAGGCGTTTGATGTGCAAGGCGCCAGTACTTCGCCTGGTGCGTTGATCGGACTCTGGGACTATGGCACCTCCGGTAATATTCATCGTCAGTGGGCATTGCACAAAGTACCCGGTTTTACAGATAATCAGATACAGAGAACCGACTCGGATAGCGGTATCCGTTTCTTTGCGGCAAACGGTCAGTTACAGGTTTATGCAAATGAAACACTCCAGTTGGTTGAGATATACAAACCCGATGGGACCTTGCTTAAAAAAGTACAGAACGCTTCTGATGCTGTTTCAGTACAACTACCTGACGGACTTTACATTTTGCGTGCCGCCACGTTGACGCAAGAGCAAAGAGCGAAGATTTTGATTGAGCAGTAACAAAATAAAACAGGGGCATCATCACTGATACCCCTGTTCAACAAATAATAACCACAATCTTTTTTACCTATAAACCTATAACCTATTCAATTTGTATAACCTGCGACAGAGCCTTTCGCTCTTCCGGTTGATATTTTGGAAGTTCAATTTTAAGAAGTCCATTTTCCACTTTTGCTGAGATCTTCTCTTTTACTACATTCTCTGGCAGACTCAGGCTCTGCTTAAACTGTGTGTAAGAGAACTCTTTGCGCAAATACTGATTATGTTCGTCTTTCTCTTCCTTCTCGTTTTTCTTTTCCATTGAAATGACCAGATTGTTCTCTTCGTCGATTTCCAGACTCAGATCCTCTTTTGTTAAACCGGGAACGGTTAGTTCCAGTTTAAAAGCCTCTGCATTTTCAATCACATTCATTGCCGGACGAGTATTCTGCGTATTTCTCTCGTTCCAGTCATAGTTAAATAAGTTGTTTAAAAGCGTAGGAAACAAATCCTGCGAACGTCTTACGAGTACCATTTTTATATCCTCCATTTTTAAGTTAATAATTTAATCTATTGTTTGGCTGTTGTTGTTACATCCAATATCTTTACTACAACTTTTATGCCAGATAATTGAACTATAGGAAGAGTGAAAATAAGGCATTTTCTACTTACATTTTGTCAGCATCATCCGATTCAAGACTGTAAATTCATCATCACTTATATTCTATTGATGGGTATTGCGTGTTATTGTACTTTTATGTCACGTTTTCAAACTGGCTGTCATTCATTATAGATTACTTTTGCACACATCAAACAACTGTTTTAAATAGAATCAACATGAAAAAGTTTGCTTTAGCCTTCTTGTTTGTTAGTGTTATATTGTCAGTTCGCACCATGGCGCAGCCTCCGATACGCGTGGTCTGTGTCGGCAACAGTATTACCGAAGGATATGGTACTACCAGTGGGGAGAAAGCGTGGCCCGCGCAACTGGGTCAATTGCTCGGAAGTCGCTATACAGTATTAAATTGCGGCGTGAGTGGCACTACTATGTTGAAAGAAGGGAGCTATCCCTATTGGAGTACTTCGAGATTTACTGATGCGAAGAATAATAATCCTCAGATCCTGATTATCGCACTAGGTACCAATGACGCAGGTACGTCCAACTGGGAGAAGAAGGCTCAGTTTAAAACGGATTATCTGGCCATGATTAGTGAATTCAGAAAGCTAAACAGAAATCCGATCATCTATCTCTGTTTCCCCGGCAAAGTGTTTTCTAATGCGACTCAAACGGCAAATATCAAGAATGAGTTGATCCCTATTTTGCGAGAGATCAGCAAGGAAGAGAACACCTATCTCATTGATTTTTATACAGCGATGCAGTTCAAGGGGGCTCTCTATCCGGATGGATTACATCCCAACGATGAAGGTTCAGCAGTGATGGCTAATGTTGCCTATAAAGTTATTTCCAAGAAACAGGTAATAGTACCTTATGTATCCGTCAATCAGCAAGACTCGGTTGAAACGACTTCTCCTTCTGTTCCGGCAGGTGGTACGCTGACCTTTAAACCGCAGCCGGAGTATGGCACATGGGCATGGAAAGGTCCGAATGGATTTACATCCACAGACAGGGTGGTTACCCTTGCCGATATCCAGTTGAATCAGGGTGGTGCGTATACAGCTATTTTTACCGATACACTCGGACAGAGAAGTGTGATGAACTTTATGGTTTCGATTGAAGGATGTAGTTCCACATCTATCACGCCATACGTGCAGGTAAATAATGGCGGTTGGATTACCTCAACATCTCTCACAACCAATCCGGGTGGCTCCATATCCTTTGGCCCTCAACCTACAAACGGTACCTGGTGTTGGACTGGCCCGAATGGTTTCTTCTCCAACTCCAGATCTTTCTCCCTCAACACGATCCTGCCGGAGCAAGCGGGTGACTATACCGCAACCTATTACAATTCGACCGGATGTAAGAACAGCTTGACCTTTAAGGTTGCAGTTGAAGGAGAGGTAAGCTGTCCGACACTTGTGCCGTATATGAATATCAATGCTACCTGGTCGCAAATAACTTCCGCAGTAGTTAGTGAGGGTGGAGGCGTTACTTTTGGTCCGCAACCTTCCAACGGGAATTGGAGCTGGTCTGGCCCGAACGGCTTTTCGTCGAACAACAGAGAGGCTTCTGTCAGTAACTTCAGTGCTGCCAAAGCAGGCAAGTACATTGGTGTATTTACCAATGCGCTCGGATGCAAAGACAGTTTGGTGTTCACTTTAAATACCATTCATACGGCACTGGATCTTCCAGTTGATGATTCAGGCATGATATCATATCCCAATCCGGCAACCGATAAAGTTACCTTCAAAAATGTACCGGCCCATACAGCTATCACGGTATGGGATGCGTCAGGACGTGCTGTACTGCGTATGAATTCATCCGATGTAACGGAGGATGTGGACATACAAGTAAACAACTTGAAAAGCGGAGTGTATTACATTTCTCTACTCAATGACAATACGAAGACTTATAAGGTAATCAAGAAATAGGTCATAGGTCTTGATTATGGTTGAGCCCATCCTTCGTTTCGTGCGTTGGATGGGTTCTTTTTATCGGGCTTAGTGATTACTCTTCTCTTTGATCAGAGCCTCATAATCAATATTGTCGTATGTAAGACCCTCTACCTCTTCAAATGTGATATAATCAATCAAATCAAAACCGGTAGCTCCTTCTTTTGTAACCATCAGTCGATAGGAAGGCTTATTATCCGTGTTTAGCTTTTGTTCTTTCCAAACAGCTATACCCTTTGCCTTATTGATCAGATGGATTGTTAAGACGTAATTTCCTTTGTCCTCCTTTCCTGGAAGACAAGTAATGACATACATAGAATCAGACTTTCGTTCGATAGATTTGATAACATGAGGCAGTGGCCCATCCATAAAGTTCTCGATAAATAAACTATCTGAAAACAACTTGAACCCATAGCTCATCCCATCCAGATAATATTGCTTTTTATAGCTGTTGAGAGGTAGCCACTCTTGGGGCAGTCCCCGCAAATCATGTTTTACAAAAGGCTTTGGGTAGATCTTCTTCAGTGATTTGTAATAGAATTCATATGCATTTTTGCCTCGTTTGAGATCCAGCTCAAAAGCATTCATATATCTCTTATAGGATTCACTACTGCGATTTCTTTCCAGATAGCAGGCACTCACACATGTGTCATGATCCACAACATAGAGTTGCCTGTAAAAGAAGAGCGTGTCATTCTTTGTAAAAGGACCTTTTACGGGTTCCACATAACGGTTTTGTCCATGGCAGGCTTGGGTTGAGACTGTTAGAGCCAGCATGAAGAGGATGAACATCTTTTTCATTGTAAGATAATTTGATTTATTGTAATAAAGTTATTTTGAAAGTCTGAACACCCACCTTCACCAGGTAAAGAGCTCCGGCAGGTAGAGCGATCCGCTGTTCGTCGCCGGTGGCAGTAAATGTTATCTTCTGAATGCCGGTAGCAGAATAGACCGTGATGATTGTGCCAGCTTCAGCACCTTTCACTACAATGCCGTCACGTTCTGTGAAGATTGTTGCTTGCGAGGCTTCGTTTTCCGGTTCAGAATCCGGGTAAAATATATAGATCTTTTTAAAGTCTTTCCATTGGTCGGTAGCGGCATATTTTGAATCTGTTCTGTAAGGTACATACAAAGAACAAGTGTTTTTATCTACACCACTGAAGACGTCTGCACCCAATTTCGGGGGTGTCTTTTGATGTACACATATATAATTCAGAGCATAGCAGCCTTGAAAAGCATGTGAGCCAATACTGTCTGTTGGCGGAAGAATACTTTCTCCAATCAGTTTAGCGCTATTCTGAGAGAGTTGATAATCACCGGAAGTAACATAATATAGGTATGCACCAAAGATAAATTCCTTTAATCCGGAACAATTTTTGAATGCGCATGAACCAATTATCCGAAGCGTTAAGAGGGTAGTTACGCGTTCGAGCGAATCGCATTCATTGAAGGCATAGTCTTTAATCGCTGTGATTGTATAAAACTTGCCATTATACTCCACTTCCTTGTCAATGTCAAGGTTGCCTTTTGGCTTGTTGACATATCCAATGACGGTTACAGAGTCAGCATTGATTGCGTACTTCAGATTGCCGACTGTGAATGTTTCCTCAATATTTGGAAAATCTTTCCAAACAGCAGTTGCGAAGTAATTGGGAGATGCATAATATGGAACATACAAGGTACAAGTGTTTTTGTAAATGCCTTCAAAACAAGAAATATCGGCAATAGGAGGAGTCGCGTTCAGACAGTAGATCTCTTTGATTGAGCTACAACCATCAAAAGCATATGTTCGAATAGAAGTCACGCGTGCCGGAATTGTTATGGAAGTAAGAGCTACGCAATTACTAAAAGCATAATAGCCTATTTCACTGATACTATCAGGTAGTGTGATGGAAGGAAGGCGGTAACAGTTATGAAAAGAACGACTCCCTATTTTTCTGATCGTCGAGGGTAACGTGACTGTAGTAAGGCTTCTGCATTCTTCGAAAGTGCTTTCTTCGATCGTATCAATGCTGGCCGGAATTGTTATTGAAGTAAGTCCGCTACCTTTAAAAGCACCGATACCAATAGAAGTGACAGTTTCCGGAATTGTTATTGAAGCAAGCTTAATACAATCTGAGAAAGTGTTATACGCTATTTGCTTAATATTTGAAGGAATTGTTACAGAAGTAAGGTTGATGCAGTGTTCAAACACAGCACCGTCCATCGTTGTGATCCCGGTAGGGAGCGTTACAGAACTCATTCCACAGCTACTAAAAGCATTATGTTCTATTGAAGTAAGGCTCGCTGGAAGTGTAAGCGACTGGATGGGGCATTCTTCAAAAGCATAGTAACCTATCGTGGTTATTCCTTCAGGGATTGTAAGTGATTTCAGTCCAAGGCAAAACCTGAATGCTTCATTTCCTATCGTTGTTACACTTCGGGGTATTTTAATCGATCCTAATCTTGGGAAAGCATAAAACATGTATTCTCCAATTGTATTGTTTGAAGTATAGTATGAATAATGCATATTACTGTGGTAAACACCTCCTCCCGCTACAATATTCGCATCGGTTAAATCAAGAGAAAGATTTCCCTGAGTTTCACTGTTTCCAAGAGACTTCATAAAAACAATGTCCGTACCATTCAAATCACCTGTCACGATAAGTTCGGTTATTTTGGGTTTTTCATCGTCCGTAATCAACGTGTTTAATGTGCCGGCTGTTGCCACGTGAACCGTCTTGCTAAGTTCAGCTTGCAAGTGTATGCTAACTAATAAACTGACGAATACCAGTAGCGACTTAAGAATAAGGTTTTGTTTCTTCATGATTTTTGTAGAATTAAACGATCCCATTCAGACTTCTCGATTAGTAGCCTCAAAGTTAGTAATAATATTTAATTATCTATTAGAGCTGTAATAATTCTAATAAGGAATCGGATAATTCGCAAAAATATTCCGTTTTTAGGCTGCTTTTTTCTTTTTGGAAGATGTTTTTTGTTTGCATTCGTTTCCCGCTTCACTGCAGCGAAGCGGGAATTTGTCTCGAGTGAAACGGGAGTCGCTTCAGGTATTCAGGAAAAGAATATTAGGAAGTTTGGACTTCCAGACCCAAATGAGTTAAGATTGTTGACCGTTCAAACGTTTTTCATGTTCTTATTTTGTACATTTGTATTCATTGTTTCAATTTTTGCTTATGCAACTTTAAATTTTTAGTTCATGAAAAGAATAGCGTGGATCGTTTGTTTGGTGTTGATCTGTAGCGCAGCCCGTGCTCAGTACAATAAAGCGATTATCATCGAGCCTTTGCTGAAAACCGATACGACAGCGATCGGACAGAAAATTGTTTATCCTCAATTTAAGGAAAACGAAGTCACAATTGCCAAGATTACTTTCCCTCCGGGTGTTTCTACCGGATGGCATAAACATGAGATACCTGTCTTTGCTTATGTACTCAAAGGAACTCTTACCGTCGAACTGGAGAATGATAAGGTATCAGAATTTCCCGAGAACGCTACGTTTGCAGAAGTCTTCAATACTTATCACAATGGCGTGAACAAAGGAAAAGAAGAACTGATCTTGATTGCTTTCTACATGGGAGGAAAAGGGGTACCCAACTCCATCGTCAAAGAACAACCCAAGGAGAAAAGTAAAATGCATGTCTTCCTGGGAAAGAAAGCTACTGCATCAGATCCAAAAGAGGCCGTGAAAGAGGAAACAAAGTAACTATCCGGAGATTCATTCATGAAAAAGATACTTGTCACAGGGGCCAGTGGTTTTATTGGTAGTTTCCTTACAGAAGGTGCTTTGTCGCGTGGGTTTGATACGTGGGCAGGCATTCGTGCGACCAGCAATCGCGGCTATTTGCAGGATAGCCGTTTGCGTTTCATCGATTTGCCGTATGACAACCGTTGGAAGCTGAAAGATGTATTGACCCGCTTTAAAGCTCAATATGGTGGCTGGGATTATATTATCCATAATGCGGGACTGACCCAGAGTGTCTATAACGAGGAATTCTTTCAGGTGAATTATCAGAATACGCGAAACTTTGTGGAGGCGCTGATCGAACTGGAAATGGTGCCGGAGCGGTTCATCTTTATGAGTTCGCTGAGCGTGTTTGGTCCGATGGCTGAAAAAACAATGCAACCGATACGTCTCACAGATACCCCTGCACCGAATACTGAGTATGGAAAGAGTAAATTAAAGGCCGAAGAGTTTCTTGCCGGTCTGACAGATTTCCCCGTTGTCACCATGCGCCCGACCGGCGTGTATGGTCCGCGTGACAAGGATTATTTCTTACTCGCCAAAACGGTGCGCTCGGGTCTGGATGTTTCTGTCGGATACAAACCTCAGAAGATCACTTTTATCTATGTGAAAGATCTGGTTCGTGCGGTCTATCTTGCGATAGAAAAAGCAAAACCTCACAGCAGCTATTTTGTATCAGACGGGGAGGTATATACCAGCAGTGACTATGCGTTGTTTGTGAAGCAGAAACTACAGGTGAAATATTTGCTTTCTTTGCGGATCCCCCTTTGTGTTGTTTGGCTGATCTCTGCGTCTATTGGTCGTTTGATGCAATGGATGGGGCGTTCATTTACCCTCAACAGTGATAAGTTTAAGATCATGAAACAACGGAACTGGTGCTGCGATAATCAACCCACCGAACAGGATCTCGGTTTCAAAGCGGAGTACAAACTTCAACAGGGAGTTGCCGAAAGTATCGATTGGTATCAGGCAAACGGCTGGTTATAACTCTGCCAGTCGGGGTGCGACATCGCGGTCCAGGATGGTAAACAGTTGTTCGAGAGTCTCTGCCCGAAGCATGGCAATACGCAGTTCTTTGAAATGCGGGATGCCTTTAAACAGTGGTGTGGCTGCCAGGTGCCGACGGATATGTAAAATACCTCTGCGTTCATCCAACCATTCGATGCTCCCTTTTACCTGTTCTTTTAGTATGTCTAGTTGCCATTGCGGTGTGTAAGGAGGCAAAAGCTCACCTGTTTCGAGATAGTGACGGATTTCCTGAAACAACCATGGGTGACCAAAGGTAGCCCGGCCAATCATGATTCCATCCACGCCATAGGTATCAAAAGCCGCTTTTGCTTCTTCAGGGTTGGTGATATCTCCGTTTCCGATGATCGGAATCTTCATCCGCGGATTCTTTTTTACTTCACCGATCAGTGTCCAGTCCGCCTCACCGGTGTACATCTGCGCACGGGTGCGACCATGGATCGAGAGTGCTTCAGCGCCTGCGTCCTGAATTCTTTCTGCAAGGTCAACTATTATTTTGGAAGAGTCATCCCATCCCAAACGGGTCTTGACTGTGACGGGCAATTTGACTGCCTTTACGATCTCTTGCACAATCTCTACTAATTTATCGGGCTCCCGTAGCATTCCCGACCCGGCTCCTTTACCGGCAACTTTCTTCACCGGACAGCCGAAGTTGAGGTCGATCATATCGGGACCTGCTGCTTCGCATATTTTGGCTGCTTCAACCATGGCATCCAGCTCTTTGCCGTAGATCTGAATAGCGACAGGCCGTTCTTCTTCATAGATCGTCAGCTTCTGTTGGGTACGGCTGATGGAACGGATTAGAGCATCGCTGGATACGAACTCGGTATAGACCATATCGGCACCAAATCGTTTGCACATCAGACGGAAAGAGGGGTCAGTCACATCTTCCATCGGAGCCAAAAAAAGTGGTTTTTCACCCAAATCAAGATCTCTAATCTTCATACAGCGTTTGTTTTGCGTTTGCAAAAGTACTCTTTTAACGAGAAATTCCTACCTTTGCGGTTCCAAAATCCTAAAAGAGTTTCTTCTGATGACAAACGATCTTGAAATTATGGCTCCGGCAGGTAGCTGGGAGTCCCTTGCTGCTGCTATTCAGGCCAAAGCTGATTCTATCTACTTCGGAGTAGAGAATCTGAATATGAGGGCCCATTCTTCTAATAACTTTACGATTGCTGACCTGCACGAGATTGTGGGTATCTGCAAAGAGCAGGGGATGAAGTGCTATCTGACAATCAACACGGTGATATATGACGGCGAACTGGAGTTGATGCGCCGTATCATTGATGCGGCTGCTGAGGCGGGAGTAACGGCAATCATTGCTGCAGATGTTGCAGTAATGGAATATGCGGTGCGCAAAGGAGTCGAGATTCATCTTTCCACGCAGCTGAATATTTCAAATATTGAGGCTCTTCGTTTCTATGCCCGTTTTGCAGATGTGGTGGTGCTGGCTCGCGAACTTAATATGAAACAGGTGAAAGAGATCTACCGTCAGGTTGTGGAGGAGAAGATTTGTGGCCCGAAAGGAGAACTGATTCGTATCGAGATGTTTTGCCACGGGGCTTTGTGCATGGCTATCTCCGGCAAATGTTATCTCAGTCTCAATGAACTGAACTCGTCAGCTAACAGAGGGGCTTGTTATCAGGTATGCCGTCGGGGATATACCGTGATGGATAAGGATAAGGAGATTGAACTGGATGTGGATAATCAATACATCATGTCGCCGAAAGATCTGAAGACGATTCATTTTATGGATGAGATGATTGATGCCGGCGTGAAGGTGTTTAAGATTGAAGGGCGTGCCCGTGGGGCGGAATATGTGCGCACTGTAGTCGAGTGTTATAAAGAGGCGGCTCAGTGTTGCCTGGATGGTACTTTCTCTGAGGAAAAGGTGGCTGCGTGGGACGAACGGTTGAAAAGGGTTTTTAATCGGGGTTTCTGGAACGGCTATTACCTGGGACAGAGGTTGGGCGAATGGAGCAAAAAGTATGGTTCTAATGCGACCACGCTCAAAGTCTATATCGGAAAGGGAGTTAAATACTTCGAAAAGATAGGGGTGGCTGAGTTTCTGATGGAAACAAAGTCTTTAAAGGTTGGAGATACTATTCTCATCACCGGACCAACGACCGGCGCTATTGAAATGAAAGTGGAGGAGATCCGCGTGGATCTGAAGCCGGTGCAGGAAACAGTCAAAGGGGAAAATTTCTCGCTGAAGATACCGGAAAAGATTCGTCCTTCAGACAAATTGTTCAAGATTGTTCCGGTAGAAGAAAAAAAGTAAAGTTCACGCTACCGTATTCTCTTTGCTGCATGAAATAGGGATGGCTCTTGAAGTTGTTCTTGCTGGAGTGCTCAAGGATAAACATACCCCCCGGTTTTAACCGATGGTTATCAAAGACCAATGCCGGGATTTGCTCCAACTCTTTCAGATCATAGGGAGGATCGGCGAAGATCAGGTCAAATTGAGGACCATTGAGCGAGCTCAGATATTTCAGAGCATCTCCTTTGAGTGGAATGATCGGCGCATTGAGTACCTTGACGCATTTGCTTATAAAGTTGTAATGGGCATTCTCCTTTTCCACACTGATTACCTCTTTGCAACCTCTGGAGGCCAGTTCGAGACTGATGCTCCCGGTACCGCTAAAGAGATCCAGCGCGCTTGTCTCTTCAAAGTCAATCAGATTATTCAGTACATTGAAAAGATTCTCTTTGGCAAAATCTGTGGTGGGTCTGAGTTTGAAGTTTGCAGGCACTTCAAACCGTCTGCTTCTGTATTCTCCGCCGATAATTCTCATGTTATGAAAGTGTTGTGATGTCGAGTGGTTGTTTTTTGTCATCTTCTCTGAAAGTGACGTTGCTGACGTATTTCTGAAGGATAGATCTGATCTCTGATGTATATTCGGTAGTACCATTCAGAAGAATCCGGTCAGTCAGTTGGTCAAACTTAAATTGCTGGAAAGTGTTCATGATGTAATAAATAGCATCATTTGGAGAGTGATAGGCAAATGTGTTGGCAAACAAGATCCCTTCCTGTGATGTTAAGAAAAGGCTGATCTGCTGTTTCTCACAGTGGACAAACAGATCGCAATGCTTTGTCTCATCCTCTTTGGAATGGAGATAGAAACTGGTCAGAGGTGTAATCTGATGGATAAAGTGGGCTTCAGGAAAGTTGCGTTGAAGAAAGAAATAGAGATCCTCTTCCATGAAATAGAGTAACACCCGTCCAATGGATTGAATCGAATTGCTCATATAAACAGGCTGACCAAACCCTTTGGATAATGTGGGGAAGAAAGAGCTGTATTCCTCTTTGCTTATCAGTTCGTCGGGAAGAAATGTAAAAGGAGCTCCTACACTGATTATGTGTATCGAGAGATACTCCTCTTCCGTCAGTTTGTTTTCAAATACGGCATCTTTTAACAGCGAAAGATAATCATCACCCGGTCTGATTGTGCTGGAATATGTCAATAGCTGCGACTCCTTGTTGGGGCCGGTGTAAAAAGAAAATCCATCCGGTAATAGCCGGATGGATAATATTCTGTTCTGTTTTGCAGTCTCCAGCTTCATGAAGCCATTATTCCCAGTTACCCGCGTTGTTGTTTACCTCGGTTACAGAGCCAACCTGTAATCCCGGATATCTGTCCTGTTGAGAAGCTTTATCTTTCAGGTTAACAATTTCCTGATGATTCAAACCTTTCAGATAGACATCGTATGGGGTGTTGCATTGGAATACTTTCATCCATAAACCGGCATTGGTTGGAATCTCAGTTGCCTGAAGCTCAAATTGTTCTGTTGTTCCAGGAACGAAACGGATCGAATCAGGATTGAATGAAGGACCGAAAAGGGTGTCTTTCGCTGATACAAAGATCGTATCACGAATAATAATACCTTGTTTCACTGCTTCTGCCTCAGTTAATCCGGCTTGCAGTTGCTCGTCTGTCAAGCTACCAGTCTTACTTACGAACGGAAGTTTTTCGTTCTTCAGAAAATAAATCAGAGTATCGAAGGTTTTGGCATATTCCCCTTTCTTGTTCAAGAATGCCACCTGTGCGGTACGAATATCAATCAAACGTTTAATGACTGCTTTGTCTCTGTCGCCTTTTGCTTCAGTAAATTGAATTGGTCCTAAGATACTCATTGTACATAAATACAACATTATCACAACAGAGAGGGCCAACAATGCATTCAGAATCTTCTTCATACGTATTTTATTTTGTTTTTTTTATTTGACCCACAAATGTATGAAAAGAAAATAATACTAGCTATATTTACGGGGTAAAATCTTTTAAAAACATGGTTGATTCTTTTTTGTATTCCCGTATCCAACAGAATTTTCAGTTTGCGTTTACTCCCGAACAAGAGATAGCACTTCAAAATCTTGTCGGTTTTATTCTTTCCGGCCAATCAGATCAGCTTTTTCTTCTGAAGGGATTTGCAGGTACGGGCAAGTCGTCATTGATTGGAGCCGTTGTGAAAACGTTGAATGGACTTGAACAAAATATCGTATTGTTGACTCCAACGGGTAGAGCTGCTAAAGTTTTTTCTGCTTATTCTGACTATCCGGCTTCCACTATTCACAGAAAGATCTATCGTCAGAAATCAATGTTTTCCAATCTCTTTTCCATTTCAGAGAACCGCCATAAGGATACTTTGTTTTTAGTGGATGAGGCTTCTATGATTGCCAATGATTCCAATGATCAGATTACTTTTGGCTCGGGATCGCTGCTGGATGATTTAATTGAGTATGTATATTCCGGAGAGGGATGCAAACTGGTGCTCATTGGTGATACAGCTCAGTTGCCGCCGGTCGGTCAGACAATAAGTCCCGCGTTGGAAAAGGAACGTCTGAAAGGTTACGGACTGGACGTGATCGAAATGAAACTGACGGAGGTGGTTCGTCAGGCAACTGAGTCGGGTATTTTATCAGTGGCTTCGTCTATTCGCAAAGACATTGAACAGGATGAGGTGTTTGATTATCCGATACTTTCAGTGGATGGTATGAACGATGTGACCCGACTCCCTGCCGACGAACTGGTGGAAACAATCAATGCCTGCTACGATCGCGATGGGATTGACGATGTGCTGGTGGTCTGCCGTTCCAATAAAAATGCAAATGTTTATAACAGAGGAATCCGGGGACGGATGCTTTATAAAGAGGAAGAGATTGAGTCGGGAGACAGACTGATGATCGTGCGCAATAACTATTTTTGGAAACAGACACCCGATAAAGAGACATTTATAGCCAATGGAGATTTAGTCGAACTGAAACGTGTAAAGCAGCGGAGTGAGATGTATGGGTTTCACTTTGCCGATGTGTCACTCCGTTTTGTTGATTATGAAATGGAACTGGATGCTAAGATATTATTGGATACTTTGCATACCGAAGCACCTTCTCTGACAACTGAAATGCGCACCAAACTTTTTGATGCGGTCTATGCTGATTATGCCGCCAATTACAAAACGAAGAAAGCAATCATGGAAAAGTTGCGCATGGATCCTTGGCTGAATGCCCTGCAGGTAAAATATGCGTATGCTATGACGTGTCATAAAGCACAGGGTGGACAATGGAAACATGTTTTTGTGGATCAGGGATATCTTACTCAAGAGATGCTTGGGATGGATTATTATCGCTGGCTTTATACCGCATTTACGCGTGCAACGGATCATTTGTATCTTGTCAACTTTTCGGAAGAATGTTTTGAATAAACCAATGGTATGATTATCGAAGAAATGACTCCTGAGGATTATAGGAAAGCGTGTAAGGGGATGATTATCCGGTACAGCATTGCAGAGACTCTGTTTGGACGTGTGATTGTGGCTTCTTCGCAGCTTGGTGTTTGTTTTTTGGGCTTTTGTGAGAAACAGGAGCCGGGACTGAATGAACTGAGGGCACGTTTCCCTCAAAACTCGTTTGTGGAAGGTTCTGACGAGTTTCAGCTGGCAGCTCTTTCTCTGATCCAGCCCGATAAGCAGGAGAGATCGGAGGTGAGATTACATCTGATGGGAACTCCTTTTCAATTGAAGGTGTGGAAGGCGTTGCTCTCTGTTCCATCAGGATCAGTTACTACATATAGTCAGTTGGCTCAGCTCATAGGAAGTCCGAAGGCCGTTCGTGCAGTCGGGAATGCAGTTGGAAAGAATCCGGTGTCACTGTTGATTCCTTGTCACCGCGTCATTCGCTCCGACGGACTTTCGGGCGGTTATCATTGGGGTGCAGACCGGAAAAAGTGCATTCTGGAATGGGAAAGGAAACATTCGGAAAGAGAGTGTTGCTGATGATCTTACAAATCCAGTGACATGATATAGTCGTTCATGTAAAAACCATTTCCGATGTGAAAGTCACCTTCCCGTGCAACCTTCATTCCCATCTTCTTATAAAAATGAACGGCTTTATTGTTCCGGTTCACATTGAGCTCCATCGTGCAAGGTTCAGGATGTATTTCTTTTATAAACCGAATGGCTTTCTCAAAGAGAAATTTACCTGCTCCTGTGCCCTGGTATTCAGGTAACACATAAATCTTTTGCAGGTGAAACAAATGTTCTCCTTCTTCTTCCACGGAAAAATAGCCACAGGGTGTTTCCCCTTTGTACAAAATAAAGAAAGTGTGCTTTCCGTTCATCTGAGCTGTCAGGCTTTCAATCGAATACATCCAGCTCATCATATATTCACTCTGTTCGGGAGTGTGCATATACTGATAGGTTGGGATAAATGTTCTTTCTGCCAGATCGCGAATCAGTTGGCAGTCGTCAGTGGTTGCCTTTCTTATTGTATACATAAGTCTGAATACTGTTTGATGCTATGCAAATGGGTTAGAATAAAAGCCGGAAATACCCCCAAAAGGGTATTCCGGTTTTATCTGTACTTCTATTTAGAATTTAGCAAGTTCCAATACTTTATCGATTGCAGCAGTAATGCCTTCAGCATTTTTTCCACCGGCAGTCGCGAAATGAGCCTGACCACCGCCGCCACCTTGAATGAGTTTGGCAGCTTCCCGAACCAGGTTTGACGCATTTAATCCTCCGGCAACAAGATCGTCGCTCAACATCACCGTCAGTGAAGGTTTGTTGTCCACAACAGTACCTGCTACGAAGAAGAGCTTTTCGTGTACTTCTCCACGTATCTGGAAGGCGATGTCCTTTACGATATTGGGGTCAATTTCAGCATTGAACTTAAACACTTGGATGCCATTCATGATGACAGCCTTGCTTAGCACATGTTTCTTTATTTCTATCGCCTTTTCTTTCAGATAATCTTCTATCTGCTTTTTCAATTCTCCATTTTCTTCAATGGATTTCCGAATAGCCTGTTGAAGGTTAGGCACGTTGTTGAATAATGCTTTGAGTTCTTTGATAGAGTCAGACATCTCATAGACGCTATCTTCCATTGCCTGACCGGTAATTGCCTCAATACGACGAATACCTGCTGCTATCGAACTTTCACCCATGATCTTAAACATGCCGATTTGTCCGGTAGCATGAATATGAACGCCACCACACAACTCAACGGAGGAACCAAAGCGTACCAGACGCACTTTATCGCCATATTTTTCACTGAACAGAGCCATCGCACCCATTGCTTTTGCTTCTTCGATTGGCATGTCGCGGTGTTCATCCAGCACGATATTCTCGCGGATCTTCTTGTTGACTTTCTTCTCCACCAGACGAATCTCTTCCTCTGTCATCTTCTGAAAGTGTGAGAAGTCAAAACGAAGAACCTGAGGGGTAACCAGCGAACCTTTCTGTTCGACGTGTGTACCCAGTACTTCACGTAAAGCTTCGTGGAGTAAGTGTGTCGCAGAGTGATTGCTTGCAGAATTGGCGCGGTCTTCTTTGTTGATCACAGCGCGGAACTCACCGGTAATATCTGCTGGAAGTTTCTCTGTAATATGTACAGCCAGGTTATTTTCCCGCTTTGTCGTAATGATCAGAGTTTTTTCCTCTCCATTCATTAACCAGCCGCTATCTCCGGATTGTCCTCCCATCTCTCCATAGAAAGGGGTCGTGTCCAATACAATCTGGAAGAGCTCTTTATTCTTTTGTTTGATTTTACGGTATCTCAGAATCCGGGCATCGCTCTCTTCAAAATCGTACCCGACAAATAGAGGATCCCCTTCCTTGATCACAATCCAGTCACCCGTTTCTACAGCAGCAGCGTTGCGTGCACGCTCTTTCTGCTTTTGCATTTCAGCATTGAAACCTTCAGTATCAACAGTGAGGTTATTCTCTTTCAGTATTAATTCGGTTAAGTCCAAAGGAAAGCCAAAGGTGTCGTACAGTTCAAAAGCGTTTGCTCCTGAAATTTCTGTTTTTCCGGCAGCTTTCGTCTCTGCAATTGCTTTATCCAGTAACCGGATACCAGTATCCAACGTCCGAAGAAAAGATTCTTCCTCTTCTTTAATTACTTTCAGAATCAACGTTTTCTGTGATTCAAGTTCAGGATAAGCATCTCCCATGGTCTCAATCAGCACAGGAACCAGTTTGTATAAAAAGGCACGGTGTTGTCCGAGGAAGGTGTAACCGTAACGCACGGCACGACGAAGGATCCGGCGAATAACATAGCCTGCTTTTGCATTGGAGGGCAATTGTCCGTCGGTGATAGCGAAAGATATTGTACGAATATGGTCAGCAATAACCCGCATGGCCACATCCGCATCGGCTTTTTCTCCATATGTAAATCCGGCCATTCTTCCTATTTCCTGAATAATCGGTTGGAATACGTCGGTGTCATAGTTTGATGTTTTTCCTTGCAGCGCCATGCAAAGACGTTCGAATCCCATTCCGGTATCAATAACTTTAGCGGGAAGTTCCTCTAACGAGCCGTCTGCTTTGCGGTTGAACTGCATGAATACCAGGTTCCATATTTCAACGACTTGCGGGTGGCTCTGATTGACGAGCGAGAGTCCGTCGACAACTTTCCGTTCTTCTTCAGAACGCAAGTCAATATGAATCTCGGAGCAAGGGCCGCAGGGGCCTGTATCGCCCATTTCCCAAAAGTTATCATGCTTGTTTCCATTGATGATATGATCTTTCGGAAGATATTGTTCCCAGTATCCGGCAGCTTCATTATCTCTCTCCAGACCGTCTTCCGGACTACCTTCAAAGACAGTCGCATACAAACGTTCCGGATTCAGTTTGAGCTGATCAACCAGGTATTCCCAGGCATAATCGATAGCATCTTTCTTGAAATAATCGCCAAAAGACCAGTTACCAAGCATTTCGAACATGGTGTGGTGGTACGTATCATGCCCTACCTCCTCCAAATCATTGTGCTTTCCACTGACACGAAGACATTTCTGAGAGTCTGCGACACGTGCGTATTTTATAGGAACATTACCCAAAATAATATCCTTAAACTGGTTCATTCCGGCATTTGTAAACATGAGAGTAGGATCATCTTTTACAACCATCGGAGCGGATGGTACGATGCGATGTTCCTTAGAAGCGAAAAACGTTTTAAACGATTCGCGGGTTTCTTTGGCTGTTAGCATATTGATTTTAAATCTGTCGCGTTAATTTACTAAAAAACAATTTGCAAAGGTAGTCCATTTTATTACATTTGTCGCTAATAACTATTTAAAAATGGCAAAAAAGCGCATTCACTACTTCTGGAACCCTGAGACTCTGAGCTTTGAGCGAATTTATACTTCGTTTCGGGACAGGCTTTTTTTCGGATTAAGACATCTGCTTGTAGCAGGTATGGGAGGCTTGGTTGTGCTCGCATTGATAAATTTGTTTTTTGATTCTCCACGTGTAAAGAGCCTTAAAGAAGAAAATGACCGTCTTCAAACTCAGTATGAATTACTCTCTCGCCGCGTCGAACATGCGTACGAAATCTTGGATGATATTCAGGAACGTGATAATAACTTTTACAGAGCCTTATTGCATGCAGAGCCAATATCATCTTCCATACGGAAAGGCTCCTTTGCCGGTACCGAACGGTATGACTCCCTGAAGGACTTGTCGAGTGCCCGATTGGTAATAGGAGCTTCGCAACAAGTGGATATGCTGCGAAAACAACTGTATGTACAGTCTCAGTCGTTTGATGAGTTAGTCGGTATATTAAAGGAGAATGAGTCTTTTCAGAAATGTGTCCCGGCCATTCAACCCCTCAAAAACAAAGACCTTAAACAGACGGCATCCGGTTTCGGTGTGCGGCTTGACCCTATTTACGGGACTCCCCGTTTCCATTCCGGCATGGATTTTACAGCGAAAAGAGGAACCGAGGTATATGCCACAGGAGATGGTGTAGTAGTACAGGCTGCACGTGATGGAGGCTACGGCAACTGTATTATCGTCAATCATGGGTTTGGATATCAGACTATGTATGCTCATCTTGATTCGTATAATGTGAAGAACGGAGCCAAGGTGACGCGTGGACAAGTCATAGGTTTTGTCGGTGATACAGGAAAGGCAACTGGTGTTCATTTGCATTATGAAGTTCACTATAATGGGAAAACAGTTAACCCGGCCAACTACTACTATATGGATCTCACTCCGGAGGAGTATGACATAATGGTAGAGATGGCTGCTAATTCAGGACACGTCTATGACTAAAAAATTGTATTACTCAATTGGAGAAGTTGCACGTAAATTTGATGTCAACGAATCCTTGCTTCGTTTTTGGGAAAAAGAGTTTGATTGTATCAATCCCAAGAAAAGCCCGAAAGGTACCCGGCTATATCAGGATGAGGATATTAAGAATATCGAACTGGTATATCACCTCGTTAAAGAGAAAGGTATGACTATTGAAGGAGCCAGAAACAGGCTGAAAGGGAATAAGGAGACTGCGGCTCAGACGTACGAAGTGGTGTCAAGACTTCAGGCTATTCGCGAAGAACTGTTGTTAATCAAAGCTGAGTTTGAGCAGCTGCCGGAAGAGTCAACTCCTATTTCTCAACCCGAATAACCGATTGCACATTACTTAGTTCCTGCAACTTGTTACAGAGCGTACTGATATCATCTACGTTTTGGACAACCAGTTTTAACTTTCCGGTAAACATGCCATCGTTACTTTCAAACATTACTTTCAGAATGTTTACGGACTGATCTTCTGAGATGATTTGCGTGATTTGGTGTAATACTCCCACACCGCTGTCAAATCCTTTGATTTCAATGTTTGCGGCAAAACTGCTTGATGTCGTACTTGGCCATTCTACAGAGAGCAAACGGTCGCCGAAGCTGCTTTTTATTTTGAGCGCTTCAGGGCAATCTCTCCGATGTACAATTACTTGTCCGTTAGGGTCGATAATCCCTAAGACTTCATCGCCCGGGATCGGATTGCAACATAGAGCCAATATATAATTCTTGGTGTTATTGTCGTCAGTCAGTAAGTAAGTCTTTTTGGGATCTATCTTTCTGTCCAGAAGTTGATTTTGCGGCTCATCCTGTGTTTTATCGCTCTTGTTGCCAATGCTAAATCTCTTCAGATAGCGTGAGAATCTATTTTTTCCTTGTTCTTTCATAAGACTCTCCATCTTGGCATCAAGACGGATTTCGCCTTCTCCGATTTTGTAGAAGAGCTCTTCTTTATTGTCCAGCTTAAGATTTTGTATAACACTATTGATGATTTCATCCGTTTTAGTGATACTGTGCTCTTCCATATACTCTTGAAGCAACTTCTCACCGGCATTGATCGTTGTGCGTCTTTCCTTGCGAAGGAACAGTCTGATCTTCGCACGGGCTTTGGCTGTGGTGACAAAGTTTAACCATTCCGGTTGTGGTGACTGCACTTTCGATGTGATAATCTCCACCTGATCGCCTCCTTCCAGTTTGTGACTCAGCGGCACAAGTTTGTGGTTGACCTTGGCTCCAATGCAATGAGTCCCCAGGTCTTCATGCAAAGAGAAAGCGAAATCAAGTGCGGTCGCTCCATGAGGCAACGTTTTAATATCTCCTTTTGGTGTAAAGACAAAGATTTCTGAGGCAAACAGATTCAGTTTGATGGTATCCAGAAAGTCGATGGCATTTGGTTCGGGATTTTCCAGTATTTCACGAATGGTCTCGATCCATTTGTCCAGCTCATTTTCTTTCTTTGTTTCGATCTCACTAGAGGAGTCCGCACATCTCTCTTTGTATTTCCAGTGTGCGGCAACTCCTTTTTCAGCAATGTCATCCATCCGCTTACTGCGGATCTGAACTTCAATCCACTGTCCTTTTGGTCCCATGACAGTAATGTGCAATGCCTGATATCCATTTGCTTTAGGAGTACTTACCCAGTCTCTGGTACGGTCAGGATGCACTTGGTATATGTCAGTAATCAGAGAATAAATATCCCAACAGATATCTTTATCCGAGGAGTTTCCTTCTGAACCGAAGGTAATACGGACCGCCAGTATATCATAGATCTCTTCAAAAGGGACTTTCTTATTTTGCATTTTTTCCCAGATGGAGTAGACAGACTTGACGCGCGCATCAAGTTTGAAATCAATGCTGGTCTTTTTGAGTTTTTCTTCAATCGGAGTGATGAAATTCGTATAAAGTTCATTCCGGTTTTGTTCGGTCTGAGACAGTTTTTGTTGAATCTCCGCATAGATAGCGGGATGTTCATATTTGAAACTCAGATCTTCCAGTTCGGTCTTGATGGCATAAAGTCCCAGACGATGGGAGAGTGGCGCATATATATAAAGCGTCTCGCCCGCAATCTTATATTGTTTATTGGGCAACATCGAACCCAAAGTTCGCATGTTGTGGAGACGATCTGCAATCTTAATCAAGATGACACGGATGTCTTCCGACATGGTAAGCAGCAGATGTTTGAAGTTTTCAGCCTGTTTGGATGCCTGGTCACCGAAGATTCCTCCTGATATTTTGGTGAGACCATCCACAATGGAGGCAATCTTCTCTCCAAATTCGTTTTCGATATCTTCTACTGTGAAGTTTGTGTCTTCGACCACATCATGAAGAAGCGCTGCACATATTGAAGTTGACCCCATGCCAATCTCTTTCGAAACGATCCGGGAGACAGCCAGAGGGTGCATGATATACGGCTCACCTGAACGGCGTTTTACACCTTTGTGCGCATTATTAGCGAAGTTGAAAGCCTTTGTTATCTTTTCAACTTTCTTTCGGTGGTTTGAGCTCAGGTAGTCATTGAGGAGTCCTTCAAACTCTTGTTGAATGATCTCCTCATCACGTTTCTCTATTTCTTCAGCAGTCATTTCCATCATAGGGTATATTCTTAACCTTTATATAAAACAAGCCGTTGTCCTATATTAATACGGGTATTTCTCAAATTATTCCAGTTTTTGAGCTGATTTACCGTTACATGGTATTTTTCTGCGATCTGGGAAAGAGTTTCACCGGACCTAACTTTGTGGAAAGTCTTAATTCCTGGAATACTGCCTTGGCTTTTACTATATGCGGCCGGCTCTACTGTTGTGCGGTTTACCAACAATTCGGATTGATGGTAATTACAGATTGAGTCTTGCATTTCAATAAAGTTATATGCACATGTCATTGGTAGGCGCAGCATACAATTATAGTTCTCACCTCCGGGAATAATATCTTTTTTGTACTGAGGGTTTAAAGAACGCAGTTCATCTATCGGGATATCCAATACATCGGCTACTTGCTGGAGATGAATCCGGGTTTTTACCTCAATTGTATCTGATGAGTAGGAGAGATCAGCCGTTACCGGACATATATTATGATCACAATAGTAGCTCATTACATAGTTTGCCGCAATAAAAGCCGGAAGATATCCACGTGTTTCCTTCGGCAGATAGTTATAAATTTCCCAGAAATCTTTCTTACCTCCCGATCGCTTGATTGCTTTATTCACATTACCGGGCCCACAGTTGTAGGCAGAGATAGCCAGGTTCCAGTCCTGATAAATCTCATACAGGTCTTTCAGATATCTTATAGCAGCATGCGTTGATTTTACCGGATCTCTCCGTTCATCGACCAGACTATTACACTCCAAACCATATATTTTACCTGTTCCCAGCATAAATTGCCAGAGTCCGGTTGCTCCTGCACGTGATACAGCTTTGGGGTTCAGGGCTGATTCAATAACCGGAAGATATTTTAATTCATGCGGCATATCATTCGCATCCAATTCCTGCTCAAAGAGAGGGAAATAGTATTCGCCCATGCCCAGCATGTATTGTACCAGACTGCGGCGTCTGTTCGTGTACACATCAATAAAGGAGCGAACGATCTGGTTATATGGCATTTCAATAATCGTAGGAAGTTCAGAGAGTCTTTGAATGTAATCTTCATCACTGAAGAGAGGATTTTCCTCTCTGGAGAGGCAATCCTGATTATTTATGACCTGCTGTCTGATTGTCCAGCTGCACAGAAGACTATCTATATTGGAGTCACTCAGACTTTCCGGAAGGACAACAGATTCGTCTCGAATGGTGTCCTTTGCCTTTACTATCTTATTCTCTTTATCAGGAGTCTCGGCCCACAAGGTGGTGACACTGATAAACATCGAAAACAGAACAGTGTAAATGCGTGAATTGTTCATAATTAGCATGCTTTTTCTCATTAATACGTAAAACTGCATCGAAACCCAATCATGTTATCATATTGGGATACCCTCTGCATCGTCGGTTCCACTCGTAGGGAGAGATCCGGCGAAATATCAAAATCATACAATTGGGCATCTACATAGGCATCAAGAACACTCAGTAAATAGACCCCAACCATTCCGATGACGCTTAAATCACGTGAGCGGCGGAAATAATCATTTTTCCTCTTAAAAGTACTTTTAAGCCACGAAGCATCATAATCAGTTTCTTTTTTCCCGGGAGGTAAGAAGTTGATGTAACTTTTTGTTGCCGGGTTGTCATCCATCAGATCCCGATAGGCAATGGAATAATCCTTATAATACTTATTATTCCACGAGATCGCATAAGTCAGCGCCATAAATCCGCCATAAAACAGCGGCAGTTTCCAGTACTTCCGATTATAGATCTGTCCGAGTCCCGGAAAAATGACCGCTCTCCATGCAGCAGTCGAAGGATCCGGTTTGAAATTATCAAATAACAGACTGTCAGTTTGCAAAGATAACAGAGAATCTGTTTTATACTTCAAAATAGTGGAATCATTTTTTTGCCTTAACTCATTTGATAACATTATTCCCCCATAGGATGAGTTGGAAGCTTTTGTGTCAACAGAGGCCGAATCTTTCTGTGTGACAGGAGCAACAGCACCGGAATCTTTTGGTAATATCAGGCTTAACGAGTCCGTAGACTGACCACGCGACGGTATTGCTATCAGGATCAGACAGCAAAGTATCCACTTGGCAAGTCCCCGTGAATTCGTATGTAAAATAATTTTGTTCAATCGCTTCTGAATTATTATTTTAATGTATCCAGTATCTTCAGGATTCTTTCAAGTTCTTTCTCCGATTTGAAAGCGATGGAGATAGTTCCCTTCCCCTTGTCATTACATTTTAGACTGACAGAACTGTTGAAGAAGTTGGAAAGATGTTCGCTTAGAATTTTGAAATCTTCCGGACTCTTTTGAGTTGTGGAAGCAGATGAAGGGAGCGTATCCCCTTTTTGTATTTTGCGTACAAGCTCTTCTACTTTCCGTACAGACAATCCCTCTTTTTCAATTCTTTCATACAAAGAAAGTTGCATCTTCGGATCTTCCACTGTGATTAACGCGCGGGCGTGGCCCATGTCAATGAGCTTATTCTTCAGACCCAACTGAATGACAGCCGGCAACTTCAGCAATCGTACATAATTGGCAATTGTCGTCCGCTTTTTCCCCAAACGGTCGCTGAGCGATTCCTGTGTCATCTGATATTGGTCCAATAGTTTCTGATACGCCAATGCTATTTCAATCGCATTCAGATCTTCGCGTTGAATGTTTTCAATCAGCGCCATTTCCATGACACTGTCATCATCGGCCGTCTTTACATAAGCAGGAATTGTTCTCTTTCCGGCAAGCAGAGAAGCGCGGTAACGCCGTTCACCTACAATAATCTGGTAATTGTCATCAGCCAGTTTACGTAATGTGATGGGCTGTATAATACCTAATTGTCTGATTGAAACAGCAAGCTCATTCAGAGCATCTTCATCAAAATTTGTTCGGGGTTGATCCGGATTGGGATGAATCTTCGTAATATCCACTTCATTGATCGAAGACGATCCCTCTGTAGTAACGGGATTTGTGTCAAGAAGAGCATCCAGCCCTCTACCTAAAACCATTCTCTTATCGGCCATATTATTTGTTTCTTTCTATCAGTTCTTTTGCCAGCTGCATGTGATTGAGCGAACCACGTGAATCGGCATCATACAGTAACACAGGCTTTCCATATCCCGGAGCCTCGCTTAACTTGATGTTTCGTTGAATAACAGTATTGAATACCAGTTCGCGGAAATGCTTCTTCACTTCTTCATAAACCTGATTTGCGAGGCGAAGACGGGAGTCATACATGGTAAGCAGGAAACCTTCAATTTCCAGTTCCGGATTCAGCTTTGTCTTGATAATCTTTATCGTGTTCAGCAGTTTGCTGATACCTTCCAGAGCAAAGTATTCACATTGAACAGGGATAATAACAGAATTGGCTGCAGTCAACGCATTCAAGGTAATCAGTCCCAAGGAAGGCGAACAGTCAATCAATATGAAATCATAACTGTCTTTTAGAGGAGCCAGTATCTTTTTGAGGATTGTTTCTCTGTTGGGTAATTGAAGCATTTCTATTTCAGCACCTACCAGATCAATGTGTGAAGGTATGATATCCAGGCCTTCGATCTCTGTATGCATGATAGCGTTTGCAGCAGGTAATTGGTTCATCAGACATTCGTAAATAGTCGTTTCCAATTTGCGGATATCAATTCCTAATCCCGAAGATGCGTTTGCCTGTGGGTCTGCGTCAATAACCAATACTTTCTTTTCAAAAGCAGATAAAGAAGCAGCCAGGTTGATTGTAGTGGTGGTTTTTCCCACTCCTCCTTTTTGATTAGATAAAGAAATTATTTTTCCCATGAGATAAAACTGAATTATAGGGCAAAATAAGCAATAATCTTCCAAGCGGCAAACAAAAAAATCAAAACAATGAGCCGATTGTTCATAAGTCGTCATTTTGGTTAAAATATTAAAATGCTATTTCCCTGCTGTTTACATCGATGAGATGCACAAGGGTGACTTCTACGCAATAAAAGTGAATCACATAAACCATTCTTGAGAAATCTTCTTTATATTTGCATGTTTTACGAAAAACAGGATGGATAAACAAAAAAATAAGCTGGACGCAGCCAGACACCCTCTGTATGAGATGAAATGGAGAAGAGCCATCCCAAGTGTGCTCTTCGTTTCAGTATGCTATCTTTTTTTGATGCTGTTTCGTTCAAGCTATCTTCAGATGACAGCCAAGCTCTCTCTCTTTCTGAATGAGAGTTCTTTTTTTTATTCCTATCTGCAACGTCCGGGTGGTTTGCTTCATTATTTCGGACAGTTTTTCTCTCAGTTTCTGTTGATTCCATGGTTGGGTGCGGCACTTTGTGTCTTACTACTATTATGTCTTGCCACTCTTGTGCGGACGATGCAGCTGTTTCATCCCAAGAACGAACAGTTCTCATACATTCCCCCTCTCTTGTTGCTTGGTTCGATAACCAATATGGGTGAGATGTTGTCTGTGAATGTAAACGGAGGCTATTTCTTCTCCACAATACTCGGATGGATCTTTATTGCAGCTTTGTACAGCCTGACCTCCCGTTTGAAACTGAAAAGCATCTATGGTGAGTGTGTCTCTGCAATAGGAGCAGGCGTTTTACTTTGGGCAGGAGGTGTGTATGGCGTCATTGCCTTTTTGTTTCTGATGCTACGCGCCGTTCTTAAGGGGGATACCACAGACCGTATTTATGCCTTACTGGTTTATCTGATTTCCCTGGCGGTATTTCTCTTTGCAGGCTATTTCTTTTTATATCCTCATGATCCGCTTTCTTCCATCTGGATGGCTCATCTGAAGGAATACCCCTTTGCCATTGGCAAGTTGCCCTTGATCTTCGAATGGTCGGTGATCGCATTTTTGGCTCTCGGCGTACTCTTTTCTTCAAAACTTACCCGCGTTGTGCTTCCACAATGGTTGGGAAGCGGACTCTTGGTTCTCGCTTTTTTGGCTGTCGGAATACTGAGCCGGCAAGGTCAATCCGAGAATACCCGTTGCCGGATGATTCATTCAGCAGAGAAAGAAGAGTGGGAGAAGCTGCTTTCGGATGCCAGTCGTCCGGGTGCCTCCATGCCATTGATTGCCGTTGCACTGGCAAAAGAGAACAAACTGTTGGACAAGCTGTTTGAATATGTGCAACCAACCTCAAGGAATATTCTTTTTGAGACACCAAACGAACAGCTGAGCATCGTCAATATCCATGTATTGCGCAGCCTCGGACTCTATTATTACGCCTATCATCTGGCCTATGAAAATATGGTGTTCAGAGCACCTTCCATAGGCAGCTTTCAACAATTAGGCGAACTGTCACTGATCAATAACGAAACCGAACTGGCGAAGAAATATCTGACTACACTGTCGCATGCATGGCTCTGGAAAAAAGAAGCGGAGTCGTCGTTGCAGTTGGCAGAGCATCCGGAACTCCTGGAGAAGAAGTTCTCGGCTATCCGGCAATTACAACCCAGCTACGATTATCTGGGCAGTCCTTATTCCGGTTTTGAATCCATGGTGATTTACAATTATGCTTATTCACAGCGTAATGTAATAAGTCTGCAATATGCCGTTGCCGCACTGTTGTTACAGAAACGTATTCAGGAGTTGCCCAACTGGATGCAGTCGATGCAAGCGACGTATAATCCATCTTTACCACTCCATGTGCAGCAAGCACTTGCCTTAAGGACCGGGTTAGATCCTACTTTTGTATTGCCGGACGGATGGGTAGATGCGAATGTCAATAGTCAGCTGAAAGAGTTCCTCAAACTCTATTCATCCGCTAAGGATCCCAAAGCAGCGATGAATCTGACCAAACTATACAAACAGACCTATTGGTATTATTATATGTTTGCCGCTGTGAACAGTGGTAAAGACGAAAACGCTAGCTACGATCAACGATGAAGAGTTCAATAAAATACATCCTGTGGGCTCCGGTTCTCTTCTTCTTTCTTCTCTCTTCGTGTGAAGTGAAAGAGATCAAAGAGTATGCCGCTTTGAAAGATCAGGTAAAGATCTTTCCCGACTATACAGAGATAACGCTGCCACCCAATATTGCCCCGATGAACTTCTCCATTGAAGAAAAGGGAGAACAGTTTCAAGTGAAAATAAGTGCCCCGAAAGGCGACCCGATTCTGTTGAAGACAAGCAAGGAGGTGCAAATTCCGATGAAAAAATGGAGAACATTGCTCAGCCAAAACGTCAACGATACTTTACATATAGAAGTGTTTGTGCGTCGCGAGGCAAAATGGTATCGTTATCCGGTACTATCCAACTTCATAGCTCCCGATTCCATTGACCCATATCTGACGTACAGACTCATTGAACCGGGTTATCGTTACTGGCGCGAGATGGGTATCTTCCAACGTGATTTGGAGACCTTTGATGAACAACCGATACTTACCAACCGTTTGTCTACTGATGAATATAAGGGCACACAGTGCATGAACTGTCACTCGTTTCAGAATTATGGAACCGACCGTTTCCTCTTTCATCTGCGTACGGGCAAGGGAGGCACCGTTTTCTATGATAAAGGCACCTATACGAAAATGAATATGCGGCAGGATTCGGCACTATCGGCCGCGGTCTATCCGGCATGGCATCCATCTCTCGATTTGGTCGCCTTCTCAACGAACAAGACCAGCCAGTCTTTCCACATGAATAATCCTCAGAAGGTAGAAGTGCTGGATACCTATTCAGATCTGGTTCTTTTTGATGTGGAAAAGAAAAAGCTGATCCCTATTTTCCGTACAGACTCCATTCTGGAGACTTTCCCAACCTGGTCTCCCGATGGCAAGTGGCTCTATTATTGTGCAGCTTCCAATCTACCTTCTTATACGGATAAGACGACTCACACAGCTGAGATGTATAAAAACTACACTGAAGTTCGCTACCATCTTATGCGAATACCTTTTGATCAGGATACACACACCTTTGGCGCTCCCGACACGATTGTTCGTATTCACAATACAAAGGCAAGCATCAGCTTCCCCAGAGTATCTCCTGATGGACGTTATGTCTTGTTTACCGCGTCAGCCTATGGTACTTTTTCGATCTGGCACAAGAGCAGCGATTTGTATGTAGTTGATCTGCAAAGTAAGCAGATGAGCTCCTTGAAAGCAGCCAACAGCAAGGATGTAGACAGCTATCATTCCTGGTCTTCCAATGGGCGCTGGATCGCTTTCAGTAGCCGGCGTCTGGATGGTCAGTACACGCGTACCTTTATGACCTACTTCAATAAAGAGGGTATTGCATCCAAAGCTTTCCTGCTTCCGCAAAAGTCACCCACGATCAATCAGACGCTCTACAAGGCGTTTAATGTACCCGAACTTTCGCGTGAGGCAGTCAAGACCTCTTATCGCGAACTGGAACGAGTTGCTGCTCAGGAAGCGGAGCCGCTGAAGAAGTAAAATCTTGTTTATTGCACGATAAATTGCCCCGATTGCTGACTATCAGCAGAACCTACTATAAAGAGATAACTTCCGGGAGAGAACTCTTCCAATGAACATGTGATCTCATCCATCTGTTCCGCAAGAGTCACACTCTTAATCAGTTTGCCATCCAAAGTATAAATCTTCAAGGTCGTAATTGGTTGATTCGGAGCATGGATGCAAAGCTGCCGGTCGCGGACATAGAAGCTGATCCTACCCACATCCTCTACGAATGGTTGGCTAGTCAAACTGGAGCAAGGACAATATCCTTTATAAAGGATATTATCGCCGTGTAAAACACATTGAACCCAAGGAAACGTACTAGTAAAGCCAGGGTTTAAAGGGTCAGTAATACCATTGAAATTAAGACATCCTATTCCTTCTATTATAAAATCCAGACAATCATCTCCATCCCCATATATAAAAGAATATTCACGAAGCCAAACTCCTGATCTCTGAATTGTATCAATACGTGAAACTCTGCAATAATACATTGAATCTCCCACGTTCATATTAAAATCATAAAGTAACTTTTCCGTATCATATGTAATTCCAGAATACGGGCTTCCAGCATAATACACCCTTTTATCCTCTTCACGAATTAGACCTACATAAACTCGATCCTCTTCTTTCACACTACAAGATGGATAATCATATATTATCTTGTACGTCCTTCCCTGATATACCGAATCTTCATTGCTTATCACACGGCGATTGACATCCGGCTTATCTGCCCCCATCTTCCATTCCAGACTTTGCCACTCGCACGTACCATCCATTATAAAAGGTCGATAAGTGTATTCCGATTTATCCACCGTTTCTTCTATTGATTGAAAATCTTTCCATCCATCTGCAGTTGCAAAAACATCTTTCGAACCAATAGGTACATACAAGGCGCATAGACTTCTATCAATACCACTGAATATGGATTTACCAACGATCGAAGGTGACGCATTACGCACATAAACTTCCCGTAATATGGTGCACTTAGCAAATACATTCTTTCCAATTGAAACAGTGCTTGATGGAATATCTATCGAAGTAAGACCGATACAACCCTCAAAAGCTTCATCTCCTATTAAAATAAGGTGTTGGGGTAGGACAATCGACGACACATATCCAATACTTTTAAAAGCACTATCACCGATCGAAGTTAAACTTGAAGGAAACGAAAGAGAATAAATGTCGCAACCTTTAAAGGTTCCATTCCCTATTGATATCAAATGTTCGGGAAAAATGATTCTGTTAAAGTCCTGACATCCGTTAAAAGCGTTATCTCCCAACGAGGTAACAAGATAATTCTTTCCTTCATACTCGACACTGGAAGGAAGAACCATTTTCCAACTTGGCTTGAGCACATATCCGGACAGGCAAACTGTAGAATTATCTGCTCCCGTCGTATAATACCTGTATTTACCAACGGTAAATTCGAAAGCCTGAACTGTTAAAGCTGACAGCAGACAGGCAAAAAGAACCATACATTTTATTTTCTTCATCGTCAATGTCTTTTCCGAGTTGTTTTTATGATACTCACAACACAGAGAGATTGCCTTTATTTACATATCCCAAGATCCTATTGCACCACAAACTGACCCGACTGCTGACTATCAGCAGAACCCACTATAAAGAGATAACTTCCGGGAGAGAACTCTTCCAATGAACATGTGATCTCATCCATCTGCTCTGCAAGAGTCACACTCTTAACCCGTTTGCCATCCAAAGTATAAATCTTCAAGGTAGAAAAGGATTGATTCGGAGCATGGATGCAAAGCTGTCGGTCGCGGACATAGAAGCTAATCTTACCCATATCCTCTACGATTGGCTGACTATTCAATTTGGAGCAAGGGCAATCCTCCTCGGGATATTGTTTAAAGAGTTTTTTATCTCCATGCACCACACATTCCAATTGAGGGGAAGAAGATGTTGGTATCTCTGAAAAAGGATCTACTATTCCATACAAATTAAGACAGCCGAGCCCTTCCACCCAACCGTATTCAGAAATCTGACTGGGATAAAATTCTGAATTCCCAAAGAAATAAGCACGCCGCCATACTCCTTCTACCAAGACTGTATCAACTCGAGATATTTGCAACTTTTCTGAAAGATAACGATAAAGAAACTCGTCACCTACTTTCAGATTGAAATCATATAATAATACTTCGGTCTCATAAACACCATAATAGGTAGTGTTGCCTACATAATAGACTCTCTTATCTTCTTCACGAATAAGACCGACATAATATTTATTCTTTTCGTTGGTGCTGCAAGAAACATAGTCATACATTATCTTATAGCTCTTCCCTTGATATACAGAGTCTTTATTGCTTATCACACGACGAACAATTGTTGGTTCCTCAAAGAACATCCTCCATTCCTCACTTTGCCATTCACACGTGCCATCCATAATAAACGGTTGGTACGTGTATTCCGATTTATCGGGAATCATCTCTATCTCTTCGATATTTTGAAATTCTTTCCATCCATCAGCAGTTTCATAGATCTTTTTAGAGCCGACTGGCACATACAATTTGCAGGTGCTCTTATCTACTTGATAGAAACCAGATGTACCAACAGTTGGAGGTGTTGTGTTTTTGACAAATATTTCCTGCAAACCACTGCATCCCCAAAAAGCCTCCTCTTCTATCAAAGTGACACTCGATGGAATCGTAATTGAAGCGAGGGAAAAGGAAGAAAGAAAAGTTCGATGCTCAATCGAAGTCATCCCTTTTGGAATCGTGATGGAGGTAAGACCGGCGCATCCCTCAAAGGCACACGCTCCTATTGAAATGAGATTCGAAGAATTCTGTATCGTAGTAAGCCTGTAGGAAATGAAAAAAGCTTCACTTCCGATTGAAGTGACACTGGAAGGAATGGTAACAGAAATAAGGTCGTAGCAACCTGCAAAGGCAGACAACCCTATTGAAGTAACCGGATAACTCTTCCCATTATATGTCACAGAAGAAGGAATCCCTAACTGTCCGACTGGTTCAGTTGCAAATCCATTTAAACACACAGATGTACGATCAGCATTTGTGTTATATGTCAGATCATTAACTGTAAAGTCCAATATCGGAACCATTTTTAATTCCTCAATATTCCGGAACTCCTTCCACTCATCAGCTGCGGCATAGGCTTCTTTAGAGCCGACGGGCACATACAATTTACAGGTGCTCTTATCTATCTTATCCAGCGCATCAGAACCCATGATTGGAGGAGTTGGATTCTGAAGATAAAGCTCCTGCAAACCAATGCAATTATAAAAAACAGAGTCACTTAAAGCAGTGACACCGGAAGAAATTGTGACTGAAGCAAGGCTTGTGCAACCCGAAAAAGCAGACTCTTCTATTGAAATCTCTTCTGAAGAAATCGTTACTGAAGTCAATCCGGTACACTCCCTGAAAGCATCCTTTCCAATAGAAGTAACAGCAGAAGGTACCCGTATGGAGGTAAGGCCACTACAACGATAAAAAGCGCCACTTCCTACAGACTTAAGATTTGAAGGAAGTCTCAGAGAGGTAAGGTCACTGCAATTTCTAAAAGCATCTGCCCCTATTGAAGTGATACTATTGGGAATGATGATGTTAGTAAGCTTAAACCAAAACTCATCAGGATCTGAAAAAACAGAAGCGCCAATCGAAGTAACAGGATAGACTACCCCACCATGTTTCACACTGGAGGGAATCTTCATTGTTGAAACAGTTAAGATTGAATATCCACTGACAGTCACTGAAGTTTTATCATCATTTGTTGTGTAGAACAAACCATTATCATCGGAAAAATTCAATGCCTGCGCTGTCAACGCAACCAACAGGCTAATGGAAAGAATAACCAGTTTTCTCATAATGGAAAGACTTAACGATCCGATTTACTCATGTGTATTAGGAACTATTGCAAATATACGAACTTGTCAAATTGCTTTTTCATAATCGCTATATATTTTTTCAATATTATTTTATTCCTCCGTTTAGCAACAGGAATTATTCAGCCACTTACAAAATTATCTGATCACATGAATGAATAAGTAGGGGAGTCTGATAGTGAGTTTATTATAGGTATCAGATGTCCTTTTATAATAGTTTTATTTTTCATTTACGAGTCGGATAGATGTGCTTGTCTGCTCGATCTACACGTTCTAGTAGTGTCATCATAGGCTTTCTTTCCACGACCTTTTCACTGTCTTTAATAAATAATAATGCATCCAGACCATGTGAAGTCATCCAAGTATACCTTTCTGAATACGTCATCAGTGGATAGCCATATAGATGAATCTTTAGTAAAGTAGATTTTATTGCATGACCAGGAAGATAGCAAGCCTTACCATCCGTTTGATTCAAAACGTTCTCAATATTATCGGAAGGATAGTCGGGGAGCTTAATTTCAGTATATTTATGTGCCATATCGAATCCAGATAGCTCTCCTTTACCGACAGTGAGACATATCGTGCGATATTGAGTACCCACACTATCGGAAAGTAAATTTCCCAAATTTGGAACCGAATTAAAGCATTCAATATTTTTCTTATTTAAATGCCCGAAGTGTGCATAAATAAGGGTTTGGTCGTTTCCTGAACAGATTATATCTCTCAATCGGATTACATTCTTATACATATACTCATCACGTATGGCAGGTTTGTTATCTAAATGATAAAATACTGATATTTGTTTGAGTGTTTGTTCCAAAATTTCCCATTGTTTTTCTCCTCCTAATAATGAAACAAGATCTTTATGTCGCTGCTTCAATAGAGTTTCAATCGTATCTATGCGAGTTACATAACGCGTTATCTGATTAATAAGATTATTTAAGGTGTCCTTTTTCGCTTTGTTCAGTTCGTATAAGTATTCATGAATTGGCAGGTAAGGGGGATTAGTGGGATCGAACATGTCCATACCAAGCAGATAGACCTTGTTTGTTGATTGATTGTTGTAAGCTCTTAATCCTGTCAATAATCTTTTAAATTCATCAAAACTGAATGTTGTCTTATCAAAATAGAGACCCAAAGAATCAATAGGGTAATTTAAACCTTGCACATAAGCGTTTGTTAATAAGGTTTCAATGAGTGGCAACTCTGTCAACACGAGTTTGCAGTTGCCATTCTTAACACGGTCGAGAATCAAATTGACTACGCTCTTTTCAATAGTAGCACTTCCGTGCGCCATCTCACCTATTCCCAGGATTGGCGCACTATTTAGATCCTCTGGAAATTTGATGTCGGATAATTCAGAGAACGTTGTCAGGTATTTCTTGTCGTATTCCATTTTCCCTGGTTCTTTAATGATCATATTACTCAAACTGTTTCCATTGATTGAAACATCCAGTTGATCAAAAATAAAGCATTGTTCCTTATTGATTTTTCCACGCGCCTGCAATTGAATGGCCATGTAATAGGGGCTTTCGCAGGAGATCTTAGAGTAAAAAGTGGATAGTTCCTTTGGAGTAACAAGAAGATTGACGGAATCTGAGTTTAACAGAACCCCATTTTGATCGAAACAAGAGGTTATCAACCAAGCATATTCCAGATTCATGCTACTACATGTAAGGGATGTGGTTATCTCATTGTGAACATTTAATGGTTGTTCTGGTAATATAACTTGCTGTCCCAGATTTATTTTTAAAGCATTGACTGAGATGGGGCCGTTCGTAAATTTTTTGTCATTGAAATAAGCTGATGAGTGACCCTTATCAGAAGTTTTCAATGTGTGCTTAAAGACGTTTTGTATCTCTTGGTTAACAATGGCACAGACCCACACATCGGATGGGAATTTTTTGAATTTCCAATCATACTTCTCAGAGTATGTAAGCTCATTCTTATTATCCCCTTTGCAACTTTGAACAAACGAACAAATTGTAAGTGTAAAGATTAGAAAAAATGCTGAATGTATTTTCATTAATTATGTATGTAGACCGTAGAAACTGAGCAATTAATTATTTAGTTATTTGTTTCCGACAATGAATCAGTAAAAATGTGACATACTTCTTTCCAGATGCAAATTAATAACCAATGGAATAATTCGCGCGATAAACCAGATCAATAGCATATTTATGATCCATAGCGAACTCTTTACAGTTCTCTTTAAAGAATAGATTATACTATTATGATTATTGCATGCAAATGTAAATAAAACAGTCTGATTACAAATAAAAAAGACTTAATTATTTTTCGGAAATGTCAGGAAGAAAGGATTGCTTTGTCAGCATGCAAAAATTATCGCTTCCAGACGTATTATTCATTCTGGAGTTTAGGATGATCGTTTTGAAGTTCAGGACAATCATTTCAAACTGTGAAATAATTATTTTACAGTGCAAAATAACTAATGCATCCTTATCGCTTCGTTTTATCTTCAGGTTGGCGTGAATTAAACTCCCGTATAAAAAATAGTTTTCTTGCCTGACTGCTATGCAGATTCGAACAGAGTTAGTGTGAAAAGCGTATTCCTGATTCCTCCTTTTTTTGGAGATTGCGGGTCAAGCCCGCAATGACGATAAGGGGGCAGCCTTGGATTGTAGGGGAGCAGTCTTTGAAATGTATGAAAAGGCCCTTTGAGCAAATAAAAATGGATGCAATTTAGGGCGAGAAAATCGAAAAAGAGGAAATTAACATGCCATACAAGCTCTAAAACGGCATATTGGGGTGGAGGGGTGTTGTGTCATGAGAAGCATCATCGCAA
>JAQUTK010000050.1:0-9644 GCA_028709785.1 Bacteroidales bacterium
TACGGTATCCGACCGGATCGCTCAAATGGTGATTGTGCTGTTACTGACTCCATGCATTGAACCTTGTTTTCATGAGGATTCCTATGCTTATCGTCCTCACCGTTCGGCTCATGATGCAGTAAGCAAAGCGAGGGAACGCTGTTGGCGTTATGCATGGGTTCTTGATATGGACATCAGCAAATTCTTTGACAGCATTGATCACTCATTCTTGATGAAAGCTTTGAAGCTTCATACAAAAGAGAAATGGATCCTGATGTATATAGAAAGATGGCTAAAAGTACCTTACGAGAAACCGAATGGGATCCAAATAGAAAGGATTCAAGGAGTAGCTCAAGGCAGCGTCATTGGTCCGATTTTAGCGAACTTGTTTCTGCATTATGCTTTTGACAAATGGATGGAGCGGAATTTTCTCCATGTTCCATTTGAGCGGTATGCGGACGATATTGTTTGCCACTGTTCCAGCCTCAAACAAGCGGAGTTTCTTCAAAAAGAGATTCAAAAACGCTTAGAAGAATGTAAATTGCAATTGAATGAAGAGAAAACCAAAATCGTCTATTGTAAAAGTAGCCTTCAGAACGGGGATTACCCGCATGTGACCTTTGATTTTCTTGGATTCACGTTTCAACCACGCAAGTCAATAAATAAGCATGGCAAACGATTTACGAATTTCCTTCCTGCTATCAGTGGGAAATCTATGAAACGGATCAATGAAACGATACATAGATGGAATCTTAACAGCCATACAAATCAGACATTGGAGCAACTGGCAACAGTTATTAATCCCACTGTCCGAGGTTGGATGACGTATTATGGCAAATTTTACCCTACTCGCTTGAAGCGGTTTATGCAAATTCTAAATGATCGCTTAGCTCGATGGGCCATGCGCAAGTTTGAACGATATAAGCGTCACTTTTACAATGCTCAGAAATGACTCACACGAATTGCTGAAAAAGAAGGGCTCATCTTCTATCACTGGAAATGTGGTGTACTACCACTATGTTCCAACAAAGAGAAGGTGATCTCTTAATTGAAAGAGGTTAAATAAGTAAAGCCGTGTGAGGGGAGACTTTCACGCACGGTTTATTGAGAAGCTTGGGGTGAGACTCCCCTTGCTTACTCGGCCAGCAAAACACTACTTTTTTACTCATTCCTAAATCGAAATTCAAAAAAACAACAGAGATGTACAATCGTTCTAATTCCCAAAGCTCTTCTTACAGCGCAATTTTCAGCGTCTGATGTCCAACCTTTACAAAATAGAGAGCTCCGGTTGGTAAAGAGATCTGTTGTTCTTCACCATCGGCAATGAGCGACAAGAGTGGTACGCCGCTGACACTATAGATTGTGATGATTACCCCGGGATCAGCTCCGCGGATGACGAGACGATTGTCTTGCACAAACAGAGATACCGGATCTGATTCACTGATATTCTCATCTGTCATGCACTTTTCGTTGAAGTTCAGAAATTCAGACCAACCGTCTGCGGGATAGTATTTTTGATAAGATCCAGGTGGTATATGCAAGGTACATTCGATTTTATCTATTTCTTCAAATGCGTCGATATATACTGTCGGAGGATCTGGGTTGAGAGTATAGATCGCTTTTATGTTATTGCAAAAAGCAAAAGCATGTGTTCGTATTGAGGTAACCTTGGAGGGGATCATTATTGAGGTTAATCCTGTGCAATTGTAGAAGGAATAGTAGCCGATAGTGGTTACTTCAGGAGGTATTGTCAGAGAAGTCAGGCTACTGCAGTCACTAAAGGCAAAAATACCGATGGATGTGATAGTGTTGGGAAAACTAACGTATTCCATACCGGAGCAATTCTCAAAAGCAAAATTCCCTATCGTTGTGACAAATGAAGGGATTGTAATGCTTTTTAAAGAGGTACATCCGGAAAAAGCATAGTTGCCGATGGAGGTGACAGTGGTTGGTAAAGCCACTGTTTCCAGGTTCTTCAGATTGTAAAACATGTAGTCTCCGATCTGATTATCCGTTGTAGTATAGACGTACCCACCACTCACAATGGTGGCATTCGTCATATCGAGTTTTATTAGATGGGGAAATTGGGTTTGGACCATCAGCATGTCTTTCCCATTGACCGGGCCAGTAAGAGTCAGGACTGAGACATATTTAAGATTATCCAGTCCAACAATATCTAGCAACTCTCCCGGGGTAGTCATTTTAATATCGTAGTGCCCCATAAGTAGTAGATCTTTCCATCCATTCCGCGCCAGATAGGTGAAAAAACTTTTAGCGGGTACAAAGACTGAACAGATACGTTTGTTGGAATCGTCAAAACAGTCTTCATCCAATTCAGGAGGAATAATACCGTTACAGTACATCTCAACCAACTTGGGGCATCTTCCAAAAGCACGGCTGTTAATCGCTGTGACCTTATTAGGAATGGTGATGGAGGGCAGGCTTAAACAATAATAGAACGCCGATGCTCCGATCGAGGTCACGTTTTCGGGGATAATCACGGATCTCAATTTGGTGCAGTATTCAAAGATGCCTTTTGCGAGTGTGGTTATCTGCGTCGGAAGTGTCAAAGAGGAGAGATCCCTGCAGTTGGAAAAAGCATATTCTCCGATTTTCGTGACACTCTCCGGCAGGATGATGGAAATGAGTCCGCTGCATCCGTAAAAAGCACTGTCGGTGATACACCTTGTATCTTCCGGCAATGTAACAGAAGTGTTGGCAGGCATAACCCCTTTGTATTTATAGACCGCTTTTCCGATGGTTACCAAGCCGTCTGCAAGTTTATTAAACCAGGCAGTATTCGAGAAAGCCGAACGGCCAATAAATTCGACATTGGAAGGAGGAATTAGTGAGGTTAATGCGCTGCAATTGTAAAAAGCACGATTTTCTATGACTTTGAGGCTGGCAGGACAGACAACGGAAGCCAACTTTTGACAGCCGTAGAATGCACCTTCTCCAATGAAGAAGACCTTTCCCGGAATAGTCAACGAAGTGAGTTCTTTGCAATCACTAAAAGCGTAACGATCAATAGTTCTGATATTTGAAGATAGCTTGATGGATTTCAGTTTGCTGCAGCCGTTGAAAGCGTATGCATCGATTGTTGTGACACTCTCAGGAATTGTGAGGGAAGTGAGCCCGTTGCAATCCTTAAATGCTCTTTCCCAGATAGAGGTGATTCCCGAAGGGATTGTCAATGAAGTAAGACCGGAACAACCGTCGAAAGCACTTCTCCCAATAGATGTGACACCCTTCGGAATAGTGATGGAGATAAGATTCGTGCAATTGGCAAACGCGCTGTCGGATATGCTTGTTGTTTCTGCTGCCAATGTAATCGATGTTCCGGGGAGCATATCGCCCACATATTTATAGGCCACTTTTCCCATATAAACCAGACCTGTCGGTTGACTGTTATTCCATGGACAACCGGAAAAAGCTCCTCTGCCGATAAATGTGGTGCTTGCGGGAATTGTGACGTAACTCAGCCTTCTACAGTTAAAAAAGGCGCTATCACCTATTGACGTTGTTTTATAGGGAATACTTATAGAATCCAGAAAGATACAGCCTTCAAACGCGTGTTTTCCTATTGATGTGATGGAAGTAGGCAAAATAATGGTTTTTAATATCGTATCTCTGGCAGACACTCCGGATCTGTAAAAGGATCTTTCCGGCAATTCGTTGGCCGGATAATATCCGGTTCCTGATGGTTCCGTGTACGATTCAATGGTAACGCCACTAAGGTCGAGGTATCCAAGATAGGGGAGGTTATCGCGCATATACTTTATATCTCTGGCATCAATTACACCAGTCAGAGCCAATGAAAAAATACTGGTTCTCGGGATTACAGTACTCAGGGTTCCGGGAGTCTCAATATTGCATAGAACGGGATAGGAGGTAAATTTAAAAGTTACAGATTCATTTGTCTTTGTAATTGATGAGATATTCTGGTTCAACTCATACCCTTGCCATGTTGTCGGGATAAACTCTCCCGAAGTAAAGGCGGCTCCCGGAGTTTCCGTCGAACCGTTTAAAGGCTGTAGATAAACGCGCATGTGACTTGCTGCAGTTTGTTTCTCTCCACTAAAATTATTGATTGTATTAGCTAGCCAGGCTTCTTTGTTATAATCAATGTGCCAGATCAACATGCCTTCGCCCGGCAAATATCGGTCCCAACCAGTTCGTTTTCTATATTCAACCATAAAAAATTCATTGGGAGAAGGATAGATCGGGTCCTGATTATGCTTCCCTTTTGAGACGATAAATGATTGGTTGCTTGTGTTTACCGATGTCGTTATTTCTTGAGAAAGAGGATACAGTGTTATCTCATCCGGCGTACGAGCCTGATCAGGTTTGAAATAGCCAAGGTAGAAACGCTCATAACAGGAGTAGGTGGGTGGGGTGCGACTTCCATTATTATAACTACCGTTAGACATAATACTCCAGTAGCCTAATGTGCTCTTATCTGATACTGTGTGATAGAGATCCTGCAAACCGATTACATGGCTGAACTCATGACAGAAAGTACCAATGCCGCACATCTCACTTCCTGTATTTCCCTTCAACTCCGAACTGCATGCATATCTTTTGAGTCGCATGTCAAATTCCAGGTACGTTTCCTTTGCAATACCCATATGGGGCCATATCGCATCTTTCGAACCTCCTTCTGCTTGGTTGTATCCTGCATAAATGATAAATACGTTGTCCACATATCTATCTCCGTTTGTGTCGTAATTGCGTAAGTCCACCCCTTCTTTTTGAGCTATTGAGCAAGCATCTGAGACCATTTGTTTCGGATTGGCGTCATATTTGACGGACGAATTAGCGGACTGTCCGTAGTAGCTCATCGGATTGGGCAGTGTGACCGGACCGAAAACATCAAAGGTCGGTCTGAATTGTCCGAATGAACTTGCCATAAAATAATCACGCGCTGACCCTGTTGCTCCGTTTATGTTGTATCCTTCCTTATTCAACAGGTTTGAGAAGGCCGAATTGGCTGAGGGTGTGACAAACTGCACATCAGAGAAATTGACCAACAGAACCAATACCCTTGGAGAGTTGTTGGCAAATGGCGACAATACACCGCCTTGTATTTGTTCGCTCATTCCGATACTTCTGCTGGCTTGTTGTGCTTCCAGCTTCTCTTCTTCACGAAGGGCTTTCATATTGTCTGCCTTCGTACACTCTTTTAAAAAAAGTGTCTCTTTTGGTGTGCGCTTTTCAATGTCGGAAGCGATTATGCCACTGCTGATTATTTTGCCGGTGTCATCGACCTTCGCATAAGTCAGGTATCCCTCTGCATTTGTTTCCAGCAAGTAACCGTCTGTTGTCGTTTGATAATGAAACAACTCATCGCCACGCATAAGAATAGAGAGTGATGCACCATTCGGCTGTTTTACAGTAATAGGGAGTGGGTATGCGTTAACTGCGTAAATAGCTGTCAATGATAGTTTTATCACTAGCTGGACGAATAGTATGAATAGGATATGTCTTTTCATGTTTAAAAAATAACTTCACACATACAAACCGTTTGGAAAAAAGAAGTGTTATAGTACTCTTTGTGAGTAGTATTTCACCGTGTAAAGATATTAATCTTTTTTATATTCCAGCTATTCTTTAATAATTTAAAGTTATTATTTATGTTGCCGAATGAAACAGGTGTATCTGCGGACTCTTTTATTCCGACCGACGGAAAGATGTATGAACATTACTTCAAAGTGAACTGATTGTTGATAAGAGTGTTGATAAGAGTGTTGATAATGTTGCTAATTTTTTATTTGACAGAGATTTAATCTGTTGATAACTTTTTTCTGAAGTTGTCAATATCTTGTTGATATCTGCGGTTTTTTGTTTAAGTTTGTATCAGACTAAATTAATGACAATGGAAGAGAATCTATTTGATGGAATAACAGAGTTTAAAACTTCTCTTGAAATTCGCAAACGTCTTTGGGATTACAGCGTCGTAAAGACGTTTAAGGAAGGCGATAATATACTGAATGAAGGCGCTTATATAAAAAGTATTCCGATCATTGCGCGGGGTAGTGTGAAGGTGATGCGAACACATGATGATGGTAGAGAAATACTGCTTTATTATATAAAAACGGGAGAGAGCTGTGTGATGTCTATCTTGGGTGGTTTGCACAATGATACCAGTAAAGTGAAAGCGATTGCTGAGGAGGAAACGGAGATTTTATTCATTCCTAATAACAAACTGGCTTCTCTGATTAAAGATTATCCGGAGTTTCTCAATTATATTTTCAGGTTGTATCATAAACGCTTTGAAGAGTTTCTGGATATTATCAATGACATTGCTTTTAAGAAAATCGATGAAAGATTACTCGAACTGATTCAGAAAAAGACCGAACTTTACAAAGATTCCACCATCAATATCACGCATGAACAACTGGCCAATGAGCTGGGAACGGCAAGAGTGGTGGTTTCGCGTTTGCTTAAACAGATTGAAGAGTTTGGATTGATACGACTGGGCCGTAATAAGATTACTGTTCTCAAAGATTTCGATGACTTTCTTCGTAACAGATAAAGTTTTTTGCTACAAAAACAGCTTGTGTAACAAAAGTAGCTGACCACCATTTTTTCGTCCTTTACCTTTGTCCCGGAATTAAAATCGGAACAAAAAATGAAAAGGATGAAAAGAAAAAGGAAAATGCTAATCACGCTTATTGGGATATGTGCATCCGGCGTATCTGTATTGGCACAAAATGAAGCTCGGTTTTTAAGTTTGCAAGAGGCCGTCTCCATGGCCTTGAAGGGTAACAATCAAATTGCTGTATCCGAACTGGATGAGCAGATTGCTTCTTCTGATTACCGGAAGATGGATGCCTTGTTTCTGCCCAAAGTGAGTGCATCTTATACGGCTATGCAAACCAATAATCCATTGAATGTTTTTGGGGCAAAGTTGCAACAGCAATCGGTTACAGCTGCGGATTTTAATCCGGTTCTCTTAAATGATCCTTCGGCTCAAAACGATTTTGGTGCAAGGATAGATATGCAGATGCCTTTGTTGAATGTGGATCAGTTGTATGCGCGAAAAGCACTTGCTGCTCAGAAAGATGCGGCAAAGTATGGTGCCGTACGGACAAAGGAGTATATCACGTTTGAAATGAAGAAGGCTTATCTTCAGCTTCAATTGGCTTATCAGCAAAAAGAGTTGTTGGAGGAGGCCCTTCAGACTGCAAAAACTATTTACAACTCGACAGAACGTTTTTATGACCAGGGACTGATCCGCAAGTCTGATCTGTTAAATGCGAAGGTTCATGTGAGTAGCGTGGAGACTGAATTGGAGAAAGCAAAAAGTAATATATCAAATGCTTCTGATTATGTAAGTCTTCTCATGGCCAGTTCCTCCGGCGTAAACTATGCGGTTGAGCATCTTACATTGACTTCCTTTGATGAAAAGCCCTTATCGACTGACAGAGTTGATTTTCTGGCAATGGAAAAAGCGGTGGCGGCTTCAGACATGATGGTAAAGTCCGCCTCTTTCTCTCTTTTACCCAGACTGAATGCTTTTGGCAGTTATCAGTGGAATGACTCAAAAGCAACATCATTTAATTCAGAAAGTTATCTGGTTGGGATTCAGCTTTCATGGAGCCTGTTTAATGGAACTCAGACGAAGCATACCATTCGTTCGCACAAATTGATGAGTTCCAGGTTGAAGGAACAGCTTAGCGGACAGCTATCGCAAGCCCAACTGGAGTGGAACAAGACCAAACGTGATCTTGAGAATTTGTCTTTTGAACTTCGTCAGCAAGCGGATATTGTTCAGCAGGCAACCGAAGCTTTACGTATCATCCAAAACCGCTATGAACAGGGACTTGAAAAGACTTCAGACTTATTGGTGGCGCAGATGCAGCTTTCTGAACAACAGATGAGCAGTGCCGCCACCATATTTAAACAGAATCTGACAGTCGCTTACCTGGAATTTATCACTTCATCAAATACATCTAACTAATTTAATATTCTATCTTATGAAACGAGTTAATTACATATCTATCCTGTTTGTGTCTTTTATGGGTTTAATCTCTGCCTGTTCTTCTTCGGAGAAAAAGACGGTGGAAGACGAGAAAAAAGTTCCGGTTGTTGTGGCTACACCTTTGACCGACAACAGAGCCGGAATACAGGTAAGCGGACAAGTTGAAGCCGGACAGACTGCAATGATCAGTACCCGGGTAATGGGTACTATTACCTCTGTCAAAGTAAAAGCGGGTGATCTCGTGAAACAGGGACAACTGCTGGCTACAATTGCCAATGATGATATGAAGGCAAAGAAAGCACAGGTGGAGGCTTCTGTGGCTGAAGCGGAGGCTGCGGCTGCTGTTGCAACGAAAGATCTGGAACGATTTACTCAGTTATATAACAGTCAGAGTGCTTCGGCTAAGGAACTGGAAAATGTGAAACTTCAACATCGGTCGATATTGTCCAAACTGGAGAGTGCCAGACAGATGCGAAATGAAGTCCATGCGATGCTCGCTTACACAGAGATTAAAGCTCCGTTCCCGGGAGTGATTACACAGAAATTTGCTGAGGAGGGGAGTATGGCCAATCCGGGCATGCCGATTTTAGCTCTGGAGCAAACAAAGAGTTTTCAGGCACTGATTTCTGTTCCAGAGACGGATGTGATGGGAGTCAAACCGAATGGTGAAGCAATTGTTACGGTTAAGGCAACAGGTACTACTTTTACCGGTATCCTATCGGAAGTGAGTCCCTCCTCTCAGTTTACCGGCGGACAGTATCTGGCGAAGGTAGCCATTCCTGATAACGAGAAAGAAAATCTGAAGGCGGGCATGTATGTGAATGTATTTATACCTTTCAGTAATGAGGTGAAAGCTTCCTCTTCTTCCTTGACTATTCCTCTCGAAAGTGTGATTAAAAAGGAGGACCTTACCGGAGTCTATGTGCTGGGAACAGATGATATTGTTTCTCTTCGCTGGATCAGATTGGGAAAAAGTCATGGCGACAGGGTAGATGTTTTATCCGGACTCAATAAGGAAGAAACTTTTGTTGTGAAAGCAGAAGGACGGATTTACAATGGTGCGAAGGTGAGTGTTGTGAAATAAGGTAGTAATAAACAAATATACAAAGAGATGAAAGAGGGATTTGCTGGCAGAGTAGCCGGCGTTTTTATACAATCAAAACTTTCGGTTTTGCTAATGCTGTCGTTCCTTTTGCTGGGAGCATTTAGTATTTTTTTGATACCGCGTGAGGAGGATCCTCAGATAGAGGCTCCTATGGCCGACATCATGGTGGCGTTTCCGGGTGCCAATCCGCAGGAAGTGGAAAGCAAAGTGGCAATCCCACTCGAAAAAGTAGTGTCAAATGTAAAGGGTGTGGAGTATGTGTATTCCACTTCCATGAATGGACAGATGATGCTTTCGGCTCAGTTTTATGTGGGCGAGGACATGGAACGTTCATTGGTGAAGCTCTATACTGAGATTATGAAAAATATGGATAAGATGCCTCCGGGTATCTCAATGCCATTGATCAAGACACGCGCCATTGACGATGTTCCTGTACTCGGACTTACACTCTGGAGTGATAACTATGGTGATTATTCCTTGAGACAGATGGCTGATGTCCTTACCACAGAGATAAAAAAGGTACCTGATGTGGCTGCCGTTACTGTCATCGGAGGACGCAGCAAAGAGGTCAAGGTG
>JAQUTK010000050.1:9744-11819 GCA_028709785.1 Bacteroidales bacterium
ATGATGGGCCCTTATATGAGTCCGATGCCTATTGGTGCTTCGATTGCAATGATTTTCTCATTGCTTATCGCTCTTACGCTGACTCCTTATCTGGGATATATTTTTCTTCGTACGAAGGAAAAAAATGTAGATGAAGCAGATGCAGATGAGAAGCCTATGGAAGAAAGTAAGGTGTACAGGCTATATAGCAGATTGCTGAGTCCGATGCTTGTGTCGCGAAAGTTGCGATGGACTTTCATGGGAGTGACTACGCTTTTGCTCTTTGCGTCAGTCTCTTTGTTCTTTACAAAGTCTGTACCTGTGAAGATGCTTCCTTTTGATAATAAGAATGAGTTTCAGGTGGTCATTGATATGCCGGAAGGTACGACACTTGAACGGACCGCTGCTGTGGCAAAAGAGATCGGAATGTATATTGCGAAACAGCCTCATGTACTTAATTATCAGACCTATTCCGGAACTTCAGCGCCAATAAGTTTTAACGGATTGGCTCGACATTATGATTTGAGAAGAGGGGAGAATGTGGCTGACATTCAAGTGAATCTTACGGACAAGGGAGAACGTGATGTGCAGAGTCATCATATAGCGATGGCTATGAGAGCCGGAATTCAGACAATTGCTGCCAGGTATGGTGCAAATGCAAAGGTGGTTGAGGTTCCTCCCGGACCTCCGGTGATGTCCACCTTGGTCGCTGAAATTTACGGTCCTGATTATAAGACCCAGAAGATGATTGCACATCAGGTAAAAACATTGTTTGCAAAGACTCCGGATGTGGTGGATGTAGACTGGATGGTTGAGGATGACCAGCCACAGTATACATTTGAAGTAGATAAGGAAAAAGCAATGCTTCGTGGAGTTGCTCCGGCTCAGATTGTGGGTGCTTTGCAGTCTGCTTTGTCCGGACAAACAGCAGGTGTGGTACACCAGCCTTCTTCTTCCATGCCTGTTCCGGTGAAACTTCAGTTTGCTGATGAAGACAAGACCAGTATTAACGATCTGAGAAGTTTGCAAATTGTGAATCAGAGAGGTCAGATGGTTGCTGTTGGTGATCTTGTGAAGATCAGTGAGGAGGTGAAAGAGAAAAGTATTAACAGAAAGAATCAAAAGCGCGTAGTATATGTCGTTGGAGATATGGCCGGCAAACTGGAAAGTCCGGTGTATGCAATGGGTGCTATTTCTGACAAACTGAAAAGTATCGACCTTCCTGCCGGGTATGTGCTGAATGAGGAATATAGCAGTCAGCCGGAGTCTGAGGAACAGTATTCGCTGAAGTGGGATGGAGAATGGCAGATTACGTACGAGGTTTTCCGTGATCTGGGTATTGCTTTCGTGATAGCAATCATCATTATCTACATGTTGATTATTGCCTGGTTTCAGAGTTTTATTGTTCCGGTAGTCATGCTTACAGTTATTCCTTTGTCACTGATTGGTATCATATTCGGACATTGGATGATGGGAGTCTATTTCAGTGCCACCTCTATGATTGGTTTTATCGCATTGGCGGGTGTTATGGTACGTAACTCTATCTTATTGATTGACTTTATTGATATTCGCTTGAAGGAGGGTATTCCTTTAAATCAGGCAATTATTGAGTCGGGAGCAGTGCGGAGTATTCCAATACTTCTGACGGCTGGTACGGTCATATTGGGTGCCTTTGTCATCTTGTTTGATCCCCTCTTCCAGGGGTTGGCTATTTCACTCATGGGTGGGACGATAACATCGACTCTGCTCACTTTGGTAGTAGTGCCTTTACTTTACTTTAAGTTGATGAGAAAAAAACATACAAATTAAAAGATTAATACGATGAAACTATTAGTAATAACCAGTTTGGCAGAACATAGCGATAAAGTTGCCACAATGCTTACTGAGGCAGGTATCAAGGTGTTTAGTAAAACGGAGACTACCGGATTTAAGGAGACTCATCGTCCCGATATGCGGGATAACTGGTATGGAGGAGGAAACGGGAAATTTAACTCTATTTTTTTCTTTTCATTTACCTCACAGGAAAAGGCTGAGAAAGTTCTTGAGTCGATTCGTGTATGTAATACGAAGAAAGAAAATCGTTTTCCTGTAAGAGG
>JAQUTK010000051.1 GCA_028709785.1 Bacteroidales bacterium
CGGCAAAGGGCGGGCACAATGCGGAAAGCCATAATCACAATGATGTCGGCAGTTATGTAGTTTATTACAATGCGCAACCGTTACTTATTGATGTAGGAGTGGGCACATATACGTCCCAGACTTTTGGCAAAGGCAGATATGATATATGGGCGATGCAGTCAGGCTACCACAACCTGCCGAAGATCAATGGTGTCGATCAGAAAGACGGTCGTCAATATAAAGCGAAAGATCTGGCCTATACCAATAAGGGTAAACAAGTGACTTTCAGTCTGGATATCGCCGGAGCTTATCCCAAAGAGGCAGGAGTGGAGAGTTGGAAACGCACGTTCTCTTTCACCAAAAACAAACAGATTACGATCACAGAAAACTACAGGCTAAAGGAGTATAAGGCATCTACAGAGATAATACTTATGACTTGTTGCGAACCGATAATTACGGATAAAGGTATTCTGTTGAAGACGACAGATGGGGAGAGGATGCTTCTTTTTGACAAATCCCTGACTCCGGTCATAGAGCACATGGAAATCACGGATGCCCGTTTGCTCACTTCCTGGAAGCCGGATTTGTGGCGTATCAGATTGAAGATTGTTAATCAGGCATTGAGTGATGTGGTGACTTATACTATAAAATAGACTCGGAAGATAATGACCATTGCTTCAGAGCCCTTTTCTGTCAATTAAACCGGGAATCTAATTATTTGTACGTTCCGATGATTAATCGGTTGAATTATAGTGTGTTTTTTTTCTGTTTATTCCTACTTTTAAAAACAAATGAATATATTTGTGAATCTAAATGCTTCTATCACATGATAACTGAATTAAAACGTTTTGCAGCTGTAACACTCTTCTTGTTTGTAGGTTTTTCCGTAAACGCTTCCTCCGGAATTTTCAGCGCCAACAATGAAAAAAAGATCTCAACTGAAAGTGGTAAGTATCGCATCTATGACCCGTACGCAAAGAGTCAAAAGCTGACTTTAAAAGGGCAGATGCACTGTCACACGACCAACTCCGACGGCAAACTTGCGCCTCTGGAGCTTTGTAAAAGATATCAATCGATCGGTTTTGATTTCATGACCATTACGGATCATGAATATATCACGCCCGAACCTGCCGGCAATGAACTCATCTGGATTGGAAATTCGTATGAGAATACAAATGGAAATACACCGACTACGTCTGCTGCCAATTATGCTCATATTTGTGTCTATGATACAGATTCAATGCTTTTGGCTCCAAATTATACGAAATATAGATCCTATAAGACAATCAATGAGGTACAGCAGTTTCATGAGGTGGAGCGAAACGAGATGATCAATCTCTGTCATCCCAACTGGTCCGGATTTTATCTTCCGGATTCCACCATGCTGAATTGCAACGGACACTTTAGCTTTGTTGAGTGTTGGAACGACGGAGCAGCCAATGACTCGATGAAACTACGTACCTGTTGCAGAGGATGGGATTTACTCTTGTCCAGAGGGCTGAGAGTCTATTCCCTTGGAGTGGATGATTATCATAGTGGTAATAGCATCGGAGAAGGTTGGGTGGAAGTGTTTTCGAACTCAAAGAGCAAAAAAACGATTATGAACTCTTTGTCCAAAGGCAATTATGTAGCAGCCAATGGCAAACTGGGAATCAACCCGATTGTACTAAAATCGATTCAGTTAAAGAAGAACACCTTACATGTAAATATCGGATCGCCTGCCACAATCCGGTTTATCGGAAGAAACGGAAAGATACTGAAGCAAGAAGATTCCGTGACAGCAAGCAACTATTCCATAACCGGAAATGAGTTGTATGTACGGGTAGAGGTCTGGAGTGGAGTATATGCCAAGTGGTTGCAACCGTACTTTATCGAGAAGATCAGATAGTTATTACGGATGAAGGCTGACCGGAGTGATCCGATGAATAGGATTTAATCTTTCCGTATGGATAAAATAGCAAGAGATGGAAAAAGAGAAACCAACTTATCAGGAACTTGAGAATCAGATAGCTGAGCTTAAATTGCAAAATGAGATTCTGCAATCGGCTGAGAAATCAGAGGTCTATGAAGATCGTCTGAAAGCCATTCTAGCTTTGAAACAAAGTGAAGAGATGTTTCGCACCACACTGTATTGTATTGGTGATGGAGTTATAACGACGGATGCATCTGGTTTTGTCAAACAACTAAATGCTGTTGCGGAAAAATTGACCGGTTGGAAAGAACAGGAAGCGAAAGGAATACCTGTTACGAAGGTCTTTAATATCATTAACGAAGAGACACTCCATGTTGTTGAAAGTCCGGTCGAAATTGTTTTAAGAGAGGGAAACATTGTTGGTCTGGCTAATCATACCATGCTCATTGCAAAAGACGGCTCTCAGATTCCGATAGCCGATAGTGGAGCGCCTATCAAAAACGAAAAAGGAGAAATCGTCGGGGCTGTTTTAGTTTTTCGTGATCAATCCAAAGAACGAAATGCTCAACGCCTCATCGCTGAAGCTTTATCTCGCTTGGAACGGGCAGAAATTGCGTCAAAATCCGGAAACTGGGAATTGCATCTGGATTCAAAAATGGTTATAACTTCTGACGGTGCCCAAAAAATCTATGGAATAACGGGCGATCAATTGGATTATGAATATATTAAGAGTATTCCGCTTCCCGAATACAGATCCATACTTGATGCTGCTCTAAAGAGCTTGATTGAAGATGATCTCCCATATGATATTGATTTTAAAATAAAATTGCCGCATACCGGAGAAATAAAAGACATTCATTCGCTCTGCTATTTTGATAAGAAGAAAAGAATCCTCTTTGGAACCATTCAGGACATTACCCGACAGAAACAGATAGAATCAGCGTTACGAAAGAGCGAAGAACTGCTGAAAGTCTTTTTTGATTCCAATATGGATATGATGTTTGTAAAGGATGATCAACGGCGCTATCTGTTGGCAAACAAGGCGATGGCAAACTTCTTTGGCAAATATAAACGGGATCTGATCGGAAAAACGGATGAGGTTTTGGCTGAAAACTCTCGTATCTATCCTTGCATCTCTTCCGATCTGAAAGCATTGGATACCGTCAATCCGTTTACTGTGGAAGAACACTTGGGAGACCGGATATTCGAAACAACAAAGTTTACTCTGAAACAGAATGGGCATAAAGGGATTGGAGGTATTATCCGTGATATCACCGAACGTAAGAGAGGTGAAAAACTGATAAGGACGTTTGGTAAAGCTGTCGAACAGAGTCCGGTCGCCATTACAATAACAGATGCCGATGGCAATATTGAGTTTGTAAACAAAGAATATATCACACTGACTCAATATACATTGGACGATTTGAAAGGTAAGAAGCCGAGAATATTTAATTCCGGGCACCTTTCTCCATCCGAATATGAAACCATGTGGAAGACGTTGCACAGTGGTCAGACGTGGAAGAGTGAGTATGTAAACAGAAAAAAGGACCACACAGAGTTTCAGGTAGAAGTGATAATATCAGCTATTCAGCAATCTGATCAATCAATTTCCAACTATGTCATTGTTATGGATGACGTGACTGAGAAAAAGAACATGATTAACGAGTTGATCATTGCCAAAGACAGGGCTGAAGAAAGTGAACGGTTGAAATCCGCTTTTCTGGCTAATATGAGTCATGAGATCCGCACACCGATGAATGGTATTCTTGGTTTTGCAGAGTTACTGAAAGAGCCTGATCTTACAGGTGAAGAGCAACAAAAATATATCGCCATCATCGAACAAAGCGGTGCAAGAATGCTCAATATCATTAATGATATTATCAGTATCTCGAAGATTGAGTCCGGTTTGATGAAAGTAAATATTCAGTCCTCAAATATCAATGACCAGATAGATTTTATATACACCTTCTTTAAACCGGAGGTAGAAAGAAAAGGGATGACTATTTCCTCTAATTATACCTTGTCTTCAGAAGAAGCGATTCTTTTTACAGATAAAGAGAAAGTGTATGCCATTCTCATCAATCTGGTAAAGAATGCGATAAAATACAGTGAAAGCGGAGCTATAGCTATTGGCTATATTAGTAAAGACAACTATCTTGAGTTTTATGTGAAAGATACAGGTATTGGTATTCCGAAAGAGCGTCAGGAGGTGATCTTCGAACGGTTTATCCAGGCAGATATAACAGATAAAAGCGCGCTTCAGGGTGCCGGTCTGGGTTTGTCAATCTCCAAAGCCTATGTCGAGATGCTTGGTGGATCTATGTGGGTAGAGTCTGAAGTTGGTCAAGGAAGCACCTTTTATTTTACGCTTCCATATCCGGGTTGAAATGAATTTTGAGAAAAATAAACAATGAAGAAAAATAAATTTATTACGTGTCTTAGGCATTCAATGCCGTTGATTTTTGCTTTGTCCTCTTTCATTCTTTTGGGTGTCGGTGCAATAAGTTATTCAAATTATAAAAAAGACAGTTGGGAAAAAGATATAAAAAACAGACTTCTTGAAATTTTGATGACCAAGAAAACCAAATTGGAGAAAGCACTTTATTCCAGAATCTATTATACAAAGAGTGTTGCTGCTTATGTATCCATAAAACCCAATATCACTACTCCCGAATATTATAATTTGGCACATGAGCTTATTAACAATGATTCTGTCATTAGTACCATGGCGCTGTCGAAAAATTGCATTATAAGTGCTCTTTATCCCCCAAAAGGTCATGAGGCCGCCATAGGACTCGATTTACTGTTACATCCTGAACGAAAAGAGATTGTCCAAAAGACGATAATGACCCATAAGACTTTTGTTGCCGGTCCGGTTGAACTCGTTGAGGGAGGCATTGCATTCATTAGTTATACGCCAATTTTTGATAAGACTCCTACCAATCTAGGCTCTTTTTGGGGTGTTACTGATATTGTCATATACAGGGACAAACTACTTGAACAGGCGAATCTGAAAGAGATTGAATCCGGATTCTTATTCTCAATCAGAGGGTATAACGGATTGGGAAATGAAGGCGTTGTATGGTGGGGAAATAAAAAAGTCTTTGAACAAAATCCGGTAACCGTAGAGATTGATCTTCCTTATGGAACTTGGGTTTTGGGTGCGATTCCGGAATCGGGTTGGGGTTCTTATATCAATCAAGACAAGGTGTTGCTTTTTTTGCTTCTTTCAAGTTCATTCATCATCAGTTTCTTAATATGGATAATTAGCCGATCTGTTGTCAAAATAAAGAGAAACGAACAGGAGTTGAGCGCTATTATTCGTTCGATGAATAGCCAGATTATTGAGTATGATCAGGAAGGAAGATGTATGAAAATCCCGCCGGTCAATGCTGAACATCAGATCAGACCTGTGAGCGAGTTATTACATAAAACCGTTTATGAGGTCTTTCCTGAGAAAGAAGCAAAATTGTTTCATCAAGCGATTCTTGACTGTTTGGAAAGTAAAAAACTAGTAGTCATAGAATATCCCTTACAAGTCAAAGGTCAGATTTGTTGGTTTTCGGCAAGAGTCTCTTGGAAGTCGGAGCAAAGAGTCATTTTCCATGCCATAGATATCACTGAGCAGAAACAAGCAATGGAATTAATTCTTAGTTCCGAACTTCGTTTGAAAGAACTCAATGCCACTAAAGACAAGTTCTTTTCTATCATTGCTCATGATCTGAAAAATCCGTTTAATGCGATTCATGGGTTTAGCAATCTTCTTGTTGAACAGATTCAGGAAAAAGACTATGAGGGAGCGGAAGAATATGCCGGAATCATCCGCAATTCTTCCGAGCATGCGATATCCCTGTTGTCAAACTTGATGGAATGGTCAAGATCGCAAACCGGACGGCTGAAGTTTAATCCAGAGATGATTGAACTTGATATGTTGGTCAATGATGTTATCGTATTGCTCAAAGAATCAGCACAAAACAAGTCGATCACAATCAGTACAGAGAATCTTCGGAAAGAGATGGCTTATGCCGATCGGGCAATGATACATACAGTTTTGAGAAATCTTATTTCCAATGCCATCAAATTCACTTTTCCGGGAGCGGGAGGTAAGATCGTTATTTCAGCCAGACATACGGATGAAGAGATGATTATATCCGTTTCAGACAATGGGGTCGGAATGAAAAAAGAACTCATTGACAGACTGTTCCACATTGAAGAGAACGTCTCTACCAGCGGTACTCAACAAGAAGAAGGAACCGGCTTGGGCTTGATTCTCTGTAAAGAATTTGTGGATAATCACAACGGCAGGATCTGGGCGGAAAGTGAAGTCGGTAAAGGAACTACCTTCTATTTTACATTACCTTATCCAACAGATAAATAATATGAAAGAGTCAGCAAGGATTGTAAGCATTACGCTGTATATGCTTGTTTCCGGGATCCGGCATGTTACCAGTTCAGCAGGGGAGGAGTGCTTACTTTCTTCATCTGGTAGGTGACGATTTTGTTGTTCTCTCTCAAACCGGTCCATGTCATTGTATTTCCATTGATGGAGAAATCCCAGCACTCAAACGCATGTCCTGTACCACCGCTCAACAAATCGTTAGAATAGTTACTGACAAATAGAGTTCCATACAGGAAATAGCGACCTTCATTGTCCGACTTCTTGATCCACTTGTTGTTGTCGTCCTGATAATAGTAATTGTACGTACCATCGCTGAAATACTCCCAGTAATGATATTTTGTATCTGTTGTGCCTTCAGAAGTACATCGTCCATACCAGATCCCGGTAAATGGCTGGCTGTAATCCTTCGTAACCCTTTTGCAGGTATAGATCTTCGCATCCGGATAAGATACCCCGTCAATAAGAAAACTTTTTACGGAATAGGTCCATACGGATTGGTTGAGCGTAAGTGTCTCAAACTCCATGTGAAAAAGATTGCCAAGCACGTTTTTACCGTCAATAGTCAGTATGTTGTTCTGGACAGAGTAGGTGTATGAATTATTTTCTTCCCACGATTCATTGTTCTCATCCAGTTTAAATCCGCTGGCGTATAGCTCTTTGTTATCAGACTTCAGTTCCATAACGAATTTTGAATCGGTGACTATCGGGATATGGTTGATCTCCGTGTTTTCCCACTTGCCAATCAGCAGTTTCGCAGCATCGGGCTCATTGTCATTCTCACAGTTTGTAAGCAGAGATAATACCAGGGACAAAGTCACATACAGTATAGAATTTGCAGTAATTTTTCTTGTTTTCATCGTATCAGATATATTTGGATGTAAAAATAGGTATAATTTCTGGATAGACAAACCTCAGCAGATTTATTTTGCAGTTACCGATCGTATGGTGATTGACCGATATTAGCGCAGCCTGACAAGTAAGTATTAAAAGATTTACGTACATTTGCCACGAACTAATAAATACGAACTTATCATGAGAAAAAATTTGAAACACCTAAAGCCTTCCGTACTCTTTTTGCTGGCAGGACTTTTCATTTGCTCCGCGGTAGGAGCGGAGAAGGTAAAACCTCCACAGCCTCACGGCGCATTGCCAACAGAAGGACAGTTGCTCTGGCACGAAATGGAGATGTACGCTTTTGTTCATTTCACAATCAATACATTTACCGATAAGGAATGGGGATTTGGTGATGAAGATCCAGCACTCTTTAACCCTTCCGATTTTGATGCGGATGCTTTGGCGTTAAATATCAAGTCTGCCGGACTCAAAGGCATTGTTCTTACCTGTAAGCATCACGATGGATTCTGTCTTTGGCCCACCAAGTCGACCGATCATAATATCAGCAAAAGTCCGTGGAGAGACGGGAAAGGCGATATGGTCAAAGAGGTTTCTGATGCCTGTAAAAGACATGGACTGAAGTTTGGTATTTATCTTTCGCCCTGGGATCGTAACAACAAAGATTATGGGACTCCTAAATATATCGAAACCTACCGTACTCAGTATCGTGAGTTACTCACCAACTATGGTCCGGTATTTGAGAGTTGGCACGACGGTGCCAATGGTGGTGACGGATATTACGGAGGAGCCAGAGAAACACGTAGCATAGACAATACCGTCTATTATGACTGGGATAATACGTGGAAGATCTTGTACGAATTACATCCCAACGCTGTTATCTTTAGTGATATAGGTCCCGGATGTCGTTGGGTCGGTAATGAAAGTGGATTTGCAAAAGATCCCTGCTGGTCCACGATCACTTTTGAAATGGCTAATCCCAATCGCAAGCCAACTCCCGGTAGTTCGATCAAGAATCTGGAAAGTGGTACCCGTAATGGCAAAGTATGGGTGCCTGCCGAGGTAGACTTTTCCATACGTCCGGGTTGGTTCTGGCATGCCAGTGAGAATGACAAGGTAAAAACTTCCGCTCAACTACTCGATCACTATTTCGTGTCTGTCGGACGAGGAGCCAATATGATCCTAAACGTTCCACCCGATCGTCGGGGACGAGTCTTTGAGAAAGATGCAGCTTCTCTTGCCGGTTTTGGTCAGATGATCAACCAGCTTTACAAGGTCAACTATGCCAAAGGTGCTAAAGCCACAGCAAGCAATGTACGGGGAAATTCGAAAGAATATGCCGCTTCAAAAGTACTTGATGCCAGCCGATACACCTATTGGGCAACAGATGACCAGGTGAAGGATGCCAGTCTGACACTTTCTCTGAAAGGTAAGAAGACGTTCAATGTGATCCGGATCAGAGAAAATATCAAATTGGGACATCGTGTCAACGAATGGGCGGTGGATATCAAAGAAAACGGAGTTTGGAAAGAATATGCCAAAGGAGTTGCCATCGGTTCATGCCGTTTGATCAGAGGCGAAAGAGTGACGACCGACGCGGTTCGTCTGCGAATCATAAATGCCGATGCATCTCCCTGCATTGGTGAGCTGGGATTATATGCCGAACCTCAGACATCTACTCAGACTCTGACAGACAGCAAACAGAAGGATGCCTCGAAGAAGCTTTGGAAGGTGTTGTCTCCTTCAACTGCGGAGGCTCAAGAGGGCGCATTGACCATTGATACCCATCCGAACACCTTCTCCTCATTGCCTTCGGGAGCTTCTCTGACTGTCGATATGGGAGCCGAAGTTGAAATCTTCGGGTTCAGCTATTTGCCACGTCAGGATCGCTCTTCCAATGGAATACTTGACCGGTATGAGTTTAACGTAAGCAAGGATGGGGTTACCTGGGAAAAAGCAGCCTCCGGAGAATTCTCCAACATAAAAAACAACCCGATTGAGCAGCGCATCTCCCTCTCCAAAGGAGTTGTGGCAAGATATATTCAGTTGGTACCGGTTCGCACCCTTGAAGGCGGTAAAGCGACAGTTGCCGAACTAGGAGTCCTTATAGCAAAGTAAACGGTACACATGAGAAAGGAACAGAAAGAACCAGTGACTCACAGCGACGGATTGCCGCTTCCCGAACGTTTTTGGGCTATTCTGGCTATTGCATTGGGGTTATCCGTCTCTGTATTGGACGTCACGATTGTCAATGTCGCATTGCCAACCATCGCCATGGAGATGCACACATCACCTTCCGATGTTATCTGGGTTGTCAATGCCTATCAGTTGTCCATTATCCTCACACTGCTCTCTTTCTCTTCCCTCGGCGATATCTTCGGCTATCGCAAAGTCTATCTTTTCGGACTCACCTTGTTTGTCATTGCCTCCATTGCCTGTGCCTTATCCGAATCCTTCCCGACACTCATCATCGCTCGTGCCCTGCAAGGATTTGGAGCGGCTGCACTCAGCAGTGTCAATACCGCATTGCTGCGTATCATCTATCCCAAGCGACAGTTGGGGAGAGGCATGGGTATCAATGCCCTCGTTGTAGCCGTTTCCCTGGCAGCCGGACCAACCATTGCTTCCATTGTTCTCTCTGTTGCGTGCTGGAACTGGCTCTTTGCGATCAATGTGCCGATTATACTGCTGGCCCTCTACTTCTCGATTCGCTACTTGCCACATAATCCGGTCAAGATAGAAGGTCGTAAGTTTGATATTCTCAGCAGTCTCACCAATGCCCTTGTCTTTGGACTTCTGATCTTTACCCTGGACGGTATTACGCACAAATGGAGTTGTTATTTCATTCTGTTGGGTGCCTTTGCCTTTCTGACTATCGGAACCCTTTTTGTGCGCAAACAGTTGCGTCAGGAACATCCTTTACTGCCGGTCGATCTGATGCGTATTCCGATCTTTTCACTATCCGTACTAGCATCCTCCTGTTCCTTTTCAGCGCAAATGCTTGCGATGGTTTCGCTGCCCTTCTTCTTTCAGAACACACTCGGCTATGACAGTTCGCAGATCGGGTTTCTACTCACTCCCTGGCCGTTTGCCATTATGCTTGTCGCCCCAATTGCCGGCAGATTGGTAGAGCGTCTTCATGCCGGTATCCTCGGAGGCTTCGGAATGATGATCTTTGCCACAGGACTCTTTTTGATTGCCTTTCTGCCCGATCATCCTACTACTTTTGATATTATCTGGCGCATGTCAATCTGCGGTGTCGGATTCGGACTGTTTCAGTCCCCCAACAGCAGTATTATTGTTGGCTCTGCACCACAGCACCGCAGCGGAGGAGCCAGTGGGATGCTCGGCACAGCCCGTATGCTTGGTCAGACCTTAGGCGCTGCTCTGGCAGCGATGATGTTTACACTATTTCCCGCCAATAATACCTCCGCCTCACTATTGCTGGCCAGCCTATTTGCATCTATTGCCATGGTAGTGAGTCTGCTGCGGATATCATTGCCGACACCACTCGTTCCGTTGCGGAAAAAAGATTAAACAATATTCATCACGCATAGGCATACATTTCCAAAAACTATTGCATGATAAATTTCAGCAGTAAGGAGGCATTAGTTATTTCAAACTTTGAAATAATCGTTTCAAAGCACGAAATGATTGTTTCAAAGCACGAAACGATTGTCCTGAACTTAAAAACGAAGAATGTGTCGGGAAGCGATGACTTTTTCATCCTGACAAAGAAAACAGTTCTTCCTGTCAGAAGGCAAAAGATATCAGGTAAAGAATAGCTGACAAGTCCGTCTGTTCCGGTTATTTCAGTTGATCCAGTTTACGAAGCAAAACGGCTGTTTCCGTTGGGAATTCTGTCGGTAGTTTTTGTTTTACCTTTCCGGTGGCTGCCCATTCAACACCACGTGAGAAAGTGACCTGAAAACCAACATCCTCAACGGCATCGGCATAATCAGCACCGGTATGTCCCATGACTGTTTGAAATATGCGACCTTTTCCATAGGTAACCGTAAACAAAACAGGCTCTTCTTTGCCTGTTCCGCCTGTTTCTTTCGTTGAGAAAGCAGTAGCCAATACATGGATATTTTCAGCAGGGCCACGAAGATTTCCGTATAACTCGTCGTTTTGGTGCAGCCATTTTGTTGGCAATCCTTTGGTTATCGGATGTTCGGTGTCGCGGATATTCACCACGAAAGGAACACGTTGACCATGTGCACCGCCAGGGCCAGGTGAGTTATCAGTTACATATTTCCCATCTTTCCAATAATAGTAGGGTCCGTCTTTCTCGCTGCGGTTTCCCCAACCACCCAGAGCAATTATTTGGTTGTATTCCTTCCAGTTGGGAAAAGCATTATTAGCTTCGTGAATAACGACTACTCCACCACCATTTTGTACGAAATCGACAAAGGCTGCTTTCGCTTTTTCGTTCCATTCGGGCATGTTCATGTCCAGAACCACCACCTGATACTTCGAAAATTCAGGAACAAACTCGTCGAACTCCTTACCGGGAGCAGGGATCAGTACCACATCGGTCGCAAAGATTTTCTGCTGATCCAGAGTTGCTTTCAAATACGGAGAGGTGACTTCCCAATTGTGGTATCTATCGGTTTGCCCGGTCAGTAACATCACTTTAATAGGTTTAGCCTGAAGTCCCATA
>JAQUTK010000027.1 GCA_028709785.1 Bacteroidales bacterium
TCAGTTTGATCTGGTCTATGAATTCACGTCAGACGGGAAGCGTATCCAAACCGGCAAACTGGCTTCCGTTTCATTGCTTCCGGGTAAATCGGGTACGATTGAGATTCCGGTACCGGATGGATTCAATGCCCTGTCTACGGATGTTTGTCTCAATCTGTATGTTCAGCTTAAGAAAGCAAACTTATGGGCTAGTGAGGGGTACAGTATTGCCCGCGAACAGTTTGTCGTGAAGCCGGGCGCATTCAAAACAATCAAGGCGGCAGACAAGCAGATGACCGTGAAAGAAACAGCAGGTGAGATATCCGTGCAAGCCGATTCTTTCAAGGTGGTCTTTAGTAAATCGACAGGTGCAATGACCAGCTGGGTGCAAAACAACTCGGAATTGCTGCAGGGTGTACTGGAACCTTATTTCTGGAAGCCTGCCAATGATAATCAGAAACAGAGTAACTACGAACGATCGATGGGCGTATGGCGGAAAGTGGCTTCGAATCGAGTAGTGGAAGGGGTGGATGTAACAAAACCCGACGGACTGGTGACTCTTCTCTTCCGCATGAACCTTCCTGACGTAGAGGCTGGCTATACCTTGAAATACACCTTGAATAGTCGGGGTCAGATACAGGTTGAGGCCGATTATAAACCCAAAAACGAAAAGACTCCTAAGATTCCCAAGTTTGGTATGCGCATACGTATTCCGGAAAAGTTCCAGTCGATTCAGTGGTATGGTCGGGGAGTTTTTGAAAATTATCCTGATCGGAAGACAGCAGCTTTCATTGGTGTGTATACATCTACACTGGACAATTTCCGCACTGATTATGCAGTGCCGCAGGACAATGGCAACCGATGTGATGTGAGATGGTTCTCTCTTGCGGATCAAAAGGGCAACGCTGTCCGGGTAAGTGGATTACAACCGCTCTGCTTTCGCGCTTGGCCTTATACGGAAGAGGAGCTTGAAAAAGCAAAACATCCTTTTGACTTGCCCGTTCATGATTTCATTAACCTGAATATCGATCTGAATATTCATGGTGTAGGAGGTGACGACACGTGGGGAGCTCAAACGATGGAGAAATATACATACCCGGGGAATAAACCGTATCAATATGGTTTTGTTCTGGAATATATGCAGAACATGAAATAACCAACGGTCAGAAACAGGCCGGACCTGAGTCTTACTTGTTACCGCTGCAACTATACAGAAGAGGAATCATCTGAATAGTTGCAGCGGTTCCTGTTTGTATAGGACAAAATGGCAGAAACTTCGTAGAGGTGGAGGACAGATTGCACATGGACAGATGGATGGTCTTTCTTTTGTTGCTTGTATTTCAGCGAAAGGAATACTAATAAAGATACAACCATATGAACTTTAACAATTTTACTATTAAGTCGCAAGAAGCTGTGCAGCAGGCTGTGCAGCTTGTGCAAAAAAGTAATCAGCAGGCTGTTGAACCGACACATCTGTTGCTTGCTGTGATGAGTGTCGGTGAGAATGTCGTGAACTTTTTATTTCAGAAACTTGGAGTCTATGTTTCGATGCTCAACGCGACTGTTTCGAAACAGAATGAAACCTATCCGAAAGTGTCGGGCGGTGAACCTTATCTGAGTCGTGAATCCAATGAAGTGTTACAGAAATCCACTGACTATTGTTCGAAGATGGGCGACCAGTTCGTCTCTCTGGAGCATATTCTATTGGCATTGCTGTCCACAAAGAGTACCGCCTCCAATATATTGAAGGATGCCGGCGTTACAGAGAAAGAGCTTACTGCCGCCATCGTCGAGTTGCGTAAGGGAGAGAAAGTGACGAGTCAGTCGGCGGAAGATACCTATCAATCGCTGAGTAAATATGCCATTAATCTGATAGAAAGAGCTCGTGCCGGCAAACTGGATCCCGTCATCGGACGAGATGAAGAGATCCGTAGGGTGCTTCAGATCCTGAGCCGTCGTACAAAAAACAATCCGATCCTTATCGGTGAACCGGGAGTAGGTAAGACTGCCATAGCAGAAGGACTTGCACACCGTATTGTACGGGGTGATGTGCCGGAGAACCTGAAAAGTAAGCAACTATTCTCATTGGATATGGGAGCACTGGTTGCCGGAGCAAAGTATAAGGGAGAGTTTGAAGAGCGTCTTAAGTCCGTCATCAACGAGGTCATTGCTGCCAATGGAGAAATCATCCTGTTCATCGATGAGATTCATACCTTAGTGGGAGCCGGCGGAGGCGAAGGAGCGATGGATGCTGCCAATATACTGAAACCGGCTTTGGCCAGAGGCGAACTGCGTGCGATCGGTGCCACGACTTTGAATGAGTACCAGAAGTATTTTGAAAAGGATAAGGCGCTCGAACGACGTTTCCAGATTGTCAATATCGACGAACCGGATGAGTTGAGTACAATCTCTATTCTCCGTGGATTGAAAGAGAAATATGAGAATCATCACAAAGTACGTATTCAGGATGATGCCATCATTGCAGCTGTAAAACTTTCCAACCGGTATATCACAGACCGTTTTCTGCCTGATAAAGCGATTGACCTGATGGATGAGGCCGCTGCCCGTTTGCGTATGGAGATCGATTCGGTACCGGAAAGTCTGGATGAGATTACCCGTAAGATCAAGCAGCTTGAGATTGAGCGTGAAGCGATTAAAAGAGAGAATGATCAGGACAAGCTTTCCTTGCTGAACAAAGAGATTGCTGACTTAAAAGAGGAGGAATCCAAGCAGAAAGCACAATGGCAAAGTGAGAAAGAGATTGTGAATCGGATTCAACAAAACAAGATAGACATAGAGAGTCTGAAGTTTGAGGCAGAAAAAGCTGAAAGGGAAGGAGACTATGGAAAGGTAGCCGAGATTCGCTATGGCAAACTGCAGGCTAAAGAAGCCGATATCAAGACACAGGAAGAGGCTCTTGCAAAGATTCAGACTGCAACAGCCATGATCAAGGAAGAGGTGAGTGAAGATGATATCGCTGATGTGGTATCCCGTTGGACAGGTATTCCTGTGACACGGATGATGCAAAGTGAGAAAGACAAATTACTTCATCTGGAAGAAGAACTTCACAAGCGTGTCATCGGACAGGAAGAGGCGATCTCTGCTATTGCCGATGCGGTGCGCCGTAGTCGTGCCGGATTGCAGGATCCGAAGCGTCCCATCGGTTCATTTATCTTCCTGGGTACGACCGGTGTTGGTAAGACCGAACTGGCAAAGGCGCTTGCTGAGTACATGTTTGATGATGACACGATGATGACGCGTATCGATATGAGTGAATATCAGGAGAAGTTTTCCGTATCGCGACTGATCGGAGCACCTCCCGGATATGTTGGTTATGATGAAGGAGGGCAACTGACTGAGGCAATTCGTCGTAAACCCTATTCGGTGGTTCTTTTTGATGAGATAGAGAAAGCGCATCCCGATGTGTTTAATATCCTGTTGCAGGTTTTGGACGATGGACGACTGACGGACAATAAAGGCCGTGTGGTCAACTTTAAAAATACGATCATCATCATGACCTCCAATATAGGATCCTCTTATATTCGCGAACGTTTTGAGAGTATTACGGATGCTAACAGGGAAGAGACGATCGAACAGACCAAGGCGGAAGTCTTTGAACTATTGAAGAAAACAATCCGTCCGGAATTTCTGAATCGTATTGACGAACTGATCATGTTTACACCTCTGAGTGAAAAGGAGATTCGTCAGATTGTAAGTTTGCAGATTCACGGAGTACAGCAGATGCTTGAGGAAAATGGCGTTACGTTGACTGTCACTGACAGAGCCATCTCTTACATTGCCGATAAAGGATATGATCCACAGTTTGGTGCCCGTCCGGTCAAGCGTGCTATTCAGCGTTATATCCTCAACGAACTTTCCAAGAAGCTCATTGCCCAGGAAGTAGATCGGAAGCATCCGGTAGTTATCGATGTGCAGGGCGACGATCTGATCTTCTGCAACTGATAGATAAGAAATAATAGCTAATAAGCAGGAGTGTGGAGTTTTTCCATACTCCTGCTTTTTTGATATTCAAACGCCATCCGATCCAATATATTTGCTTAATTTTGTCATCTGTATTTTCAATTAATGATAATCCTATGAAAACATTTCTTAGTGCTAAAAGTGGGTTCACCGCTTTCCTGTTTGTAATGACTACCTGTTTATTTGCTCAACCTTCCACTGAGTGGGGAGATCAGGGCGATGGCACCTACCGAAACCCTGTATTGCCTGCTGACTATAGCGATATTGATGCCATACGGGTGGGCTCCGATTTCTACGCGATTTCTTCCACGTTTCAATATTCTCCCGGAGTTGTTGTGCTTCATTCCAAAGATCTGGTCAACTGGGAAATACTCAGTCATGTGGTTGATGACGTAACTACGATATCCAAGGAGATGAACTGGGATAGGATGAGCCGCTATGGAACAGGGATCTGGGCGGGTTCTATCCGTTATTACAAAGGTAAATTCTGGGTCTATTTCGGTACCCCTGATGATGGTTTCTTTATGAGTTCCGCCAGCAATCCAGCCGGACCGTGGGAACCGCTGCACCATCTCTGGAATGTCAGCGGCTGGGACGATTGCTGTACGTTTTGTGATGACGACGGACAGCTCTATTTTATTGCCACCCAATTCTCGTATGATTCCATTACTCAGAAAAAGTATAATATTCACCTTTTTAAGATGACTCCCGATGGCAAACAGATTCTTTTCAATACAGACTCCATTATCCATCAATCAAATGGAAGTGAAGCCAATAAATTATACAAAATCAACGGTTTGTATTACCACTATTTCAGCGAAGTAAACAACGAAGGACGTGTGATCATGATGGAGCGCTCCTCCAGTCTGTACGGTCCCTGGGAAATCAGACAGCTCAATCATGTGAACAGAGATAGAGATCGTGAGCCCAATCAGGGAGGACTCATGCAGCTGGAAGATGGAACGTGGCATTTCTTTACCCATCATGGCAGTGGTAGTTGGGAAGGTCGTGTGGCAAGTCTTTTACCCGTTACCTGGATCGACGGATGGCCCATCATCGGTACTCCGGGTGCCGACTCAATCGGTAATATGGTCTGGTCTGCGAAGAAACCGATACAGGTAGCCACCAAACTAAAGATTCAGACAAACGATGAGTTTAAAGATTCCAGATTGGCGGTGCAGTGGGAGTGGAACTATCAGCCAAGAAATTCGAAATGGTCGCTTAAAGAACGTCGGGGATACTTACGGCTCCATGCTTTTCAGCCAATCCAAACAGATAAAAGGAAACATGAGATCTTCAGAGCCGGCAATACGCTGACGCAAAGAAGCATGCGTACACTAAGCAATGAGGTTACGATTAAAATGGATATCAGCGGTATGGCAGACGGTCAATATGCCGGTTTAACTCACTACGCATCTTCTTTCAGTACATTTGGAGTATGCCAGAAAGGATCTTTGCGCACACTCTATTACAACAACAACGGGCGCGATTCCATCGGTGTTCAGCTCACCGGTAAATCTATCTGGCTCAAATCATATTGGAACTATAAGGGTATAAATCAATATGCTTACAGTCTTGACGGGAAGAAATTTATTGACTTTGGATCGACCACCTCACTCTCTTGGGGATACTATCGTGGCGACAGAATAGGAGTATTTACCTATAATATCAAAGAAGAGAAAGGACAGGTAGACATCGACTGGTTTAGATACCACTACCAGTCATCTGATAAAGGTCTGCCACCCCTGTAGAAACTTTATATTTATTAACATGTTGGTTGGCCTGGATTCCGAAATTATTATTTACATTTGAGAAATTGTATTTCGTCATCCACAAGAAAATCGTTTTAGTTATCTATCAAAATATAATTGATCGATGATTAGTATTCAAAAGAATTAGAGCGAAACTTTCCAAAAAAACCGTTTCAAGAAAGGAGTTTGTAAAATAACCGATTTTTAAACCTTTTACAACATTAGTCATGAAAAGAATTTATGTATTGCTCTTTGTAATTACACTAATTTCAGGAGCCTTTGCTCAGCAAACTTGTAATAACTTCTGGACTGCCATTTCGCCCGACGGTCACTTCATTTATTTTTCATCTGACAGACATGGCGATAATTATGAAATTTACCGGGTAGATATTGATGGCTTTTCCAATCTGATGCGTCTTACTGATTCAGATCCAACAATCAATAATTATTTCCCTTCATTGAGTCCAGATGGCTCGAAAGTGGTTTTTCAACAAAATTCATACGGCGCTAAAGCCGAGATTTTTATTATGAACAATGACGGGAGCGATCTTAAACAGTTGACAAATAATAATGTGATGGATGGTATGCCAAGTTTCTCGCCCGATGGTCTTCATATCCTTTTTTCGGCTTGGGACGAAAATAATTATCCCGAGATATTTACCATGGACCTTGATGGCACCAATCGAGTGCAAATCACTAAAGTGTCAGGCGCGAATTGGCAGTCTGCTCCCAGGTATAATCCAGCCGGTGATAAAATATACTTTCTAGCAGGTTATAATGCGGATGATCATATCGTGATGATGGATCTAGATGGTAGTAACTGGGTGGATATTACTCCACCAAATAGTTTTGGCTATGGGGAAGGATATTTTTCATTCAGCCCCGATGGATCAAAAATTGTCTTTTATACGACACATTATGTGGGCTATAACAAGGGCTCGGATGTTGTTATCGCTAACGCTGATGGTTCCGATTGGGTGAAGCTTACCAATGTTGTGTTAAAAGATTATAGTTCTTATCCGGTTTTTCACCCCTCTGATGGAAGAATATTTTACTCCTATCAACCTTCTAGTGGTAAGATAAGCATTAAAACGATGAATCAAGATGGTACATCTGTTACAGATATTTTAAACTGCTCACCAGTTGGTATCGATGAATTGTCTGCAGAAAAGGAAAATGTTTTTTATCCTAATCCGGCATACAATATTCTCAATATTAATTCTGAAGATGCGGCATTGATCCAGATATATGATTTCAATGGCCGTCTCATGCTGCAATCACCGACGGGTCAAGTGGATGTATCAAGCCTTACTTCCGGCATTTATACCATTCATTTCTTGGATGCCTTTTACAAGACAATAAAAACAGGAAAACTGATTAAGAAATGATATAATAGGACGTTTTTAGGTGATATATCAAAGAAGAGAAAGGACAGGTTGACGTCGACTGGTTTAGATACCGATATCAGCAACCCGGACAATCACTCAAACGCCCGACAGGAGTAAGAAAATAATGAAGAACAGGGCCTGACTTTTAAAAGATATGTAATAATCCTTTAGAAGTCAGGCCCCACTAATTTATGTTTGATTCGAAAGACACTGTTTGTTCTTCCACAAAGGTCAATTGCTGATTGTTCCGGATATCTTATTCAATGTAGTAACCGTCAGCGTAAATCCATTCTTATCTATTTTAGCACCATTCGTTAATGTGAGCGTGCCTACGTTTGATTGACCGGTTAGCTTCCATGTGCCACCATTCAAAGTCACACTACCAGCTTTAGCTGTGTTGGCTTTGTTAAATGCACCATACCACGTTGTCCCGGAATTAACCGTGACAATTGCCGTACCTGTATTGTCTGCTTCGATATCTCCGTCATAGATAACCTGTCCTGAGAGGGTAAGATTGCCTGTTGCACCCGAAGTAGACCATCTTGTATTTTGATCCACTTTCATCAGCACTTTCGAAATTGTAAACACTTTTACACTATCCAGCATCACATTACCGGTTGAATTTGTGGTTACTTCAATGAGTGGGGCAATTGTATCCAATGCAAAAAGACTTCCTCCTGTCACGGATAGATTTCCCGTCACACCCGATGCATCACCCGAACCGCTTTGTAACATCAGAATACCTCTTATCGAATCTTTCGATTCCAGATTGCAGTCCGTTAGAGTTACTGAGTTGGAACCTTCAACCACGATCATCTCGCCCTTCAGGGAAGAACCGGTCATTCCATTGGCTCTGATCGTGCCGGTGCTGTAAATAATTGCCGCATCATCACCTTTAGCACTGTAATTGCCTCCGAAGACATCTATTGTACCACCACCTCGGTCTGTGGCTATCACCGAACTGTTGGGACCAACAGTAGCAGCCGAAAGATTGGTCGCTGTAATCTTTCCCTCATTTGTTGCATGAATAGCATGTGCGTATTGTCCGGAACAATAAATGGTAGTGCCTGTGATAGCGATGGTTCCGCCATAAGCAACAGCAGCGTTGGCACCCGTAGCAAAAGAGGTAATTGTACCTCCATTGATCGTAATTTTCGAAGGAATTCCGGCGGCCACGACGGCGGCGTTCACACCATAGAAGCTACTGTTGTCCGGATTTGTCGTGTTTCCCGTTTTAGAGATCTCACAATTGGTCAGGGTCAGCGTTCCATCCGTCACTTTTACAGCTGATTCATCTGCCTTTTCAGAAGCAAACGCTTTTGAACTAAAGCTTTTTGTGTCGCCATTGAATAAAGTATAGGGGACGGCATCATTCTGATTTTTCGGACCGTCTTCGTTATCATCACTACAGCTCATTAGTGGAGCTGCAACGAATGCAGCCAGGACAAGCGTATGAAGGAAAGAGCTGTCCGTTAATCTGTACTTCAATTTTCTCGATGTTTGCATAGTTGTGTCTGTATTATCTGTGACTGTTTTCTTTTCTATCTCGATGATTTTATATCTTTTCGGATAGCATATAGAATGGATGATATGGAGGAGATTCCTGAAATAATTACAAAGAAAATAGCTTTGAGCACGTCCATAATCTCATCAGCAAATAACACCATGAAGAGTGAGATCATTAAAATGACGAAAGAAGCGACATTAGTAAACGTGATCAGAAATGATAGGGTTTTCAATTCCTTCTTTTTCTTGTATTCTTCTACAGTTTCATTTTGTTCCATGATAGTAATGAGTTAGGTTTATAAATGGAGAGATTATTTGTTTTTTGCCTTGAAAAAGGAATGAAAGTACATCATCTGATATTGGAGCGCATTGGTCCAGTATTCCCAGTTATGAGCACCCGGACGGGAAATAAAGTCATGCGGAATATTCAGATCCAATAACTTTTGGTGAAACTCGCAATTGACTTTGTAGAAAAAGTCGGAAGAACCGCAGTCAAAGATAATCGCCAATGAGTCTTTCTTCAGGAGGTTTGTCATGTTGGTGACCGTTAGTTTCTCCCAATTTTCAGGATGTTCTTCGATCGTTCCTATACGTTTCGAGATATCCCAGTTACCGGGGAAGGGTCGAATATCCACGCCACCACTCGTGCTACCCGCTGCACCAAACAGATCCTGATGTAAAAAAGAGAGATACAGAGCACCATGCCCACCCATGCTGTTGCCCGTTATCGCCCTGCCTGTACGACTCTTTATTGTAGCATAATGTTTGTCCACATAAGGAATGAGTTCCTTACAGATGTAGCTCTCATACCTGATGGTGGAATCTACCGGACTGTCATAATACCAGCTGCTAAAGCCTCCGTCGGGCATGACTAGGATCATCTGATAAAGATCTGCATATTGTTGTATGTTTTTAATCTTGCCGATCCAGCCATTTTTATAGCTGTCGCTGAAACCGTGAAGAATATAGACTACCGGCAACGGTTTGGAAGCCGTATAGCGGTCTGGCGTAACAACTACAGAAGAAATATTTTTCTTCATCGCATCACTAAAGACGCGTATGGTATCTACTTTGGCTGCAAAGCCGTTCATGATCGTTCCGAGGAGGAAGAGAGTGATTACAATTCTTTGTTTCATGGTTTACATATATTTGACCGCTAAATTACATACGTTTTTTTTTATGGACAAAAAATAGTTGATAAATCCACTTTTGATGATGCATCTCTCCATTTAGGTATTATTCAAGATAGATCCATTTTGAAGAATAAAATCACTACTTTTACCTCTCTTTCGTTATAAAGAGCTCTGTTTATGCGAAAGCTCCGGTCAGAAATAGAATATTTATAATTAAAAGCGTATGAAAGTATTATTGATTAACGGTAGTCCCCACATCCATGGGTGTACATTTACTGCGTTGAGTGAAGTAGAAAAAGAATTGAATAGTGAAGGCATTGAAACGGAAGTAATACAGATAGGCACAAAACCGATAGGAGGCTGTATTGCTTGTGGAAAATGCCGGATAGCCGGTAAGTGTATTGTGTATGATGATATTGTCAATATAATCGCTGAGAGGGCAAAGATTGCGGATGGTTTTATCTTTGGATCTCCTGTCTATTATGCTTCGGCTAATGGCTCTCTTGATTCATTGCTTACACGCTTATTTTATTCCAACGGATCGCTTCTGGCTTACAAACCGGGTGCGGCTGTCGTATCAGCCAGAAGAGCAGGTACCACTTCTACCATTGACCAACTGACGAAGTATTTCACGATAAACAATATGCCGGTCGTATCCTCAAGATATTGGCCGATGGTGCATGGCACGAATCCAGACGAGGTGCGTCGGGATTTGGAAGGGATGCAAGTGATGCGGATCTTAGGTCGCAATATGGCCTGGCTACTCAAATGTATTGAAGCAGGAAAGAAGATTGGAATCAATATCCCGGATAAAGAAGTACCGGAGAGGACAAATTTCATCCGCTGATCGTTTTTCTTGATCAATATTTTTCCGGGAGCGTAGGAAATCCGTTGATTTGTTGTCTAAAGCTGTATTAATATTTTACTATGTCCGATCAGCAGATCATTGAAGAGATACAGAAGGGGAATCAGGCTATGTTCAGATTGCTTGTGGACAAATATCAGAGAATGGTATTTGTCACCGTGATCGGATTTTTACATAGCAAGGAAGATGCTGAAGACCTTACTCAAGAAATCTTTGTAAAGGTATGGGCGTCTCTTCCTTCCTTTAAAGGAGATGCTGAATTTTCTACCTGGCTCTATCGGATTGTCGTAAACAATTGCATTAACACGGCTCAGAAGAAGCAACGAAATCGTTTTGTTGAACTTGCGGAAGAGTGGATTCAAAGTGTCTTTCATGTAGAGAGTGGAGAGAAGGATTCACAACAACTTTTGGAGGCGAACGAGACAGATGCTGCTATCCAAAAGGCGATTGACTCGCTTCCGATCAATCAGCGAACTGCATTTCTGTTGAGCGTGTATGATGAACTTTCACAAAAGGAGATTGCCAATGTGATGAATCGCTCGGAAGGAGCCGTTGAGCAACTTCTGCAACGTGCAAAAGCAAATCTTCAAAAAAAATTGGGATCTCCCGTAGGAAAATAAAACAATGATTGTCTAAAGCAGTATAAAGTTTGAAATGATGAACGCAGAAAAGAACATACAGGATTTTATAAACAGGGAAAAGCAGATACAGCCCAATCCATTTTTATCTACACGGATCATGGCACGTATTCAAACTCCGCAAGCGGAGCATGTTTCCCGATGGCGTCCTGTTGTTTTGACTGTTTGTTTGCTTCTGACTATTGTAATGGGTATTGGTCTGGGTAAGTCTTATCGACCGACTGTTGATACGTATAGTGGGATAAGTATCAATGACAGTGACATAGAAGGTCTCGCTTATTTTAATATGAATGGAGATGAATAAGAATAACAAACTTTTTTGGGCAGTGATCCTGCTACTGGTTCTAAATGTAACCACTATCTCGACGATCATCTGGCAAAACCGATCTGTTTCCGGACCAACCAATTGTCTGCGTGTGGCCAGCGAAGGTTGCAAACTGACGGGGAAAAATATTGACAGGCAATTGGGATTCAATGCGAAGCAAATGGAGGCCTTTAAAGAGGCAAACAGAGAGTTTACTCCACGATCCTGTATGATATTATGCAAACTGGATTCATTGAAAAATGAAATGTTTGTCGAACTTCAGCAAGTTCCCTCTGATTCTTTACGGCTCGACTCCTTGGCTCAGATGATCGGCGATCAGCATGCAGCATTAAAAAGAGAGACAATCCACTTTTATAACGAGATAAAGAAGGTCTGTACACCCGAGCAAGAGAAAAAATTACAAGATGTCTTTTACCCGCTGTTCAGAAATGATACTCCGGGAAGTGGAAAAGGGAAGGGGCTTCGTCATGGAAAGAACAAAGATTCTCAGGATACAATGATGAAGGCTGATAATGAGAAATGCGCATGTATTATATAATGAATTTACAAACTAAAAACTAAATTGAAAATGAAAGCAAAATTGTTTATTGCAGCACTTGCTCTGATGGTTGCAGGTGGCACAGCTTCGGCTCAGAAAACACAAACGAAACAACAAAAAGGGAAAGCCGACAAGACAGTTGTAGAGAAGAAAAAAGGTGGTTGCGAGAGCACCTGCACTGGTCAAGGCATGGGTCAAGGCAAGGGCCAGGGGATGAAGAAAGGTGCAGGTTGCGGTACTTGTGACGCTACTTGCGCACAGTTTGTAGATACCAACAAAAATGGCGTATGCGATAAGAAAGAAAAGGCGAAGTAATGAATGACTTAAGGTAAATGAAAGCCGGTGCGATTTCGCACCGGCTTTTTTCTTTATAAGCTGATTGCTTATTGTGCGTTCAGTTCGAATACAACACTTGAATATTGGCCTCCGAAAGAAACTTCGATGCCTTCGTTCATCAATTGTTTGCCACTGACAACCTGGTTGTTGATCCTGTTGCGAGATCTTCCCGGAGCATTGTCTCTTCCAAGTTCCACGTTGATCTCTGTTACTTTATACATCTTATCAGGATTCAATCCGTTCATTTTCAAACGAGGAATGTATTGATTCACAAAATGTTCCAGTTTGTAGCTAAAGAATACGGCGCGACTCTTGTCTTTGCTGACATACATCAGAGAGGAGAATGGCTGTTTCTCATACGGAGATACCAATCGATACTGATCACCTTGCTGGATCACCGGACGGATGCTCTTGTAGGTAGCTATCGCATTTTTTGCAAAGATCTTATCAGCTTCTGTCATATCTTTCGGTTGGATTTCCATACCCAGTCTGCCGGTCATTGCGACGTCAAAGCGAAGTTTCAAGGGCACTTCACGTTGTGTCTGGTGGTTTTTATTGGCACTCACATGCGAAGCAATAGCATTAGCAGGGTAGAATTGAGATTCGCCCCACTGAATCTGCATACGCTGTAAAGCATCGGTGTTATCACTTCCCCAAAACTCCTCAAAGTAGGGCAGAAGACCATAGTTAGCACGTCCGCCACCACTTGCACACGCTTGCATCACCAGTTTCGGATATTTAGCACGGATACGTTCAAGTACATTGCGCAATCCCTTATGGAATTCGATATAAAGGTGCGACTGTTTGTTCATAGGCAGATAATTGGAACCATAGTTTGCCAAGGTCATATTCGCATCCCACTTGATATAATAAAGATCCGGATAGTTGGTCATTAGCCCGTCTACCACGCCAAAGACAAAATCCTGTACTTTTGGATTCGAAAGATCGAGTACCAACTGTGTACCTCCACGACCCATCTGTGGTTCGCGGTTGTTCTGACGGATGATCCAATCCGGATGTTTCTCATACAACTCACTTACGCTGTTGCACATCTCCGGTTCAATCCAGATACCAAACTTGATCCCGTATTTCTTAGCAGAAGCGAGGAGTCCTTCCACACCCTGTGGCAGTTTCTTCTTTGCAATGACCCAGTCTCCCAGACTAGACTTATCATTATCACGTGGGTATTTATCGCCAAACCAGCCATCATCCATGACAAACAGTTCGCCGCCCATTGCTGAGAAGTCTTTCATCATCTGATCCATACCTTCCTGGTTTACATTAAAATAAACACCTTCCCAACTATTAAGCAGAATGTCGCGGTTGTTCAGCCCATTATGCAGTTTGCCGTTGCGAGCATAATCATGGAAACTGCGGCTCACGCCACCTTTACCTTCTTTACTGTATGTCAAAGCAAGTTCGGGAGTTGTGAATGTTTCTTTCGGTTCGAGAATATACTGAGAAGCATCTTCGTTGATACCTGCAAATACTTTCAGTCTGCTGCGGTTACTGATATCAAACATAATCTTGTAGTTACCACTGTAAGCCAAAGCACCACCGATGACCCGTCCGGTGCCTTCGCTTGGTTTGCCATCCAGTGAGAGCATGAATGAAGGATTGCCGCCCAGTGTATTGCGCACGCCGTCGCGGTTGCTGAGTATCTTGATACCCGGTGAAAGAGCTTCTTCTGTCAAATAAGCCTCAGAAGCCCACGCACCGTTGAGATGTGACAGCCAAATATCGTCCAGACGTACCGGCAGGAAGGCCGATGCAAACTTATACAAGGTGACTGCCTTCTTTTCGTTGTTGGTAAATTCGCTCCAGCACTCAATCACATCACTGTTTTTATATGCTTTGTAGTTTAGCGTTACAACAAAAGGATAAACCTTATCTTTTAGTACAATCTTTGTCAGTTCGGCGTTGGTTACGGCACTTTGACTGATTGATTCAATAATCAGATCAAGCGACATATTGCCATCCGCGTGCGTTACTTGAAGTGCCGGTTCGTTTTCCGCATTCACACCAAATACGGGGTAAGCTTCATCATTCAGACTCAGTTGTCCGCCTTTGATACTGTTGATCATGCCGGGTTCAACCTTATCACCGTAATAGGCGAAACGTAATACTTCTCCCTGCTTGCCATTCAGCAGCATAGAAGTGTTGGGAGTAGAAATCAGAATGTTGTTTCCTTCGATCACGGCAAAAGCGGGTAATGCACAGATACAAAGAAAGGCACTTAGAAATAGGTTCTTCATTTTTTGATAATTAAGTGTTATATTATGTTTGGAATCTTATCCACGGATCATGGTCAGGAGCATCTTAAATTGTTCTTTCGCAAAGAGGGCGTGCAGCGAACCGGCAGGCATGATGATTGTGTCTCCTTTTTTCATTTCGTGAACGACTCCATCGAGGTGAAGCGTCATCTCTCCATCCAGAATTTGTACCATCGCGTCAAAAGGAGCAGTGTGTTCGCTCAGTCCTTCCCCTTTGTCAAAAGAGAAGAGCGTAATAGTTCCGGCAGGATTCTTTACAAGTTGTTTACTCACAACTCCGCCAGCTGAATAATCAATCAGCTGATTCAGGTCAGCAACTGACCCTTTTTGAAATACATTGTCCATAGCGATACTATTTAAAAGGTTTTACGTGACAAATGTATGTATTATTTGTCTCAGTCAGTAAGGCATTATGAATTAATAACAGACAACAACATCCCTTGTGTCATTTGGGATCTGTCTCTTTCTAGTCACCCGAAAGATGGAGCGTGTAACCCACTTTGACGCAAAAGAAAGGAGATAAAGTGGATCCGACGGGAGTCTTGGTATGTTTGAAATTAAGGCCGCATTTCAGATAGGCAGATCCGTTTTCTGAAACCTGAAAGTCCGAACCGAATCCAAATTCAAGCATACCATAGATGTGATTATTAGCCTCAGCCTCATCGATATACTCTTCATTCATATTTTCCATCATGTATTTTCCATCCACGGCACATCCTGCATCCAGATAGATGAAAGAAACTTTCTTCACGTTTCTGGAGAAAGCTTTCAGCCGGAAGAAAAAAGGAACAAGATCCCGTTGCAGATTTGTTTTCTTTATGTAATCGGGAAAAGGGAGCGAGTAGATATGCTCATAACCCATACCCACACCCAATGTAAGAAAACTATTCAAGGAAGTTTCGGGCACCACCGTAAAGTTTACCGCGTTATTGCGAATCTTACCTGTTCCGTGCGCCCATCCACCTTCAAAATTTACCGCTGAGACAGGCCCTTGAGCCAAGAGGGTTGTTCCGCTCATCAGCATCGTCAAAAGGATAAAAAGTATCGATACTATCTTCTTCATACCATTATACAGAAGGAAATCTTCCCATTTTTCCGGTAAAAGTAGTCAAATATATAAAATAGGCAATGTTCGTAATATGATTCTCTGATTATTTTGATTGTAATTAGTTTTTGTATATTTGCGACTTAATTTTGAAGTCACTATTTAATACCCCGATAATATGCGAAATCTCTGCGTAACCCTATTCCTTTTGGCTCTTTCCACGCAACTGTTTAGTAAGGATAAAACAGCAGTCAGAGAGGTATCTCTGATCAGTAACTATTCAGTTCAGATGCCGATTCTGATTGACAGTACCGATGTCAACGGATCAAAATATAACAAACAGCAGTTGCTGTCAGCTTTTGTTCCTTCCACAGTATCAGATTATACAAAATATCCGGTTTTGAGTGCCGACTCTGCAGGAGCATTTCATCTGGTAAAACCTGAAAAAGGCACCGATCTGTGCTATGTTGAGTTTCAGGTTTACGCTAACCGATACACCAAATCAAAACTAGTAGTTGCTTCAACCTCAGATTTTGTGATTTTTGTCAATGGAGAGAAAAAAGAGGGATCAACCACTACTGAACTGGCTTTGCCCAAAGCCACAGAGAAATCTGTAGAGCTGAACCTGATACCTCAAACCTATTCGATTGGTGTTTGTTGCCTGTTAAACAGCAAGGATGAGTCTGCTCCAGTGTTGAAGGTCGCGCTTGCCGATGAGGGTACGCGCATTGTACAAATGCCGTTGGATAAAGCTCCTCAGCGTAAAATATCGTATGAAGATATTATCAATTACAGTTCGCCGACCGATGTGAGCATTTCCTATAAGGGTACTTTTATGATGACGAAAGTCACGACTGTTGTGCAGGGCGGGAACTCCACTTCTTCGTTGGAAATAACAGATCGGGAAAGCGGGAAACGGATGATGCAGCGGAGTGATCGCATGGATCTCTCCTGGATGCCCAAAAGTGAAAAGCTCTATTACATTGAAAATATCGGAGAAGTACGGACCCTGAAAATCCTTGATCCGAGTACCCTGGAAGTAAAGACGGTGGCCACAAATATTCCGGAAGGATATGTCACCTGGTCGCCCGATGAAACTTACCTTATGATAACCAGTACGGACAAATACAACGGAAAAGAGAAGGATATTAAATACTATATTTTACCGCATGACCGCCTGAGCGGATTTCGAAACGGAAGTTATCTGAGCCGATATGACCTGGCAACCGGTAAGGTTCAACGACTGACCTTTGGTCGTCGTGATGTCTCCTTGCAAGACATCAGCGAGGACGGAAAAAAGATCCTGTTCAGCACCTCGGAGACAGCCATCACAGAACGTCCCTTTTCCAAATCCTCTTTCTTTCAATATGATTTCACAAACAATACAATAGATTCTATCTGGATAAACAGTTCATTTATCAGTAGCGTGAAGTATTCTCCTGATGCCAGCCAATTGTTGGTATTAGGAGCTCCTGAAGCTTTCAATAAGTTGGGCGAAAATATTGGAAAGCATCCCATTTCCAACAGTTATGATGTGCAGGCCTATCTGTATGATTTCTCAAGCAAGAAAGTAACACCACTTACCCGCAACTTTGATCCCACCATCCAGCAAGCCCAATGGAACGTTGCGGATAAAAATATCTATTTTAAAGTGACCGACCGTGATTACGAGCGGATCTATCGATACGCTGTTTCTGATGGCTCTTTTGAGATGCTTCCTTTGGCAGTAGATGTTGTGCAGCAACTGGATATCTCCGGCAACGGTCTCTATGCAGTTTACAGAGGTATGACCGCTTCCTATCCAACCAGAGCTTTTGTGTTAAATATGAAGAGTAAGGAGTCGGTCGTTATCTCTGATCCGGAGAAAGAGAAGATGAGCGGCATTGCGTTGGGTAAAGTGCTTGACTATAATTATAAGGCAAAAGACGGAGTAACTATCTATGGCCGTTATTATCTGCCGAATGATTTTGACGAGAATAAGAAATACCCGATGATTGTCTATTACTATGGAGGAACTACACCGACACAACGTACATTTGGTGCCAACTGGAACCATAATTTCTGGACGGCATTAGGATACGTGGTTTATGTCATTCAGCCAAGCGGTACAATCGGATTCGGACAGGAGTTTTCTGCCCGACACGTCAATGCCTGGGGAGAGAAGACGGCGGACGACATTATTCAAGGCGTAAAAAACTTTTGTAAGTCTCATCCGTTTGTAAATGCCAAAAAAGTCGGCTGTTTGGGAGCCTCTTATGGTGGGTTCATGACGATGTATCTGCTGACTAAAACGAATATCTTTGCCACAGCCATCTCGCATGCCGGAATCAGTGCCCTTTCAAGTTATTGGGGCAATGGCAACTGGGGCTATGGATATAGCGGTGTGGCAACGGCAGACACCTATCCATGGAGTGATCCGAAGTTTTACACCGACCACAGTCCGTTGTTTCATGCCGATAAGATCAATACACCCCTGCTGTTGATTCAGGGAGAAGTAGATACCAATGTGCCGCCCGGAGAGAGCATGCAAATGTTTACCGCCTTAAAGATACTGGGCAAACCGGTAGAAATGATCCGGGTAAAAAATGAAGATCATATCATTACCGAATATCAGCATAAGAAAGACTGGAACTATTCCATCATGGCATGGATGGCCAGATACCTTCAAGATGACAGTTCGTGGTGGGAAAGTCTGTATCCGGAGTCGAGTAAGGTCGTGAAATAATATTCCGATTACTTTCCGATCTTTTGGTAGGCATACCAATAGACTCCTCCCACAAAGACAGCTCCCCCCACAATATTGCCGAGGGCGGAGGGGATGAGGTTATTGAAGACAAAGGCGCCCCAGGTAACGGGTGCCCCTTCAAAGATACCCATCGGGACGTAAAACATATTGGCGATGCTGTGCTCGTAGCCAAGCACAACAAAAACCATGACGGGCCACCAGATTGCGGCAATCTTTCCAGAGGTACTCTTTGCCGTGAGGGCGAGCCATACAGCCAGACAAACCAGCCAGTTGGCACCGATACCCTTCAGGAAAATGATATGCCAGGGTTGTGTCGTCTTCAGTTCGGCGATATGAATGATGGCGCTTTGCCACGGATCGTGGTCAAACAATCCGGTGATATGAACAAAGAGATAGGAAAAGAAGATTGTTCCGACAAAATTGCTTCCAAATACCAGCAACCAGTTCTTTACCACGACATACCACTTGATCTTTCCATTGAGGCATCCGGGGATAAGCATGGCATTGTTTCCGGTAAAGAGTTCGGCGCCAGCCAGGAGTACCAGCATGAGTCCCACAGGGAAGGTAAGACCGGCAAGAAGTTTGGGCAATACCGGGTTTTCAGCACTGATGCCTGGAAATCCGTTGCTGACATAGACAGCCAGTGTGGCTCCCATGGCAATATAAGCACCAGCCAGAAAAGCCAGTACAAAAGTCTTTTTCCAATGATAATTTGCTTTGTCGATTCCTGTCTGTTCCGCTATGGCGGGAAGTTCTTTGGGGGTATATATACTCATCGTTTCTTATTTGGGGCACAAAAGTACTAAATTGTCCTTTTATCTGAGCCGGAAATGAAGAAAAACAGCCAAAAAGCTTTTGATTTCAGACTTAGTAGTAATTTTGAATGTCTATTTTAGATATCCTGAATGCTATGAAACTAATTTAATTTTTGATCACTATGAAAACTAGCAAAAGATTTGTTTCTCTTTCAATGAAGAACGTACTTTTCATTCTTACCATCCTGGTGTTCTCATTGAACGCGAAGGCTGTTCCTGATTCCATATTTGTGGGTAAAGCTGTTAAGACGGTTCTCCGTGATACGAACTTACTCAAAAGTCTCGTTGCTGATATGAAGCATCCTGCTTTCTTTGTTGACGGAAAGAAATGTTTCAGATTCGGAGATTTACCAAAGAATTTAAGCAATCTGGCAGATCAGTTTGATGTGGATGCGATAGACTCTCTTTGTTTCAATAAGGGATTTTATTCAAAACCTTATCCATCTGCGACTCCAACGATTGGTGCTATTAAAATCACATTCAAGAAGAATGCCCATCCTAAACTGGTGCCTTTTGATGCGTCTGATACCAGGCCTTCATTTATTGCGAATGGAGGTAATTTTTTTACATGGATTGAGTCAACCGGTTTATATAAGGACACGGTGGCTGTTGCAGATTTAATCACTGTTTTGTTTATCATCGGCAAGGACGGGAAAGTGTCAAAGGCGAAGATTTTGGCTGATAATCCCAGATATCCGGAATCAAGTGCAGAATTACTCCGACTCATCAGCACCATGCCAGATTGGGAGCCGGGTAAATACAAAGGAAAGCCTGTAGATGTAAGTTTCGTCGACTTTTTCATTTGTACCCCTAAACAGCTCAAAGGAGATGATATTGCGAAACAGAAGAGACACTCGGACAGCCTGAAAGCTATTCCCTTTAGGATGTACACAGAGGATTGATAGGATCTGCTTCTTATTTTATTATCATTCTGCGAAAGGGCGGAACCCTTGATTACTCTCGTTTGCCAGGCATTTTATTTATAAAAGCATTTTTTACCATAGCATAGGCACGTTGTGGGTCAAACTTATCAGCACCTGTACGAAGAAGAATATCCGTATCGTCCAGAAACTCTGAATCTTGAAGTTTCAGTTCCATGTTTTGTACAAACTGCTTATATGTCGGTGCTTTCTCTACAACAAAATCCATATACTTATTGTAGCATTCAAGTGTATGCTCAATATTAATATCTCCATGATCCAATGCCACCTGCATATCGAACAGATCTCGTCCCTTCTTTCGCTGATATAAAGCTCGCAGTTTAGTACCAATCAACTCATCAAGGGCATAAGTTGTGATTTCACACTTACCACTGAACCATTTATTCTTTACTTCGAATGGTACTTTACGGAAGCCCATAACACTAAAATGCTCTTTGCAGTTAATCTCAACTTTCAGACGTATAGGTTGCACGGGAGGAATCTCAGACTCCATTCTAAATAGCATCGTATTATTATGTCTCTTGGGCTTAATTACTTTATCTGGCATCCAACTCAACACTTCGCCTAATCTAAACAGAATAGGCTTAATGGGACCAGGATTTATTTGAACTAAGTCTATATCCTCGCTGTATCTTACTTGCGTAGAAAGATAAAGTTTGTGTAATGCCGTTCCACCTCTAAATGCTAACTGTTCTCTCAGAAAATCGTCACTAAATATATCTACCAATGCACGACAGATTATCAAATCTTGCTCAACCATTGCAAAATCTGTCCATGGAACAAACTCATTCCAAGCCATTATGGAAGCTCTATCTATCATAATTCATCTATTTCAATATCAATATTCATGTTTATTCTCCATCGGTTGCTCTCCGCATTTTCCAATGATGGCTGTTCGGAACTCATAAGTACAGCATTAAAATAACCATTTTGTTTCTTCATTATTGCATATAGCTCGTCTGCCTTTTCTTGCTCAAACAGAACAAACTCCAAAAGATAGCCTAATCGTTGCAATGTGGTGGTTGTGGTATATGGAAGAACTCCCTCTATCTTAGATACATCAACCATATCCACCAATTCTGCAAGAACAGTGGAAGCTCTTTGATAGCCTCCGATATTCGATGCAAATTGAACAATATCCACTGCTGTCAGTTCTGCTGAAGAGTAGTTTATACGCCCCATTTCTGCATTTCTGCTTTCAAGCAGTTCATTGGGAATTTGCATACGATAATTCCAATTCAATAGCGTATTTTTATTGGAAGTCCTGGGTCTTGGTCCAATAGTAACAATTTGAGTCACCATAGCTCGTTGATGAGAAGCTCCGTATAGAGCGGCCGCAGAAAGTAACCCAATATAGTACGGTTTGCCAAGATAATCCATCAGTTCATTGATGTAATAACTTGGAGGCACAATCCCCTTTAATTGGTATTGAGTAGGAATTATAACATAAAAGCCTTTATATACAAATTGAATCCGTTTCGAAACGACAAGTCTATTGATATCTGTCTTCAGTGTCTTCTCTGAACGCTCTGAAAACACATTGCGTATTTTTTGAAAAGAGAATGTGGTTATTCCTCTTTTCTCTTGTTCCGTTATCCAATCATTTAAGCTCATATTCGGTGTATTTGTTGCAAAGGTAAACATATATGGCTTACCTTTGCAACTTTTTCAACGAAATTTCAGGTTTTCAGAAGTATTTATTTACCTTTTCATCGAGAACCCTTGTTTCTTCTGTTGTTAATCTCCAGAGACCACATTATTAACTTCTCGTTGCACTTTGTCTTGCTCGTTGAGACGTACAGTTTCTTGTGCATGAGCATTATCCCTACGGCTCAACTCGTTTTGATGCCTTACTTGTATATTCATCACTTTACGCCGGCCATTTTGGTTGGAACGGATTTTATTTTGCAGTTGCAATGCGCTGAAACGAGGAACGCATCCGTATGAAAATAAAAACTCTTCAGGTCGTTTTCCTCATCGGATAGGCACTCTTTAGAAAAAACGTCTTGATGTTTGTAGCGTTTCATGAACGTGAAACGGAGCAAACATCAAGACGTTTTAATTCATTGATAAGGACGAATGGATTCATAGATAAAGATGTAAGGGTGTAGATAAATAGTACGTTTTTACTGATCTTAAGTTCAAAACTCAAAAAACCAACAGAGAAACTATAATAACAGACAGACGAGCCCCTCACGAGGTTTCCTTCGTATCTTTGAAGCAAGGCTTAAATTGTTAATTGATAATATAATTTGATTTTACTAATAAAAGTGTCTATGTATATTTAGATTTATATTAACTTTGACGCGCTGTTATATTAAAAAATCATATACAATGAAAAAACGAAATGTTTCATTTCTTCTCATCTTGGCAATTAGCTTCGTTTTTACGAGAGAAACACGCGGTGAAGATCAGCTTTTATCCATCTTAAAAAGCGAACTGCAGCGGGAAACCGAGCAACTTAAGGCAAATGGAGAGTCTGTACCTTATTTCATTTCATATCGCGTGGATGATCTCTCCCAGGCTTCTGCGACTGCAAGTTTTGGTAGTCTTCAATTGAAGACACAAGGAACTCGCAACAAGATTTTTACTCCTATGGTACGGATCGGTTCCTACCAAATAGACAGTTATCACAATACATCAGAATTACGATACTTACCTGTTGAATATAGAGCACTTCCTCAGGAAGATAATAATGGTGATGCTACAAAGATGGGAATCTGGAGTACAACTCGGCAGGCATGGTCTAACAATACCCAGAAATTGAGCTCAATACAAACAAATAGCAAGACAAGAGTTGCAAATGAAGATAAAGCGGACGACTTCTCAAAGGAGACCACCGTAAAATATGTGGAGAAGAAGCTTTCTGAGAAACAGTTACGTTTTGACACAGCTCGTTGGGAACAACGCATCAAAGAGTATTCGGCGATTTTTAAGGAGTATCCGGAGATCCGCACAGGAGAAGCATCGTTCAGTTTTCAGTACTGGCGGAAATACTTTGTCTCTACGGAAGGGAGTGAGATCGCACAAAATCTACGTTATGCCCGTCTTAATATTCAGGCGGAAGTGGTGGCTGATGACGGCATGAAGCTACCTCTATATCTCTCATACTTTGCCTATACTCCGGAGGGAATAACGGACCATAAAACAATCCTCAAAGAGACACGCGAACTGGCTGAGAAGTTAGTCAAACTTCGCAAGGCTCCCTCTGTGGATTCATATACCGGACCGGCCATTCTTGCTCCGGAGGCTTCAGGCGTTTTCTTCCATGAGATATTTGGTCATCGCATAGAAGGTCAACGTTTGAAGAACGAAAATGACGGACAGACATTCAAGAAGAAAGTAGGCGAACTGGTACTTCCGGCTGATGTTTCTGTCATCATGGATCCGACAATTTCTTCCTTCAAAGGAGAGGATCTGAACGGATCGTATCTGTATGATGATGAGGGCGTAAAGTCGCAAAAGGTGGATGTAGTGACAAATGGAGTTCTGAAGGGTTTTTTGATGTCACGAACTCCAATTGAAGGCTTCCCCGTATCCAACGGACATGGTCGGGCAGCTCCGGGAGCAACTCCGGTAACCCGTCAGTCCAATCTGATTGTTTCGACTTCAGCTCCAAAGACCAGTGAGGAACTTCGAACTCTACTAAAGGAGGAAGCAAAAAAGCAAGGTAAGGAGTATGGATATTATTTTGTAAAGGTATCTGGAGGAGTAACCCAAACCGGACGATTCAATCCGAATGCATTCAATATAACTCCTTTGGAAGTGTATCGTATTTATGTCGACGGACGGCCTGATGAGCTGGTGCGTGGTGTCAATCTGATCGGTACTCCTCTTTCAATGTTTTCACAGATCAGTGAAGTGGGTGATAAGCCCGGTATCTTTACCGGCATTTGTGGCGCCGAGTCAGGAAGTGTTCCTGTTACTGCCATCTCTCCGGAGCTTTTTGTGCGTGTTATTGAAACGCAGAAAGCTGCTAAGTCCAACGAAAAGAATCCGATTCTTGCACGACCGAATAGTACTCAACCTAAAGAATCCAAGTAATCATGAAACTCAAATTTTTATTGTTCTCTATTATAATCTGTACTTCTTTTACTTCGATTGATGCACAAAAGGAGCAGGAAGCGATGATTTTCAAGGCAATGGGTGATGAACTGAAACGTTCGATGGACTCACTCTCTCTGCCTGGCATGCAAAAACCGTTTTTTATGGCATATACAATAGGAAAGTCCAGAAACTATTCCTTTTGCTCTACTTTTGGTGGTTATGAAGACCGAACGGAAAATCCATCATGCAGCTATACCTATCGTGTGGATTTGCAGGTTGGTGATTATCACCGTTCAAATATCAATTATTCAGAGCCATATTATCAGAAGTCCAATAACAACTATTTCGGATTGTTCCCTTACGACTGCAACTACAATGAAATACGACGGATACTCTGGTTGGCAAGTGACGATGCCTACAAAAATGCCGCAAAAGAATATGATCTAAAAATGATGAAATGGCAGCAGATAAATGTATCTCCCGAGATGGAAGCATTGGATGATTTTTCGAGAATTACACCGATAGAAAAAAAAGTGGAGCATCGATTCAACCAGTCTTTCAACCGAAAAGAGTACTGGAAGGAGACTCTGCAAGAGGTTTCTTCTGTATTTACAAAATATAAAGATCTTATCAATGGTTGGGCTATAGTTAGTGTGACTTCCACTGATATGTATTATCAGAGTAGTGAAGGAACTAAAATCGTGTATCCTCAAGATTACTCTCACTTAAGATTGGGCGCAGGCATTCGAACAGAAGATGGAGGAGATATTTCATGCAATGTGGGATACAATGAGTTGAATGATGCGGACCTACCATCAAAAGACTCCCTGATACGGGCAGCTGAAAAAATAGCTCAACTTGCCATTGCCTTAAAGAATGCTCCAAAAGTGAACGAGACGTATGATGGCCCGGTACTTTTTGAAGGATTGGTAGTTGCTTACATGTTTCATGATTTCTTATATGAAAAAACCGGAATGACGGGCTACAGAACACCTTTAATTAGTAGCGACAGTGAAACCATGGAAGATTGTATGAACCGTAAAATCCTGCCTAAAAATATGACTGTCACCAGTGAACCGGGCTTGAAAGAATTTAAAGGAAAGAAATTGTTTGGAGCGTATGAGGTGGATGCCGAAGGAGTAGTTCCTCCTGAAAAGATGGTCATGGTTGAGAATGGTATCTTACGTAATGTGGCAAACGGACGGATCCCTACGCTAAAGACACCTCTTTCCAATGGACATGTCCGGCCTGCGTTATCTGGCAAGGCTTATACGAACGGAGGTGCCATTATATTGCGTCCAGGAGTAGTCCGCTTTGATGTCACAGAGGGAGAAACAAAAAGTCAGCTCAAAAAAGAGTTGATTCGGCTTGCTATAGAGGAAGGGTATGATTATGCATATATAGTTCGTGGAGAGTCTATTGCACCATTGCAAATATACAAGGTAAACGTAGCCGATGGTAGTGAACAACTTGTTCGAGGAGCTCCTCTACCGAGAATAAATATTCAACAGATGAAAAAGATAGCGGGTATTTCATCTGAGCAGGATGCTTTCAACTGGTCTGATGACGTGGGACTAACTTCCATCATTTGTCCTTCCTCTATCCTGTTAGAGGGTATCAGAATCACCAAAAATGGTTCTATAAACCGAGAGAAAAACTTGCCTGTGACTTCGCCACTTGAAGAGAAACAGAATGATATGGAAAAAAGAAAATGATAAAAGAACGGCGGCAAGCAGACGAAAGGTCTGCTTGCCGCCGTCTGGCATTATCTGAAGTATTACTATTATTTGTCGGTTATTTTACGTTTTCGTATCCGACCACTCTTTTGTAATGCCTGATCGAGTATATAGAGAATCTGTCCGTTCGTACTGCGAAACTCCTCCGCAGCCCACTTTTCAATAGCCTCCATCACTTCTGCGTCAATACGCAACACGAAGTTTTTATTTTTTATTTCTTTTGCCACAACAAAAACAATCTACATCATTAATATCTCAATCAAAATGGAAAACGGTTTATCATTGATGTAAGGTTCCGGTGTTAATGACCGGCTGTGCAGATTCTTCACTACACAATACAACCAATAAATTGCTCACCATAGCTGCTTTCTTATCCTCATCCAAAAGAACAATTCCATCATCAGAAAGTTTTGTTAATGCCATTTTAACCATTCCAACAGCACCTTCCACGATTTTTTCCCGTGCGGAAATAATAGCATCTGCTTGCTGACGTCGTAGCATTACAGCTGCAATTTCCGCAGCGTAGGCCAGGTAATTAATGCGAGCTTCCACCACTTCAATTCCGGCAATCGACAAACGTAAATTTAATTGCGTTTCTAAAATCTCATTTATTTCCTCTCCGCTCGATCGCAACGTAATTTCATCTTCTTTACCTTGGCCCGTTTGATCATAATTATACATGCCCGCAACATTTCGTAAAGCGGCATCACTTTGTACTTTAACAAAATTCTCGTACGACTTCATCTTTTGTCCGATATTATCAATCGCTGTGCCGGGTGCCGGAAGAACATTCATAGATGCATTGTCAATGTCAAATGAAGCTTTGTAGGTATCAGACACACGCCATACCACAACTACACCGATCATAACCGGATTTCCTGTTTTATCGTTCACTTTAATCGGGTCAGCATCTAAATTACGTGCTCTTAAGGTCAGTTTCTTTACGGTATAGAAAGGATTAACCCAAAAGAAACCATTTTCCTTTACCGTGCCTTCGTACTTTCCGAAGAAAATCATAACTCTTGCCTCATTAGGCTCAATTTGCATAAATCCTGTCCAGATAATTATGTTTATAATGAGCAGAAAGACATCCGCAATCGTCAAAACAATTGTGGATGTTTTTGAAATTTCATTTGAACTGAAACCCCAAATAAAGACGGTAACAATTCCAATCAAAAGGAGAAAATTAAGAAGCAACATAGGAATGCCAGATAATTTTACTCCACTAAAAGCTTCTTCTTTTGTTTTCATAAGTTTCGTTGTTAATATGATATTATTTTGATATCACAAAGGTTCAGAAAAAGATTCTGAATATCAAAATTTTAGAGCAAATAAAATGAGATATTTTTCAAACAATCTATGGATAGTATGAAACGAGACTTTTTGCCGGATCAATAATAAGAACGGCGGCAAGCAGACCCTTCGTCTCGCTTGCCGCCGTCTGGCATTATCGGAAGATTTACTTACTTCACTTCGATCGTAATCTTTCCCGCTTTCACACCTTTGGCTGTTGCCTCAAGCGTCACGGTTCCGGCTTGTTCCGCACTTTGTACAAGCGCGGTGAGCTGTCCGCTGAAAAGTTTCATGTGAGGAGCCTGGAAGGATTGCAGATTGGTGGCATCACCATTGGCTACCGCTTTGAATATGCCGGCGCCTTTGACCTTGAACGATATTTCGCGATCTTCCGTAGGGCAGAAATTACCATCCTTATCAACGATCTTCACATTGACGAAAGAGATATCCTTGCCATCGGCTGCGATCTGAGTCCGGTCGGCTTCCAACACGATCTTGTACGGGGTACCTGCGGTCTTCATGACTTTCTCTGCGACAGCCTTTCCGTTGGCATCGTATGCCACGACTTTGACTGTGCCCGGTTCGTACTTCGTATCCATCCACATCAGACGGTAACGTTTCTGACGGTCGAGGTTCTTTCGGGCGGCATCTGTATCGCTGCTGTCAATATTGATGGTGAGATCTTTGGTCCGTTTGCCCTGACTCTTACCGTTGATGAAAAGTTCGGCGGAAGGGTAGTTGGTGTACACAAAGATCGGGGTCACTTCACCTTCACGACCTTTCCAGTTCCAATGAGGAAGGATGTGTAACGTCTCGGACGATTTGTTCCAGTGGCTCCGATAGAGGAAGTAACGATCTTTAGGAATACCGGCTAAATCAATGATTCCAAAGAGCGAACTGTGACTTGGCCAGTTGGAATAATAAGGAGTGGGCTCGCCAAGATAATCAAAGCCTGTCCATACAAATTCACCCATGCAATAGGGGAGATCTTCGTGTTGGATATAGTCATCATCGGGGAGGTTAGACCAGCCACAATGTTCGAGGTCATAAGAAGAGGCTTGATTGTCGTCGTACATAGCCCCTGCTTTTCGTTGCACAGGAAATTTATAGACACCCCGCGAACTGAGAGTCGATGCTGTTTCTGCTCCAAGTATAACTCCCTGAGGCAGTTTTTTATAGCCTTCCTGATAGAACTGGAGACGGTAATTAAAGCCGGGAACATCCATGACGGCCGCAAAGTTGTTTTTGATAACGGTACCTGCATTGTCCATTCCCTGGGTCACGGGACGGGTAGGATCTTCGCGGTGACAGATATTTTGCAGGAAAAGAGCGCGTTTCGGTCCCTTGTCAGAATCACCCTGATCGGGCACTTCATTACCAATGCTCCACATCACTACCGACGGATTATTGCGATAATGACGGACGAGGTTGACGATGTCTTTCTCTGCCCATTGTTCAAAGTACAGGTGATAACCGTAGCCCACTTTCCTATGAACCCATTCGTCAAAGCTTTCCGGCATGAGCATCATACCCATCTCGTCGCACGCTTTGACCAGTTCGGGTGCCGGCATGTTGTGAGAGGTGCGGATGGCATTTGCACCCATATCTTTCAAGATACGCACCTGACGGCGAATGGCTGCTTCGTTGACAGCTCCACCCAATGGACCTAAGTCGTGGTGGTTGCATACGCCTTGAAACAACACTTTCTTACCGTTGAGGAAGAAGCCCTGGTCGGGTACGATTGCGATGGTGCGTATACCAAACGTAGTGGTGTATTCATCCACCAGTTTGTCATCGGCATATAGTTTGGACACCGCTTTGTAAAGCGCCGGTTTATCCAATGTCCAGAGCTGTGGGTTGGGTAACCTTATGTCCTGAATAAACTCGAGGTCATCTTCCGAAGGCACTGAATTCTCTGTTTTGTAGGCCATATTTCCGGAGGGATCGATGATTTCGGTAGACAATTTGAGCGATCTTATGGAAGCGTTGTTTCCTTCCACTTTCGTACGGATATTCACTTTAGCATACTCCTTCTTTACGGTTGGCGTAGTGATAAAAGTGCCCCAGATCGGGATATGTACATCGCTGGTCTGGATAACATGCACATAACGATAGAGTCCTGCCCCCGGGTACCAGCGTGACTGCTCGGAATGGTTTTCAAGACGGACAGCGAGTGTGTTGGGCGTGTTGTCCTTGTTGAGGAAATCGGTAATATCGAAAAAGAAGGAGTTGTATCCGTAAGGCCATTCTCCGACTTTTTTACCGTTGACGAAGACCTGTGCTTTGGACATGGCTCCATCAAAAAGCAGACTGACACGTTTGCCTGCTTCATAAGCGGGCAGGTTGCCGGTGTTTCTGTACCAGCCGACACCCACGAAGGGAAGTCCACCGGTACGACCTGCTTGTTCGGTAGCTTCTTTTTGTCCATCTTGTACAATCGCCACATGCTGTTTGTCGTTACTCGAACTGAATGGTCCGTAGATTGCCCAGTCATGAGGAACGGTGACGGTTTGCCACTTACTGTCGTCGTATGACGGATCTTTTTGAGCCGGATCGTCTGTGCGGACAAACTTCCAGTTCTTCTCCAGTAAATACTCTTTACGGCTTTGTGCCAGTATGTTAGCGGTAATCGAGAGACCAAGAACCGCCAGCGTTAAAAGTCTTTTTTTCATGGATAATTGTTTTGTAGTTGGTTTGAATTCTTTTATGAAGGGACAAATATAAGTATTTATATAAAATGAGTAACAACCTCTGTTAGTTATTGTACAAATCAGGGGCAACTTTGTTTATGAAAGTTACCCCTGATTAAAATTTAAAAGAAAAACGATGTTACGATAAAAATGAAATAAGCACACCGGCAGCAACTGCGGAACCAATCACTCCGGAAATATTACTGGCCATGCAGTATTGCAATATATGATTGCCCGAGTCGTGTTTTAGAGCCATCTCGTTTGCCACACGTGAGGCCATTGGTACAGCACTTAAGCCGGTAGCCCCAATCAATGGGTTAATTTTCTTTTTAGCAAAAAGATTGTAAATCTTTACTGCGATAATACCACCTGCAATTGATACGGCAAATGCAATAAAACCTCCAACCACAATTCCAAGTGTTTTTGGCGATAGAAATACGTCAGATGTCATTGTAGCTCCAACTGTCAAACCCAAAAAGATGGTTGCAGTGTTCATGATAGCACCGGTAGCTGCATCAGCTAAACGGAAAGTGGCTGTTCCAATTTCTTTCACTAGGTTACCAAATAGAAGCATTCCTAACAACGGTACTGATGAAGGAACAAAAATTGCCGTTATTACACCCAAAACTATTGGGAAAATGATTTTGAGAGCTTTCAGATTTTTAATTTTATGTTTGGGAGGATATAGTTTATCCATTTCGCGCATATTGATCTTAAACTCCTTTTTGGTCATTAACAAATTGGCAACCAAAGGAATAATTACCGGAACAAGCGCCATGTATGAATATGCTGCTATGGCAATAGGTCCTAACAGATGTGGTGCTAGTTTAATAGTCGTATAAATGGCTGTAGGTCCATCGGCTCCACCAATGATTCCAAGAGAAGCTGCTTCTTTGATCGTAAATCCCAGAAGTACAGCCACCAAAAGAACCGAAAAGATACCGATCTGCGCCGCGGCACCAAATATGGCCAGTTTCAAGTTACGGAGCATGGGACCAAAATCGGTTAATGCGCCTACTCCCATAAAAATAATAGGAGGAAGAAATCCGGTTTTGATTAACCCATAATACAAATAGTTCATGATTCCGTATTCATGAGCAATCTCGAACAGGTTTTTGTACCGGCCACCCTCTAAAGTGATATTCTCGGCTGGAACTATTCCCATTCCTCCGCCGGGAAAATTTGCTAAAAGTACACCAAAGGCAATGGGAACAAGTAGTAAAGGTTCGTATCCTTTACGAATACCCAAATAAAGTAGTATAAATGCAATAAGCCACATGATCGCTACCTGATAGGAGAATCCTCCCAGAGCTGTCATGTCATATAATTTAGATAATATTTCCTGCATCTTTATTGGAGTTTAAATAATACATCATCTTCTTGAACTGAATCGCTATTGTTAAAGCAAATCTCAATTACCTTTCCATCCGATTCTGATGAAATAGCATTATATGTTTTCATTGATTCAATATAGCAAAGCAAATCTCCTTTTTTAATAACATCGCCAACTTTCACAGCTGTTTCTGACGAACTATTGGTCAGATAAAATTTGCCTTCGAGTGGAGCTACAATCTGCTTTACTTTATCAGATGAAATGATCGGAGTTGTTGGAACTGATTCTGATTTTGCTTCAATATCTGATTTAGCGTCAGTGTAACTAATTTTTACGAGAAACTTCTCTCCGTTTACTTCTACTTGAACGCTTTGTTCCTCAATGGGTGCCGGAGTGCCTTCTTTGCACTTTTTCGCTTTTTCTTTTTGCAGAGCTAATTCGATTTCGAAATCAGCTTTGGCTTTGCCTGATTTGAATGCACGGTATTGTTCGGGGTGCATTGCAAGCTCAAATAATTCTTCGTCATCTGGACCAAAGTCCCAGCCTTTTTCCTTCATCTCAGCTTTAAAGACATCGAGCTTGTCTGGATATAGTGCTTGTGGGTCACCGGTATAGAATTCGCGTCCTTGCTCTTTTGCCAGATTCTTAATGACTGGATCAACATCTCCCGGTAGCTTTCCGGCTTTGCCCAATATCATGTCCCAGATATTATCGGCAATCATTGTCCAACGCTCTTTTCCTTTGGTAAGTTGCATCAGGTTGAACATAGCCAGGTTTTTTACATATTGTGAAAAAGGAGTAACTAAAGGTGGATAACCTACACGCGGCCATACGTAAGCTACTTCATCAAATAGTTTAATAAGAAGCTCATCAATAGTCAATTCGGCTTCGCCTCTTTTTGCCAATGATTTATTTACACTTACAAGGTTGTCTTTCAGATCGTTCATCAGACTGCCCATCATTCCACCCGGCAAACCAGATGCGATAAGCAATGATTGTAGACGGCGATTTGATTCAGGAATAAAATAGCCCAGAAAATCGTCCATAAATTCCTGCGTAAGAGCTCTGGCACGCATGTATGCAGCCATATCTATTTTGGGAACTTTAAAACCGGCATCTTCGAGCATTTCGCGTACCATGATCACATCTGCATGTCCGGTTCCCCATGATAATGGTTCCATGCCCACATCAATAATATCGCAACCATTACGGCAAACTTCTAAAATTGAAGCAGGTGTAAAGCCGGGACCGGTTTGACCATGATACTGGACAATGATTTTGGGATTCTTCTCTTTAATATACTTTACAATTTTGCCAAGCGTGGCCGGACGACCAATACCTGCCATATCTTTCAGACAAATTTCATCAGCACCGTTTTTGATCAGCTCATCAGCTAAATCGCAATAATATTTAATGTTGTGAACTTCCGAAACTGTAATTGACAAAGTAGCTTGCGCTATCATTCCTGCTTCTTTCGCATATTTAATAGAAGCAATAATATTGCGTGGGTCGTTGAGTCCGCAAAAACAGCGGGTAATGTCAGTTCCCTGCGCTTTCTTTACTTTGTAAAAAAGTTTGCGAACATCGGCAGGAACAGGGCTCATGCGCAAACCATTTAATGAACGGTCTAACATGTGAGTCTGAATACCGGCTTCGTTAAAAGGGCGACACCATTGGCGAACTGCAATATTGGGATTCTCGCCAAAGAGTAGATTGATTTGTTCAAATCCACCTCCATTTGTTTCAACGCGTGCAAAACAACCCATTTTGATGATTTCGGGAGCAACTCTAACTAACTGATCAACACGTGGCATGTACTTACCGGAACTTTGCCACATGTCCCGATATACTAATGAGAACTTAATTTCTTTTTCCATTTTGTAGTGAATTCGCTTAAATTTTTGTGATATCTGTAACCGTGCCTTTGCCTTTAGTTGCCAAAGTTATGGCTGCCTTTATGGCGGCATGGGTATTGTTTGAGGGGCTTTGTGATTTCTTTGTTTTGATTTCAAGTACTTCTTCAGGAAGATATTTATTACAAAGTCTGATTAATATATCTCCAATAAGTACAATTGAGAAAAGGATAAAAAAAACAGTAATCATTCCCACTACCATAAGGGAGAGAGCTTCGTTAAATGGTTGCATAGTTTTAAATATTTGATTAAAATGTGGTTTAATGATATTAGATTGATACTTATGAGTGGTTTTGATATATGAAACTGTAATTTCTATGCACTAAAACCACATTTTTGTGCAAAAATAGTATTTTTTCTTCGAGTTTTGTTTTAACGATGTGTGTATGATTTGAAATTAACAAGAATTAGAGTCATAGCTGATAATTTAAAATGTGTTTGTAAGTATCTTTGCACTTTAGCATCAAATAGGTACAATCTATGAAACTGATTTTTGATTTTCTGAAAGAACTTGAAGTGAATAATAACCGGGAATGGTTTCAGGAGAATAAAGACAGATATCTCGAAGCCAAAGAGATGTTTGAAGCGTTTGTCGGGGAACTGATAAAAGGTATCAGTCACTTTGATCCGGAGATTATGGGACTGCAAGTGAAGAATTGCGTGTTTCGGATCTATCGTGACCTGCGATTCTCACCGGATAAAAGACCTTACAAAATATACATGGGTGCTTATATGTGCAAAGGCGGCAAGAGCAGTCCGTATGGAGGATACTATGTGCACATGCAACCGGGAGAATCATTCTTTGCCGGTGGCGTTTACGATGTAGATCCTGCATTGATAAAGGCAATACGCAACGATATCTATGGCTCTATTGAAGAGTTTAAAGAAATTATCAAAGCACCGGAGTTTTCACGCTACTATTCCTTGTTTGGAGAGAAACTGAAGAAGGTGCCTGCCGGTTTTCCTACTGACTTTGCCGAGGGTGAATGGCTTAAGTATAAGCATTATTCTCCGGCAAGTTTTGTTGATGAGGGCTTCTTTGAAGGTAGTGATGTCGTGGAGAGATGTGTTGAAAGACTGAAACTGCTACAGCCGATCAACCGTTACCTGAATTATACAGTGGATGAATGGAAGGAAGCAAACGGGAAGTAATGAAGAGATAGAATGACTTAAAATATAGGAGATAAAACATGTACAACTTTGAATTTTATAATCCGACACGGATTTTCTTTGGTAAAAACAAAATAGAGGTTATTGATAAGAATATCCCGGCTACTGCCAGGGTGTTGATAACTTTTGGGGGTGGTAGTGCGAAAAGGAGCGGCCTGATCGATAAGATCAGAACCATTCTTGGCGATAGAGAGGTGATTGAATTTGGAGGAATTGAGCCCAATCCACGTTACGAGACATTGATAAAAGCGGTGGATGTTGTGCGCAGTGAGAAAATAGATTACATCCTTGCTGTTGGCGGCGGCTCTGTGATAGATGGAACGAAGTTCATTACGCTTGCTTCCAATTACAACGGTGATCCGAGCGACTTGCTTAAGTTTGGTTTTAGGTCTATTTCTTTGGATGTAGTGAGTAAGGTTGTGCCATTTGGCACCGTATTGACACTGCCTGCCACAGGTTCTGAAATGAATGATGGCGCAGTGATCAGCTTTGAACACGGAAAGTTTCCGGTGATGTGCGAACTTGCTTTTCCCCGGTTTTCCGTCTTGGATCCGACGATTACGTTTACGCTCCCAAAGATTCAGGTTGCCAATGGAATAGTGGATACGTTTATCCATACAGTTGAGCAGTATATCACCTATCCGGTGGATGCGAAGGTACAGGATCGTCTGGCTGAAGGATTGCTCCAAACTTTGATTGAGATTGGTGAGACAACGGTTGCTGAACCTGAAAACTATGATGCCCGTGCTAATCTGGTATGGAGTGCTACTATGGCACTGAATGGAATTGTGGGAGTTGGAGTACCGCAGGATTGGACTACTCACATGATCGGACACGAACTGACAGCTCTTTTTGGCATTGATCATGGACAGACGTTAGCCATCGTTTATCCGGCGTTGCTGGAGGTAAGACGCGACAAGAAACGCACCAAACTGCTTCAGTATGCGGATCGTGTATGGCATATCAGCGGTGGCAGTGAAGACGAGAAAATAGAGCTCGCTATCCTCAAGACCAGAAGTTTCTTTGAAAGTCTGGGCATCAAGACACATCTTTCTGACTATGGAGTGACAGCAGATAAGATTGATCTGATTGTTGAACAGCTTGGTGAGCATGGCCTGACTGCTCTTTCGGAAACAGGTGATCTGACGTTGGATATTAGCAGAGCGATCCTGGTGAAGGCTTTCTGATCGGCAATCGATAAACTATCGAAATATATAGAAGATGCCCGGCACTGCTTTTCATGGTGTCGGGCATTTATGTGGGTAGCAGGTATGCTTGTTGCTTTTTCGCAGTGATGACTAGTTTGCCGCTCCAAACAGACCGACCTGTACATCACTGGCTCCGACATAGAGGGTGAGTAGGCGGATGGCTTCACTGACTGCCTCTTCGAGACCTTCTTCGCCACTGTAACTATTGATAATCATCAGAAGGTGTGTACTCTCTTCGGATAGTTTGGTTCGCTCATTGTCGCTGGTCGGCGTACCTACACCACCGACGGCGTCGCGATAAACAGGCATACCCTCAATGTTAAGTTCGCCTCTGCCAATACCTTCATACGGTTCGTCTTTCAAACCGATGCCAAGCACGAGCGAATCTCCTTCAAACTTATCTGCATCAAATCCGCCGATAGAATAGCCGCTCTCCAGTGAGAGCAGGTTAATGAGGTCAACAGCCGTGCTTACTTCATAGAGTGGCAAACCACGGAGCACGCGACGACAGAGTGCTTCTGCTGCGGGACGGTAGCGGTTGGGATCTTTTCCTGTGGCTTTGTAACCTTCGCGTGTGGCCTGTATCGTGGGACGCTTATTTATATCTTCGATCTTGTAATGGGAACGAAACCAAGCTTCAAAGGTGCTTATCTCTTGCCAAAGCATCGGATGGTGCGCACTGTTGGTGATGGAGGCAAAGAGTGCCGCTCCTTTAAAATGTGGACAAGCCACCTTGAATTCTTCGCTTACTGATATTTTAAACATAGTTCAACTTATTAGTTTTGTCGCATCATAATTCCTGAGAGTGTGCGACCCGATTTGATGCCGAGGCGACGGGCGGAGAAAAGCCTCTCTTCATTTTTCCAGCTACAGAGTCCGGCACATTCCATCTGTGAGTCGGGTACTCCTGCTTGCAGCAATTGCCAGCGGTTGGCTTCCCACAGATCGATGTGGTACTTTCCTGATCCGCTGTGCCATTGGGTGATATGCGCCATGGGAAATCCGGCTGTCTTGAATGTGTCAAATACTTCGGGACCGACTTCGAAGGCTTCTTGTGAGATACCCGGACCGAAGCCGACAAGGAGTTGGTCCGGACGGGTGCCAAAGAGTGCGCCCATCTTTTGCAAGGCTAAGACCGCAATCTTTTGAACGGTACCCCGCCAGCCGGCATGAACTGCTGCAACGACTTTGTGTTCGTGGTCGTACATCAAGATGGGGATGCAGTCTGCCGTGGAAACAGAGACACAAAGATCAGTCAGGGCAGTGATCACTCCATCAACCCCCTGAAGTTTGACATGTTGCTCTTCTTCAGATAGTGAGAGAAAGTCTGCGTCAATGTTCAACAGATGGGTGCTGTGTGTCTGATAGGGGAGAATGAGTCTGCTTTCTTCTATGCCGATTGCCCGGCACAAGCGTCTTCTGTTTTCTGCCACATGCACTGGATCATCGCCCGTGTAAGGAGTGAGGTTTAGCGAATCATAAGTACCTTTGCTGCAACCACCGCTACGGGTCGTTACAAAATGAACAATGCCGGGATACGAGTTCAGAAGTTCGTATCCCAGCAAAGTACAGCTATGTAATGTCTGTTCAGTCATTCTTATTTTAAGACACCCAATTGAGTGCCAATCTTAATGAAGGCAGCGATGCATTTGTCCAGGTGTTCCAGTTCGTGAGCAGCTGATATTTGTACGCGGATACGCGCTTTACCTTTTGGCACTACGGGATAATAGAAACCGGTGACATAGATTCCTTCTTTCTGCAGTTCGGCAGCCATATCTTGCGATAGTTTGGCATCGTAAAGCATCACCGCGCAGATAGCCGATTGGGTAGGGAGTATATCAAATCCGGCATCGATCATCCGGGTGCGGAAGTATTCAACGTTTTTGACCAGTTTGTCGTGAATATCATTGTTTTCCTTCAGCATATTGAAAACCTCTGTACCGGCAGCAGCCACCATCGGAGGAATGGAGTTGGAGAATAGATACGGACGAGAGCGCTGACGAAGCATGTCGATGATCTCTTTGCGACCGGTAGTAAACCCACCGACAGCACCACCAAAGGATTTACCCAGCGTACCGGTATAGATATCCACACGTCCATAGGTGTTAAACTTTTCGCTGACACCACGCCCTGTTTGACCGACCACTCCTGCAGAGTGCGACTCATCAACCATAACCATAGCGTCATATTTCTCCGCAAGGTCACAGATCTTATCCATCGGAGCCACATTGCCGTCCATCGAGAATACACCATCTGTAACAATCAGACGAAAACGTTGTTCCTGTGCATCCTGCAACTGTTTTTCGAGGTCTGCCATATCTGCATTGGCATACCGATAGCGTTTTGCTTTGCAAAGACGAACTCCGTCAATGATGGAAGCATGGTTGAGTGAATCAGAGATGATCGCATCCTGTTCGCTCAACAAGGGTTCAAACACACCCCCGTTGGCATCAAAGCAAGCTGCGTAAAGAATGGTGTCTTCCGTCTTGAAAAAATCCGTGATCGCAGCTTCCAATTCCTTGTGCGTGTCTTGGGTGCCACAGATAAAACGAACGGAGGACATACCGTAACCACGTTCGTCCATCGCTTTCTTAGCAGCAGCAATCAGACGAGGATGGTTAGAAAGTCCGAGGTAATTGTTCGCGCAAAAGTTGAGCACTTCTTGTCCGTTTCCCACAGTGATTGCGGCTCCCTGAGGAGAGGTGATGACCCGTTCATTTTTAAATAAACCGGCTTCCTGAATAGCGGATAGTTCGTCAGTCAGATAATTCTTAAATTTTCCGTACATATTTCTTAGAGTTTAGATTGTTTTTTAAAACGGCCTCAAAATTAGACATTCTTTTGTTGAAAGGGAAAGGTTTGTAAAATTAATTCTCTTTTTGAGAAGAATTGCTCGAAACATTATTTCGTTTGAAGAGGAATGACTAATTTTGCGGGCTGAAAATCCTATCTTATATACATATTTTATATTTATGAAAAATATCCTTGTAATCGGATCTACCGGACAGATTGGTTCGGAGTTAACGATGGAACTTCGCAAACGCTATGGAAATGATCATGTGATTGCCGGCTATATTCCGGGATGTGAACCAAAAGGTGAACTGAAGGAATCAGGACCAGCTGAAATCGTTGATGTAACGTCAAAAGAAAACATTCAGAATTGTGTCGTCAAGTACCAGATTGATACAATCTACAATCTGGCTGCTTTGCTTTCAGTTGTTGCTGAAGCAAAACCATTGCTTGCCTGGAAAATTGGTATCGATGGTCTGTTTAATGTATTGGAAGTTGCAAAAGATCAAAAGTGTGCGGTGTTTACACCCAGCTCTATCGGATCTTTCGGACCGGCAACTCCAGCGGACAATACCCCACAGGATACGGTGCAACGTCCGCTGACCATGTATGGCGTTACCAAAGTAACCACTGAGTTGCTCAGCGATTATTATTTTAATAAATACGGAGTGGATACCCGCGCCGTGCGTTTCCCCGGAATCATCTCCAATGTGACAGCTCCCGGTGGCGGAACTACTGACTATGCGGTAGACATCTATTATGCGGCTGTCAAGGGTGAAAGATTTGTCTGCCCAATCCCTCAGGGAACATATATGGACATGATGTACATGCCGGACGCATTGAATGCCTGCGTCAAGTTAATGGAAGCACCGGCTGATAAGTTGATTCATCGGAATGCATTTAACATTGCAGCAATGAGCTTTGAACCGGAAATGATTTATCAGGCAATCAAGAAGCGCATTCCGACCTTTGAAATGGAATATCAGGTGGATCCGTTGAAAGAGAAAATAGCTAATTCCTGGCCAAACTCGTTGTGCGATAAAGCGGCGCGAGAGGAGTGGGGATGGGCCCCTCAGTATGATCTCGAATCCATGACTGACGACATGCTCAAAGTCTTGGGAGAGAAACTTAAAAGAGGACAGCTTTAAAAAAGCGTCCTTTTTTTGTACTTTAATAGAAATAGAATAATTACCTTCGTGTCAAATATTTTAAATAGTAAAAATGGACGCACCATTCAAGATCTTTTCGGGAACAAATTCCCGCTATGTTGCAGAGAAAATAGCTAAAAGTATGGGTGTAGAGCTCGGTAATCTGAGCATCACTCATTTTGCTGACGGGGAGTTTTCTGTCTCCTTTGAAGAATCCATACGTGGAATGGAGATTTATCTTGTTCAATCCACATTTCCAAATAGCGACAACCTGATGGAGTTGTTGTTAATGATTGATGCCGCGAAAAGAGCGTCAGCGAAGTCGATATGTGCTGTAATGCCTTATTTTGGATGGGCACGCCAGGATCGTAAAGACAAACCCAGAGTTGCAATCGGTGCTAAACTGATTGCTGATTTACTTCGAGTGGCTGGTGTGGAGCGCATCATGACAATGGATTTACATGCTGATCAGATTCAGGGTTTCTTTGATTGTCCGGTAGATCATCTGTATGCTTCTACCATTTTTGCGCCTTATATTGCATCTTTGAAACTCGAGGAACTGGTAATTGCTGCTCCGGATGTGGGAGGCTCCAAAAGAGCTGACTCTTATGCCAAGTATTTTGATGTACCCATGGTGCTTTGCCATAAGTCCAGACTCAAAGCGAATGAGATTGCAAGCATGCGTATCATTGGTGATGTGAAAGGAAAGAATGTTGTGTTGATAGATGATATGGTAGATACAGCCGGTACAATTACCAGAGCTGCCGACCTGATGATATCTAATGGTGCATTGAGTGTACGTGCGTTGGCAAGTCATGCAGTGATGAGCGATCCTGCTTCTGAGAGAGTGCAAAACTCTGCTCTGGAAGAGATTGTTTTTACGGACAGTATCCCATACGCTAATAAATGCAGTAAAGTGAAAGTTCTTTCTGTTTCTGATATGTTTGCAGATACAATTCGTCGCAACATTGAACATGAATCCATAAGTTCACAGTATTTGTTTTAGACATTTTGCCATCTATATGGAAAAGGTTCATGACTTTAGGTTGTGAACCTTTTTTTGTTTATATTTGCACCATTGGACGCTTGATTATAAATGCTATGACTATGAAAACATTTTCTCTCCTCCTTCTGTGCAGTTCTTTTTTTGCTGTTACCGTTTCGCGGGCGCAACAATTGCCAAACCGTACGGAAACTTTGCGTACAGTGGTTTCTGTAAATGATTATTTCATGCAAAAATATGCTGATTTTTCGGCGCCTTCCAATGTGGGGAAAGTGCGCCCCAGCCATATCTGGACACGTGGAGTTTATTACGAGGGATTAATGTCTCTCTATGCTATTTTGCCGCGACAGACTTATTACGACTACGCAATTAACTGGGCAAACTTTCATAAATGGGGACTGAATAATCAGAGTAGTACCCGTAATGCGGATGACCAATGTTGCGGACAAACCTATATTGATCTTTATCGTATAGCTCCGCAGCCGGAAAAGATAGCATCCATTAAGAGTTGTATGGAGATGCTAATCAACACGCCGCAAGTAGGTGACTGGACCTGGATTGATGCCATTCAGATGGGTATGCCTGTGTTTGCCAAACTGGGTACTACGCTCAATGATACACGTTACTACGATAAGATGTGGAAAATGTATTGTTTTACCCGTAATGATATCGCGGGTCGCGGTCTTTACAATCCGAAAGAGGGTTTGTGGTGGAGAGATAAAGACTTTCTGCCACCTTATACAACTCCTAATGGAAAAAACTGTTATTGGTCGCGTGGCAATGGGTGGGTTTATGCTGCATTGGCACGTGTGATTATGGAGATTCCTACTGATGAAAAACATCGGACTGACTACCTGAAAGATTTTATTGCGATGAGCAAGGCATTGAAAAAGTGCCAGCAACCGGATGGATATTGGTATGCAAGTCTGCACGATGCGGGCGATTTTGGAGGAAAGGAAGTTACAGGTACTTCCCTGTTTGTCTATGGTATGGCATGGGGTATTAATCAGGGTTTTCTCAAACGCAGTGAATATCTTCCGGTGCTCCTGAATGCATGGAATGCAATGGCAAAAGAAGCCGTTCATCCGAACGGATTTCTTGGTTATGTACAAGGCACCGGCAAACAACCAAGTGATGGGCAACCTGTAACTTACGAGCATCAACCGGACTTTGAAGATTATGGAATTGGATGTTTTTTATTGGCAGGCACAGAAGTATATAAGCTCGAGGAATAATCTCAGAATCACACATCTTTTTTTTCTGATATTGTAAATTCTGTTTTTATTCCGAAAAGTTGTTTTTACGTAGAATATTGCTTTTATTTGTAGTATAGATCCCTGATTATCTCATTCGTAATGTATGCCCTAAAATAATTCCACGAAAGATGAAAGAAATAATGCAGAATAAGAAAGATCATTCGCAGATGAAAATAGCAACCATACAGGATATTGAGGATTTTTATCGCTTGTTTATAGAAAATAGCCACGAGATTTTCTATAAGTTGGATAAAGATGGCTTTTTTACATTTGTTTCTCCAGCATGTAAATACCTTTTGGGATATCAGGTCAGTGATATGGAGGGACATTCTTTTCTGGAATTTATTCATCCGGAAGATAAACCACTTTTAGAACACTCATTAATAAAGTATGGTGAAACTCCTGAGTCAAACTTATACTTTGAGTATCGAATCAGGCATCATAACGGTGACTGGCGGTTTTACGCCTCAGATGTATTGATATTAACAGATGATTCTGGCACGGTCGTTGAATTTAATGGAATTGGTCATGATATCACTGAAGACAAAAGAATAGAACAGGCATTACGCAAAAACGAACAGAAATATCGTTCATTGTTTGAAAATATGACGACAGGATTTGCCCTTATGGAGATCATTCCTGATTCTGATGGCAAATTCTTCACCTCTTATTTTCAGGAAGTGAATCCAGCTTTCGAGAAACTCTTGTCATTGCGCGCAATAGATGTTATTGGTCGTTCTGTCAACAAAGTTTTACCCGACATAGAACAACGATGGCTTGACGCGTGCATTGGCGTAACTAAAGGTGAAGCTCCTCTATTGGTTGAGTTGTATTCCAAAAGCAGAAACAGGTATTTTGTTGTTCGTGTATTTTCGCCCGGGCAGCATCAGTTTGCTGTTACATTTGTGGATGTTACCGACCGAAAACGGAGTGAGTTGAAAATTTTGCAGTTGTCGGAGGCTGTACGACAAAGTGCTGCCAGCATTGTGATCACAGATGTGAATGGTACTATTGAGTATGTGAACCCTGGATTTACTGATGTTACCGGATACACATTAGAGGAAGCGATAGGCAACAATCCAAGGATTCTGAAGTCTGGAGAACATTCTGTCGGGTTTTATGAAGACTTATGGGCAACTATAACTTCCGGAATGACATGGAAAGGCGAATTTCATAACATAAAGAAGAATGGAAAACTGTATTGGGAGTCTGCTTCTATTTCTCCAATCAAAGACCAGGAAGGTTTGATTACTCATTTTGTCGCTGTAAAAGAAGATATAACAGCACGAAAGGAGATGGAAGCAGAATTAGTGAAAGCCAAAGAAGCCGCGGAAGAAAGTGAACGTCTGAAGTCGGCTTTTCTAGCTAATATGAGCCATGAGATCCGTACCCCGATGAATGGTATCTTAGGTTTTGCTGATCTGCTGAAAGAGGCAAAGCTTTCTCCTGAGGAACAAAAGGAATACATTGATATTATTGAAACCAGCGGGCGCCGTATGTTGAGTATCATCAATGATCTGATCGACATCTCAAAAGTAGAATCCGGTCAGATGAAGATATCGCTTTCTGAATCAAATATTAATGATCAGTTGAGTTTTATCTACAACTTCTTCAAACTAGAGGCCAAACAGAAAGGGCTAGACTTCTCTATACATTGTCCTTTGGAGAATGATTTGGCTCTTATCCGTACAGATCGTGAGAAAGTGTATGCAGTATTGACTAATCTTATTAAGAATGCTATTAAGTTTACAAAACAAGGAAGTATTGCTTTTGGATATGTTGTAAAAGACCAAATGATTCAATTCTACTGTAAGGATACCGGAAGAGGAATTCCTACGGATAAGCTAACAACAGTGTTTGAACGTTTTCAGCAAGTGGATACTCATTTGTCAAATGGCATTCAGGGCTCCGGACTCGGTTTGGCCATATCAAAAGCGTACGTTGAAATGTTGGGCGGTAAACTGTGGGCAGAATCAGAGCTTGGAGTGGGATCGACCTTCTTCTTTACATTGCCATATAATTTAATAAGAGTTTTGGATGTGTCTGAAGATGAACCGTCAAACGCTATTCATGAACGTAATTCTATAAGTAGTCCGGCTACTATATTGATCGCTGAAGATGATCCCGTGGGACTGAAATACCTGACTCAATTGCTCAAAAAATATGATTTCAAGCTCCTTTTTGCTGAGAATGGTGAAGATGCTGTACAGCTATGCAAAGATAATGACGATGTCAAAATGGTATTGATGGATATTAAGATGCCGGTTATGGATGGACATACTGCTGCTCAGATTATTAAACGATTCCGTGCAGACTTACCGATTATCGCGCAGACTGCTTTGGCGATGGAGAAAGAAAAATACAAGGATGTATTTGATGATTACCTTATCAAACCAATTAACGCATCTGACCTGGCAGACGTGCTGAATAAGTATCTGGCAAATACGAAAAAATAGTATTCAGACAGAACTCTCTCAAACAGAAGCGGCAAAGCAGGAGATCAAACCTACTTGCCGTTTTCTCTTTTATTCTTTTCAGGATCTGACTTTATCAATGATACTTCTCAGTTGTGAAGCAGCATCTCTGGGGCTGACTGCCGACATGATAGCTGACACAACTGAGATACCGACTGCTCCTGCAGTAATAATATCTCCCGCATTGGAGGGATGAATACCACCGATGCCCACAGCCGGATGCCTTGATATCTGAGTGATATCATGAACGCCCTCCAAACCAAGTGCAGTGGCTGTATCTGTTTTGGTTGCCGTATTGAAGACGGGTGAGATACCAATATAATCAATATCAAAAGCATTGGCATCAATCGCATCTTGCAGGTTTTCAACGGAGAGACCAATGATCTTCTCTTTACCCAGCAGTTTGCGGGCAATGGCATACGGCATATCACTTTGTCCGATATGCACCCCTTCTGCATCGCAAGCCAGAGCAATATCCACTCTGTCATTGATAATGAGAGGAACATGATACGGCTCAAGCACCTTTTTCAAACGCATTGCCAGTTCGTAAAACTCTTTGGTCGTACAATCCTTCTCTCTGAGTTGTACCATGCTAATGCCACCTTGCACAGCTTCTTCCACGACATACTCCAACGAACGGTCGAGTGCCAGCGAACGATCTGTCACCAGATATAAGCTCAGGTCAAAGGATTTCATCAGAAGCTGGTTGTTTAATTGTCATTTGAATCGTCTCTTCATTCAGACGATAGAGTTCGTCGAGAAAGTTAACCTGCAAGCTACCTGTGCCCGGTGATCTGAATGCCGCAATCTCACCTGCGATACTCATGACCGCCATTCCATGAGTAGCTGCTTCCAAAACATTCTTGTTGATTGCCGCAAAAGCACCTACTACAGCTGTAGAAGTACATCCCATCCCAGTGACACGCGCCATCATGGAATTGCCGTTCTCAACCGTATTCACCTGAATGCCATCTGTGATGTAGTCAGTGGGTCCGCTGATCACAACGACTGAACGTGTCAGTAATGCTAATGCCTTGGCAGAGTCGAGTGCCGAGTCTGAAGAAGCAGTACTATCCACCCCTTTCGTCTGAGTATTGGCATGACATAAAGCAAGAATCTCTGACGCATTTCCTCTGATGATGGAGGGTTTGCATTCCTCTATGATTCGTTTGCATACTTTCGTGCGATAGGAGGTAGCTCCGGCACCTACTGGATCAAACACGACAGGTATGTTTTTCAGGGAGGCAGTCTTGCCTGCCAATACCATAGAATCGACCCATTCGGCATCTAGCGTTCCGATATTGAGTACCAATGCAGAAGCGATACCCGTCATTTCTACCACTTCATCTATGCTATGAGCCATCACAGGGGAAGCTCCGATTGCCAGCAAAGCATTGGCCGTGTTATTCATTACAACATAGTTGGTAATGTTATGAATAAGGGGAGACTTTTCTCTGACAAGTTGTACATCCCGTACCAGGTTTTGAATGTTGATCATACAGATTGTTTTTTGTTCTTGTTTAAACACAAAAGCCGCTTCGTACAGTACGAAACGGCTTTTGTAATAACTTATATTATTTATAATATTACCATGAAAATATTCCGTTTCCCTCCGATGTCAATTACAACATATCAGGTTCAAGGGTATAATCTCAGCTCTTTTTGAAAGAGCACCCCTAACAGTGATGATGCAAAGGTAACGATATTATTTTACGTACAAAGATCTGTACAACTTTTTATTTATTTGTTATCCGAGATAAGCCAGGAGTATGTTTTTTCGTTCGCTTTGCTTGATCTGTTTGATTGCTTTTTCCTTGATCTGTCTTACCCGTTCGCGGGTAAGATTCATTTCTATACTGATTTCTTCCAGTGATCTGGCACTCTCACCGATACCAAAGAACATACGCAATACGGATTGTTCCCTGTCATTCAGTATGGAACCAAGCAGCGCATTTACATCTTTTATCAATGACTCTTTCACAAGCGAAGAATCAGGAGAATTGTTTGACTTGTCAGCCAGTATATCCAGGAGATTAGTATCTTCGCCATCAACAAATGACTTATCGACAGAAACCGTAGACCCGGAGGATTGAGTCAGTTGGGTGATCTGATCTTCTGGTATTCCTGTTACCTCGCTGAGCTCGTCAACAGAAGGTTTGCGCTGGTTTTCTTGTTCAAACTTTATGGTTGCCTTGTGGAGCTTTGAGACACAACCTATCTGATTTAAAGGCAACCGGATCATCCGACCTTGCTGTGCGATGGATTGCATAATACTCTGGCGAATCCACCAGACAGCATAACTTATAAAACGGAAGCCTCTTGTTTCATCAAATTTGCGGGCAGCTGTAATTAATCCCATGTTGCCCTCGTTGATCAGGTCGGTAAGTGGTATTCCGTGACCTTGATATTGTTTGGCAACTGAGACAACAAATCGCAGGTTTGCCCGTACCAGTTTATCGAAGGCGACTTCATCGCCCTTGCGGATGCGAAGAGCTAATTCAACCTCTTCGTTTATGCTAACCATTTCCTCATGACCGATTTCGACCAGATACTTGTCTAATGCCTCACTCTCGCGCGAAGTGATGCTTCTGCTGATTTTAAGTTGTCTCATTCATTGTGCAGGCTCTGAAGAAGCCTGTACAAAAGTAATGAAAAAAAGCCACTCTACCAACAATTAGCAACTTACTTACCAAATATAGATATTATTGACTATCAATAATTTGATAAAAGATAGAAATCCTGTAACGTTAAACCGATAGGAGTGAAAGGAGCTGTTTAGGATGCTAGAATATCATTTTTTTAAGGACTGATCCTCACTTCCGCGAAATTCAACACCTTCTACATGCGTGCCAATGAAGATATTAGCTACATCAGCAAGCTGCATGTAGCCACGCTTCTTCACTCCGTCTTTTATGATTTGTCCGTTGATATTCAGATTCTCAAAAACAATGTTTTTGATTGCGTGTGACTCATCATATCCTTGAATCAAGGAGATATTAGCGCGGGTGCCTTTATAAGTAATGTTTTTGAAGAGTATATTCTCAATGCCACTACCCGGTGCCTTAGCGTATTTCTTGTTGTAAGCGACTCTGAGATTGAACAGCTGTCCGAGTTCGATATCTTCCACCCGGATATCCTCAAACCGAATGTTGCGTGCCCTGTTTCCATCCGAGACGTTGATGCTCATGCATCCCTGATAATCCAGCTGAAGTTCATCCTGATTGAGGATATCAATATTTGAAAATATCATGTTCTCCAGTGTCTCTCCTTTGCCGGGTTCCGGATTACCATGTGTGCCGATCAGTATTGGATGAGCGACATCTGCCCAGAGAGAAGAGTTGCGTACAATCACGTTTTTACAATCGCCGTAAAAATCCCAACGATGACAATAGACGGCAATACAATCATCAGAGTTGCGCATGAAGAGACCCTCAACCAGCACATTATCACAGCAAAACAGATCGATGCCATCGCCCCAACCCTGCGAACTGAACGATCGGATATTCTTGATACTTATATTAGAAGATTGTCCGAGAGTCAGCGTGTTGTATCTCGGATTTATAAAGATCAGATCTTCCACCTTCACATCGCTTGAATAGTTGATGTCGCCTCCATTGCTGGGTTTGTAGATGATGCCACGACCGCATATCCGTACATTTTTTACATTCACACAGCTTAGTTTGGCTTTGAGTACGGCCCCACCCGCGAGGTAGAGTGTCTTTCCGCTTGGAATAGATAGTACGCCCCCTTTAACCGTGTGAAAACCGGGAGCGAAATAGATGATGGAAGTATCCTTTGCTGAAGGCTTGTCTGTCTCAGGCAGATTGGTGAAAATATGCAGATTATGAAAGATATCCCCGTTCACCTCCAACGATAGATTGCAGGGTTTACTGAGCGTGAAGTTTATCGTATTGCCATTTACCAGCGGCTCCATTTGATAAGAGAGCGGACGGATTCTTGCATCTTTTACCGTTGTTTTATTGCAGGTAACCGAGACCTCAACAGTTCCTTTAAAATCAAACGTCACTATAGACGATTTTTGCACTTTGTGCATATCCACCTGCACTTCATATTCGTACAGATCTTGCCATTGTCCGCCGGGCACCCGAACCTTGACTGAGAAGTCATCATTATGAGGAATACTATCTGTAGCCGGAAAGGTGACGAGCTCCTGTGCAGATAATCTGCCGATGCTTATAAAAGTGAGCAGTAAGAGAAAGAACTTACTATAGCGAATGAGGGACGAGAAACAGTACTGATTACTTCTTTTCATGTGTAGAGAGTTTAAGTGGTCCAATGTATTTTCTTGCCATTACGAGATGATCAAACTTGATATAACTGGATGGCGCATCCTTTTTGTCGTGATAGAACTCAAACCAGACCCAATTGATGATCAAATTTGGGTCTGTACGCCACCGGAAACCTTCAAAAGGAGGGTGAGAAGGGCTGTTGACCCACTTGTCTGCATACCAGTACCCATTTGGAAATCCTGGTCCCCAGTGGCCGACTTTCACTCCGTTTTGCCAGATTGCCAGCTCTCCATTATAAGAGGTGACGGGGTTGTTGAGTTTGATCATAATCTCCACGCACATCCATTGATCCAGTGTGTCTACCGGTGGTGTACCGGTAGGAGCTCCTTCCCACGTGGTGCGGCCCTGTGTAATCATCACGTTGCCGTAATAGAGTCCACGGGCACTCCCTTTCATATCTCCCCAGTAGAGATAGGTATCCATGCCCGGATAGTCGCCCTGCCACATATTCTCATACGCGATACTCAACCGTTTGTCACCCAGTCCGCCGGTTCCGGCCCTTGGATCCGGCCAATTCGTAGCCGGATTATATCCACCAAACCAGACTCCTTCGTGATGAAAGTATCCTTTGGATAGTGCAGGATACTTGACATAGTAACGCACATAGACCGTACTGTCAAAGCCCTTGTTGAAACGTTTGAAAAGATGCCCCCCTTCGTTTATACCTTGTTTGCTGGTCATTCGGATAGAGTAGGGGTCCTTGCTTCCCGGCGGTACATCGGTATCCAAAGACATTCCCTCCTTGTTGATAATATCGGTATAACGGCTGAGGATATTCTCCATTCCATCATCAAACTTCTCTACATAGAGTACATCCGGATCCTTCTCAATACCCCTGTCAGCGGGATAAGAGTTTGCCAGTTGAGCCATTGCCGAACTAACCGCCAATGCCCACAGAGCAGAAAATACAAGTATCTGTTTCTTCATAATGATGTAATTAAGTTGTGTGATCTATTTGTTCACCTTTACCTGATTACAGGCGCATACATATATACATACGTTTGGAAACAGCAATCTACCTAATCGTTTTTGATAATCTAACGATTAGGGCGTTGTCGGGTAGTCGAAATGTAGGGCAAGGTGGTGATTAATAAACCACCTTGACACTCTTTTCGCCCACTTTTACTGTATATGCACCATGTGCCGGCAAGTTTATCTTCACGATTGGACTATCTGCTTTCTGGCTGTACAGAATGGCTCCTTGCAGCGAATAGAGAGTAATCGTGTCTCCCACAGTGGCACCGCTAATTAGCATCTGTCCGCTTTGTACGCTTACCTGTACATCTGACAGCGAGGGATTATTGATACCTGCATCAGCATCCTCCACAATATTGACAAATGCTTTCCACTGAACAGCAGCAGCATACAGATCTTTTGATCCTGCAGGTACATGTAGCACACAGTTTATCGTATCTACACCTGTAAATACATCGTTAGAAGATTCATACGCCGAACTCAAATCTACGGGTGTTGTGGGATAAGCATAGATTGAAGTCAGATTGGTACAACCGGAAAATACTTCTGAACGAATTGTTGTTACCGATGAAGGGATGGAAACGGTCTTTAGACCTGTACAATTCATGAATGCTCCACTTCTTACATAGGTGACAGATGACGGAATAACATAACTGTTTCCCGGCTTGCTTGGAGGATAACAGATGATGGTCTCTAAGTTCTTTTTATACAGCACGCCGTCCACACTTGTGTTATATGCGTTTGCCGGATCTACATTGATAGCTGTCAATCCCGTGCAACCATAAAAAGGATTATTAATCAGATAGGTGACAGAGCTCGGTATTGTCATGGTGGTCAAGCCTGTACATTCGCTGAAAGCATTTCCGGTGATAAAGGTAACAGTGTTGGGAATCACAATAGAAGTCAGACCTTTGCAATAGCCAAAAGCATGCGACGCAATCGTATCCACAGACGAAGAGATCGTGTAACTGGTACCTGGTTTGCCGGCCGGGTAAACAAGTAAGGTAGTTTTGTCTTTGTTATAAAGTATTCCATCTTCACTGCTAAAAGTGCTATTGGCAGCATCCACACTAATTCCATTTAATGATGTACAGCCATAAAAGACCGTTTTGCCTATGGAATCGACCGACGACGGAATAGAAATCGTTGACAGATTAGTGCATGCCCAAAAAGCACCATCGCCTATTTCAGTCACAGACGAAGGAATCGTTACCGAACTGAGATTTGTAGAAGCAGCAAAAGCATATTCTCCGATTGCAGTGACCAAATAGTTCTTTTCGTTATGCGTGACTGATGAAGGAATAGTGATGTCGCCCGAGTAGCTGTTTGCATTGGCTGTTTCAACCGTGACCGCCACCGTGTATGGAGATGTAAATGACGTTATCTCATAAAAAATGCCATTCTCGGTAAAATCATACTCCCGGCCACTGTTATCAGCCGTAATGCCTCTTCCCGTTTTTCTTGTTGCTAAACTAACACCTTGCAAAGTGGGCGGCCAATTAGGTGTTGTAAAACTAATGCTCCAGGTAGAAGTATGTGTGCCATTGGAAGCTTCACCTTGTACCTGAAGTGTAAATGGGGATGTTTGATATCCTTCAGGAGCATTTGGATTGACAGCCGTGCCGGTTGCAGTAAAAGAAAAGCTTGTGCCGGTAATCGTCACTATCGCATCTTGATAGGGACAATCCACTCCTTCAAAGTGCCAGGTGCCGCTTGATGTAATCGTTCCATCACTTCTTTTCTCAAAGCTTTGTTGTCCATAATTGGCGGAGTCATTGTTCATGATTACTCCCCACTAGTGTCCACTAAAAGAAATTAAGACATAATTAAAATTCATCTTCAATCTCAGACACTTGCGAGAGTAGGCTCTTGATAGGGTATAGCCCAACTTACCAATATAGATTGGTTCAATTCTTTCTTATGGAGTAAATCTGGGAATTCAAATCGTGGACACAAAAATTCGCTTGTAAATTGCATAAATCCAATTGGTTATAGGAAAATATTTTAGCATTTAGTGGACACTAGTGATTACTCCCCATTCTTCGATGGCTATTATTTTGTTATTGTCAATAGCTTTAAAGCTTGCTTGCTGTCCTGACTGAACTTTCATCGAAAGTGTCAGAGCAATGAAAGCTGACAAGATATATGTAAT
>JAQUTK010000028.1 GCA_028709785.1 Bacteroidales bacterium
CTCTAAAATCAACTAATCTCAATAAATCGATTCCTGAGAATTGAACAGATGAATTTATTTTGAAAAAAATCATTTTTCTAGTTTATACAAAAGAGGCTGACTCAATGTTGATTTTGAGACAGCCTCTTTTATCTGTGTTTGTTTAAAGCAAACAGTTTATGCTTTTTTCTCTTCTTTCGGAGGACGTGGAAGCATTGCTTTCCGCGACAGCTTAAATTTTCCGGTTTTAGGATCAACCTCAAGCAATTTTACCTCGATTTCTTCTCCTTCTTTGATACCTGCCTGTTCAACAGTCTCCAGTCTTTCCCATGCAATCTCTGAAATATGAAGCAATCCATCTTTACCGGGAAGGAATTCTACAAAAGCACCATAAGGCATGATTGAACGCACTTTTCCTTTGTATATTTCTCCGACTTCAGGAATTGCAACTATGCCTTTTATCTTAGCTAAAGCAGCGTCAATACATCTCCTGTTTGTACCGGAAATTTCAATGCGACCAACGCCATCGATCTCTTCAATTGTAATTGTTGCTCCGGTTTCTTCCTGCATTCCCTGAATGATTTTACCACCCGGGCCGATTACCGCACCAATAAATTCTTTAGGAATGGTCATCATCTCAATACGCGGAGCATGATCTTTTAAGTCAGCACGTGGTTCAGTAATAGTCTCTGCAATCTTACCAAGGATATGCATACGACCTTCTTTCGCCTGGTTCAACGCTTTCTCTAAAATTTCAAAAGAAAGTCCGTCAACCTTTATGTCCATTTGAGTAGCAGTAATACCATCTTTTGTTCCGGTTACCTTGAAGTCCATATCACCAAGATGATCTTCATCGCCAAGAATATCAGAAAGAACTGCAAACTTTTCTTCTCCTGCATTCTTTATTAATCCCATTGCAATACCAGAAACTGGTTTCTTTATTTGAACGCCGGCATCCATTAAGGCTAATGTTCCAGCGCAAACAGTTGCCATAGAAGAAGAACCGTTTGATTCAAGAATATCAGAAACAATTCGGATAACATACGGGTAATTAGCTGGAATCACTTCTTTCAGAGCACGCCAAGCCAAGTGACCATGACCGATCTCACGTCTTCCTGTACCTCTTTGTGCTTTTGCTTCACCGGTAGAGAATGGAGGGAAGTTGTAATGAAGTAAGAATCTCTCTGTTCCGGCATCCAGTACATTATCAATTTTCTTTTCATCCATCTTAGTACCCAATGTGACAGAAGTCAGAGACTGAGTTTCACCACGAGTGAAGATTGCTGATCCGTGAGGACCTGGAAGATAACCTACTTCAGACCATATCGGACGAATTTCTGTCGTCTTACGACCGTCCAGACGATTCCCTTCATCAAGTATACAACGGCGCATTGCATCTTTCTCAACGTCGTGATAGTAACGATCGATTAAAGAACCTTTTTCGACTAGAACTTCTTCCGAAAGTTGTGCTTTAAATTCATCGCGGATTGCATTGAATGCATCTTCGCGTTCATGTTTGTTTTTATTTCCGGAAGCAGCGATTGCATACGCTTTATCATAGCAAGCTTCTTTCACTGCCTTGCGAAGATCTTCATCGTTTTCTTCGTGATTATATTCGCGTTTCTGAGTTTTGCCAACCAGCTCAGTCAGTTCCATCTGCGCTTTGCAATGAACCTTAATCGCTTCGTGGGCAACTTTCATTGCTTCCAGCAGTTCAGCCTCAGAAACTTCTTTCATTTCGCCTTCAACCATCATGATATTGTCATAGGTTGCAGCTACCATGATGTCCATATCGGCTTTTTCCAGTTGATCGTAAGTTGGGTTGATTACAAATTCTCCATTCACACGAGCGACTCTGACTTCTGAGATAGGTCCATTGAACGGAATATCCGAAACAGAAAGAGCAGCAGAGGCAGCCAAACCGGCTAATGCATCAGGTATATCAATACCATCAGCAGAGAAAAGTATGATGTTTACATAGACCTCTGCATGGTAATTATCGGGAAACAGAGGGCGCAATGCACGGTCGACCAAGCGACAAGTAAGAATTTCATAGTCAGAAGCTCTGCCTTCTCTTTTGGTAAAACCTCCGGGAAAACGTCCGAAAGCAGAAAACTTTTCTTTGTACTCAACCTGTAAAGGCATAAAATCAGTACCGGGAATTGCATCTTTTGCGGCACAAACAGTTGCCAGTAACATGGTGTTGCCCATGCGGACCATTACTGATCCATCTGCTTGTTTGGCCAATTTCCCGGTTTCAATGGTGATAGTCCTTCCGTCACCAAGTTCAATCGTCTTAATAATTGGATTAATCATAAAATACTTATTATTTCTTCTGTATAAATTCGTACAAAGATAGTTGAAACTTTTTTCTAATCAGAATGTTAGCTTGAATTTTTTCATTTCACAACTGTTTTTGTCCAATTAAATGGCCGTTTTTTCTTTGTCGAAAATTTTATAATGTATCTTTGCATCTCAAAATTTACAGAGATGAAAAGAACAGGATTCTTATATTGTGTGCTTCTTATATTCATCAGTTTTATCTCCTGCCAGAATAAAACAAAAGTGATTGTAAAAGGAGAACTATCTGATATGAAAGGTGATACATTGGTGTTGGAACGATCTGAAATCGGAGGTGATAAACCTGTTGATACTGTCGTTGTCGATAAAGACGGTTCGTTCAGCTTTAAAATTCAGAAACAAGAGTACCCCGAATTTTATACTCTTAAGAGCAAAAATTCATCTTTTACCTTGATTCTTGATTCTGTCGGAACAATTTATATCGAAGGCTCTCTAAAAACTTCTCCGGATTCAGTCAAAATCAAGGGCTCAGAAGAAAGTGTTCGCTTGCAATCTTTTATTCAACGCCAAAGAGAGACAGAGAAAAAGATAGCTCTGCTCCTTGCGGACTACAGCTCCGGATTAGTGAATGACTCTCTTTATAGTGTTCGGTTGCGTATGTTGGTTGATGAGCATAAAAAGGAAGTGATACCTGAGATCATAAAGCATCCCCAATCTCTGGCTTCTTATTTCGTTCTTTTTCAGAGAGTAGGTAACTATTCTCTCTTTATCCCCTACAGCAAGGAGGACAATAGATACTATTCCGCTGTTGCGACTTACTTTGACCAATTTTATCCAAAATCTCCTCGAACAAAATACCTTCATGATATTACCGTCCAAGGAATCACGATGCGAAAGAAAAATGAGATTGCCCGATCGCTTTCCGATCAGAACAATGTGATTGGAGGCTTCGAAATTGAACTTCCTGATCTTTCCGGCAAAATGGTTCGCTTGTCGTCTTTGAAAGGAAAAGTTGTTCTATTAGACTTTACTGCTTATCAGGCAAATCTTTCTCCGGTTCACAATATGGCATTGGCTGAGTTATACAAAAAATACAAAGAGAAAGGTTTTGAAATCTATCAGGTCTCACTGGATCAGGACGAGCACTTCTGGAAAGTGACTGCCGACAACCTCCCCTGGATTTGCGTGTTTGAAAAGATGAGCAACCGGTCTTCCTATGTACAAAAGTACAATGTGAAAGAATTGCCGTTTTATTTCCTGATTAATCGCGAAGGAGATCTTGTTGAGAGCAAAGTTCAGATAAAAGATATAGAAGTCAGTATTTCCAGATTATTGAACTAAGTGGCTCATTTATCAGACAATGTGTTATAAAGCATGTATAAATATTTGTTCCTTCAGAATTTAAGATCTATATTTGCAAAGTTGTTATTGGTACAAAACAGAAAGAGTTCTTGCGATACGCCGGAATTCTTTCTGTTTTGTATATTTTTTCACTAAAATAAAAGGAGGGATTTAGTTATGGCAGCAAGCTATATGACTGATGAAGGTTACAAGAAGCTGGTTGATGAAATTCAGTATTTAGAAAGTGTGAAGCGTCCGGAGATTATTCAGCAAATAGCTGAAGCCCGTGATAAAGGAGACTTATCTGAGAATGCGGAATATGATGCAGCTAAAGAAGCTCAGGGTATACTCGAATCCAGGATTGCTCGTCTTAAGGCATTGTTCTCCAGTGCCCGTATTATTGATCAAAGTAAAGTCACCACGGATGAGGTTCAGATAATGAGTAAGATTACAATCAAGAACGTTCTTAATGGACAGACAATGGTTTATACTATTGTTCCTGAAAGTGAAGCGAATGTTCGTGAGGGTAAGCTCTCTGTTTCCACACCCATTGCGCAGGGATTGTTGGGAAAAAAGCTGGGAGAAACTGCGAAGGTTAAGGTGCCTTCCGGCATCATGGAGTTTCAGGTTGTTGATATTTCTATTTAATAAGAGGCAGTATGGCAACCATATTCAGCAGAATTATCCAAGGTGAGATTCCTTGTTATAAGATTGCAGAGGATGAGCATTTCTTTGCGTTTTTAGACATCAGTCCGTTGAAAATCGGACATACTTTGGTAGTGCCAAAGAAAGAGGTGGATTACATTTTCGATCTTGAGCCACAAGAGCTTGGAGAGATGCACATTTTTGCAGGGAAAGTGGCAAAAGCGATCAAAAAAGCAATAGCCTGTAATCGTGTAGGAGTGGCTGTTCTTGGGTTGCAGGTTCCGCATGCCCATATTCATTTGATCCCACTGGACAATGAAAATGACATGCTATTTACCAACAAGAAGCTTCAGCTGACAGAAGACCAGTTTAAGACTATTGCCGAGAAGATCAGCGCGGCGCTATAATACTTACATATAATAGAAGTATACAAAAAGGGAGTGGTTCAGAATTTTCTGAGCCACTCCCTTTTTGTATATAACAGATTAATAGCGGGTGTCCTACATATCCACCGTTACTTGCCTGATAATTTTTGCCATCTGACAGGAAAAAATGTGTTCTTGATCAGGTAGCAAAGTTTATCATTCCCCGATGTAGCTGTTTTAGTTCTTTATTTTTTCTTCAAAGAGGCAAGTCGATATCTTTGCGGTAGGCTGTTCCTTCCAGTGTGAAAATCAACTCGCCCTTCTCATTCTTTATGTCAATATGGTATGTCGCAATCCTTTTATGAAGACTTATTTCTGAAGCTTTTGCGTAGATTGTTTCGCCACAGGCTGTCGCTTTGATAAAAGAAGCCGAAGAGGTAAGCATGACTGCGACTTTCCCTCTTGAATTAGCGGCTGCAGCAAAAGCCAGGTCAGCCAAGGTAAACAGGACTCCTCCTTGCGTAATATCCACCCCGTTCAGGTGTTGCTCCTTAATAGTCAGTTTGGCCGTTGCTGTACCATTTGCTGCTTCCAGAAGTTCTGCCCCGATAAAATTGGCAAAACGGTCATTGCTCATAAACTCTTTGATACCCATTCGCTGCTGTTTTAGTTCAGGTTCCATTCAAAGCCCTCTTTCTTGTCTTTGATATCAAAGCCGAGAGCAGTCAGCTGGTTGCGTATCTTATCAGAAGTCTCCCAGTCTTTTCTTGCTTTTGCTTCCATGCGGATGTTGAGCAGTAAGTCAACAGCTCCTTTGTAAGCTTGCAAAGAAGAGGAGTCTTCTCTTTGGGTGAGCAGGCCGAGAATGTCTTCGATAAATAACTTGAAGGTGCTTTGCAGTTCGCTTAAGTCCTCTTTTGAGATGGTTGCTTTTCCGTCTGAGATGATATTGACACTCTTCAGCGCATCAAACAGATGAGAGATGACAATCGGACTATTCAAGTCGTCGCACATCGCTTCTTCGCAACGTTGACGCAATCCTTTGGTGTCTACCGTCGACTGTGCTGCCGGTTGGATATTCTTCAACCGTTCATAGCCCTCAAGCAGACGAAGAAGTCCTTTTTCTGAAGCTTGCAGAGCCTCAGAACTAAAGTCCACGGTGCTCCGGTAATGTGCCTGAAGAATAAAGAAGCGAACGGTCATGGGTGCAAATGGTTGTGTCAGTAACGGATGATTACCGGTAAAGAACTCATCAAGTGTGATGAAGTTACCGAGTGATTTCCCCATCTTTTGCCCGTTGATCGTAATCATGTTATTGTGCATCCAGTAATGGACAGTCTCTTTTCCCAGCGCTGCTGTAGACTGAGCTATCTCGCACTCGTGATGCGGGAAGACAAGATCCATGCCGCCACCATGAATGTCAAACTCTTCACCCAGATACTTCGTGCCCATGGCTGAGCATTCCATGTGCCATCCGGGAAAACCTTCACTCCAGGGAGACGGCCAATGCATGATATGTTCAGGGGCAGCTTTCTTCCACAGAGCAAAGTCAACGGAACGACGTTTCTCAGACTGACCGTCCAGTTCGCGTGTGGATTCCAGTATATCATCAATATTTCTTCCGGAGAGTTTGCCATAGTGGTACTTCTTGTTGTACTTCTCAACATCGAAGTATACAGAGCCTTCACTTTCATACGCATAGCCTGCATCCATAATCTGCTGAACAAATGCGATTTGCTCAATGATGTGTCCGGAAGCATGAGGCTCAATACTTGGTGGAAGCACATTCAGCGCCTCCATATTTTTGTGGTATCTGTTCAAGTAATACTGAACAATCTCCATCGGTTCTTTCTGTTCAATTCTTGCCTTCTTTGCAATCTTATCTTCTCCTTCATCCGCATCATGTTCGAGATGTCCCACATCAGTGATGTTGCGCACGTAGCGTACTTTATATCCCAGGTGAGAAAGATAACGATAAACCAGGTCGAAAGTAATAGCCGGGCGGGCATGTCCTAAATGAGCATCACCATAGACTGTTGGTCCGCAAACATACATACCCACATAGGGAGAGTTGATCGGTTTGAAAACTTCTTTCTTCCGGGTCAGCGTATTGTAAATAATGAGTGTATCATCCATTGTTTCAGCATTTATTTAGAAGCGCAAAAATACGTCTTTTTCTTTAATAGAGAGGTAAGATTTTTCTTTTTCGAATCACAGGAGCGTTTTTTTGTCCAATGCTTTTTGCCAGAGAAGCTTCTTCTCAGCATAATTTTTCATCGCATTGGCAGGACTGGAGGATGGCAAGACATGATATTCCATTGCTTTTGGAACACCATACGCTTGCACAAAAAACCGATAACTACTCTGCCCGTTAAAGAGAAGTCTGTTGATGGATGGATATTGCAAAAAAAGAGAGGGAAAGTCATTGGGTATCTCTTTCCGGATGTTTGAGTCAAGGCTCCCGTCCCTCTCACATGCAGCTAAACTATCCCAAAGTCCGATATGATGCCTTAATAGCACTTGAAGTCTTTCAGAATAAGTCCTCTCCGTCTGAGGCTCCCCGAGGATGTCAAACACAAGCGTCCAGAAAACATTACGCTTATTGGCATAATATTCCTGCGCGTTTAAGGAAGCAACTCCGGGCATTGTTCCGATGATCAAAGTGGTAGTTTCGTGATTGACGACCGGTTCAAAACTATTCAGCATAATGATTAATAATGTCCTTCGTTTTTCAGTTCGTCAGCATTCATCTTTGTCGTATCAATCGCTCTCCAGGCATAGAATATATAACCAAGCACAAAAGGAATAATTAAAGTTACATAAGCCATTACTTTTAACGTGAACAAACTTGACGAACTGTTGAAAATAGTCAGCGAACTCTGTATATCAACGAGTGAAGGGTAATAGGCGGTATTGTTGTATCCTGCTAAAAGAAAGAGCGCGAGTACGGTTACTATTGTGCCAAAGCCTGTCCACCAGATTCCACGGATATAGGAAGAGGAGATAAGTGTTCGTATTATTCCAGTCAGTACGCACAATACCCCGATCACAAAAGTAAGAGCGACTGCCGGCAAAGCCATCAGATTGTGAAGATATTTGTATGCTTCGGGATAGATAACTCCATCTTTTGGATTCACAGCAAGTCCGGTCGCAAAAAGCAGGTGAACGACAAAAGCCAGAAAGAAGAAAAGGAACAGGAGGGTGTAAGGCAAAAGTGATTTACGGCATCTGTCAATAATCGATTGTTCGGAGACGGAATTGAGGAAATAGAGTGTTCCAAGAATTCGGGCAAGAAAGAAGACGGCCAGACCAAGAGCTACATTCCATGGATTAGCAACAGCCTCCAGTCCGTGCCAGGGAGAGGTCCAATACGAGATGACCGGCATGGATGTCGACAGGATCGCTCCTTTGTCAACCACAAACGAAGCACCATTGAAAAATGTACCAACAGCAGTGCCGAGAAGAATAGGTGCGGCAAAACCGTTAAAAACCAAAAAGTAACGATAGACTTTGTTTCCTAATACATTTCCTTTGTGAGATTGAAATTCATAGGAAACGGCTTGCAGAATAAAACTGAGGAGAATCAACATCCAGACCCAGTATGCACCTCCAAAACTTGTTGAGTAAAAGAGAGGAAAGGAGGCGAAGAAGGCTCCTCCAAAAGTGACAAGTGTGGTAAATGTGAATTCCCATTTACGTCCGGTAAGATTGAGTAGCATCCGCTGCTCCTGTTCATTCTTTCCGAGCGAAAAGAGGAGTGATTGCCCTCCCTGAACGAAAAGAAGAAAGACTAACAGTCCACCTAGCAGAGAGATGATAAACCACCAGTATTGCTGTAAGAAAATAAGCGTTGTGTTCATAATAGATGGGTTGATTTAAAAGTTTATACTGGCTCTCCTTCCGGACCTTTCTTGATTTCCCGTAGCATGATTCGTATCTCTGCAATAAGAAGAACGGCAAATAATACAACGAAGACAAAGAATGTTGTCTGAACAGAGGAGACACCCAGCCGCGAGATCGCTGCACTATTGGGTAAAACATCCTGAATCGCCCAGGGTTGCCGACCTGATTCTGCAACAATCCAGCCGGCTTCTCCGGCGATATATGCCAATGGAATTGTCAGTATGCCAACCCATTGGAAGAACTTTCCGGAAAGCCATTTATTCTTGTAACAAGCAATCAGAACCAATGCAAAGAAAAGAATAAAATAGCTGCCCAATCCCACCATCACGCGGAAAGCATAGAAGTTGAGTGGAACATTGGGTATCAGTTCCTCGGGCTTGTTGATATAGCCGTATCCAAAGTAAGGATAGTTTTCCTTGAGTAAGTTCCGGTTTAGTTGTGCTCTATCCGCATTTCCTTCCTTTACTGCCTCCCGATAGTGTGCGAGAGCATCAACGGCAATACGACCTTTCTTTATCTTTTCAGCAGTAGAAAGGGCAGGACCATGTGTCGTTGGATATCCGCCATCAATAATATCTTTTATTCCCGGCACAAAAGTCTGTATATTCCGGCCAACAAGCCAGGAGAGCATGTTGGGTATTTCTAGTTTTAGTAGTACAGGAGGCACAGAATCGTTGTATGCTACCTTGTCCGGATTGACAACCCCCAAGGCGATTAGTCCCTGTCGGGTATGTCCTTCATAGAGCGCTTCCATGGCTGCCAGTTTCATCGGTTGTACTCTGCCGACATTGTAAGCGGAACCATCTCCGGCTATGGCGCAAAGTACGGAAGCTGTCAAACCAAACCATGCCGCGATCTTCAAACTAGCCACGGCAAACTCTGTTTCCCTTTTCTTCAGCAGGAACCAAAAACTGATTCCGGCTACAAAAGCTGCTCCTAATACCCAACCTGAAAGGACAGTGTGTATAAACTTATTGATGGCGACAGGCGAAAAGGCCACCGCCATAAAGTCATTCATCTCATTGCGTACTGTATCGGGATTAAATTCCATGCCGACAGGATATTGCATCCAGGCATTTGCTACAAGGATCCACCAGGCAGAGAGAGTCGCTCCAATGATGGTCAGCCATGTGGATGCGAGGTGAAACTTCTTGCTCACTTTGTTCCATCCGAAATACATCACAGCGACAAAGGTGGACTCCATAAAAAAGGCAAGTATGCCTTCTATAGCCAAGGGCGCTCCGAAAATGTCACCCACAAACCAGGAATAATTGCTCCAGTTTGTGCCGAATTCAAATTCAAGAATGATTCCGGTGGCTACTCCTATGGCAAAATTAATACCAAACAACTTCATCCAAAACTTAACCGTACGCTTCCAGAAAAGATCTCCGGTCACATAATAGGCAGTTTCCATTAAAGCCATGATGAGACCTAATCCGAGAGTGAGGGGAACAAATAGCCAATGATACATGGCGGTTAAAGCGAATTGCGCCCGTGACCAGTCTATCAGAGAGGGATCGATTATTTCATTCATAGTGGGTGGATTTAAGGATTTGCGCGTTTGATTAATTCAGAGGAAATGTAATCTTGTTTATCTTCCGGCGAAATTTTATTGTTCTCTTTCAGGAAGTCCGGGAAAAAGAAGATCCTTAGGATGAAGAACATAATCGCCAGTTTGATCAAAATAATAGTCCAAAGCGTCTTTCCAAGGTTCATGCTTCGAAACCCCTCGGTATAAAACAGTATTATTTTACGGATTGGACTCATCATGATCGTTCTTGAAAAAACAAACATAGTTGTTTTGATTTAAAAATCCAACAAATAAAGACTTTTAGTTCGATGATGGCTGAATCAACCTAATTAATTAACTTTGTAAACTTATAAAATTATGGATATGGAATCAATGAAATGGGAGAAACTCATCTCAGCTAAGCGCTTTGGGATGGAAGATTATCAGGAAGAGCACTCTCATGAACGCACTTTATTTCAAAGAGATTACGATCGTTTGATCTTTTCGGCACCCTTCAGACGGTTACAAAATAAAACCCAGGTTTTTCCACTTCCCGGCAGCGTCTTTGTTCATAATCGTTTGACCCATAGCCTTGAGGTTTCAAGTGTTGGACGTTCATTGGGTACACAGGTTTCTCAAAAGTTGCAGGAGAAATATCCGTTGTCTCTTCATCCCAAGTTGGCAGAGATTGGCTCGATTGTTTCTACGGCTTGTCTGGCTCATGACCTTGGAAATCCTCCTTTTGGCCATTCGGGTGAGAGTGCTGTTTCTGCCTATTTCCAGGAAGGAAACGGAGCTAAATATGCTTCGCTCGTTCGTGCGGAAGAGTGGCACGATCTGATTCATTTTGAAGGAAACGCGAATGCCTTCCGTTTGCTTACCCATCAGTTCAGAGGACGTCGAAAAGGGGGATTTGCCATGACCTACTCCACGCTTGGATCCATTGTAAAATATCCATATTCTTCTCTCATATGCAATGAAAATGGGAAGTTTGGCTTCTTTCTTACTGAGCAGGAGAGCTTTCGCACTATCGCAAAAGAGATGGGAATAATTTGTCTGTCCGATCACCCTGCTCACTATGTGCGTCATCCATTGGTCTATCTGGTGGAAGCGGCAGATGATATTTGTTATCAGGTCATGGATATTGAGGATGCTCATAAACTGAAATTATTGACGACGGATGAAACATTGAACCTTTTCCGTAATTTCTTTACAGGTGCACGTTTGGAGGGTATTAACAGGGTATTGAAGATGGTGGATGATGAGAATGAACGTGTCGCCTATCTTCGTTCCTGCGTAATCGGCAAACTGGTGGATGAATGTGCACGTGTGTTTGTTGAGCATGAAGAAGCCATATTGGCCGGAACCTTTGAGAAGTCTCTTATCAAACAGATGTCTGATGAGGTGGCAAAGGCATATGAAGCCTGTGAAGAAATTGCTTTTGCCAAGATCTATCATTCGAAAGATGTCATTGATATTGAACTGGCTGGTTATAAGATCATCACTACGATACTGGATAATACCTTGCAGGCCATATTTAATCCGGAAAAGGCTTATTCCAAAGTTATTCTTCGTAGAGTACCACAACAATATGAGACCGATGCACCAACTGCTTACGGAAAGATTCTCTGTTCGCTGGACTATCTGTCGGGTATGACAGACGTGTATGCATTGGACATGTTTCGTAAGATTAACGGGATGAGTCTTCCTGCTTTGTGATAAAACGATTATTTTTGCGGCAGATAATATGATTAAGAACGAATAAAACCAGAAGAATGAAACGATTTTATCCTTTTGTGAAGGTGATGATTGTGATGGCACTGTTGGTTGGAACAACGAGCTGTCAGGAAGATGAGGCTACAATCAGTGAAAAAATTATTGGTACATGGGATTACCAGGAGGATCAGACAGCTTATAGCGCCGGACTGTTACTAAGTCTCTCCGGCCAAGGAGCTGTTGTGGATACGGCTACCATAATAACAACAGTTTCGACTCTGTTTGATAACAGTGAGATGACGTACAAATCGGATAAAACAGGGATAATAAACAAGAAAGTAGTGCAAAGTGCTACTTCTGATCCTAACTCTTTGAGTAGTCTGTTAGGAGGTTTGGTAAATAGTATGATTAATGTGAACTATACCTATGCAGTCTCTACCGGAAAAGTCAAACTGACTGCTGCTACCAAAGAGTACACATTTAAAATAATCTCGATATCTGAGACACAGATGCAGGTTGCCATGCAAGTGGCTGATGTCACGAGTATGACGTCGACTCTTTTCGGAACAAAAGTAGATGGATTGACAGAATCGCCGGTTTATGGTAAGATTGAGACGGCAGCTGCGTCTTTTGGTCTTTTCTCTAATCCGACGGTTACAATGGTCTTTACCAAGAAAGTGGCGAACTAAGCGTCTCGTCTTATATTTCTTTTATCGATCCTCATATAAAAGGAAAGAGAGTAACAGCTGTTTCGCTTGTTACTCTCTTTCCTTTTTTTACTGTGAGCTACTCAGTGCACCCGGTTTCTGAACTCCGAAGGAGTAACTCCCTCTTTTTTTCGGAAGAAAGTGGAAAACTGTCCCGTATTCTCAAAATTCAAGGTAAAAGCAATCTCTGAAATTGAGTTTGTAGTGGAGGTCAAAAGTTCTTTTGCTCGTAATATCTTTTGCTGTATCAGGTACTGGGCAGGTGATGTTCCCGTGTATTCTCTGAACATGCGCCGGAACCAGGAATAGCTAACTCCAATTTCAGTCGCTATCTGTTCAGGGGATAGTTCTTTCTCCTGAAGATTTTTCATTAAGACCCTTGCTTCATTGATCTTATCTACAGCGTACGAATTGTTGAAGGAGTTATTGCACTCTCGATAATAGACACTGCCGAGAATGTGTAGCACGATACTTGAAATCATTTCCTGAAAGCCGGACTTTTCCTGCGATGCATAGCGTATGATATCTTCATACAAACTCACGATGGTTGCACTCACTCCGATGAGGTGTAAAGGCTCTTTTTTGGAGAAGAAATGCTTCTCCACCCAATTGTCTATATAGGTGCCACGAAAACCGACCCAATATTCATCCCATCCGCTGTCCTTGTCAGGGTAGTAACTGTGCCACTCCCCCGGAAACAGAAGAATCATTGTTCCCGCATGGATATGTTGGGCCTTAACTGATTGCGATGAAAAATAACCACTGCCTTTGGTAATATAGACGAGCTGGTATTCATTCAATATTCGTCCGGATTGAGGTTTGAAGTTATACGAATCGGGATGCAGCGACTGCGGATAATGCCCCTCTGGTGGGATGAACTGATATCCCACTGTGGTTACTGCAATTCCCCACTCTTCGTCTTGAGAGTTGATGTACAGATATTTTAGATGATCAAATCGAGACTCCTTCATGGCAAGAATGAGATTAATTTGTATAACGGACAAAACAAAAGTACGAATTAATTCTGTATATCTCATGCTTTGATATCTCTGTTCTATCGAATCGAATGGAACATACGGGAGGATTCATTTTTTCATCCGTATCTTTCCTCCGTTTCATATATGTGAAACGGAGGAAAGATACGGAAGAAATTTCTCCTTTATACAGATGTTTTTCGGAAAACTATTTGATCATTTGATAGTGGAATACCTGTAGTTCAACGGGACCAAGAAGTCCGGATGATTGCAATTCAGAGTTTCCATTATAGTCCTTTCCATTGGTCGAAGTGATTCGTTTATATCCTTCCAGGCGCAGATCACCGATGATACGGTTCTTCCAATTGTTTACAACTTCTATTTCCAGCTTGTTCTCTCCCCGTTTGATCTGTTTACTGATGTTCAGTCTATAGGGAGCTGTCCATACTCCGCCGACTTCTTTCCCGTTCAGTTTTACTTTTGCCATGACCATCACTTTGCCCAGATCGAGATATATTTCTCCTTCCGGCAGGTTGCTGAGTGTGAAGTAGGTGGTGTAGGTTGCTTTGCCTGAATAGTATTTAATCGTTGAGTCTTTACTTTGAGTCCAGTCGGTAAGCGTTTCAAACGTTACACTTTTTTGGGGCCCTCCTTTTGTTGCGTCAAACTGAACCTCCCAGGGCGTGTTTGTGAAACCAAGGTACTCTTTGAACGGATAGTTTTCCTGTTTGGACTCCTTATTGGGCGTACCTTTCTTACGAAACATAATAAAGGCACTTTCATAGGCTTCAAGTTCAATCGGAACTGTCGTTGTATTTGCCGTTCTCTCAAATTTTGGGAGCATTCTTTGTTCGCCGGTTTGCGGAACCCAGAGTTCGGGCATTCTTCCTGTGACTCTAAAGGCAGGAGCAGCTGTTACTTTTTCACCACTTTGATTGGAAACAAAATACATATCTCCTTCACTGTATGTTCTGTGGATATACAAGAGTGGCGCATTTGTTCCTTTCAGATCAAAATCAGGAATCAGGTCTTCATTCTGAAAAAGCTCTTCCAACGAAACTCCCGAATAGACTTTCCCTTTCCCGTAGTCAACCTGCTTGATTGTTGAGTCTCTAAATGATCCCCATACTTCACGAGCCATACTCTCTACTAATTGGTCTGCAGCCGGATAATTCTCCATGCTTGGTGACTGTTCGGGTGCATCTCCCAACAGAATCATCCCTTTGCTGACCAACTCCTTGATCATCCAGAGCACATCCGGACGCATTGTCTTCAGCGGAGGTAATACCAGTACCCGGTATTGCATACCGCTCTTCAGGGTTAACATACCGTTCTTCACTGAAGCAAAGTTTTGCAATACCTCTGCATTTATATAATCATACGAATAACCTTTGGGTATTTCCGGTGTACGAACTCCTGTCATCTTTGGAGCATCTTCGCCGATAAAGTAAGCCACATCAGCAATGTAACGACCTTGCTGCAACATGAAGTTACATCTTTTCAGGTAGTCTGTAAAGAGATCCATATGAGAAAACCAAGTATTGTTTCTGTTAAAATCATTGCCGAAAGGGGCACTTATTCCCGGCATCCGATCATCAGGCTGCTGTATATACAGGTGAAGCAATGTGCTGTTGATCCCTTCTGTAAAGAAACGGTCACCTCTTTGTTTCATGATCGCCGGATAACGCGAGAATCCCGGTCCGCCTGCGGTAAATGATTCTGCCCATACTTTCTTTTTACCATATATATGAGCGCAGGAAGAGGCGGCACGATTTTCAATATCTCCTAAAGAACCTTCGCTCCAGAACTCCCCGGCTATCTCATCAGACTCCCCTCCATATTGCAGGAACTCTCCGGGAAATCCCCAGTGCCCATAGTTTTCCAACCAAGTGGTAAGCCCGTGTTTGTTGCTTATTTCGCGCAACCCACCGACGTAATCCTTCGAGACTTTGTCTGCCACAAAACGCCTGAGATCCCAAAGGAAACGATCGGAAAGATCACTTGAACCTACCACATGCCCTTCCATAACAGGAATGAAAGGGATCGGATTATATCCATAGCGTTTCTCAAACAGCTCAATCATCTGGTCAGTCCAGTTCTGTCCGCCCGTTTCATAACTATCTTCAACGACAATTTTAAAAGACTTGCGGTCATTTTCCGGTATCCGCCGAAGAATTTCTCCGATAAATGCGTCGAAATGAGCGGCGATATGTTTCTTGCTCATTTTGTCCACTTCCAGTCCGGTGCCTTCGGGCGTGGCAGGTGCATTTGTTACTCCGGTTGGAACCATATAGGTACGCATGATCGTCCAGTTACCATTAGGCACACTCCATGACAGAGTACCATTACTTATTTTACTTGTGAGGTCAATAACCTTGGAGGGATTAATAACCAGGTTCGTATCGCCGATTTCCGGCTGTTTATCCCAGAGATAATCATTCCACATGGGAAGCGGCGTCTGAAACATCTTCGCCAGTGATTTCTCCGGATAACGTTCCACACAAGGAATGGAGGAGAGGGTTACCTTTTCGATTGCAGCTTCATTACCGGTACTTAGTATCAAACGGAAAGCGGATCCATAGGTTGCCGGAATGGAAACGGCAACAGGAGCATACGGGTCAAAACCCACATTGAGTGCGGGATTGCTTCTGTCGATAACTATGCTGCGAATCGAATCGTATGCATTCCCCTTTTTTACATATAAATGTCCCATTGTGACGACAGGTTGTCCTTTGAAAGAGACGATAAGGCTCCGAACACTATCGGCTGCGTTACCCGTCAGATCAATGACACCCTTTCCATCCGATGTCATTTTAAAGGTAACTTTTTGCTTAACGGAAAGATCGGGATAGGCGATGGTTCTTACGTCTTGAGCATCCAGAGGAATCGGAGGCAATGGAATATTGAGTTGTGTCGGACCTTTTACTGATAGTTTCCTTGAGGTCAGATAGCGCATGGCTTGCTCCGGTTTGACCCATGGTCCACCAGACTGGCTCCATCCCGGACTATTGAATATGCCGATTTCGATATCCAGTTCGCCGGCTGTTTTCAATGCTGTATGGATAATATCCCACCATTCATCCGTAAATATCTTTACCTTCCCGAATGGAATATCCGAAGGAGGTTGAGCGATATTGCCGATATATGCACGGTTGATACCCGCCTCTTTCATCGCCTTAAGATCTTTAATGACCCCCTCTTTGGATATATTGTCAGACATCCAGTACCAATACACACCTATTTGGGATGACTCGGGCACATCACGAAAAGCTTGTTCTATATTCGAAAGATTCTGTGTCTTCGATTTTCCCTGACAAGAGGTGATTGTCCAGAAAACTCCTAATAAAAGGATAAGAGACTGGGTGAAATATGTTCTTTTCTTCATGGTGTATTCCTCTATTTAATAATTTCAATTCCAGCCGGAGCCTCAATTTTCGACTGTATAGTACCATCCGGCCGTTTTTCATGCCTTATTTTAATATCTCCATAGGGTGTTGGGAAGCTGCCTTCTACCCATGATAAATCGCCCAGATGAGGCTGGATACGCACGACTTTACAACCCGGTTTGATTACTTTTACACCCAATACGTGTTCGCTTAGCCAGGAAGTTGGACCAGAAGCCCATCCATGACACAAACTATGACGGAATCCCTTGTAGCAATAATTGCCATATGCGCTGTGAATATCGGTTTTCCCTTCCGGCACCAGTTCGTCAATTCGGGATGATCCTGGAATCCATTCCATATTAAAGTCTTCCCAGAATGTTGTCGCTCCCAGATCAATCATAGCTCCCCAATAGTCACGGATGATCTGCAGTGAACCTTGGTAGTTACCGGCTTTTGCCATTGCTTGCAACATATAGTAGCCATAGAAAGTAGAAAATCCTTTGGCTCCTCCTTTGGAGAGAATTGCCTTATCTGCTTTTGACGGATTAGTCAGTCCTGCCAGAGACATCAATGCAGCCCCTTGTTTGGACTCATTCGGATCTGGAGAGTAGGAACGGAGTTTTACTGCTGTCTTCTCACAAAGAGAGGCAAGTTCTTTGTCCTCCAGCGCGCTAGCCAACTCTTTTCCGGCATCCATGGCAAGTACCATCAGCGCTTGAAGTCCGGCATCGACGCCTTTCTGATTTTCACTGGAAGGCCAATCCAGAAAACGATTACCATCCAGTTGTTCTTTTCCATCATTTCCAACTTTCGTCATCAGATGATTCAGCAATTTGGTCAGATAGGACTGTTGTTCTTTCAGGTACTTGATATTTCCTTGATAGTAATACCAATCCCGATGGATCAGTAACCACCAGATGGAATACGAACTAATGCCATTCATCCATTCCGGAACAGGAGTCATATCGCGGATCAGATCCAGACTTTTAGGCACTACCTCGTTGTATCCAAATACCGAATTGATGGTCATGATTTCCGGATGCATATCGCCAACCCATACCAATCGGTCACGTTTGACACCGTCCCACAGGTATTCCTGCATATTGAGGTGCACTGTATAGGCGCCGGTCATCCATATTTTATTAAGGCGTTCGTCGTTGCAACGAAACGAACCTCTGTAAGGAATATCTCTGTAAGTAAAAATAGCCCTTACCTCTTTAAGCAAAAGATCTGCGTTTTCACCCACTAAATCAATACGAACAAACCGGAAACCTGAGTTACCTGTTTCAGCCACACCCAGCCAAGGCAGAGAAAGATTAAAATCGCGTATGGCATGATCATTCGTGGCGCCGTTCTTTCCATCAATCTCACACATTGCTTCGGATGCCGATTCTCCGTAGCGTATTCGTACTTTTATATCTCTGGAGGCAGACATGCCGGTTACAATCTGAAGTCCGCCCTGAAGTTCCCTTCCAAAATCAAGCAGGATGGAAGCTTGTCCCGTGGCTCCGTTAGTCATGTGGCAGAGTTTTCCCTGTACCAGTTCCGATTGACCATTTCCTGGCTGTACTAAGTTTTCGGCTCCTGTTATCGCAGCATCTCCGGTTGTATTGCTCCACAGGATTCGTGTCGGAGGCAAATAAGTTCTTGTGCGTGAGTCAATCTGAGTGATACTTCTGTCGTTTGTTGCTCCGGAAGATGGAATTGCGTTTTGAGCTTTTCCTGTTAGAATGGAAAGAGCAGATAATGTCAGTATTAATAGCTGTTTCATGGAATTCGTGATGGATTAGAAGATAGAAGAAACACTACAGTCAGAAGACTCATGTGAATTCTGACTGTAGTAGTTAATTATTCAGGGAGATTGAAGAGATCTACCAGATCATCCAGTTGCTGATTTGTCATGCCTTCCGGCTCAAATCCGGCTTGTTTTGATAAAAGATAGATCTGGGCAGACTTGGAAAGGGTATCAATCATGTCAAATGTTTCGATAATATCATCGCCGACAGCCAATGTGCCGTGCTTTTCCCACATGACTACATCGTGCTTTTCAAGTTCGAGAATGGTAGCGTCAGCCAGTTCCATCGTTCCCGGTACGTTGTAAGGAACAATTCCTATGCCACGGGGTACCACAATGCGGCTTTCCGGAATCATTGACCATAAGATCCGTGCCATTACGTTTGGCTCAAGAAAACGTTTGTTGTGAGTCAATGCAATCAGATCTGTCGGGTGTGTATGGCAAACCACCTTCATGTTCGGATCTCTGAATTCTCGCATGTAACTATGCATGCTAAGGTGAGATGCCAGTTCGGATGTTGGAATAACCAGTTGGTCCGCAATTATATCATAGGCATCGCCCGTCTCATTCAGACGGATGATTGCTCCATTTTCCATTGGTTTAGTGGCCACATATCGCATCCTTTTGCCTGTTCCGGTTACATAGAAATAGTTGTTTGCAATTATATTGAATGCTTTGGGAAGTTTTACCTGTTGTAATGATGCAAAGCTTTTTGCCTCTTCAGGAATCAGATCGGTCACATTTACTGAAATATTTCCGCCGTTCCGTTCAGCCCAACCTCTCTGCCATAAATATCCGGCTACTTCTGCGATTTCATCAATCTGCTTTTTTAGTCCGGCATTAAGTTCAATGATCGATTTCATACTATGAATTATTTGTTATATGTTTTTGTTAGTTCTGTGCCATTGCCACGACGATGATAGAGGAGATCAGAATCAACAGACCAACTACCAATACGGCAATCGTTTTTGGTTCAACACCCTTCCACTCTTTTAGAATAATTCCCCAGACATTACTGAAGGTCACATTTAGTGACATCAGGATGCTCCAGGAGAAGGCTATTAGTACGGGTGATCCGGTAAGGAAGCTTTTGCCCATTTCCAATCCGAAGAACTGAGAATACCACAAGACCCCTGCAAGAGCACAAAATAATAAGTTGTTGATCAGGATCTCTTTTTTGACAGAAAAATATTCATGTCCCGACTTATTCTTGATATTCTGCTGAATGCAATAGCCCGCATTTGTTAGAAAACCTCCGAAGGTAACCAGGAAGATAACAGGAAGTCCGGCAAATATCGGATCGACACCTTGTGCCAAAGCAGCTTCTTTGATTGGAGTTCCTGCATCGAGTCCCAAAGCAAAACAAGCACTCATTACACCCGCCAGGAGTGCTACGAGCAGACCTTTGGTCAGTGCAAACTCTTTCACAGCAGCTTTCTTTTCTTCGTCAGTCATGTTTTTCGAACGAAGAGCACCTGCAAATCCGATGACTGCTATACCTGCCAATGTGATGCTGACACCGATTAACAAGAGCAATCCATCTCCTGTAAACAGATCTTTTCCGGCAAAAATGGCGGGAAAGAGTGTTCCAAATGCAGCACAAGTACCCAATGCAATGGATTGTCCGAGGGCAACGCCCAAGTAGCGCATACTCAGTCCGAAAGTAAGTCCACCTACTCCCCAGAGAATTCCAAAAATGATGGCGAGAGGAGCTCCACCGGAACTCCACAGTTGAAAGAGACCACTTCCTTCAGGAATAGCCAGCAAAGCTCCAAGCAAAGGGAACACCAGCCACGCAAAAATACCCTGCGTGAGCCAGAAGCTTTCCCAGCTCCATTCTTTCACCTTATTGATCGGGACATAAGAACTTGACTGTCCAAAGCTCCCGATTGCAATAATGAGTAGTCCGATGATTAGTTCCATACGATCTTATCTTTTAGAGGTAACAGCAGCTTCGTATTTCTCTATTTCCTGAATGAAGGATTCACCTACAGGAACATTATTCTTCAAGCAGAACATATCCCATACTGCATTCCAAGGCAGATTTTTTGATTCTTCCAATAGAGCCAGACGTTCGAAGAGTTGATCTTTTGCTTCATATTCACGCAAAACTTTGATAGGTTCGAGCAATCCTTGCAGCAAACATTTTTGTGTGGCACGGCTTCCTATTACATACGCACCGATACGGTTGATAGAAGCGTCAAAGTAATCCAGTCCGATGTGCACACGATCCAACGCATTGCAACGGATGATTTCTTTGGCAAGATCCAAAGTGTCGTCATTCATAATGGTGACGTGATCTGAATCCCAGCGTACAGGACGGCTGACATGCAGCATGATTTCCGGAGTGAAGAGCAACAAAGAAGAGAGCTTGTCAGCAATACTTTCCGTGAGGTGGAAGTGACCGGTATCCAACGTTACAATCTTTCCGTTTTTAGCTCCGTAACCGAGGTAGAAGTCATACGACCCCACTGTATAGCTTTCCGCGCCGATTCCAAACAGTTTGGCTTCGATACAGTCTTTCATGTTCTTATATTCGGTAGCGAAGATCTCATCCAGCGAGTCTTTCAGTAATTGGCGGTAGTATAAACGATTGACTGTAATGTCTTTCGAACCGTCATGAATCCAGAGGTTCATGATACTGGGATCTCCCTGATACTTGCCCATCGCCTCAGAAATGGCACGACAACGCTTGGTATGTTCAATCCAGAAATCACGAATACCTTTATCCGGATTAGCCAAAGAGAGTGAACCACTCTTCGGATGTGAGAACGAAGTGGAATTGAAGTCCAGTTTCATCCCGTTTTCTTTCGCCCATTGCATCCAACTTTCGAAATGCTTCGGTTCGATTTGGTCACGGTCTACAAACTTACCACCAAAGTCTCCATAGATAGCATGAAGGTTAAGTCTGTGATTGCCGGGAATAAATGAAGTTGCTTTTAATACGTCCGCTCTCAGCTCTTCCATGTTGCGCGCTTTTCCGGGATAGTTACCGGTAGCCTGTATACCTCCGGAGAGTTGTCCGTCGGGATTCTCAAACCCCGAAACATCATCCGCTTGCCAACAATGCAGAGAGAGAGAAATTTTTTGAAGTGCATTCAATGCCTCTTCTGTGTTTACGCCCAGTGTAGCATAGCGTTCAGCTGCAAGGTCATATGCCTGTTTGATCTTTGTTTCGTTCATAGTGATTAGTCTTTCTGATTTATAATATGTTTGTAAATTGCTGGTATGCGTTGTGCCACTCCTGACTATCCTTTGGCAGGAACTTTTCTGTTTCGATTGAAGCGTGAACGATCTCACGCATTTCACTCAGTGAAGTTACTGCTTTTACAGCCATTGCCTGAATCAATATATTTCCGATGGCCGTTCCTTCAGACGGTCCGGTAATGACCGGTTTGCCGATTGCGTTGGCGGTGAATTGGTTCAGCAAGTTGTTTTTCGAACCACCTCCAATGACATGCAACACTTCAATAGGGAACGGAGCAACCTGTTCGAGCATCTCGATCACACTACGGTAACGAAGCGCAAGACTCTCAAAGATACAACGAATAATCTGTGCATCACTATCGGGAACAGGCTGGTTTGTTTTCAGACAGAAGGCACGTATTGCTTCAAGCATGGCCGAAGGATTGGCAAAAGATGGGTCGTCCGTATTGATGAAAGTATAGAAAGGAGTTGCACTTTCTGCCATTGCGACAATCTCCGGATAGGCATAGCGCTTCCCTTCTTTCTCCCATTCTTTGCGACACTGTTCGAGAATCCACATGCCGCATATATTCTTCAAGAAACGAGTAGTACCTCCGATGCCTCCTTCATTGGTAAAGTTCATCGCATACGATTCCTTTGTGATGATAGGCTCTTCAGTTTCGATGCCCATCAAGGACCAAGTGCCTGAACTCAGATAGGCAAAGTTTTTACTTTGTGCAGGCACAGCAGCTACCGCAGAAGCTGTATCGTGTCCTGCTACCGCAACGACCGGTACTATACCAATACCAGTCTCCTCTGCGAGGTGATCTGTCAGAGTGCCGATCAGAGTGCCGGGCATGATAGGTTGTTGCAAGATATCCGGATGGACTCCTGCCGCTTTCAGCAGAGAAGAATCAAATTGCTTTGTACGCGGATTCAGTATTTGTGAAGTAGATGCAATCGTATATTCACACACCTTCTTGCCCGTCAGTAGATAAGAAAGGGCATCCGGCATGAAGAGAATCTCTGAGGCTTTTTTGAGCGGTTCGAAAGATTCCTGCATTCCTGCGTACAGCTGATACAGCGAATTGAAATTCATGATTTGTATGCCGGTCAGGTTGTAGACCTCTTCCTTCGGGATTATTTTGAAGTATTCTTCCGGTTTGCCGTCGGTGTATGGATCGCGATAGGCACGGGGCAAACCGAGTATTGAACCATCTTTTGCCAGACAGGCAAAATCGACGCCCCAGGTATCGACACCAATAGAGTCGGGACGAATACCTTCACGAACACAGGCTAATAAGCCTTCTTTTAAGGAGGAATACAAGCTGAATATATTCCAGTAAAACTTACCGTGTATCTCCAAAATAGTATTTGGGAAACGCGTTAATTCATGCATCTCAAGTTTGCCTGCTTTTAGAGTACCAACCACAGAACGACCGCTGGTGGCGCCTAAGTCAAAAGCTAAAAAAGTATACTGATCCATCGAATTAGATATTTAAAGTTGTGACACCTTTCAACTGTTTTCAATTGAGAACTCAAAGATATTCGATTTTTGTATCTGCTGAACTTATAAAAGTGATAAAATAACTTTCAATTCTGATTCACTGGTTGATTAATTATCAGGGTGTTGAGTAGAAAGAGAAGGTCAAATCTGATCAATCTGTCTTATTTGTGTATTTCGACCTTTTCTGTTGGAGGTCTGTTTTCATTTCTGAGAGCGACTTGTTTGATAACTTCATCAGCCAGTGCGAGAAACGCCTGACCACTTGCAGACTCTCCGTTCAGGGCAATAGGTTTGCCGGAATCACCTCCTTCGCAGATGGACTGAACGATCGGAATCTGTCCGAGCAAAGGAATGTTCATCGATTCACTCAAGCGCTTGCAACCCTCTTTGCCAAAAAGATAATATTTGTTTTGTGGAAGTTCGGCAGGTGAAAACCAAGCCATATTTTCCACGAGTCCCAAGACCGGAACATTAACTTTATCGTTGGTGAACATATTGATTCCTTTGACAGCATCGGCCAAAGCGACTTCCTGTGGAGTGCTGACAACAATCGCACCGGTCAGAGCCAGAGTTTGAACCAACGTGAGATGAATATCACTTGTGCCGGGAGGCAGATCTATCAGAAAATAATCCAGTTCGCCCCAATTTCCTTCATTAATCAACTGCTTCAACGCATTGCTGGCCATCGCTCCACGCCACAGCACAGCATTCCCTTTTTCTACAAAAAAACCGATGGAGAGAATCTTTACACCATAACTCTCTGCCGGATTGATCATCTCTTTGCCATCTATCTCTTCCAATGTGGGACGCGCATCTTCCAGCCCAAACATTTTGGGCACGGACGGACCAAATATATCCGCATCCAGCAAGCCGACACGATATCCGCGCAGAGATAAAGCGATAGCCAAATTGGAAGAGACAGTAGATTTGCCAACACCGCCTTTACCCGATGATATGGCGATGATATTTTTCACCTGTGCCAACGGCTTCACCGGAGCAGCGGCTGCGGGAGCTTGTTTGAATACAGCCGTTATATTTCCTTTAATTTCCACCTCTTCTCCGACATACGTTGCAATAGCAGCTTCAGCTGATTTGATCACCGAACGGAGGAAAGGGTCATTTTGTTTGTCAAAGAGGATGGAAAATGAGACTTTGTTTCCTTCGATACGGATGTCGTCATCCACCATTCCGAGGGTGACAAGGTCTTGTCCCTTGCCCGGGTAACGCACTTTGGAAAGCGCGTCAAGAATAAGTTTTGGGTAAATTGCCATTGTATTATCTCCTGTTTCTTCCGAAGCTCCGATAGGAGTCCGGCTCTATTTCTAAATCTGGTTCGGTAATTGTTTCCTTCTTCACAAGTTGGAATTGGATGTATTTGATATCAATACCTCTGGACAACCATTGTTGTTCGTAGTAGGTCTTGATTGACAGAATATCATCCTCCAGTCCTGAGTGATAGAGATTATCTGTCTGAAAGATGACCGGAAAGTTGTTTATCCGCACGAGTTCAGTCGTGTAGGTAAACATAAACTGGCTGTCTGTCTTGAGGTGAATCAGTCCGTTCTCACGGAGAATCCGACCGTAGAGTTTCAGAAATCCCGATGAGGTGAGTCTTTTTGTCACTTTTTTCATCTGAGGATCAGGGAAAGTCAGCCAAATCTCGCTAATTTCTTCCGGTCCAAAGAAGGTCTCTATAAATTCGATATGTGTTCGAAGGAAAGCAGCATTTGGGATCTTCTCCTCGAGTGCCTGTTTTGCGCCCGTCCACATTCTGGCACCTTTGATATCAATACCAATAAAATTCTTATCCGTGTATTTACGAGCCAGTCCGACCGTATACTCGCCTTTTCCACATCCCAGCTCAAGTACGATCGGGTGATTGTTACCAAAGACTTTTTCTCCCCAATGACCTTTCAGTTCACACTCTTGCAGGCGGTCGTCGAAAGTGGCAAATTCATACACATTGGTGAATTCGCGCATATCAGCAAATTTCTGTAGTTTGTTTTTTCCCATACATTATAAAAGGCTGTTTACCCTTTCTTTTATCTTTTGGATTGTTTGTTTGTAATTATCGCAACTGAAAACGTAAAGTCCACCTTCGGATGTGATTATGATAAATGCTTGACTGACATCGCCCACGAAGGCTTTGTATCGTCCCAGCTCGCGATTCATAAACAATCCGGTGTAGCCCCAGTAACCACCGCTACCAAATAAACGATAGTCCTTTTGCATGTTGAATGGCCGAATAGAGCGGATCATACTGTAAGGAAGTTCGATTGTGCCCAATCCTTTTTTCAGAACAAATGATCTGGGTGTAAGTAAAATATAAAGAGGCATGAACGTGATGGCATATAACACAGCAGCTGCTATAAGAATAATGCCAATCAAACCGATGATAAAGCTCAACTTCTCGGGTTGAAGTATTGCTTCAATAAGTTCAAAAATCCCCACAGCCAATGCCAACGAACAAAGAATGCTGACAGTCCATACTTTGCGGGACCATTTTACATTGATTCTTTCAGTTTTCATTCTCGCTTATTATTTACGGAGAGATGATCTTTACGACTATCTCTGCACAAAAATAAACATATCGTTTGAGATAAGGACACAAACGGATAAAAATAATGTCACGATTGTCAGGGATTATGGCATGGAAGAGCATAAATAAAGATCCAGATTGCATCAGAATGGTCATCTGATAGTTTTCACATAGAGGCGAATGGCCCTTTATACGAAACTCTTCTCAGAGGCATCCTGAACTCTTTGGAAAAGCATGCTGACCGGATGAAAAAGAGAACCTGAAGATTATTTGTTTTCATGGCAAGCATCAAAACCTATACTTTTTCGATACCGATACCCGGAAGGTCGTTGAGCAATAGTTTTCCTTCCGATATTTGTACCCCTTTGAAAAGATCGTTGGATATCAGCAGGTTTCCGTCCAGATCGGCAAAGTCAACCATAGGAGAGAGCTGAGCCGCTGCTGATACCGCACAGGAGGTTTCTGTCATGCACCCGATCATAACTTTCATATCCAGTTGCCGCGCCAGCATCATCATTTTATAGGCTTCCCGCATGCCGGTACATTTCATCAGTTTGACGTTGATTCCTGAAAAAGCTCCCTGTATCTTTCTGATATCATTCAATCGTTGAACAGATTCATCTGCAAATGTCGGGAGCGGACTATGGGCTGTCAACCAGGCGGTATCATCCAGTTGTGCCACCGGCATGGGTTGCTCGATCATGACTACTCCCTGATCCTTGAGCCAATGAATCATCTCCAGTGCCAGGTGTTTGTCTTTCCATCCTTGATTGGCATCTACCGCTAAAGGTAACGTTGTTACGCTGCGGATGGCTTGTATCATCTCCTGGTCATTCTCTTTTCCCAGTTTGACTTTCAGAATGTTAAACTGTCCGGCTACCTCCAGTGTCTTCTTTTTCATTATATCGGGCGTATCAATTCCGATAGTGTATGTCGTAGAAGGAGCTTTCTCTTTGTCCAGTCCCCAGATCTTGTGCCAGGAAAGCCCTTGTATCTTGCCATACAAATCATGAAGTGCAATGTCAATCGATGCTTTTGCTGCGGTGTTTCCCGGTAGGATATGATCCACGTATTCCAGTATCGCATTCAGATCTGTGGGATCATTGAATGAACTCAGATCGACCTGACGTAAAAAGTGCTGAACAGATTCGGTTGTTTCTCCCAGATAGGGAGGCATGGAAGCTTCTCCATAACCGATCAAACCCTCATATTCGATCTTAGTTTGAACCCCGGGAGTTGTTGTCCGCGAACAACTAGCCACAGTGAATGTATGTTTCAGTTGCAGTTCGTAAGGGTAGAAGCGCAGTGTGATTTTCTTATGCGATGAATGTGTAGCCATGATTACTTGTAAAAATCAGGCCGGCTGAACATGAAAGTCAAGCCGGCCTTTGGATTTATTCGTTTTGTCGGTGATCACTCAACAACTGTAATCCAACCGAATGTATCCGGTTCGTCACCGTATTGGATGGCTCTTAGTTTGTTATACAGTTTGGTGCATACCGGACCCGGTTTTCCTGTTTTCGAGATCTGATAACTTTTTCCTTCCATAGGGTCATCAACACGGCCGATCGGACTGATTACAGCGGCTGTACCACATTCGCCTGCTTCTTCAAAAGTAGCGATCTCCTCTTCCGGAACGCGCCTTCTTTCGATGGTCATTCCCATAGATTTTGCAATTTCAATCAAACTCTTGTTGGTGATTGAAGGCAGGATCGAAGTCGACTCCGGTGTGATATAGGAGTTACCCCGGATACCGAAGAAGTTGGCAGGACCACATTCGTCAATGTATTTCTTCTCTTTAGCATCCAGATACAACACAGCAGCGTAACCCTCTTCGTGTGCTCTTTGACCCGCTACCAAACTGGCTGCATAGTTACCACCTACTTTATAGGTTCCGGTTCCAAGAGGTGCAGCACGATCGTATTGACGGTATATGACTACATTTGTGTTTTGGAAGCCTGCTTTGAAATAGGGACCAACAGGCGTCACAAAAATGATAAACAGATATTCCTTAGCCGGACTCACGCCAACTTGTGGGCTGATACCGATGAGCAACGGACGGATATACAATGAAGCACCACTCTCATACGGTGGAATGAAGCGTTCGTTCAGTTTGACAGCTTTAATAACAGCTTCTGCAAACTTTTCCGTTGGTATTTGCGGCATCATAATGCCATCGCAAGAAGATTGTAACCGTTTCGCATTGTCTTCCATGCGGAATAAACGGATCTTTCCATCTTTGCCGCGAAAAGCTTTCATGCCTTCAAAGGCTTCTTGTCCGTAATGCAAACAAGTAGCCGCCATGTGTATGTTGATGGTGTCGGTGGAAGAGACTTCCAGTTCTCCCCACTTACCATCACGATAGTAACAGCGTACATTATAATCTGTCTTCATGTATCCGAAAGACAGGTCAGACCAATTGATATTCTCCATAATAAATGAGTTTGTTCTTTTGAGAACACAAAATTAATACATTAATTTGTATTCTAACGAATTATTGAAGAAATGCTTCAGTAAAAAGTATTACATTTGTACCATTAAGAGGGAATTATTGCTATGTTTTTTAAAGATATTGTTGGACAACAACCGGTCAAAGAACATTTGAGGAAGATGGTGGATGAAAATCGTCTCCCTCATGCTTTGTTATTGCATGGAAATGAAGGCACCGGAGTTTTCCCTCTTGGACTTGCTTTGGCACGCTATCTGGACTGTACTCACCGGGTTGATGGAGATGCTTGCGGAGTTTGCCCTTCCTGTTTGAAGTTTAATAAGCTCGCACATCCGGATCTTCATTTTGTTTTCCCTATCTATAAAGATTCAAAACGCAAGAAAGAGCGTTGTGATGATTACATAAGTGAATGGAGACAAATGGTGCTTGAGAATTCCTATTTCAATATGGAGATGTGGTTGAAGTATATAAAAGCGGAGAACTCACAGGCAATCATTTATGCGCAAGAGTCTGATGAGGTATTGCGTAAACTTAGCTTTAAAACTTATGAAGCTGATCATAAAGTGATGCTGATCTGGCTTCCTGAAAAGATGCATTCCGTTTGTGCTAACAAATTGCTAAAGATATTGGAAGAACCGGCTCCCCAGACTCATTTTATATTGCTGTCGGAGAATCCGGAAGAAATACTTGGCACTATTCTCTCAAGATCTCAGTCACTTCAGATCCCGGAGATCAGTCAAAAATGTATTGCGGAAAAACTGGAAGCAGACTACAAACTCAGTGCGGATGATGCTCAGTATATCGCTCATATTGCAAATGGCAATTACATCCAGGCATTGAATAATCTCCAGATGGGTGAGTCGGCGAGCGAGTTGCTGGAATACTTTGTGAAACTAATGAGACTTGCCTATATGCGCGAGATTAAGGAGTTGAAGAAATGGAGTGAAGAGTTGGCAGCTACCGGTCGGGAGTATCAGAAGATGTTTCTTGATTATGCGTTGTATATGATGCGTGAGAACTTTATGGCAAACTTTAGAGAGCCGTCCATTGTCTATATGAATAGTCCGGAACGAACGTTTTCTTCTCGTTTTTGCCAGTTCATACATGAGAGAAATATTGATGATCTGACTCTTGAACTGACCAAAGCAGCAAATGATGTAGAGAGTAATGTGAATAGTAAAATTGTATTGTTTGATCTCGCTCTGAAGATTGCAACACTTTTAAAACGAAAATAAATAAGAAAGAGCTATGGATAATAAAAATATAAGTCAGAAACCAGGACCACAAATAGAAGAAGAATTGCTATCTGAAAATAAAACAGGTGATTTTCTTCTCTCAGCGTGTTGCCGGATAAAAGGTAAATGCTACAAACCGATTACTCAAAATAAATTGAACACATACGATTGGCTGGGTGATATTCCTGATTCGGAGAAGGAATGTGAGTTTGTGGAAGTTCAGTTTAAAAACACCCGGAAAGGCTACTATCGGAATTCTTTGGAGATACCTCTTTGTAAGGGAGATATCGTAGCTGTTGAATCTAACCCGGGGCATGATGTGGGTGAGGTAACAATGACTGGTAGGCTTGTCTTACTTCAGATGAAGAAAAATGGTGTAAAGAGTGACGTTGAAATTAAACGGGTCTATCGGAAAGCCAAACAGTCTGATATTGAGAAATGGGAAGAGTCGAAGAAGAAGGAACATGATACGATGCTTCGTTCGCGCAAAATCGCAGAGGATCTGAAGCTCAATATGAAAATTGGAGACGTAGAGTATCAGGGAGATGGCAATAAAGCAATTTTCTTTTATATTGCCGACGAACGGGTCGATTTTCGTCAGCTGATCAAAGTCTTGGCAGAGACTTTCAAGGTGCGTATTGAGATGAAGCAGATTGGGGCTCGTCAGGAAGCTGGCCGGATTGGAGGAATCGGACCGTGTGGCAGAGAACTTTGCTGCTCGGGATGGATGAGTAGTTTTAGCTCTGTCTCAACCGGTGCTGCCCGTTTGCAGGATCTTTCCCTGAATCCGCAGAAACTTGCCGGACAATGCGCCAAACTCAAATGTTGTTTGAATTACGAGACCGATTGCTATATGGAAGCTCAAAAGAAGCTTCCTTCCAGAGAGGTGTCGCTTGAAACGGCAGATGCTACCTATTATCATTTTAAAACAGATATATTTAAAGAGGAAATGATCTATTCTACGGATAAAAACTTTGCGGCAAATCTTGTGACAACATCTTCAAAACGGGTTTTTGAGGTTATTGCTATGAATAAAAGAGGTGTGAAGCCTCTTTCCTTACAGGAAGAATCCGAAAAGAAAGTGCCAGAAAAAGATTTTCAGGATATATTAGGTCAGGATAGTGTCACTCGTTTTGATAAAAACAAAAAGAGTTCTAACCATAAGAAGAAACATAAACCCAGACCAAACAACCCATCCAATCAATCGTTCCGACCGAATGAAAAGAAGCCTCAGTAACAAATGGATTTTTCTCTTTGTGATTATTGGCTTGATTTCTTGTCACAAAGGATTCGTTTTCAGCCAGTTTAAAGAGATTGGTTCAACAGGTTTGGGCAAGGGTGATCGTCTTCTTTTTAATGTGGAAGTTCCTGATTCATCGCGTTGTTATGATGTGAATATTATTATACGTCATGTTTCAACTTATCCTTACAAAGATATCCACTTACTCGTAGAAGAACATATTCCGGGCATCTCTACAAACTCTTATAAGAAGGTGAAGGCGCAGATCTTCGGTCGTGAAAAGAGTGCAAACTTGCCTGGCTGGAGTAACATTGGAGTGACGGTTATTCCGTATCAAAGAGGAAAGACTTTCCCTCATGCAAAAGGTACGATACAAATAAAACAGAATATGGAAGATGCCTCTCTGCCTGGCATTTTGGAGGTTGGAGTAGAGGTTGTTCAGAAATAAAACAAAGAGCTCCGGAATGTCATCTGATTGACATTCCGGAGCTCTTTGTTTATATCGGTCTTGTCTTATTCAAGATAACAATAGCCGTATAGTCCGGAGCGATAATTTGATAAGAATTCTTTACCTTCATCAACAGTAATCTTGCCCATTTTCACTGATGCTGTTACCCATGTTTCCAGAGAACGTACCATTTTCTTTGTATTGTATTGCACGTATTCCAAAACTTCAGCAACTGTTTCACCGTCAATAATCTGATCGATGGAATATCCTTTCTCATCAACAGTTACGTGTACTGCATTTGTGTCACCAAACAAGTTGTGAAGGTCACCAAGGATCTCCTGATAGGCACCAACCAGAAATACACCCATGTAGTACGATTCCTTTGCTTTGAACTGATGAACAGGCAAATAGTATGAGAAGTTTCGTGTCGAGATAAAATTATCTATCTTTCCATCTGAATCACAGGTTATATCCTGAAGGGTTGCACTTCTGTCTGGCTTTTCTTCCAGGCGATGAATGGGCATGATTGGAAAAACCTGATCAATCGCCCATGAATCGGGCAATGACTGAAACAGTGAGAAGTTGCAGAAATACTTGTCCGGAAGTAACTTAGACAGCTGTTTGAGCTCTTCTGGTGCATGTTTGATCTCGCTGGAAATCTCGTAGATTTCACGGGTAATGCTCCAGAACAGACGCTCAATTTGCCCACGAGTTTTTAAATCAAGCAAACCGAGACTGAATAGATCCAAACCTTCTTCCCTGATTTGCTGTGCATCATGCCAAGCCTCCAGCATTTTAGTCTGATTCAATGTCTCCCATATCTGATATAAATCACGTACAAGTTCGTGGTCATCACCGGAAACTGTAATTTCAGAGTCCCATGAAGGCAGAGTGCCGGTCTCCAACACTTCAAAGATTAGTACGGAATGGTGTGCTGTCAAAGAGCGACCAGACTCAGTAATGATATTTGGATGCGGAAGATTGTTTTTATTGCACGCATCTACTATTGAATAGATAGAATCGTTGACATACTCTTGAATATTGTAGTCCACACTACTTTCGCTGTTTGATGAATGGGATCCGTCATAGTCAACGCCTAAACCACCTCCAATATCAACAAATTCTACAGGAAATCCTAAAGATCTGATCTGTACATAGAATTGGGAAGCTTCGCGCAAGGCATTCTTGACACGGCGTATTTTAGTGACCTGACTTCCAATGTGAAAATGAATAAGGTGCAGACAATCTTGCAGCTTATTTCTTTCCAGATAATCCAAGGCATCAAGTAAATCACTTGATGTCAACCCAAATTTACTTCCATCACCTCCTGAATCTTCCCATTTACCACTTCCTGAGCTTGCCAGTTTGATACGGATGCCGATATTGGGACGAATGTTCAGTTGTTTGGCCAGCTTGGTAATAAGTTTGAGCTCGTTCAATTTTTCTACGACAAGAAAAATTCTCTTACCCATTTTTTGTGCGAGCAAGGCTAGTTCGATGTAACTTTCGTCTTTATAGCCGTTGCAGACAATCAGAGAATCAGAATCAGGATTCATCGCTATTACTGCATGAAGCTCTGGTTTTGAACCAGCTTCCAGCCCAATATTGAATTTCTTTCCGTGACTTATTATCTCTTCAACGACAGGTTTCATCTGATTGACCTTAATCGGGTAGATGATGAAGTTTTCAGCTTTGTAATCGTATTCTTTTGCGGCAGTCTTGAAACATTGAGTGACTTGTTCAATCCGATCATCCAAAATATCTGGAAATCGAATCAACATTGGTGCGGAAACATCTCTAAGCTGTAGTTCATCAACCAGCTCTTTTAGATCAATACTGGCACACCCCTTTTTGGGAGATACGCTTACATGTCCCAGATCGTTGATAGAAAAATAATTAGCACCCCATCCATTGATATTATATAACTCTTTGGAGTCCTCAACACGCCATTTTCTCATTTTTAAAAATCTAATAATATTTTTGCAAAATCATTGAAGCTGCGAAATTACTCAAAAAATGCATAAGTCACTGATATTTACACTATTTTTATCCTGAAAGAGCTTACTTCCCTGATTTGTTCCCTTTCAGGAGTTGCTCATACATATTCTTCGTTGAAAGAATTTCCATCGCTTTCTTCAGGATCTCATTTTCTTCGTTTATAACCTGATAGTATTCGTTCATCCCAAAAAGATCTCTAGCAATCAGTGCCTTGATCTGGATTTTCAACAATGGAGTAGCTTTTTCTAATTCTCCTTCTTTAGGTTCCAGTTTTTCGGTTTTGCCATCCTCAACAAGAGATTGGATCATCTCGTCAGAGGTTTGGAATGACGTTATGTAACGTTCAACTTCAGGGTATTTCTTTTTTAGTTCATCACGATGATTTTCAGAATACGTTTGTGTGAAGCGGATCAGACATCCTTTTGCGATCAGGTTCCGCTGATACTCATTGCTGCGTGTTGTGTCGAGTGGTACAAATATGTCAGGCATTATACCACCGCCGCCATACACTGAACGACTGTTTAGTAATGTTTGATATTTCAGCGAGTCATTAAAATGAATGCTGTCTTTGTTGGACATTTCCCCCTTATTATATCGGTCCAAAAGATCAGACTCATATTTCTTTGTGTCATCAAAAGCTTTTTGTACGCAACGTCCCGAAGGTGTATAATATCTTGCAACAGTTAATTTCAACATTGATCCATCCGGAAGAGGCCAGGGACGTTGTACTAGTCCCTTCCCAAATGTGCGTCGTCCGACGATAAGACCTCTGTCCCAATCCTGAATAGCACCGGTCAAAATCTCACTTGCTGAGGCTGAAGTTTCATCGACAAGAATGATTAGCTTTCCACTTTCAAAACTCCCTTTTTTTGATGCCTTTGCATCATCACGGGGAACTTTCCTTCCTTGCGTATAGACAATCAATTGTCCATCGGATAAAAATTCGTCTGCTAACTGGATGGCGGTGCCAAGCAAACCTCCTCCATTACCCTCAAGGTCAATGATAAGATTCTTCATCTTCTTCGAGCGAAGCTCATTGAAAGCTTTCAGATATTCTTCATGAGTTGTTGCCTGAAATCGGTTCAGTTTAATATAACCAGTCTCTTTATCAAGCATATAAGAAGCATCCAAACTATAAATAGGTATTTTGTCGCGGACAATATTGAACTCTATCAAGTCGCGTTCCCGGTTGCGCAAAACTTTTACTTTTACCGTTGTTCCTTTGGGCCCTTTGAGTCGCTTCATGATTTCTGTGTTCGGCATCTTGACGCCCGCAATAAGAGTGTCGGAAACATAAATGATACGGTCTCCGGCTTGAATCCCCACCTTTTCAGAGGGTCCACCCGCTATAGTTTGAACAATAAATAAGGTGTCGTTCATCATATTAAACTGAACTCCAATGCCTTCAAAGTTTCCTTGCATCGGTTCATTTAAGGCTTTTGCCTCTTCTTTATTCAAATATTCAGAATGCGGGTCCAACTCTTTTGCCATTGCAGTAATAGCTGCTTCTGCTAATTTGGATTCGTCAACTTTATCCACATAGAATTGTTCGATGAGATAAGAGGCTAAACTTACCTTCTGACTTGATTCGCTGAATTGAAGGCTTTGAGCTGATGCCGATGCGATCAGGGGCAACAATAAACAGGTGATAATAAATTTCTTCATGTTTTATAAGTGTTACTTCTCGGTAAACAATACGATGCCTTTTGGAAGAAAAGGAACTACATCTTTATTATATTTTAGTAAATCGCGAACAGCGGATGAACTTATACAAGCATACTCAGGCTCTGTAAAGAGTAATATAGTTTCTATGCCGGATATTTTTCGATTCATATCTGCAATGGTTTTTTCGTATTCGAAGTCGTTGACTGTCCTGATTCCCCGAAGAATCAATGAAGCTCCTTTCTGTTGAGCAAAACAGATCGTTAGTGAATCATACGCTTCTACTTTTACACGAGGCTCATCTTTATAAAGCTCTTCAATCATTTTCAAACGAGATTGAGATGAAAAATAGGTTCGCTTTGAATCATTGACACCAATTGCTATAATGATTTCATCAAGAAATGATAACCCGCGTCTGACAATAGAATCGTGCCCTATTGTAAAAGGGTCGAATGTGCCCGGGAAAATAGCTGTTTTCATGCGATATCCTCCTCAATAACTAAGTTCTTAATTATGAAATTCTGCCGTTCCATCGTGTTCTTTCCCATATAAAAATCAAGCAGCTCCTTTACAAGATCTTCTTTTCGAAGAGTTACCTGATCAAGCCGAATATTTTTTCCAATGAAATGTTTGAATTCATCAGGCGAAATCTCACCGAGACCTTTGAATCGGGTAATCTCAGGAGCCGGAGAGAGCTCTTTAATGGCAGATATTTTCTCTTCTTCAGAATAACAATACCGTGTTTCTTTTTTATTTCGCACTCTGAACAGCGGGGTTTGTAAAATATAGACATGTCCTTTCTTTATCAGTTCAGGGAAAAACTGAAGAAAGAAGGTAATCAGCAACAGACGGATATGCATTCCGTCCACATCGGCATCTGTTGCGACAATAACCTTGTTATATCTCAGCCCTTCAATCCCGTCCTCTATATTTAAAGCAGCCTGAAGCAGGTTGAATTCTTCATTTTCATACACAATCTTTTTTGTAAGGCCGAAGCAGTTCAGGGGTTTTCCCCGCAAACTGAAAACAGCTTGTGTATTCACATCCCTACTCTTTGTGATTGAACCGCTTGCTGAGTCTCCCTCAGTGATAAAAATACTAGAGTTCTCCAGATTATTTCCTTTTGCGTCATTCAGATGTATCCGGCAGTCACGAAGTTTACGATTGTGGAGGTTGGCTTTTTTTGCCCGTTCACGTGCTATCTTTGCAACGCCCGAAATCGCTTTACGTTCACTTTCCGACTCTTGAATTTTTCTATATAATATATCTGTGGTTTCAGGAGTACGGTGCAAGTAGTTGTCGACTTCCTTTTTTATGAAGTCGTTTATAAATTTGCTGATCGAGAGTCCTCCTTTTGGAGACATATCTCTGGAACCTAATTTGGTTTTTGTTTGTGATTCAAAGGTTGGTTCTTCTACATTGATAGCAATTGCAGCTATCAAACCATTCCGGATATCTGCAACCTCCATGTTTTTGTTGTAGAACTCTTTGATGGTACGTGCGATACTCTCCTTAAATGCGCTTTGGTGAGTACCTCCCTGAGTCGTGTGTTGTCCATTCACAAACGAATAATATTCTTCTCCATACTGATCTGTGTGAGTGAATGCGATTTCAATATCTTCATCTTTTAAATGAATGATTGGGTAGAGGGGGTTTGATGTGTTGTTTTCATTCAGAAGGTCAAGCAATCCGTGCCGCGATGAAATCTTTTTTCCGTTAAATATAAGGGTAAGACCTGTGTTTAAGTATGAGTAGTTGCGAAGCATTGCTTCGATAAAATCATCTCTGAAGTGAAAACCTTCAAACAACGTATTGTCCGGTTCAAAGGAAGTAATTGTTCCTGTTCCCTGTTCTTCACAAGGTTCAATTTTAGATTCGGATTTCAGTTTACCTTTCTCAAAAATAGCCCGTTTTGTTTTGCCGTCACGAAAAGATTCAACTTCAAAGAAAGAAGAGAGAGCATTCACGGCTTTTACTCCGACTCCGTTAAGTCCTACCGATTTTTTGAACGCTTTTGAGTCGTATTTTCCTCCGGTATTCATGATTGAAACGGCTTCGACCATTTTCCCTAACGGAATTCCGCGTCCGTAGTCGCGTACTGTGACACAGCCTTCCTGGATAGATACTTCAATAGATTTACCGATACCCATGCGGAACTCATCAACAGAATTGTCGATCACTTCTTTCAGGAGTACATAAATTCCGTCGTCCGGGTAAGTACCGTCACCAAGTTTTCCAATATACATACCCGGCCGGAGTCTTACATGCTCTAGCCCCTCCAGTGTGATGATGTTTGATTCATCATATTCCACCAGTGTTGTTTGTGTGTTGTCCAACAAGTTCTCCATCTCTTTTCAGATCATTTCAAACATTTATAATAAGCGCGCCTCCGCTTGTGCTGCTGAGTCTCAAAATATTCCCATTGCGCCTGGACGCGTTCATTCATTACTAACTCAGGATTGCTCTCCCCATATTCTACCCCTGCTTTTTTATACACGGGTATCAAATCAAAAAATAGCAATGCGTTAATGCCTTTATTTTGAAACTCGGGTTTGACTGCGATAAGCAATAAGTCAACCACCTTTGCTTTTTTGCTGAAAAGAGCCTTGGCAAGCGGAATAAAGCCAAAAGGAAATAACTTACCTCCGGACTTTTGTAAGGCACGTGAAAGGGAAGGCATTGTAATACCCACACCAATAAGCTGATTCTGCTGATCTACAATCAAGGTTACAAAGTCCAGATTAAGCATAGGCAAGTAAGTTTTGACATAATGATCAATCTGCTTCTGAGTCAATGCCACATATCCATACAGCGGTTCGTAACTTTCATTTATCAGGTCAAAGATAGCTTGCCCGTATTCATTAATCAGCTTTTTGCCGGATTTGAATTTCTTTATGGTCAGTCCATATTTCTTTATTACAATTTCTGATATGCGTTTATGCTTTTCAGGAACAGCATCCGGAATAAAGATCTTAAACTCAACCCAATCTGCGTCCGCTTTGTAACCAAGTTTTTCGATATGGTGTTGGTAATATGGCGCATTATAAAGTGCGCTCATAGTACTTAGCTGATCAAAACCTTCAATTAGAAGTCCCTCTTTGTCCAGATCGGTAAATCCAAGCGGACCATGAATCATATCTACACCTTTCCTCTTGGCCCATTCTTCAGCACGATCAAACAGGGCTTTAGATACCTCTTCATCATCAATGAAATCAACAAATCCAAACCTGGCTTTATTTTCTTTCCACTTTTCATTGGCGCGGTGATTGATGATTGCTCCAATACGCCCCACTACCACATCGTTTCGATAAGCAAGAAAATAGACTGCTTCACAAAACTCAAATGCAGGGTTCTTTTTGGAATCGAGAAGATTTATCTCATCATAAATTAAGGAAGGAACAAAATATGGATTGTTTTTATATAATGTGTGATCAAATGTAGCGAAAGTTTTTAAATCGCTTTTAGTGATTACCTCTTTAATAGTTACACTCATTTTACCGGATTTTGCTGTTAATTCTTTGTTTTACGAACTCCTTCTTGTTCAATAGTGATTAGCCGACGTTTATATAAGTCGCCAAGAGCTTTTTTGAAGGTTTTTTTACTAATTCCGAATGTCTGATAAATATCTTCAGCTGGCGATTTATCATTTAAAGGAAGATAACCATCATTTGCTTCCAGGTAATCTACTATTTTTTCTGAAACTCCTTCAACCTTCCCATAGCCTGGCTCGTCAAGCAGTAAGTCGATTTTAAAGTCTTCACGAACCTGCTTGATATATCCTGTAGTCTTGGTCCCTATTGGCAGGTGTCTGAATATTTCGTCCTCATAAAGTATTCCTCCGTAACGGTTGTCGACGATTGCTTTATAACCCAAGTCTGAAAATTGGTAAATCAGTAAGTCAACTTTATCTCCGGGTTTGTATGGCGGTTTTTCTTTTGAAATATATCGGTCAATCTTTGCTGATGCAGTAATTCTGTCGGTTTCTTCATCTATATAAATATATACAAGGTATTTCCCTCCTTGTTGCATCTTGGCTTTTTGCTCTTTATGAGGTACAAAAAGGTCTTTAAGAAGACCCCAATTAAGGAATGCGCCAAAAGCGGATACTCCAGCTACTTCCAAAAAGACGAAATCTCCAACTTGAGCAAAAGGTGTTTCTGTGGTGGCAATCAGACGATCTTCTGAGTCCCTGTATACAAATACATTAACAGTGTCGCCAATATGATATTCCGAAGGCAGATAGCGGGAAGGCATAAGAATCTCTACACCTTCACCTGCATCCAGATAGACACCAAAGTCAACTTCACGAATTATCGTCAGTTTGTTATATTTCCCAAGTTCGGCCATTTTTCTGAGAGTTTAAAGCAATATGCTGTTTATTGCCTTCAAAGATAGTAATATTTTGTAAGAACAGGATGTTTGACACTCATTTTTGTATCATTCAGATCCCTGTTGTCTACAGTTGAATAGTATTGTTGTGCCAAAAAGTAGTTGGTAGAGTACGCGATACTTTCATAAGACTTCTTTATCTCCTATATGATATGCTTCGCCTGATTTTGTGTTTTATTGAGTTTGCGCTGATTAAAAGGATTAGTAAAAAGGCCTGTGTATCGGGACCTCACCTGAAACCTGCTGTACAAATCTGGAGAGAATGGATATTTGCATGGCTCTAAATCTGCATATTAGTCTTGAAAACACTGTTTTTTGAATGGCAAACGCGGAATAATCACTCTTTTGAAGAATTTTTAAGAGAAAAATGTACACAACTGAGAAATTATTATTAATATTGCACGATAAAGTAATGTATGAATCCATATTATGTCTAATTCAATCTTTTAATCTATGAAAAAGAAATTCTTTTCAAAGTTGATTGCACTTTTTGCAATCTTCCTTTTCACAGGTTCGGGGCGTGCTGCTGTTGATATAACCTTCAGTACGGCTGCTGATCCTGTGTGGTACTTCATTGAAAACCAAGGAACCGATTCCAGAGGAGGCAGATTTATCTCTTCTACAACCGAGTCAAATGCTGGAAAAACTAACGTTTTGCGTGGTTTGACCTCTGCTGTCAGTGAAGCTATGATGTGGAGAGTAGAAGGAAATGCCGATGCTGCTGTTTTTGTAAACAAGCTCAATGGCAAAGCGATTTCTATCTCTCCGGATTATCCAACGGATGCATATTTGTACACAAATGATACTCCTGGGACTTCTTGGTTTATCAAAGAAAGTAATGCAGCTACAAAACCTGGCGTGTATTATATGTACAATGAGAATCCTCCGGGCACTAACAACTATCAGTTGCACTTGACCACTTCGTACTATTACATGGGGTCATGGAAAGGTGAAATAGAGACTATGTCTGGTTGGAAGTTCTATCCAGTAAACACAAAAGCTATTCCAATTTTGAATGCGCAGATTACAAGTGCTCAGAAATATTTGAACACGATTAATACTTATACAGGAACAACTGGTGGCCATTTTGCTCCAGGAACCGGTGATGCATTAAGTACTGCCATTACAAATGCTCAAACGCTTGTTGCTGGTACTCCGACAACACAAGAGTTGATAGATGCATCTGCTGCAATTAAAACTGCTATTGATGCTATCCCAGCTATGACAGCTACAGCTGCCGGACAATACTTCCAGATTCTTTCTGTGAATCCTTGGGATGACGGAAATACAAAAGCTATTTATGAAAAAGATAATAATTTGAACTGGGGAAATGTTGATGACGGTTCGGCTAATTATCTTTGGGAAATTATACCAGGTACAGGTGTAAATGTTAAACTCAAGAATGTTGGTACAGGAAATTTTGTTGGATCAACTTCTGCAAGTACTCAAGTTACGACTGATGCCACAGGCGTAAATTACGTGATGACTTTCTATAGAGATAACAATACCCTATCTTATTCATTTACAGATGCAGCTAAATTAGCAGCCAATACGGCTAATAGTAGTTTGCATTGTAACAATCATAGTGGAACTGCTGGAACAGGTAGTAATATTGTTGGTTGGGATGGAACAACGACTATTCAGTCAAGATGGATCTTGAAAGAAATCGTTGTTACGAATGATATGGTTCTCGATGCAATAGCGAATGCTGAAGCTGAATTAATTAAAGCTGACGTAGAGGGGACTGAGACTTACAACCAAATTGTTGGAACAAAAGACTCTTTAATGGCTGCCATTTATAAGGCTAAAGTTATCGCTGAAGGTCCAAAATTAACAATGGCAGGTTATTCTGCAGCTGTAAGTGCTTTGAATGATAAAGTGGCTTGGTTTAACGATCAGATTATTAAACCAATTCCATTTACTCCAACAGATGGAAGTGTTTTTGTTATTTCCAGAGCTTCTGATGGAAAGACTTTAAATAAGTTTGGTGATATTACTTGGAATGAACATCGTTTGTCTTTTGATGCGATCGGTCAGGCATATGATTTTAGTACAACTGCCGGAGATATGTTAGGTACATACGCAGCAAAAGAAGCAAAGGTTGTTGCCATTAAATCAGGTTCCAGCTATCGCCTCAAATATGAAGGAGTTGAGCCTCAGGGTGCTTTCTCTGGATGGGTTCGTCTCTCAACGTATATTAAACCATCCGATTATACTGGCTCTGATTCTTATTTCACATTCTTGAAAGATTCTAAAGGTAGAGTAAGTATTCAACAAACTGGTGGCAGCTATTTTGAAGCTGATGGTCTTTCCTTCCAATCAGGTGGGGTATCTGGCCTTTATCCGAAAACGACTTCTGAAGTGAAAGCAAGTTTTGACTTGATCTTTACACTTCAGGATGATGCGACTCCAGCAACTATGGCGATCGCAGCAGCAAATACTTTTGTGAACTCGATCACTCTTGGAGAAAAGACATTCCAATATCCGACAGCGGCTTATAACACTTTGAAGGCTGTGGTTGATGCTGCTCAGGCAGTAGTAACAGCAAATGCTTCTACTGGTGCTGAATATGCTGCAGAAGCTGATAAAGTAAATGCTGCTTTGGCTGCATTCAAGCTAACCCGCATCAACGCTGAAACTGTAACGTTAACTCCTGGTGATATTTTCGTTATCGAGAGAGCTTCAGATGGCAAGTCATTGAATAAATCAGGAAGCCAGGCTTGGAAAGAACACATTGTATCCTTTGAGAAAGAGGGTAACTTGATTACCTTGAATGGAACAAGTTCTGATTTCCCAACCGGCCGTTTTGTAACAGCTAAGACTGCTTTTGAAGTTGCTCAACCAGAAGGTGCTTCTTACTATCGTTTGATTGAAAAGTCATCTGGCTTTATTTTGAGATGTAGTGGTTATCTGAAACCTAATGATGGTTCATGGACAGGTGCTGATGCTCAATTGGTATTCTCAAAGAATAATGATGGACAATACCGTATTGGTCAGAATGGCAATACATGGTATGCTAATGTAAGTGGAGAATTCCTTGCTGATGCTGATGGTGCCGAGGCTGGATATCTCTTTAATTTGGTTACTATCAATGCTGCTTTGGAACAAACGATTGCTGATGCACAGGCATTGATTGCGACTGCATCAACAGTAGCTACAAAAGCTGTTGCTCCTCAGGTTCAGGCTGCAATTACTGCTGCACAAGCTGCGATTACTGCTACTGCTTCACAAGCTGAACTGTACAATGCATGGACTGCACTGAATGCGACTTTAAGAGATTACAGCTATGCATCAATGAAGGCTGATGCCGGAAAGATTGCAATCAGTACAGATCAAAATGATTTCTACTATACAATTGGTAATGTTGCTGGTTCTCTCTTTACTGTGACTCCTGATACTCTCTTAACAACTGCTCCTATTTCTTTAGGTACGATGTATCAGCAGGTATTTAAGTTTGTGGGTTCTTTAGCAACAGCTAAGATTGTTGACCAGACTAACGGTTACTATATTGGCAAAGTTGGTGGCGTCTTCACAATGGTTTCTACTGCTGACAGCGCATCTGTATTTGCTGTATTGGCTAATGCTAAACCAGCAGGTTCTTACGCTTTGAAAGATAAAGCAGGAGATCTGTTGACTTTGGATGGATCAAATGAACTGTATGTTACTCAATACACAACAGCTGATGCTCTCTCTGTTGCTATTGACAGTGCTACTGCTGTTTACAATACAACTAAAGATGGTGTAACTAAAGGATTCTATCGTACAGCTGACCGTGCTACATTGAAAGCTGCGACTGAACTTGCAACTGAAATCAGAAATAACAATCTGATTACTGTAGGTGACTATTATACTTCAGCTTTCAATACATTGAAAACTGCAATTGATACTTACTTGTCTAAACAAATTTCAGGATTGCTTTATAGTACAGAAGCTGAACCGGTATGGTTCTACATTGCAAGTCAGGCTGGTGATGCACGTCAAGATATGTTGCTTACTGCTGATAGCATTAATCCGTTATATGCTGCTCCTGCAGTTTACACTGCTAATCAGATGTGGAGAATTGAAACTTCTGTTGCTGATTCAGCATACTTGATCAACCGTGCTACCGGTGCTAAGATTGCAATCGTATCTGATTATGCAGACAGAAACTGGACGCCGATTATCAACCAGGCTACATACGCTGGTGACGTTGCAGGTACAACTGTTGCTCCTTGGAAAGTTATAAACAATGGCAATGAAACATATTCATTCACCTATACTGTTGAAACAGAAACATATAACTTCTCTTTGAACAGTGCTGTAGAAGAAGGAACCGACAGATATGCTGTTATCGGATCTAATGATCAGACAGAACCTTCATTCAACTGGGCATTTGTAAATGCGATCCAGGAACAAGCTTCTATTATTGATTCTGTAAACCTCAAGTTCTACGCTGCACTTGATACAGCTGTTGCTCTGTATGCAAATACAGTTGAAGGTATGGATCTTGGCATGTATCTTGCTGCTGACCGCGTTGATTTTGCAACTGCAATTTCTGCTGCTCAGGAAGCTGCTGCTGTGGATACAATCAGCGATACATTCTTTGGTGCTGCTTATCAGGCAATTCTTACTGCAACTGAGACTTACAGAAGCAGTGTAATCAATGGTTTGGTTTATAGCACAGAAGATGTTCCGACTTGGTATTACATTGTGAACAAGTCTGCTGATGCATCTAATGGCTTGTATTTGACTGCAACTGATAGTGTATTTGTATCACCGGTTGTTTATACTGCAAATCAAATGTGGAGACTTGATGGCTCTGCTGCTGCTGCTTATGTGATCAACCGTGCTACAGGTGATTCTATTTCTGTTGATTCTGTTGCTACGGCATTCCAGGTAAATAGAACAGATCTTCTTATGATGATGGATCCTGCAACTGCTGAAGACACTTATACATTCACTACAGACGCTTACAAGCTTGCTATTGGTGCTGCATCAGGTGAATTCTTCAATATTGCAAATGGTGAAACAGCTGCTACATTTAACTTCAAGGTCGCTACTCAGAATGCTGATGATATCATTGACTCTGTTAATGTGAAGCTTTCTGCACTGATTGCATTTGGAGATGGTATTGTAAACGCTGACGCTGTAAATGCTGCTAAGGAAGTGGTTAACAACGCTGCTTCTATTGACGCTGATTTCAGAGCTGCTTATATAGCATTCAAGGCTGCAAGCTTTGCTCAGTTAGAGGCTGATATTACAGAAGCTACAACTCTGTTGGCTACAATTGTTCAGGGTACTGAGCCTAACCAGGCTTCTAAATCTGCTCGTACAGCTCTTCAATCAGCTATTGCAAATGCAAACTCTGTGAAGAATGGTATTAATAACGGAACAGATTTCTATAGCAATGGTGTTCTCTTCGAATCTATCGCTAAGACTGAGGCTGCTATTGCTAAGTTCAGAGCTAAAGTTGTTAAGTCTGCTGAATTGGAAGCTTTGATAGTTGAATGCACTGATTTGATTAACGCACAAATTGCTGCAGGTAATCCAAATCAAGAAGCAATCGCTACATTCCAGGCTGCAATTGACAATGCAGGTTTGGCTGCAACAGCTGAAGAATGTGCTGAACAGTTCATCGCTTTGACTGCTGCTCGTGATGAGTTTATGAATTATGTAGGTGTTGAAGGTGTTGAGGCTGCTGGCTTGAATATCTACACATCTGAGAAAGCAATCGTTGTAGAAGGTGCTGAAGGCGCTATTACAATCACTACTCCTGCCGGTGTTTCTTACCAGGTAGAAGCTCAGGATGTAACTACAATTACTATTGAAGCTGCTGGTGTATACTATGTAACTGCCAATGGTAAGACTGTTGCTGTAGCTGTTAAGTAATTAACAAGTAAATAATATGAGGGAAGTCTCTTCCCTCGTATTAAACTATATAAGAGAGTGCTGGTGGTTTTACCGTCAGCACTCTCTTTTTGTATCTATCTTCCCTTATATCGTAATTTATTAGTGATTCTTTATTATCTTTACAGTCTAATCAATCTAATCCATGGATGACTGATACATGTCTCTTCTTGTCGCATACACTACTGTTGAAGTTCTCTCTACTCCTGATCGTTGGTTTTTGCAGTTTGCATATGAACGCGCAGCACTCTTTGCTTACCGTTGACGAAGTTATGGAGCGAGTTGCAGATGGTGAAGAAGCACCTCAGGAACTTCGCGATGAATTACTTTTCCTCTCTCAACATCCCATCAATTTGAATCGGCTCAGTCGCGAAAGATTAAAACAGATCCCGTTTTTACGAGACTATCAGATTGATCAGATACTTCTCTATTTTGCCACACACAAGAGATTTGAAACGCTCTATGAATTACAATTGATAAAAGGAATGGATGCGGTAACAATCCAGAACCTTCTGCCATTTGTTGTTATTGGTGCTCTCGAACCAGCCACATTGAAACTCCCGCAATTGATTGCTCAATCTGAGCAAGAATTATTCTTTAAGGGTTGCACTTGTTTGCAAGAGAAAAAAGGATTCTCACGTGACACCTCTTCTTCCGGCTTAAGCAGTCGCTATCTGGGCGACAAGTATGCTCATTCATTTCGCTATCGTTTAACATCAAATGATCAGCTTCAACTATCACTTATCGGAGATAAGGATGCCGGTGAACCCTTCTTTCATTCAAGATATAATAGCACAGGCTATGATTATTATTCGTTTCATGCCGGACTGAGTAATGTAGGTTTCCTGAATCGGTTGGTTGTAGGTGATTACACCCTCTCTTTCGGACAGGGGCTCCTCATGAATAGTGGTTTTTCCATTGGTAAGAGCCTGTCCGGCTCAAATACAGGTTATACTAATCAAGGAATAAAGTTTCACTATTCAAGTGGCGAGAATGATTTCTTGCGAGGAGTCGCATCTACTCTTAATCTTGGTGGAGGAGAGTATACCTTCTTTTATTCCAGTCGTCATCTGGATGCAATCGGTGATAGTGTCGTTACCTCTTTTAAAGAAGATGGCATTCATCGTACCATGTCCGATTTTTCCAAGAAAAACACTCTTCAGATGAAACTTTATGGCGCTCATTTGCAATACAACTTTCAGTGGTTTGAGTTTGGAGTTACGGCATTAACCTATCAATTCAATAAAGAGATTTCGCCCAAATCCAAGCCCTATAATCTCTATTATTTTCGAGGTACGGAGAATACAGATATCGGCCTGAATTACAGACTTCACATCGCCAAATTGCATTTCTTCGGTGAAATTGCTCAGTCACGTAATGGCGCAAAAGCGTCCATCTTATCCGTACAGTCAACCGTTACTTCCGATATTCAATTGTTGGCTTCGTATCGAAACTATGCCAAAGACTACCAAGCCTATTATGCCAATGCTTTCAGCGAATCTGCCTCTTTCAATGAAAAGGGATTCCTCCTGTCTGCCACCTACAGACCGATTTACACCTTTAATATCTCACTTTATGCAGATTGGTTTTCCTATCCATGGCTCAGATATGGCGTTGATTTACCCTCAAAAGGGTCCGATTATCGTGGCACGATTGATTATTTACCCTCAGACAGCTGGTCGCATCATCTGGATATCCGATACAGAACCAAGGAAAAGAACGGGTCTGATGCCGGTACTCTTCAGGAATATACAGTGAGCAATATCAAATATCAAACAATCTACTCTTTTGACTCATCTTGGAAGCTGAAGAGCTTGTTTGCATACAACAGATACAAAGAGGAGAATACCTCCCCTTCCCATGGCTATTTGTGTTCAGAATCGCTGCTGTGGAATATTCCCGCTAACCATTTAAAAGTCGATATCAACGCTACTTTATTCCACACGGACAGTTATGATTCGCGCGTTTGGTTGTACGAAAACGGAGGGCTTTATGCTTCATCCATGACTTCTCTGTATGGCCATGGATACCGTTTGGGAGCGTCTGCAGGCTATAAGATACAAGAGAACCTGACCCTTTGGGCCCGTTATGCCCAGACGACCTATTCAAACAGAAAGTTCATTGGTTCGGCATTGGAAGAGATTAAAGGCAACAGAAAAAGTGATGTTTCCTTCTATATCCAATGGTTGTTTTAAAATAAAGCGTATTTTTGCGGCTCTAATGATAATACACCATACTATGTCGCTATTGTTTAATGAAATCATATTTGGTCCGATACACAGCCGCAGGCTGGGGGTCTCTTTGGGAGTAAACCTCTTACCCAGAGATGGGAAATTATGCTCTTTTGATTGTGTGTACTGCGAGTGTGGCTACAATATTCAGGGAAAGGGCAAGACTGGTATGCCATCTCGCGAAGAAGTGTCTCATGCCCTTGAATTAAAGCTGAATGAGATGAAAGAGGCTGGTACCGCTCCAGATGTTATCACATTTGCAGGAAACGGCGAACCAACATTGCATCCCTCTTTTGATGCGATTATTGATGATACCATTCTATTACGCAACAAATATTTCCCCAAAGCAAAAATATGTGTTCTTTCAAATGGTACGCTGGTCAAGAAAGAGTCTGTATTCAACGCCTTGAATAAAGTCGATGAAAACATCTTAAAGCTTGATTCTGCCATTCAGGAAACAGTCAGAAGACTTGATTCGCCTAATCTGCGAACCTTTTCTATTCACGAAACAATCGCCTCTTATAAGAAGTTTAACGGGAAACTAATCATTCAAACACTCTTTGTCAGAGGAACTCATAATGGAAAGACGATAGATAATACGAACCCTCTGGAAATCGCCGACTGGCTCAGTGCCCTCGAAGAAATAAGACCAGCCTCTGTCATGATTTATACCATCGATCGCGCCACGCCGGAAAAGAATCTGGTTAAAGTTCCGGTTTCCGAATTGAAAGAGATAGCGGCGAAAGTCAAAGCGCTCGGCTTCAAAACTTCTGTTGCAGGATAAAAGAAAAGAGATCTCAACCAGTTTTGCAGACCTCTTTTCTTTCACACTTTTTGGCGATCCTATTTGATTTCCGGCTTGTGATTCGTACTCTTATTTAACTGATCAATAATTGTTTTTGCCATTATCAGCGCTTCATCAATGTTACTGCAGATATTCTCTTTGCCGAGCAATTCATAAAAACCGGCTTTCTCAAGTACTTGATGAACGTTTGGCTTTACTCCCGAGAGCACAATCCGGGTCTTCCCTTTCTTCGCCATACGGCAAAGACTCGCAAGGTTATGGATACCGGTAGAGTCGATAAAAGGCACTTTTCTCATCCGTATAATACGCACTTTTGGTTTGTCTCCCATCTGAGCCATTTGGTCTTCAAACTTGTTGGCAATGCCAAAGAAATACGGACCATCAATTTCATACACTTCGACTCCATCAGGGATAGTCAGTTTCTCCTGATTCAGTGAAAGATCACTATCTTCACTCAGATCAAGCTCATCTGTTGAAACAGAGATCCTGGTTGTTTCCGCTACTCGTCTCATAAACAACAAGCAAGCCAGAATCAATCCAAACTCAATCGCAACGGTAAGATCAAAAATAACTGTCAGAAAGAAAGTTGTCAGTAAAACAGAAATATCTGATTTCGGATTCTTCATCAGCGAACGGAAAGTACGCCATTCACTCATGTTATATGATACAATAACAAGTACACCTGCCAGACAAGACATCGGAATCAAACTGGTGAGTGAACCGAGACAAAGCAGTATCAGCAAGAGAACGATGGCGTGAATGATGCCTGCCACCGGAGTACGTCCACCGTTATTAATATTGGTCATTGTTCGCGCAATAGCACCTGTCGCAGGAATTCCACCAAACAGCGGCGTAAACAGGTTGGCAAGTCCCTGACCGATCAGTTCCTGATTGGAGTTGTGCTTTTCGCCGATAACACCATCTGCCACTGTTGCTGAAAGGAGCGATTCAATGGCTCCCAGAACAGCGATTGTAAATGCCGCAGGAAGCAATCCTTTGATAATGACCCAGCTCAAATCGGGTACCTGTGCCTGAGGCAATGAGGCCTGAATCGTGTAACGGTCACCGATTGTTTCGATCGAGGTGATTCCGGCATAGTTTTTTAGAATATACACAAGCAGCGTCATGAAAATGATGGCAACCAGCGAACCGGGTATTTTTTTAGAAAACTTCGGAGTGAGGGCAATAATCAGGATACTTCCGATTCCCACAAAGACCGAAGGAAGATCCAGCGAAGAAATATTCTCCGCGTAAGCTCCCCATTTGCTGATGAAGTCGGCAGGTACACTTTCCATCTGCAGACCAAATAAGTCTTTGATCTGAGTCGCAAAGATTGTCAGAGCAATACCGCTGGTAAATCCGACGATAATAGGATAAGGGATAAATTTGATAATGGTACCCAGTTTGAAGACGCCGAGTAAAATCAATAATACACCCGCCATCAGTGTCGCGATGATCAGTCCTTTTTCTCCGTATTGTTGTATGATACCATACACAATGACAATGAAAGCTCCGGTAGGTCCACCAATCTGAACTTTGCTGCCTCCGAAGAAAGAGACGATAAAACCTCCGATAACAGCAGTGATCAGACCTTGTTGAGGAGATACTCCGGAAGCTATACCAAAAGCGATGGCCAGCGGAAGGGCTACAATACCCACAATAATACCCGACATCAGGTCTGCAAAGAACTTCTCTTTAGAATAATCCTTCAGAGAGGAGAAGAGGGCCGGTTTAAATTGAAATACGTTCATTTCTTAAGAATGTTAGTTGTCTACTCGTTTTTTAAGTTGTAATTTCGCGGCAAAGGTACCTAATATTCCAATAAATATGTTCTAAAACATCTGTTTAATGAGTTTCCCAATTAAACACACCCTTTTAGAGCTCTCTGGCGGCTGTTTCTTGCTATTGTTTCGTACGAATTCCGGGGTGCGGATAAAGCGTTCCAACTGTGGTTCAGCGTCTTTCAGAAATAAATCAGGATAAACCGTTTAGCTTATTTAAGCATTCACCGGATGATAATCCGAATCATTTTGTTGTTGAAATGAGTATATTTGCAGAAACAGATTATTCACTTATTAAATAGTACAAGACATGACTAAAAGTATTAAAGGAACACAGACAGAAAAGAATCTGATGTGCTCATTTGCAGGCGAGTGCCAGGCACGTATGCGTTATACTTACTTTGCCGGAGCTGCGAAGAAAGAAGGATTTGAACAGATTGCTGCCATTTTTACAGAAACAGCAGATCAGGAAAAGGAACATGCCAAACGGATGTTTAAGTTTTTAGAAGGGGGAACAACCGAAATTACAGCCTCTTTCCCTTCAGGAGTGATCGGTCGTACGCTTGATAATTTGCAGGCAGCCGCAGCCGGTGAGTTGGAAGAGTGGTCAGAATTGTATCCTTCTTTTGCAGAAACAGCAGAGAAAGAAGGATTCCCGGAGATTGCCATGATGTATCGGAAGATTTCCGTTGCAGAAAAAGGGCATGAAGAACGTTACCGTGCTTTTGTAAGTAATATTGAAACAGCCTCTGTATTTGTCAAAGAAGACGAAGTCATCTGGCAGTGCCGCAACTGTGGATATATTCATGTCGGTAAGAAGGCGCCGGAGAAATGTCCGGCTTGTCTCCATCCTCAAGCTTATTTCGAAGTCAAAGCTGAGAATTATTAATCCAAAGAACAGAGGCTGTCTCAAAATCAACATTGAGTCAGCCTCTTTTGTATAAACTAGAAAAATGATTTTTTTCAAAATAAATTCATCTGTTCAATTCTCAGGAATCGATTTATTGAGATTAGTTGATTTTAGAG
>JAQUTK010000052.1 GCA_028709785.1 Bacteroidales bacterium
TCCCTGTGGTTTTCCTTACGGCGATCAAAGGGGATAAAGAGCATCGTATCCGTGCGTTGAATCTGGGAGCGGAGGCTTTTCTAGCCAAACCCATTGATGAAACCGAACTGGTGGCGCTGATCAGAGCAATGGTGAAGATCCGGAAAGCCTACGTGGATAAAAAGGATGAAAATGAGCGACTGAATAATCTGGTATCGATACGAACCCGTCAGCTGGAAAAAGAGCTGGAGGATCGCAAACGTATCATGGCTGATCTGGTAGCTGCCAAGGAACGCGCCGAAGAGGGCGATCGTCTGAAATCGGCTTTTCTTGCGAATATGAGTCACGAGATACGCACACCCATGAATGGGATTCTGGGATTCACCGAACTGCTGGAGTCGCCTGATCTGTCGGGTGAGGAGCAGCAGGAATATATCCGGATCATTCAGAAGAGCGGCAAACGGATGCTGAGTATCTTGAATGATATTATCGATATATCCAAGATAGAGGCGGGGATGATGAAGGTGAAGATTGTGGAGTCGAATCTCAATAATCAGATGGAGAATGTCTATAACATGTTGAAGCCTGAAGCAGATGCCAAGCATCTGAAGCTTTCGTTTGTAAATGCTTTTCCGCTGGATAGGGCCTATATCAAGTCGGATAAAGAAAAGGTTTATTCGATCATCATCAACCTCGTGAAGAACGCGATCAAATACACCGATAAAGGAGAGGTGGAGTTCAGCTATAAACTGGTGGATGGAAAGTCTGACACTCCTCCGGAATTGTTGTTTTGTGTGCGGGACACGGGTGTTGGAATCCCCAAAGAGAGGCAGGAAGCAATTTTCGAACGTTTTATTCAGGCCGATATCGCGGATTTGCATGGCCGTGAGGGCGCAGGTCTGGGTTTGTCGATTACTAAGGCGTATGTGGAGATGCTTGGCGGGAAGATCGGAGTGGAAAGCGAGTTGGGAAAAGGTTCGCTCTTCTACTTCACGATTCCTTACAATGCAGAACCGGGTGGTGTGTCTGAAAAACTAACTAATAATAAACAGCAGTCATAGTACACATGAAATCATCGGGAAACACAATAATATCTTTTCTGTCGGCTGTTTTGCTTGTTTCGTTGCAAACGGTAGGTGCAAACGCGCAGATAAATGCACTCAAAGCGAATGACTTTCTTAATTCCATAGGTGTATCTACGCACATCACTCAAGGTGTGGATAATCCGACAAATGTAGCCACTGCTCTGACTTATTGCGGCTTTAGAAACATCAGAGATGATGGGTCAAAGAATGTGGCAACGCTGCAAAAGTTCATTTCTGTTCACAACAAGTGTGGCGCGAAGGTGAGTCTGTTATCTGTTAACGGAGATATTGCCGCAAGCCTGACTGAGTACCGGCTGTTAGCGAAATATGGAGCCCTGCTGGCTGCTGAAGGTCCGAATGAACCCAATAACTGGCCGGTGACCTATAACGGGAAAACCTCTTCCAGTAACACTTCCATGCCGATCGCTGAGTTTCAGCGCGATCTGTATGCCGCTGTCAAATCGGATCCTCTGCTTGCCAATATCCCGGTGTTTCATTCCAGTGAATCTGGAGGGTCGCAGCCCGACAACTGCGGACTGCAATTTCTGACTATCCCGGAAGGTACTAATTGCAAGATGCCGGATGGAACCGTATATGCGGACTATGCCAATACGCACAACTATGTGTGTGGCACAGGCGCAAAGGTTATCGAAGACAATCAGGCGTGGAACGCGGAAAGTCCGACGTTGAACAGTCATTGGGATGGGTTGTATGTGGAATATGGTCACACCTGGTGGGGGGCCGGATTTGATGGATACACAGCTTCTCAGCTTCTGACGCTGCCAAGGGTCACAACGGAAACCGGATGGGTGACGCGGGGCAAGGATTCAATTTCAGAAGATCAGCAGGGTAAGCTTTTCCTGAATCTGTATGATCCGACGGTGGGCACTGCTCCTGTACAGACGCTGACCAATATCAGTGACATTCCATTGGTCTTGTCGGATCATCCGGTGATTATCGAAATCACTCCGGCGATTAGTTCGTTGAAGGATGAAAAATCAGATAATCAGACACTGGCGACTGTATATACAACTCCGACAGATGCGATATTGCATGTGGAGAGTTTGCAGCTGTTGAAACGAATTGAGTTATTGGATTTGACAGGGAAGAGCTTGTTGCAGCTTTCCAATGTCTCCGCCGGATCTACCCGGGTGGACCTGACGAGTATGCCAAAAGGGGGATACCTGCTTCGCCTGACAGATGGTTTCAGCAAGATAGAAAATCATAAGATTATCATCCATTAATTGCAGAATACTCGCTATCTTTGGACTCTTATTATGGCACAATTATGAATATTAAAACCTTCAAAGTAGTATATAACGTCCTGGTAGGTCTGTTGGTACTCTATGCTCTTATCAGCTATTTTTTCAAAAACAGCTTTGATCCGGAAACATTAAAAGTCTTTATATTAACAGGTGCGATTGTACTTACTTGTGCGATCGTCGTGCGGATCATTATTTATTTCAGGAGATGAAGCTGTACGTTAGACTGTTGCTTTAAACTCTTCGCTGTGCCTGAGTATAAAAGATCATTATTCAGTAGCTTTCTTCAAGGAAGAAAGAAAATAATAAAAAAATGCGGCGAAATGATACAACCTATTGATTTTCCCTTTATATTTGCGCCATATTATAAAACGAACGAAAAATGATTCAGTTATTTAACGCATATTGGTGGCGCTCTCAAGATCTCAAGATCGTGAGCCAGCGCAATGTGTGATTAACTGAATAGATATATTTATTAATAGCAGGCCTGTCGTACTCACGACAGGCCTTTCTTTTTTTACCCGGTAACTAACAAAATGGATGCGATATGAACTACAATGTGAATGAAAATGGTTTTTATGGAAGATTCGGAGGGGCGTATATTCCCGAGATTCTCTATGCGAATGTGGAAAAGTTGCGGACTTCTTATCTGACGATCATGAACGATCCTTCCTTTGTGGAGGAGCTGAATGGCTATATGAGAGATTATGTGGGTCGTCCTTCTCCTCTCTATTACGCGGCTCGTCTGTCGGAAAAGTATGGAGCGAAAATCTATTTGAAGCGGGAGGATCTGAATCATACAGGTGCCCACAAGATCAATAACGCGCTCGGACAAATCTTGCTCGCCAGAAGGCTGGGAAAAACGCGGATCATCGCCGAGACGGGTGCCGGACAGCATGGAGTCGCCACAGCTACCGTTTGCGCCTTGATGGATATGCCGTGCGTGGTGTATATGGGAAAGCTGGATGTGCAGCGTCAGTCGTTGAACGTACGCAAGATGGAGATGCTGGGAGCAACTGTTGTTCCGGTGACTTCGGGAAATATGACGCTCAAAGATGCAACCAATGAGGCGATACGCGACTGGTGTTCCAACCCTCATGATACACATTATATCATAGGTAGTACCGTAGGCCCCCATCCTTATCCGGATATGGTAGCCCGCTTTCAATCGGTGATCAGCGAAGAGATCAAGGTGCAGATGATGACACATGAGGGACGTGATTACCCCGATTATCTGATTGCTTGTGTAGGGGGTGGAAGCAATGCCGCCGGTGCTTTTTATCATTATCTGAATGATGAACGGGTGAAGCTGGTAGAGGCAGAGGCCGGTGGACTGGGTGTGGATACGGATCAGACGGCTGCGACAATCGTCTGTGGACGAGAGGGGATCTTACATGGATGCCGCTCGCTGGTGATGCAGTCGGAGGATGGACAGATCATCGAACCCTATTCGATCTCCGCAGGACTGGATTATCCGGGTGTCGGACCGATTCATGCGAATATGGCGAAAGAGGGACGGGCGCTGGTACTGGCTGTCAATGATGAGGAGGCTCTGGATGCTGCCTTCGAGTTGACTCGCATGGAGGGTATCATTCCTGCTTTGGAATCGGCTCATGCGTTGGCCGTATTGGGCAAGATGAAGTTTAAGAAGGACGACGTGGTGGTACTGAATCTTTCCGGACGGGGAGATAAGGATATGGATACGTATATCAGCCACGCGGAAGGAAGAATGTAAATCAACAGTAAATACATAAACAAAGATGAAGACAATTATTCGCACATTGACGAAAACACTGCTGGCCGACTTGCAGACACCGGTGGGTTTGTATCTGAAGATCAGGGATTTATATCCTGGATCGGCATTGCTGGAGAGTTCCGATTATCATGGAGGTGAAAACACGTATTCGTTTATCGGATTCCTGCCGATGGCACATTTTCAGGTGGACAAGGAGGTGATCACTGAGCTATATCCTGATGGTTCTGTACTGACACAGAAGGTGACTTCAAAGGAATCTGTACCAGAGGCTTTTAATGCCTATTTGCACTCTTTTGAAGTGGATCAGTCGGCCAATCCGACGGGCTTTAACGGCTTCTTCGGCTATACCGGTTATGATGCGATCCGCTATTTCGAACAGATAGAGTTGCGCAAACAGGAGAAGCAGGATGAGGCTGAAGTGCCTGATATGCTTTATGTGATGTATAAATATATCCTCGTGGTCAATCCGCATAAGAATGTGATGACGATCGTGGAAAACCTGAAAGAGGGGGAGGTGAGTGATATGGATCATATTGCTTTCTTGCTCGAAAACCGCAACTTCGCTTCGTACAATTTCAAGGTCGAAGGCAGTGAAAAGGCAGCTATGACGGATGAGGCATACAAGGAGATGGTGGGCAAGGGCATACAGCATTGCATGCGTGGCGATGTCTTTCAGATCGTACTCTCACGTCGTTTCTCGCAACAGTTTACGGGGGACGATTTCAAGGTCTATCGCTCACTGAGATCAATCAATCCGTCGCCTTATCTGTTTTATTTTGATTATGGTTCCTATCGTATTTTTGGTTCGTCGCCGGAGACGCATCTGCGGATCCAGGGCAATAAGGCGTATATCGATCCTATTGCCGGTACCTTCAAACGTACAGGAGATGATAAGAAAGATGCGGCGTTGGCAGAGGCATTGCGCAATGATCCGAAGGAGAACGCCGAACATGTGATGCTGGTGGATCTGGCTCGTAATGACCTGAGCCGTAATACGTCACGCGTCAAGTTGGAGATATACAAGGAGATCCAATATTACTCGCATGTGTTACACATGGTGTCGAGGGTGTCGGGTGAAGTGCCTGCTGATGTGAATCACTTGAAGGTGTTTGCGGATTCATTTCCTGCCGGCACTTTATCGGGCGCTCCGAAGGTGCGTGCCATGCAGATCATTGATGAGGTGGAGCCACATCGTCGCGGTGCTTATGGGGGCTGTATTGGCTATGTAGGCTTTAACGGCGATCTGAATCAGGCAATCACGATACGTACTTTTCTCAGTAAGAACAATACGTTGTACTATCAGGCTGGTGCGGGCATCGTGTCCAAATCAGTGGAAGAGAGCGAACTGAATGAGGTGAATAACAAACTGGGAGCGTTGAAGAATGCCATTGACGCTGCCGCTGAATTGAAGAACTGAGATGAAAAAGATATTGGTGTTTGATAACTATGATTCATTTACCTACAACCTGGTACATGCAATCAAGGCGTTGGGATATAAGGATGTCACGGTGATCCGTAATGATCAGATGGAGCTGGATGAAGCCGAACCGTTTGATAAAATATTATTGTCACCGGGTCCCGGTATTCCCGAAGAGTCAGGTTTGTTGCTCCCGCTGATCCGCCGTTTTGCCGCGACCAAGAGTATGCTTGGTGTTTGCCTGGGTCATCAGGCTATCGCGGAGGCGTTTGGCGGTACACTGATCAATCTGTCGGAAGTAAAACACGGCATTGCGACTCCGATACATACGCTGGTGGAAGATCCGCTTTTTAAAGGAGTGGCTGATGGCTTTGAAGCCGGAAGATATCACTCCTGGGTGGTGAGTACGGACAACTTTCCGGCTTGTCTGGAAGTGACTGCGGTGGACAGTGAGGGAACAATCATGGCATTGCGTCACAGGGAACTGGATGTGCATGGGGTGCAGTTTCATCCGGAGTCTGTACTGACTCCTGCCGGATTGGATATACTGCGTAACTGGTTGGAACTATAAGAATAGGTGAGTGGAATTGATTTAAACAGAACGAATAAACAGAAACAAGAATGAAAGAGATATTATACCGGTTGTTTGAACATCAGAACCTGGGACGTGAAGAGTCGCGCATGATTCTGAAAAATATCGCGGAGGGGAAATATGCGGATGCGCAGGTATCGGCTTTTGTAACCGTCTTCATGATGCGGAGTATCAGTCTGGATGAGGTGATGGGCTTTAGAGATGCGCTACTGGAAATGTGTACGCCGGTTCATCTGAGTGAATACAATCCCATTGATATAGTGGGTACGGGAGGTGACAACAAGAATACGTTTAACATCTCCACAGCTGCCTGCTTTGCTTTGGCAGGTGCCGGATATAAAGTGTGCAAACAAGGAAACTACGGGGCAACCTCGGTAAGCGGTTCGTCGAACGTGATTGAACAGCACGGTGTGAAGTTTACGAGTGATCAGGACTTGCTGCGCCGTTCGATCGAGGAGAGCAACATTGCCTATCTGCATGCGCAGTTTTTCCATCCGGCGTTGAAGACAGTGGCTCCGATCCGTAAGCAACTGAAGGTGCCGACCTTCTTCAATGTACTCGGTCCGCTGGTCAATCCGATGCGTCCCAAACGGCAGGTGCTGGGGGTGTACAACCTGAAGATGAGTCGTCTCTATTCATACATCTATCAGCAGGAAGGGCTGGACTTTGCGGTGGTGCATAGTCTGGATGGCTATGACGAGATCTCGCTGACCAGCGATTTCAAGGTAGTCAATAAACAGGGTGAACGCATCTATTCGGCAGCTTCTTTTGGATTACCGGAGAGTAAGCAAGAGGATCTTTTTGGAGGGAATACGCCGGAGGAAGCCTCTGTGATTTTTGATTCAGTACTCAATAATACGGCGTTGGCTGCACAAAAGAATACAGTGATTGCCAATGCGGCGATTGCAATCCTGACAATTAATCCGTTGCTGAGTATCGAAGAGGCGGTCGATCAGGCGCGGGTCTCTATTGAGAGTGGCGCTGCGTTGAAAGCTTTTAAGAAGTTTGTAGCTATAAATTCGTAATCGTATGAATATACTGGAACAAATAGCGTATTCGAAGAAAGAGGAGGTGGCTCTTCATCAGGCACATTTCTCCATCGAACAGTTGGCTGACGCGGGACATTTTCATCGTGTGTGCAACTCGATGAAACAGGCGCTGCTGAATTCAAAAAGCGGCGTCATCGCCGAGTTTAAACGTAAATCACCATCCAAGGGGTTTATCCATGCGGACGCCCGGGTCGAAGAAATCATACCGGGCTATGTGGCAGCAGGGGCTTCTGCTATCTCTGTACTTACCGATGAACCTTATTTCGGCGGTACCGGTAAGGATCTGATCCTGGCAAGAAGTTTGACGGAGACCACCCCGTTGCTGCGTAAGGATTTTATTGTGGATGAATATCAGATCTATGAAGCAAAGGCACTGGGTGCCGATGTGATCTTGCTGATTGCGGCAATTCTCGGCAGACAGCAATGCAAGGATTATGCGGCTTTGGCACATGAACTGGGTATGGAGGTGTTGCTCGAGATACATGACGAGGAGGAACTCTCTTTTATTCATCCGAATGCAGATATGATCGGTGTGAACAACCGCAATCTGAAGACATTTGTCACGGATATACAGACATCCGTACGATTGAGCAGTCAGATACCCGAAGGATATGTAAAGGTGGCTGAGAGTGGCATCTCGCTGCCTGATACAGTAAGAGAGTTGCGTGCCGCAGGTTTTAACGGATTCCTTATGGGCGAAACTTTCATGCGGGAGTTTTTGCCATCGGATGCGTTAGTTTCATTCATTTCATCCTTATGATTATCAAATGTTGTGGGATGAATGATCCCGAATCAATTCGTTCGCTGGCTGCTCTGAGACTGGATCTCATGGGCTTTATCTTCTGGAGTGGAACAGCCCGTTCGGCGTTACAGCTGGATCCGGCGGTGCTTGACGAGCTTCCGGTGAGTATGGGCAGGGTCGGTGTGTTTGTCAACGAAGATTACAAGACCATTTTACCGGTGACGGGCAACTATGGATTGTCGCACGTACAACTTCATGGACAGGAGTCTCCGGAGTTGTGTGAGCGTGTCCGCAGTACCGGACTGAAGGTCATCAAGGCTTTTCCAATAGCAGGTGCAGAAGATTTGAATGCGGTGGCAAGCTATGAAGGATGCTGTGATTATTACCTTTTTGATACAAAGAGCCTCTTGCCCGGAGGATCGGGGATGCAGTATGACTGGTCTTTACTGGAGCACTACAAGGGAACGACTCCTTTTCTGCTGAGCGGAGGTATAGCTCCGCAGGATGCAAAGCGGATCCTTCAGTTCAGGCATCCACAGTTCGCCGGTATTGATATCAATAGTCGGTTTGAGACGGCTCCCGGAGTGAAAGATGTGTCCTTGATACGACAGTTTATTAAAGAAATCAATCAACAATCAAAAGAAAATGAATAGAATAACGGAATTGTTTTCGAAGAAAAACAAAGGGATTCTCTCTGTCTATTTCACGGCAGGGTATCCCGAACTGACAGATACACTTCCTGTGCTCAGGGAGTTACAACTGAGAGGTATTGATATGGTGGAGATTGGCATGCCTTTCTCAGATCCGATGGCCGATGGTCCGGTCATTCAGGAGAGCAATCAGAAGGCGCTGAATAATGGGATGACGCTTCGTGTCTTGTTTGATCAGTTGAAGGAAATGCGGCGGGATGTGACGATACCTGTCATTCTGATGGGTTATCTCAACCCTGTGATCCAATTTGGCTTTGAGGCTTTCTGTCAGAAGTGTCAGGAGGTTGGCGTGGACGGATTGATTCTTCCCGATCTGCCTTTTCGTGATTATATGGAGGAGTACAAGTCGGTGGCGGACAAGTATGGCGTGAAGATTATCATGCTGATTACTCCGGAAACTTCTGATGAACGAATTCGCTTCATTGATACACACACCGATGGTTTTATCTATATGGTGTCGTCTGCATCAACCACTGGAGCTCAGACCTCTTTTGATAGTTACAAACAGGATTATTTCCGTCGTATCAATGCCATGAATTTGCGTAACCCGCGACTGATCGGGTTTGGTATTTCCAATAAATCGACCCTCGACTCAGCATTTGCTGCGGCAAGTGGTGCCATCATCGGCAGCCGTTTTGTTAAGTCTTTGGAAGAGCATAGGGGAGATGTGAAGGGAGCTGTCGAAGACTTGTTGGAACGGATCAGCAAATAGGCAACTCTGCCAACCAAACAATCAGAGCCTGCTTTCCGGTCATACCATGATCGAAAGCAGGCTCTGATTGTTTGGTTGGCTTTATACCGTTAGGAAAGGGTTTAATAGGTCATACATCAGCATCTTTATCTGGTTTACCATCCATTCGTACTCATTGGAAAAAACGTCAGGTTGTTTGCTCCGTTTCACGAACGTGAAACGGAGCAAACAACCTGATGATTAAATCCATTCATACGGACGAACGGACTCATTGATAAGGATGTATTGCCAAGGAGTTCGGGATCCTTCAGACGAGATCTCCTTCTGATTTTTTTTTTTTTCATTCTGCAAAAGGGCAGATACCTTGATTTTAATACACCAAGTGCACCAAGACCTGTCTTACAGTGTGCTGTATGGCATTTTGACCTTTCACTTTTTTACTTGCTCGGCCGATAATTGCTTCCATTTTTGTTTGCTCGGAGGCTATTTTGGTTCCATTTTTGCATGAAGAGTAGAGGCAGGGAGCTTCCAAAACAAATCGATACTCCTTATCAAACGCAATAGATCTGTTTGTTTACAGTTGGTTATAAGTCTTTGAGTAATATCTGCGAGTCGTTCTTCAGGATAAGCTCCTTGGATTCGATCAGCTTTTTCCACTGTTTGTTGAACATGTTCTTATCCACCTTGAAATTTTCGGAGCCGAATTTGTCTATCTTACTGAACAAATAGCCGATGGAGAGATTGCTGATATCAAGAGCCGGCTGGTAGTGGATACTTCTTTCATTGGGCGAATTGACCTCCGTGATGAGGTTGACCTCTGATAATACGTTGAGAATCTGTCTGGTCAGACGAATGGGGATACGGCTCTCTTTTGAAATATCTTCCGCGGAATAGGGGGGAGCACCTTTTTCAAATCGTTTGACAATGATGGAAGCGATAATGAGAATCAGATAGTCATTGTATCTGCGGCTGATCCGTCTGGAATCGTTTTCAAAAGCATAGTTCTCAATGTTCTGGCCCGCAAATGCCAGTTCGGCGCCAAACAAAACAATCAGCCACGAAAGTTGCAGCCACAAGAGTAGTAAGGGCAAAGCGGCGAAACTACCATAGATCGCATCGTACTTGGATACACCGATCTGTCCGTGGATATATACGAACTGAAAAAGCTGGAAGGCGGTACCGGTCACAACACCGGAAAGAAAAGCGTTTCTTATTTTGACTTTCGTATTGGGCAGAAAGATATAGATACAGGTAAAAGCGATCCAGGTCAGCACATAAGGTGTGAAGCTCAGTAGCCACCGAATAACAGGACTAGCAAATTGCAGCAGGGTAATATCCGACATCTGTGTGCTGAGGAAGATAGACAGACCGCTGGATGAGATAATCAGGATCGGGAGAATCAGCAGCATCGAGAAGTAATCGGTAATCTTACGAAACAAGGTGCGCCCTTTCTTGACTTGCCAGATACTGTTGAAAGAGGCTTCTATCGTCCCAATCAAGGACATGGCTGCCCAGAAAAGAAAGATGATTCCGATACCGATGAACACGCCGTTTTTCGTATGCTCCAGATAAGAATTGACAAATTGTGTGATTTGAATAAGCACTTCAGATTGTGCTTCAAAAGATTTGGCGAGTTCTTCTTCCAGTACAGTTTGAAAACCAAAACCGCGGGCGATAGCAAAGAACATGGCAAGAATCGGAACAATGGAAAGGAG
>JAQUTK010000029.1 GCA_028709785.1 Bacteroidales bacterium
GTATGGGTGGGTCGTTGAAGGATAAACTTCCCTCTTTTGATAGTGTGATGTTTGCAGATATGATCCAGGTGAATGAAAAGTCGATAACTATCGAGTCTTTTAAGGAATTGAAAAACAAGGTTACTTACCTGACTAATAAAGAACTGAATCTTGTCTTTAAAGGTGGATGGGAAAACTACTACAAAATATACAAATACCAGCCAATCATTAGATACTCCAGACCCGGGTTTAATGAAAGAAAGGATAGAGCTATGATTTATTATAGTAAGACAAAGGGAAGCCGTGCAGGAGTTGGATATATCATCATTCTTGAGAAAGTGGATGGGAAATGGATACAGAAAGATAGTTGTAATATCTGGGTTTCATAATCCTGTCAGAACAAAAAAAGCACCCGGTATCTACAAACTGAGAGACTAGGTACTTTTTTTATTGGTTATTGCTTTCCGATGAAGGCAATGGCGCAGGGATAGAGACCCACAGGGAATGAAGCCTCTTTGACTCCGCTGTTCGAAATTAGAAAGGCTTCTCCATCTACCCCGTATCCTATGGCATCGGCAAGACATACGCTCCCGTTATAAGGACTGACAGCTAACGCATAGGGATTTTTGAAGGTGATGGTATCGGCTGTGATATTGGAACTCATTTTTTGATTGAGAGTCAAATCATACAGTGAAACAGCTGATGGGATCGGTTGCCAGTTTGCATCATATTCAGACGCGTAATAGAAAATAGTATGTGCATCTTTGACAGCATAATTACCCACCGAGAAACCGTTGACAAGGGTAATTTCATCTGTTTGTGTATTAATGGTCTGCATGCCGCCTGCCACATCTCCATAGTTGCCTATTGACTGAAGCATCAGGGTATTATCATCTACTTTCTGAAACTTTGAAGGATTAACGATGACCTCTTTTGTCTCAATCAGCGAGAGAGTCGACACATTGAATATGGAGATGGTCTTTTCATAAACCGGGCTGTGATGTCCTCCGGAATTTGCTACATAAATCTTATGATTGGAAACCGCGATACCTTCCGGATTGAGACCTGTTGCAACAGTGGTTACCTCAAAAGTGGCCGTGTCAATCCGTGCCATATAACCGGTATAAAGTGTAACATAAGCGTATCCGCCATCAAAAGCAATGTGTCGGGGCTGTGGAAGAGAGAGTTGCTTAACTGATACACAGGTAGCTGCATTGACTATCTCTAACGTATTTTCTCCTGAGACAGTTATCCAAAGTTTAGAACCATAAAGTCCCATATCTTGTGCCAGTTCACCAAGGTTGCGTCCGTTTACGCTTAAGAATTCATCTTCATTCGTGGTTTTTGAATCAATATCATAACTTGTCAAAGAGGAATTACCTCCGCCCCAACTGCCCTGATTCAATACATAAACTTTACTATTGGAGGTGTAATCAACAACTGATCTTGAGATGTCCTGATCATCTTCCGAACAGGAGGTCAGAAACAGGCTGCTTCCGGATAACAGAATCGCCAAACTAAATAGGTACTTCTTTTTCATTTTTTATATGGATTGATTAATAATTATAACTCACTGATAACCGATAGGAACGACCCGGCATCGGGAAGTTGCGTACCAGTTCGTAGTTGGAATCGAACATATTGATGCATTCTGCCTGCAAGTGAATCGTGGATTGATCTATATGAAAGGCATGCGATAGTGTGATACTGTGCTCCTGATAGGCTTCTACTTCGTTGGTCTTTTTGTTTTGTGGAAGATAATAGCGTTTACCGGATGCAAACATATTATAGGATACTACAAACCAGGGCGATGTGTATGATGCATGTCCGTTGCAAGAGTGTCGGGGAGTATATGGAAGCTGATCGCCGTATGTACGGGATGTCTTTTCGGTTATATCAATGGCTTTTTGATAGGTATATCCTCCGGAAAGGGCGAGAGTATGGCCGGTAATAAGATCGATATCAGCAGCCATGGTCAGTTCGACTCCTTTGATCTCAACGGCGCCATAATTGAGTACGGACCAGTTGAACATATTGCCACGGGGCACCGTCACTATTTTATCATCCACCCTGTTGTAATAGGTGTCTGCGGTGAAAGAAAGGTAGGAAAGCAGTCCGCTGAAATCATCTGCATATGTGACTCCCACGTTGACTTGTCTGGCTTTTTCGGGCACCAGATCTCTGTTTCCTACTCTTTCGAAATAGAGGTCGTTAAAGCTTGGCGCACGGAAATTTTCTTTGTACATGGCACGAAGACGCAACGGTTTCCAACCCGGCGACGCGGAAAGTGAGAATGTCGGAGAGAGGCGGATGTAGTCATGACCTCCTTTGTTGAGAGTTACTTTTTCATCGACGGATGTGAATAACATACTTCCTGTTGCATTGATTGCTTTGGTTGCATAAGCAACGGCTAGAACTGACTGCGAGGTGTTTCGTTGGGGCGCACCTGAAGTCATATAATTGGTATAAAGATACTGATGTGTATAATCGGTGGCAACAGATGCCTGCAAGCAAGAACTGAGGTCCATCTTGCCTGCTACTGAAAGATAGGAGATACGCTGCGTATAACGGTCATCTTCACTGATCTGTGCAGGATCGTCATTCGTGTAGCGGGTATAAAGATAACTATACTTACTGTTGACAAGCAGCGCAAAAGGCCCAAAGGGCTGCTCATAACGTACCTGCGCAAAAAGAGTACGGTCATCGAGTCGCTGAATATAGTTATCGGTATAATACTTGACAGTGCCTGGCAATCCTCTGTCGGACCAAAAGCCATATCCTTTTGCCTTAAGTGATCCACCGGAGGAAAGGTTGTAATAGATATTCAGTTCGGTGTTAATCTGGTCGACGTCTGAATTTCTGCGATTTCTGTGTACCGTGGAATCTCCATTGCGGAGAGCATAAGGATAGTCACCCTCTGCTTTTTGCCACTCGGCATGAGCTGTAAGAGAAAGACGGTCAGAAACTTTTTGTTCGATGCGTAAAGAGGGCATCACATAACCAAAGGACCCGGTTTTCAGAGCAGCCTGCAAATTAACTGGTTTGCCCGGGGTAAAGTACGGATCACAGGTGACAATACTCAATACTCCTGCCGAAGCAAAGAGCGCGGCAGGCTGAAAAATGGTTTCGTTCTGACCAATAGTCAGAGAGAGCAGTTTGACATTCGTAAGGGTATAACGGCTGATGTCGATCTGTCCGGTCTGACAATCGTTGAGGGTGACTCCATCGTAGGAAACAGCGGTATGATTGGCCCCCAGACTACGGATAGAAACAGTCTTCATACCTCCTATTCCACCATAATCTTTGACTGTAACTCCGGAAAATCGCTTGACGGCATCAGAGAGCTGAGAGGCATTGATCTGACTCAACTCATTACCGGAAAGTGACTGTACCGGAAAGGAAGAGATAAAAGAAGAGGGTGTGCTGGTTTCAATGACTTCAACGACCGGAAGTCTATGCACACGAAGCGTGTCATCTTCCCCTGGGAAAGCATCAAACAGTGGTAGCAAACAAACTACCGCGACAAAAAAACTTCTTTTTCTACCAAACATAATTAACCGGACAAATGTTTATGCAACAAATGCCAGTTCGAGGCGATGAAATAGTTCTAACTGGGAACAAAGACCCATCCAGAAGTAAGCATCCAGCTCTTTCCTCGAAAGCTGACAAATACACGAATCCGGCAGGTCTTCTGACTTACTCCCCTCTCTGGATGTCTTCCCATGCGATGAAGCACAGTGACTAAGCAGATTCCATGAGGTATATGGAGATTACAGCAGCGGGACTGTCCGGGATTTTCACCCGGTTCCCTTTTAATCTTTCTCCCAACGAAAGGGGAGAAAGAGACCGAAATCGCAGCAAAGATACTATATTGTTTCGAAAACGAAAACTTTTGCGGAAAAGATATTAATCCTCATAATATTCCATGGGCTCTTCACCATCAAACTCAGGTTCGGGAGTAGCACATGGATTACGGTATTCCTCCGGCACATCAAACTTTTCATCCTGAGAATAGCCCAGTTCCGGATCTTTATACACCTTATTCATATAGATAGCCCAAACTGGAAGCGAAAGATTGGCACCCTGTCCGTCAACCATATTATTGAAGTGGATATCACGGTCCTCACCACCTACCCATACTCCCGATACCAGACTTGGGGTAAATCCCATGAACCACGCGTCAGAGTTACGCTGAGTCGTTCCTGTCTTTCCACCCATCTGGGCCCTGATATTGTAAAGACTGCCACGTACACGCATACCGGTACCCTGATTAATGACTGCCTGCAACATGTCTAACATCTTATAGGAGGTTTCTTCACTGAACACTTCATACACTTGTGGCACAAAATTGGCAATCACATTACCCCGGTTATCTTCAATACGAGTGACAAAAAGTGGCTCACATCGCACACCTTTATTTGCAAAAGCAGTATAGGCGCTGACCATCTCACCAACAGACACATCACACGGTCCAAGACACAAGGAAATAACAGGGTCAATCTTATTTTTCAGTCCGAAAGAGTGTAAAAGACTCACAAAGCCTTCGGGAGAGAGCTTGCTCATCACGTAAGCAGAAATCCAGTTATTGGAATTGGCAAGTCCCCATTTCAGGGTGACCATCTCTCCCATCCGTTTCTTTGACGAATTTCTGGGTGTCCATGGCGTTCCATTGGCATCAAAATAGGTTTGCTGAGCATTTAACGCCTCATCACACGGAGTAAAGCCATTTTCCATGGCAAAAGTATACAGGTATGGTTTAATGGTAGAACCCACCTGACGACGACCGACCATAGCCATATCGTACTGGAAATAACGAAAATCAGGACCGCCGACGTACGCTTTTACATGTCCGGTGCGTGGATCCATGGACATGAAACCGACACGAAGGAAGGTCTTCTGATAACGGATGGAATCCATCGGGGTCATGACAGTGTCAATAATTCCGTCATAGGAAAAGAGACGCATATCTGTCGGAGTATTAAACGCTTTGCGAATCTCTTGCTCACTGCATCCTGCCTTTTTCATTCCTCTGTACCGGTCTGATAGCTTCATGGAACGGTCAAGTATGGTACGGATCTCTTCCGGCGTCAGCTGATTGGAGAAGGGGCGATAAGATTTGTTTTGTTTCTCTTTTGAGAACTTCGGTTGTATTTTATCGCCGATATGACTACGTATAGCCTCTTCTGCATAGGTCTGCATTCTAGAATCTATAGTAGTAAAGATCTTGAGTCCGTCGGCAGAAATGTTATAATAATCTCCGTTCGCTTTTGTATTCTTATTACACCATCCATAAAGCGGATTAGTCTCCCACGCTAATGAGTCTTCATGGTATTTCTGCATCTGCCAGGAGGCATAATTTCGGCGCACCGGCTCCTTGGCTGTCATTATCATCCGGAGGTATTCACGAAAATAGGGCGCTAATCCTTCTTTATGATCCACCTTATTATATTTAACAATCATCGGAAGCACCTTTATTGAGTCGCACTCCTCTTGGGTAATGATACCCGCTTTACGCATCTGATCAAGCACGACATCACGTCGTCCCCGTGTAAGATCCTTGCGACGAACAGGATTAAAATAGGACGGATTTTTGCACATACCAACCAAGGTAGCTGCTTCCTGAATATTCAGCTTTTTAGGTGACTTATCAAAATAGACTTGTGCAGCAGTCTTGATACCTACGGCATTATTGAGAAAATCAAATTTATTGAGATACATCGCAATGATCTCTTCTTTCGTATAGAGCCTCTCCAACTGTACGGCAATGACCCATTCAATCGGCTTCTGAAACATGCGCTCCATCACATTATCGGCAGCTGGTGAAAAGAGTTGCTTGGCGAGCTGCTGCGTAATCGTACTACCTCCACCGGCGTTCTTCTGGCGAAAGATACCTCTTTTGACGATGGCACGTACTAACGCAATCGCATCAATTCCGGAATGAGACTCAAAACGAACATCCTCAGTAGCAATCAATGCATTTACAATATTGGGAGACAAGTCTTTGTAATCCACCCAGACACGGTTTCCTTTGTCTGTGGAATAACGTCCAAGTACTTGCATATCGACAGAGTAGATTTCGGAGGCAAACTTATTCTTCGGATTTTCAAGATCCTCTACAGGTGGCATATAACCTATTTTCCCATTTGCAATCAAAAGGAAGAGGATCACAAATACCACAACAATCGCAACAAAAAAAACCCAGATTGATAAAATCAGCCCAAGATAACGGGGCTTTTTGCCGGAATTTACTTTTTTCTCTTTTTCCATTGTATGCTTGTTATTCGGATATACTGAATATTGGGAACAAAAGTAAGCTATTTATCGGATATAGAGAAGAAAAAGAAAGAGGTTGTCACTAAAAAGGAACACAAATAGATACAGGATAGGGGGATTTATACTATTTTTGTGGAATAAAATGGTTAACAAAAAGAATACTATTCGATACTAATAACCGAACAATATGAATGCCAATAGCTTCGTGTCTATTTATGATGTTTCTAAAGAGAAAATCATCGAACTTCTTGAAAGTGCAAAAAGATTTGAGGAAAATCCTAATCAGGATCTATTACACGGAAAAATTGTAGCCACCCTGTTTTTTGAACCTTCTACCCGTACCCGTTTGAGCTTTGAAACGGCTGTAAACAGGCTAGGTGGACGTGTAATCGGTTTTTCTGATGCTTCTACAACGAGTTCGTCAAAAGGAGAAACCTTAAAAGATACGATTACAATGGTGAGTGGATATGCTGATCTGATCATCATGCGACACTATCTGGACGGAGCTGCCAGGTATGCCTCGGAAATCTCTTCAATTCCCATTATCAATGCCGGAGATGGCTCCAACCAGCATCCATCACAAACAATGCTGGATCTTTATTCCATTTTTAAAACACAGGGCACACTGGAAAATCTCAACATCTGTATGGTGGGCGATCTGAAATATGGACGCACAGTACACTCCCTGCTTATGGCACTGTCAAAATTTAATCCTACATTTCGCTTTGTCGCTCCTGAAGAACTTAAAATGCCTCTTGAATATAAGATTTTCTGCGATAACAACAACATCAATTACTCGGAGCATACAGATCTGATGGAGGTGATTGATGAAGCCGACATACTTTATATGACAAGGGTACAGCGGGAACGTTTCATCGATCTGATGGAATATGAGAAGGTGAAAAATTGCTATATTCTCAAAAACAAGATGCTTGATCATACGAAAGAGAATCTCAAAGTATTACATCCACTTCCGAGAGTCAATGAGATCGAATCGGATGTTGACTCAAATCCAAAAGCATACTATTTCCAACAGGCTCGCAACGGGGTGTTTGCCAGACAAGCAATCATCTGTGATGTACTGGGAATAAAATAAAAAAACAGGAGACGTAGAGAATGAATAAAAAAGAACTTCTGGTGGCAGGACTTCAAAATGGAACTGTCATCGACCACATACCTTCCGATCAATTGTTCAAAGTGGTATCGATGTTAAAACTGGACACGTTGAGTAATCCGATCACGATCGGCAACAATCTGATGAGCAAAAAGAGCGGCACAAAAGGAATCATCAAAGTGACGGATAAATACTTTGAGAAAAATGAGATTGACCGTGTGGCATTGATTGCTCCTCATGCCAAGCTAAACAGAATCGCTAATTATGAGGTTGTGGAGAAAAAAGAGCTGGAACTGCCCGACGAACTGATTGATATCGTAAAGTGCGCCAATCCGAAATGTATCAGCAACAAAGAGCCAATGGCTTCTCGCTTTGATGTCATTGATAAAAAGAATATCGTTGTCAAATGTCATTATTGTGAAAAGGCTCTCCATAAAGACGACATTGTACTTCTATAAACATAGCTTTAACTCATGAAAGAGAACTGGAAACCGGGAACAATGGTCTATCCGCTTCCTGCTGTATTGATCAGCGTAGGTAGCAATAAAGAGGAATATAACCTGTTTACTGTGTCGTGGGTGGGGACAATCTGCACGGATCCGCCTATGTGCTATATCTCTGTACGTCCGGAACGTTATTCTTATCCGATTCTGAAAAAGAACATGGAGTTTGTCATCAATCTGACGACAAAAGAGATGGCGCTTGCGACAGACTGGTGTGGCGTACGGTCGGGTGCTAAGTATGATAAGTTTAAGGAGATGAAACTGACTCCGGGAAAGGCTTCCGTGGTGCAGGCTCCGATTGTCAGTGAATCGCCATTATGCATAGAGTGCCGGGTAAAAGAGGTCATTCCTCTGGGCACTCATGATATGTTTATATCAGAAGTGGTCAATATTCAGGCTGACGATAAGTACATAGACAAAGAAACGGGGAAATTTGACCTCGCCGGCTCTAATCCGCTGGTCTATCTTCACGGCAACTATTACGAACTGGGTACTCTTATCGGAAAGTTTGGCTGGTCTGTTCAAAAGAAAAAGTAAGGATGAAAAGAGGATTCCTTCTGTTGATTGTTTTGTTTCTTTTATTTCCAACTGCGCATGGGCAGAAGAGTGAGCTAAGTAAAAGATCCGGGTTCCGCTTTGGAATCAAAACGGGAGTGACTTCATCCATGAACCTCATCAACAACTTGTCTGTTAACGGATCAGAAGTCGAACTGCCACAAAACAACTACAAACTGGGATTTAAACTGGATCTGTTTGCCCGATATGATTTCAACAAGAAACATTTTATTCAACCTGAACTTTCGTATCAGGACAATCGTTGCCAGATCGAATGTGATTATAACAAATTGACACGATCTTCATTAACTACTGATCAATCGGTATTTATAGACAGTCGAATCAAGTCCGTGGAGCTTCCTCTCCTGTATGGATATTATTTCATCAATGACGGGCCATACACCTGTTCGGTATTGTTGGGCCCGAAGATCAAACACCCAATTAAAACAAGATATAATCTGGAGATAACGGGGATGGATACTCCGGGCAATGTTGTTGAAATACTCTACCCACTTAGCTATAGTGTGGTAGGCGGACTGAATATTACAGTGGGAAGTCTCTTTCTTGACTTCAGATTAGAAAAAGGACTTTCCAATATCTCAAAAAGAGTGGAAATACCTTCATCATTAAGTACTGATCCAACTATACTTCAGAATATGATCTTCAGACGAACCAGCGAAGCAATTAGTTTTACAGCAGGATTCATTTTTTGAGCTCAATAGAGAAAAACCTCTTACAAGGTGGTGTCATCAGTTATTATCTGGTGGTTAAAACCGGAAGTAGATGGATAGAGCCAGACTCTCAGCAGACCAATCCAAACCTTTGACGTCAATCATATTGGCTAATCCATACGAATAGCTGAGTCCAAACAAGAGGTTGTCAGTCACCTCATAGCCTGCGCCAACAACTGCACCGTAATCGTAGCGCATGAGATAATTCCGTTGAAATACACCCACCCTATATTTATCCTTCCCATACAAACCGTAGGCCCAATAACCACCGGCACTCAAATACCATTTGCGTGACTGAAGTGGGAAAGTGAACTTCAGGTGAACGGGTATCTCGAGATAATACGGATCACGATTGCTATCTCCTTTTAATGTAAACAACATTTCAGGTTGAATGGAGATCAGATCCGAAATAGAATACTCTGCTGTTGCACCTATATGAAATCCCGGCTTCGGAATGGTGTTGGCATCTGCCTTGTAATTGGAAGCATTAAAACCCGCGTTGATTCCAAAACGAAGAGGTTGAGCATGTATGCGAAATACACAGGATACAATCAAAAAGATGAGAAGATAGTATCGCACTACAACTATATTTTTAGAGAGCCTACTCGTAAGCTTTTCGGCATTCGCTATTATTTGATTCTTTTAGTCTTTATAATTCAAAGAGACTACTAACACCAAAACCTTCTTAACGAGAGTTCAAATCTATTAGATGAAGAATTTGATTCATCCATTTTTTACTTTTCTCCCATTTAGAGTCACCAAACTGATAACAGAATTGATTTTGTTTTGAATAAATAGTCAGTTTGAAGGAGGATTCGTTTTCATAAGCTCTTTTAATATCTATATATGGAAGCTTAAAGCCAAAACGATATATCCAATTGTTGGATTTTCTTTGAATAAATAGTAACTGTGGTTTATTTATTGTTTTGTGATCCGAATAAAGAAAACAAATTGAATCTAAAGTAATTTCGTCTTTTGAAATGAGAGTTGCATTAATAGTTATAGAATCACGACTTGATAAATAAGTAACGTCAACTTTCAGTTCTTTTTGCTTTGGTGCGCAACTTGGAATTTTATATGGAAGAATAAAGAATAGAGTCCCTTCATCAGTCTGCCTCATTTTATATTTATTGTTAATATTCTGAGCAAACAGGAAAGAAGGGAAAAGAAGAAAAATAAAAAGAATGATTTTATGCATAACGTTGTTTATAATTGAGGTGGATTTGAATACCCACCTCAATCTTTAATTTAAAAAATTACTCTCCGTAAACAAACACCTTATAAGTAGAATATAATCCTAAAATATTCATTTTCTCAGAGTCAATGTGACTGATTTTTTTTATTCCAGCTAAATTAGCTGCAGTTTGAATGCTTGCATCTCCGGTAGCAACAAGCCCTAAAACATTGACAGCACTGGCTGTTCCAACTTTTGTTCCAACTTGATTACTGGTAATACCTTCTCCTGATTTAACTTGAGTGTAAAGGCCTGCGGTTCCAACTTGAGTAGAAAGTGTTGCACAACTTGTCATAAACAAAGCCAATGCACTGACAAAAAATAACTTTTTCATAGCAAATAAATATTTACTTATGCCTACTCGTAAGCTTTTCGGCATCCGCTATTGGTTAATTTTTTCACCAACGCTGCAAATATAGTGTGTTTTTGTAAATAACAACATATTCTCATCTTTTTTTTTAACATCAAGTCTTTTTACAAAATGAAATATAACTGCCGCAAGCTGACAGAGTTTATTGGTGGATTAGTTGTATGTATTATACCATGTTGGATTCTGTTTTCAAGCGAAACTGTATCAAAATGCTTGAATAGCAAGTTTTTTTGTAAGCAAAATGTGAGCAAGCAGGTAAAATCAAAACAGGCCAAACTAGCCTACAGTATACTGAGAGGCATGGCTTGGTGGAGTTGGTGCATTGAAATGAAGGTATTCCACCATTCTGAGAGTAAAAATAAAAAAAAATCTGCCCGAAAATCACAGTAAATAGACTGACCATTAACCATTTGTCTGTTTTAAAACCCCGTCTTTTACAGAAAGTCGCCCTATTTCTCACAAACGGCAAACCGTTTCGTCACAATCGGTAGCCTCGTTCGGCATTGCGGGCTTGACCCGCAATCTCCTCATTAAGCATCCATAAGTAATAATCGCCCCTCAACTTATCGTTTGGAAGCCGTGAACCAACCAGAGAATAAAGTCCTTTTATCAGGGAATATAAATAGGCCAAACCGGATGGAAAATCCAGCATCCAAGGATGCATAAGTTGTATCAAACCGTGAAACGATTATTTCAGTGCACGAAACAATCGTCTCAAAGTACGAAACAATTATTTCATGCTTTGAAACGAGAAATATGTCAGGAATTGAGTATCTTTACATCCTGACAACGAAAATATTTATTCCTACAAGATGGCAAAATATATCAAGCAAGAAATGCCCGACATGCAAGGCACAGGTGAAAACAAGTGCTTTTATCGGCTTCAGACAAGTGGTACTCTTAGTTCCAAAGAGTTAATAACCCGTATTGCTCAACCCGGTTCGGGATTGAGTGAGGGTACAGTGGCGCATGTGCTTCAATCATTGAAAGATGAAATGGCAAAAGCAATGGCTGATGGCTACAGTGTTTCAGTCGATGGCCTTGGTGTATTCAAGGCGTCCATTGGTGTTCGTGAAGACAAGGAGATGGACACCATCGACGGGGACGAACCAAAGCATAATGCCACCAGTCTGCAAGTGACCGGTATCAATTATAGAGCAAACAAAGAATTGATATGTGACACTGATTTACATTGCCATCTGGTACGCGGCGGAGTGCGCGAACTTTGCCGTTCGCCTTATACCAAAGAGGAGCGGTTGCAGTTGGCAGTCGATTATCTGAATGATCCTACTCATCCGTTCATGCGATTAGATGATTATGTTTCACTGACCGGATTGTCTAAACCGATGGCTTCCAGAGAACTTGTTGAGTTTAGAGGGAATTCAGAGACAGGTATTACTACTACAGGACGAGGCAATAGTAAGGTATATCTAAAAACACTAGTGTCCCGTTAAAATCGAGACAAGTTAATAATTAATCAAAAACAACCTCAGAATAAGTGGGGTAAATTGTTCTTTGAAATCATTGAAATTAGTCTTGTCGAATAAGTCTCGCAAGAGAGACTTGTCTGTCAATGAGATGCTGAGAATCTGCAAAACCTCGTAGGTTGAGCGGTTCAACTGCATATCATATTGGACAATTGCTATAAGGCAATAAGTTATTATTGCTACACTAATCTGTATCCGAACGACATTCTCTGTGGTACTCCAAAACCTCATTATCTTGAGGTGCTGTTTTTGCAATCGGTTCACGACCAAATCCCAAATGGCAGCACTTACTTTGGTGAGCTTCTAAAGCTACAATCAAGTCATATAGACTCATAAAAATATTCGTATAAGACTGTATTTCGATTATTTAAAAGAATTATTTATTCACTTTAATAGGATAATAATGATATGATGTTACAATATTAATAATTGCAATGCAATGAAGAAACTATTTTTATTTGCTATGCTGATTTGCTCAGCTTGTGTGTTATCCAATGCCCAAAACACGTCGGGCAATTGCTATCGCGGTTTCGTAGATGCCGGATATGACGTGGGTATCGGAGATTTTGAATTTGGTCGTTTTGTGATAAACACCACTCACGGTTATCAGTTTAACCCTTACATCTTCTTTGGTGCAGGAACTGGATTCCACTTCATGTCGAAGTACGAGACCAAGGGTATGGGGATCCCTTTGGATATAAGAGAGAGCAAAGTGGATATTCCTATCTATGCGAATGCTCATGTAAATTATACCAAAAGAAAGATCGCACCATTCATCGATGGCAAGGCAGGAACTTTCGTTAACAACAATGGTGGTATGTTTTGGAATCTTTCAGCTGGTTGTCGCATTTCAACCAACGAACATCAGGCTGTCAATATTTCTATTGGTTATGCAACTGAAAAGTTGGAGTTCGAAACCTTTGGGCATTTCATCAACTACACAAGCTTGAAATACACTCGCGAACCGAGGGTTCAAAATGCTGAATGCGTAACCCTGAGAATTGGGTATGAATTTTAATCTTATAAGCCTTTAACTAGTGTCCCGTTATAATCGGGACAAGTATTTTGAACTGATTTCTTGCATGAATAACCTTTTTCACCATTCTATTTGTGCAGCTTTCTTAGAATATGTACATTTGCACCTTCAAACTTCTGATCATAAAACATAGAATCATGAAAAGAGACAATCTAATTTTCGATATTATCGAGAGAGAAAAGCAACGGCAGATGAAAGGTATTGAGCTGATTGCTTCCGAAAACTTTGTAAGTGACCAGGTAATGCAGGCTATGGGTTCTTGCCTCACCAATAAATATGCGGAAGGATATCCCGGCAAAAGATATTATGGTGGTTGCGAAGTAGTGGACGAAAGCGAACAAATCGCCATCGACAGACTAAAAGAACTTTTTGGAGCGGAATGGGCAAATGTACAACCCCACTCCGGTGCTCAGGCAAATAGTGCTGTGTTGCTGGCCTGTCTGAACCCTGGTGATAAATTTATGGGACTCAATCTGGCTCATGGCGGACACTTATCTCATGGTTCTGCAGTAAATAGTTCGGGACTTCTCTACACCCCTTGCGCTTACAACTTAAACGAGAATGGATATGTGGATTATGACCAGATGGAAGAAATTGCATTGAGAGAACAGCCTAAGCTGATCATTGGTGGAGGTTCTGCTTATTCTCGCGAATGGGACTACAAACGTATGCGCGAAATCGCGGATAAAATAGGTGCTTTGCTGATGATTGACATGGCTCATCCTGCCGGACTTATTGCTGCGGGTTTATTGGAGAATCCATTAAAATGGGCTCATATCGTCACCTCAACAACGCATAAAACATTGCGCGGACCACGTGGAGGTATTATTTTGATGGGAAAAGATTTTCCAAATCCATGGGGAAAAACAACTCCAAAAGGGGAAATCAAAATGATGTCACAGTTACTAGACTCTGCGGTATTCCCGGGAACTCAGGGTGGACCTCTCGAACATGTGATTGCTGCTAAAGCAGTAGCTTTTGGCGAGGCACTCGAACCGGAATATAAAGAATATCAGACTCAGGTAAAGAAAAATGCTGCCAAACTTGCAGAGGAACTTATCAAACGTGGTTTTACAATCGTATCCGGAGGTACTGATAATCACTCCATGTTAGTGGATCTTCGTTCAAAGTTCCCGGAACTGACAGGAAAAGTTGCTGAAAAAGCTTTGGTTGCAGCCGACATTACAGTTAATAAGAATATGGTTCCTTTTGACAGCCGTTCTGCTTTCCAAACCTCAGGCATCCGTCTGGGAACACCGGCTATCACAACACGTGGAGCAAAAGAAGATCTGATGGTCGAGATCGCCGAGATGATTGAGATCGTTTTAGGCAATGTGGAAAATGAAGAAGTAATTACTTCCATCCGCAAACGTGTGAATGAAACGATGAAGAAATATCCGTTGTTCGCTTATTAAAGAATATTTCTCTATATAATAAAGAAGGCTGCTTCAATTGAAGCAGCCTTCTTTATTATTGTAAGACGAATTTAATTAGTCCAGTTTGTTTGCTGAACCAAGTACGTTCTCGATCTTGTGTTTGTATAACTTTTTCATGTTATCACGAGCTGGTCCAAGATATTTACGCGGGTCAAACTCAGATGGTTTCTCAGCAAATACCTGACGGATAGCAGCTGTCATCGCCAAACGGCTGTCTGAATCAATGTTGATCTTGCAAACTGCAGATGCAGCTGCTTTACGCAGTTGCTCTTCAGGAATACCGATAGCATCTTTCATTGCTCCACCGTATTTATTGATAGTTGCAATCTCTTCCTGTGGAACTGAAGAAGATCCGTGAAGAACGATTGGGAAACCAGGCAACTCTTTTTCAACACCTTCCAATACATCAAAACGCAATGGAGGAGGAACGAGCAAACCGTTTGCATCACGAGTACATTGTGCCGGAGTGAATTTATTTGCTCCATGTGATGTACCAATAGAAATAGCTAAACTATCGCAACCAGTCTTGGTAACAAAGTCAACAACTTCTTCCGGTTTTGTGTAGGTGTGGTGGTCTGCACTCACTTCATCCTCAACACCAGCCAAAACTCCAAGTTCTCCTTCTACAGTTACACCGTGAGCATGAGCATATTCTACAACTTTCTTTGTAAGAGCAACATTTTCATCGTATGGAAGATGTGAACCATCAATCATAACAGAAGAAAAGCCCATATCAACACATGATTTACATGTTTCAAAAGAATCGCCGTGATCCAAATGCAATACAATTTGCGGTTTCTCACATCCCAGTTCTTTTGCATACGCAACAGCTCCTTCAGCCATGTAACGAAGCAAAGTCTGATTTGCATAGCTACGAGCTCCTTTGGAAACCTGAAGAATAACCGGTGATTTTGTTTCTACTGCAGCCATAATAATAGCCTGCAACTGCTCCATGTTATTGAAATTGAAAGCCGGAATTGCATATCCACCTTTGATTGCCTTAGCAAACATTTCTTTGGTGTTTACGAGACCAAGATCTTTGTAATTAATCATGATTACTATTTTTGATGTTAGTACTAAAAAACTGGGACAAAGATAGTAATAATCATCGGACTAACACGAAAACATCTTCTAAAAAGCTATAATTAGAGACGTTTTATTAACCTATTGTTCAAAGAAAACCAGGCTATATTCGAAATAATACCCGAAATGCTTTTTTTTATCAGAGTAAAGCCTTAACTTTGCAGTCCGAAAAATAGGCACGCATATAAATATATAAAAACATATCATAATGAAAAAAGGTATTCATCCTGAAAACTACCGCCCCGTAGTTTTTAAAGACATGTCAAACGGCGATACTTTTATTACCCGTTCAACTGTCAATGCAAGAGAAGAGATTGAACTGGAGGGTGTAACTTACCCATTGATAAAAATTGAAATCTCAAACACATCTCACCCGTTCTATACAGGCAAATCCAAACTGGTCGATACTGCAGGACGTGTAGATAAGTTTATGACTCGTTATAAGAGCCGTATGGAGAAGAAATAATTTTTTTCTTTGACAAAATAAGTAAGGCCTTTCTGTCACAAGCAGAAAGGCCTTACTTATTTTTACATGCATATCTGCTCATTGCTATTCTCAAAGAAAACTATTCATAAGCAGAATTCTATTTGTATTTTTTGTATTTTTGCCCCGTAATTAATTAACCCTTCAATAATAAATCTTTCAATCATGGCAGAAGAAACTTTTGACATTTTCTCTAAATTTGAGACGAGCACCACTCCTACATCTATTACTCCATTTGGTGGAGGCTGGATCAACACAACCTTAAAAGTTACAACAACAAGCGGAAAAGAATTTATCCTTCAGAAAATCAATCACCAGATTTTCAAGAATGTGGATATGCTTCAAAGTAATATAGAACGAGTTACAACTCATATTCGGAAGAAACTAATGGAAGAGAATGCAACTGACATTGATTGCAAAGTACTTCACTTTTATCCATGCAAAGAGACCGGAAAGACTTATTATTATACGGGCGACGCATACTGGCGCACAATGGACCTGATTGCTGACAGCCAAAGTTTTGATGCTGTAACTCCTGAGCTCTCTTATGTTGCCGGTAAGGCCTTCGGTGATTTTCAATGTAAGCTCGCAGATATTCCCGGCGAACCTTTAGGTGAAACTATTCCTAATTTCCATAACATGGAATTCCGACTGCAACAATTTCATGAAGCATTGGCTGAAAATAAAGCAGGACGTGCCGAGAGTGTAAAATATTTCATTGATGAAATTGAGAAACGCGCTGAAGATATGTGCAAAGCAGAAAGACTCTATCGGGAAGGGAAACTGCCGAAACGCATTAATCACTGCGACACAAAAGTCAATAATATTTTGTTTGACAAAGCAGGTAATGTACTCTGTGTCATTGACCTGGACACTGTAATGCCGGGATATGTATTATCCGATTTTGGCGATTTTATTCGTACCGGAGCAAATACCGGTGCTGAGGATGATGCGAATCTCGACAATGTAAACTTAAACATGGAGATCTTCAAAGCCTATACAAAGGGATATCTGGAAACAGCTAAGAAATTCTTGCTGCCCATCGAAATAGAGAATCTCCCTTTCGGTGCAAAACTTCTGACTTATATGCAAACTGTTCGCTTCCTGACCGATTATCTGAACGGAGACACCTACTACAAGACCATGTTCCCGGGACATAACCTACAACGAACAAAAGCTCAATTCAAACTGGTACAGAGCATCGAAGCCAACGAGGCTCTCATGAACCAGTTCATCAAAGAGCAACTGTAAGAAAGAGTCCTTTATAACTACATCTGCCGGCTGAATTTCCCATTCCATTGGAAGTTTAGCCGGTTTGATTTTAGAGATGGCATCACCTCATTACGGCTCTCTTGACTAAGATAGTCCATGGAAGTCAGAGTAGCTGTCAGCTGGTTGGAAAGAGGTGACAATGTATAGTGCATAAAAATAGCATCAAAAACAGAACGAACTTTTTGTTGTTCCTCTTTCGAAAGCTTGATCATAAAATCAACGGGGGTTGGAGTGGTAAAATAATCACCTTTTAGTCTCTCCCATTTCGACGAATAAAACTCCACTTTACTATCTGCTACCGGCGAAAAGACAGTTGTAATTACGCAGATCATTTTTGTGGAATCACCCAAAGGAAGAATTTTTGCTTCAATAGTGCTGGAAGATGTATTCTGCAACAAAAGGTAATCCGCTGTCAATGCTTTTAACTCGGATGTCCCTTGCATGATATTCGTGACAACAGATTTATTGCCTGCAACATTCAGGTCAATAAGATCACGTCGCATCTCGTTATTCAGATTAAATGCCAAACTCTGCGGCATGGTAAGAAACAGCGTCGACATATTCTGAGCTTCAGCTTTTTCAAGAGAAGAAAAAGTCAGAAAAGCAACAAAAAAAAGCAGAATAGAACTTTTCATTGAAGTAATTATTTGGAACCTAAATAAATAAACAACATACCCAGTAACACCAACAGTAAATCCAGAGCTTTGGACTTCAGATTTTTCTCACGGAACAAAAAGACACCTCCAATGAAAGAGACAATGACACTACCCCTTCGTATCATCGAAACAATGGCTATCATCGAATCCTCATAGCTCAAGGCCCAAAAATAAAGAAAATCCGAGACAGTAAGGCAAACCGCAATCAAAGGAATCGCCCATGACCAATGAAAAGAGGTCGTCTTCTTTCGTACCGGGAACCATAAAAAAAGGAGGATCATTGTCATCAGAATCAATTGGTAATAGTTATACCAAACCTGAACCGTCATCTTATCAAAGCGCGCCATGAGGTATTTGTCATACAACCCGCTGATCGCTCCGGTAATAATCGCCATAAAAATAAACAGAACCCAGATATTTCGTTTAAAAGATATCCCTTCTTTTTTACCGGCCAACGATAAAATATAGAATGAAATGAAGGAGAGAATGATGCCAATCCACTGATACAAATTGAGGCGTTCGGAGAAAATGAGCATGGCACCCACTAGTGTAAGTATCGGCTGAGAGGCCTTGACCGGAGATGTAATCGTGATAGGAAGATGCTTCATGGCAAAATAGGCAAAAAGCCATGAAGAGAGCACAATACAGGCTTTTAGCATCAGGTAGCCATGCTCTGCAAAGGGTATCTGCGGAACATAAAACATCGTGCCTGTAAGTAGTTCCGGCCGCAATAATGATAAAACAAAAGCCGGAAGGAATATCAGACAACAAGTCAATACATTCAGAAAGAGAACCGGAATAACCGCATTATCCTTAAGAGAGATTTTTTTTGAGATGTCATACCAGCCCAGAAAAAAAGCCGAACCGAATGCAAGAAGTAACCACATAAGTACAATATAACAAATTGAAGACTAATCAACCGCAGAATTATCAGAAAGAAAAAGAGCTTTATCGTACTCGATTCCGGTAAGATAAAGAGCGTGTGCCGGCATGGAAGAACCTGCTGCACAACGATCTTTTTTCTCTATCACCTCGCGAAACCCTTCGCATGACAGTTTTCCTTTTCCTACTTCTATCAAAGTACCCGTTATTGCACGCACCATATTACGCAAAAAACGATTGGCCTGGATAGTAAATACATGAAGATCATCAGCTCTTTCTGTCCACTCTACCCTGTATATCACACATTCATTGGTCTTTACGTCGGTATGAAGTTTGCTAAAACTGGTAAAGTCGGTATATTCCATCAGTATCTTACAAGCCTCATTCATTCGGTCAAAATCCATAGGTGCATAATAGCGACAGGCCCATTGACGGTTAAAAGGAGACTTAACCGGCGTCATCCAATATTCATAGGTGCGCCGTAAAGCATCAAAGCGGGCATGAGCATCTCCCTTAACCTCCAAAATCTTACTTACAGCAATATCAGGAGGGAGAATACTATTCAACTTCTGCATCAACCAGGAAGTATCTACAGAATGAATGGCATCGAAATGAGCAACCATCAGCTTTGCATGAACTCCGGCATCTGTACGGCCCGCACCGGTAACAGGAGTTGCTACCCGGAGTAACACCGCAAGACTATTTTCTAAAACAGTTTGTACCGAGAGGCCATTCGGCTGAATCTGCCAACCGCAATAACGGCTTCCGTCATAGGAGAGATAAATAAAATAACGATGCATTAACGAGCTGTTATATGAAAGCATCCTTGTTTGACTTCATACCTCACATAGCAACGATCTTCTTTCCGAAGGTCGTACAACACCTGCGCCAACACACTCTTGAGCAGTGCTGTATTAGCTTCTTCTTTTTTTTCAGAGCCAAACCAGCTACTGCTGGGTTTTTGATTGAAACGCACATAAGAAACATCAAAGGTCGTTCCATATAAATGAGCGGAGTTTGAAGATGAGTTGCCGTTCTTTCTCTGTAAACTCTTTATATCATCTTTGGTACGTGTAATGCTCGTCACATTGATCGTATAAGCCGGAATACGTTTATTCTCCAAAGAGTCGAGCATATTTTCAGCGATATCCTCCAATAGATCTTTCGCTTTTGGTACCAGAAAAGGAATCGAATGAGTAAGCTCGTCAATCTGATAATATTTATTTGATTTCACCTCTTCTAGCTTTCCTTTCATCTCTTCCGCTTCTTCACGGGAAGATACAGGTTCAATCCCGATGGACTGAGCTGCGCTCAAATGTGTATCGTTTAAATCTGAAAATGTCTTTCCATAATGAGAGAAGGCATACAGTGAAGATGTATCGGGTGATTTTTCCGCATTATCTCCACAAGAACAAAGCAGACCAATAGCAAAAAACAACAGAACCTTGCTGGGACGTTGATATCTGATTCTTTTCATATAATATCCTTATTGATTCAATGATGCAAAAGTACAACAAATAAGTTAAATAGAAAGAGTAAGCGAAAAAAAACAGAAAGAGAGTATCTGCACATACAAATAGGTTTCTTTATACGGATATCATGAGAAAACACAACACCAACAAACCTCTTCTTTGAAAGTAAATTAAAGAGCCGAATTATGATTATTTTCGAACAGGATAAACGCGCAATTCAAAACGATTACATACCTTTGTACGATCAAAGAAAGAGGGAAAAAGACATTACAAACATATTAAATACGGACAGATTATGATGCAAGCACTAACTAGAACCGACTACAACTTCCCTGGACAAAAAAGTGTATATCACGGGAAAGTACGCGACGTCTATAACATAAACGACGAGCTACTGGTAATGGTGGCTACTGATCGCATTTCTGCTTTTGACGTAATTTTGCCAAAAGGCATTCCATACAAAGGACAGGTTTTAAATCAGATTGCCGCCAGCTTCCTGGATGCAACAGCAGACATTGTGCCAAACTGGAAAATCGCTACACCTGATCCAATGGTGACCGTAGGTATTCGATGCGAAGGTTTTCGAGTGGAAATGATTATCCGGGGTTATCTGACCGGTAGTGCCTGGAGAGACTATGTATCAGGGGTACGAAACTTATGCGGAGTAATTCTTCCCGAAGGACTCAAAGAAAACCAAAAGTTTCCTGTACCTATCATCACTCCTACAACAAAAGCAGAAGAAGGTCATGATGAAAATATTTCTAAAGAGGAAATTATTGCTCAGGGACTTGTGAGCAAAGAAGATTACGAACAAATGGAGAAATACACCATGGCTCTGTTTATGAGAGGAAGCGAAATCGCTGCTTCAAAAGGGCTCATTCTGGTCGATACGAAATATGAATTTGGCAAGAAAGATGGCAAGATTTATCTGATTGATGAGATCCACACACCAGACTCTTCACGTTACTTCTATGCAAAAGGATTTGAGGAACGCTTCGAAAAAGGGGAACCACAAAAACAATTATCAAAAGAGTTTGTACGTCAATGGCTGATCGAAAACAACTTTATGGGCAAAGCAGGACAGCAGGTTCCGGAAATGTCGGATGAATATGTTACCAGCGTTTCAGAACGTTACATCGAACTTTATGAGTCTATCGTTGGCGAAAAGTTTGTGAAAGCAGAATCAGAGAGTATTCTTGCCCGCATTGAGAAGAATGTTTCTACTTTCCTTGCAAAATGAAAAAAGAAGTTGAAAACATAGTCCCCTACAACCGGGAAGAGCGAAAAACTGATCAGGTTAGAACGATGTTTAATAACATTGCGCCTAATTACGACCGTTTCAATCATACGGCATCTATGGGTATTGATCGTTACTGGCGTAGAAAAGGTATCCTGACTTTAAAAGCTTTTGAGCCGAAAGATATTCTTGACGTGGCAACGGGAACAGGCGACTATGCTATCAATGCTTTCAATCTTCTTCATCCGGACAAAATAACAGGTATCGATCTTTCTACCGGAATGATGGAAATAGGAGAAAAAAAAGTATCATCCCTGGGTTTGTCGGAGAAAATCAGTTTTAAGCAAGAAGATTGCACCTCACTCTCCTTTGACAATGACTCTTTTGACGCCGTTATCGCAGCTTTTGGAGTTCGGAATTTTGAGAATATGGAGGCCGGATATGCTGAGATGTTTCGTGTCATGAGGCCTGGAGGGCATCTCTCTATTCTGGAGTTAACAACGCCAACATCTTTTCCTATGAAGCAGATGTATCATTTTTATGCAAAGACAGTCATTCCGTTTTTGGGTAAATCTTTATCAAACGACAAAAGGGCATACGAATACTTGCCTGAGTCAATCGCAGCTGTTCCGCAGTTTGCCACAATGACACAAATTCTTACGAAGGTCGGTTTTCAGAATGCACATTTTGAATCCCTTACGTTTGGCATCTGCTGTTTATATACTGCAGAAAAACCAAAGGATCCAACTACTAAATAATTAGAGTTATGAAACAGGTATATGGATTGGTAGGATATCCGCTCGGACACTCCTTCTCCAAAGATTTCTTCAATAATAAGTTTCTCTCGGAGAAACTTGATGCTGAATATGTCAATTTTGAAATACCGGATCTTGCTGATCTCACTTCAATTGTAAAAAACCAGAAAGACCTGTGTGGTCTGAATGTAACGACTCCATACAAAGAGAAAATAATACCAATGCTCGATGAAATGGATGCTTGTGCAAAGGAGATTGGCGCGGTCAATGTGGTCAAATTTATCCGGAACAAAGAAAAAGTAAAGTTGAAAGGATACAATTCTGATTGGAAAGCCTTTGCTTTGACATTAGAAGGTTTACTAAAACCAAACCACCGGAAAGCATTGATACTTGGAACCGGAGGTGCCTCAAAAGCTGTAGCTTATGCCTTAAAAAGTTTGGGCATTGAATACCTCTTTGTTTCTCGCTCCGGAAAGAATAGTGCTCTGACATATGAAGAGCTGGATGTTAATCTGATAGAAGATTATTCAATCATCATCAATTCTACTCCGCAAGGGATGTACCCGAATGTAAACAATTATCCTCCAATCCCATACGAGTATCTGACAGACAAGAATCTTCTGTACGATCTACTTTATAACCCGGAAAAGACAACATTTATGGCAAAAGGGGAAGCTCGTGGTGCACAGACCAAGAACGGACTTGAGATGCTTTTACTTCAAGCGATTATCGGCTGGCAAATCTGGAATGAATGACAGGATATTTCCGTGTTGAAAAAAAAATAATTACCTTTGTCGATTGTTAACCAAACAGTATACAATGAGCGATCAACGATATAACTTACGAGGGGTATCTGCCTCTAAAGAAGATGTACACAACGCGATAAAGAACATCGATAAAGGCCTTTTTCCTAAAGCTTTTTGCAAAATCATTCCTGATATTTTGGGAGGTGATCCGGAATTCTGCAATATCATGCATGCTGATGGAGCCGGAACAAAATCATCACTTGCCTATATTTATTGGAAAGAAACCGGAGATCTTTCCGTTTGGAAAGGTATTGCGCAAGATGCTCTGATTATGAATATCGACGACCTCCTTTGCGTTGGTGCAGATGACAACATTCTGGTATCATCAACAATCGGTCGTAACAAGAATCTGATTCCCGGTGAAGTAATTACAGCAATCATCAATGGCACCGATGAACTACTGGCAGAGCTTCGTTCCATGGGTGTCGGGGTGTATGCTACTGGAGGAGAGACTGCCGATGTTGGCGACTTGGTACGCACAATCATCGTGGATAGCACAGTAACCTGCCGTATGAGAAGAGATGCCGTGATAAACAATGCGAATATCCGTCCCGGGGATGTTATCGTCGGACTTTCTTCTTTTGGGAAGGCTACTTATGAGAAAGAATATAATGGTGGGATGGGGAGCAACGGACTAACCTCCGCCCGCCATGATGTGTTTGCAAAATATCTGGCTAAAAAATATCCAGAAAGTTTTGATAGCTCCGTTCCTGAAGAGTTGGTTTACTCTGGTAAGTTATCTCTTACCGATCCGATTGAAGGTTTGGACATTAACGCAGGGAAAATGGTATTATCAGCCACCCGCACGTATGCTCCGGTCATCAAAATCATATTGGACAAGCTACGTCCGCAGATTCATGGAATGGTACACTGCTCCGGTGGAGCACAAACAAAAGTGCTTCATTTTGTTGACAACATGCGTATCATCAAAGACAATCTATTCCCCGTTCCTCCTCTTTTCAAAACCATTCAGGAACAATCAGGAACTGAGTGGCAGGAAATGTACAAAGTATTCAACATGGGGCATCGCATGGAAATATATCTTTCTCCTGAAGATGCCAACGAAGTTATTTCGATCTCCAAATCTTTTGATATTGATGCACAAATCATCGGAAGAATAGAACCATCCGAGAAAAAAGAGCTAATTATCAGAAGTGAATTTGGTGAATTCAGATATTGATTCATGGCAGATAACGACACTTTTCTGGAAAAACTAAACGGTTTGTTAAATCGTTTTGAAGAAGTATCCACTTTTATTACAGACCCCGAAGTGATTGCAGACCAAAAACGGTTTGTGAAACTGACGAAAGAATATCACGATCTGGAATGCATAGTAAAAGCACGGCAAGAATATATCCTGGTATACAAAGGGATTGATGAAGCGAAAGAGATACTGAAAAATGAAGTAGATCCTGAAATGAAGGAATATGCGCGTGAAGAATTACTCAACTACCAAAAACGCCTGCCTGAGATTGAAGAAGAAATTAAACTGCTTCTTATTCCGGGTGATCCTCAGGATGATAAAAATGCCATTATGGAGATTCGTGGTGGAACCGGTGGAAATGAAGCCGCGATCTTTGCAGGAGATCTGTTTCGCATGTACTCAAAGTATTGCGAAAATAAGGGATGGAAAGTTGAAATCACAAGCTACACAGAAGGAACTTCCGGTGGTTATAAGGAGATCATATTTTCGGTCAGCGGAAATAAAGTGTACGGAACTCTGAAATACGAGAGTGGAGTACATCGGGTACAGCGTATTCCTGCGACTGAAACACAAGGAAGAGTACATACCTCGGCAGCAACAGTCGCTGTCCTTCCTGAAGCGGAAGAGTTTGACATTGAGCTCAACGAAAACGATATACGAACAGATATCTTCTGTGCATCGGGTCACGGCGGACAGTCTGTAAACACGACATACTCTGCGATTCGTCTTGTTCACATTCCAACCGGAATCACGGTTCAGTGCCAGGATGAGAAGTCTCAGATAAAAAACAAGGCGAAAGCAATGGTTGAATTGAGAAGCCGGATCTATAATATGGAATATCAGAAATATTTGGATGAGATCTCCGGAAAAAGAAAAACCATGGTTTCTACCGGCGACCGCTCGGCCAAGATTCGAACATACAACTTTCCACAAGGAAGAATCACGGATCATCGGATAAACTACACCATATATAACCTATCTGCATTTATGAGTGGTGATATACAAGACTGTATCGATCATCTGATTATTGCAGAAAATGCTGAACGATTAAAAGAAAGCGAGTTATAAACTTAGCAGAAAGAATTATGAATAAAATAGAATTAGCGGCAAATATCCAACGTAAGAAATCCTTTTTATGTATCGGACTAGATACTGACTTAAAGAAAATCCCGGCTCATCTGCTAAAAGAAGAAGATCCTATCTTTGCTTTTAACAAGGCTATTGTTGATGCGACACATGATCTATGTGTAGCATATAAGCCAAATCTCGCATTCTACGAAAGTGTAGGCCTTACAGGATGGATTGCATTCGAAAAAACAGTCAACTATATCAAATCACAGTATCCCGATATCTTTCTCATTGCTGATGCTAAAAGAGGAGATATTGGAAACACGTCAGAAATGTATGCAGAGACTTTTTTCAGTCATCTGGATCTTGATGCTGTAACTGTTGCCCCGTACATGGGAGAAGACAGCGTGAAGCCGTTTCTGAAATATGAAGGCAAATGGGTCATTTTGCTTGCACTTACATCTAACAAAGGATCCATGGACTTCCAGATGACTGAAGATCAGAATGGAGAACGTCTCTTTGAAAAGGTTCTTCGTGTATCTCAGAACTGGGGAAACGACGAGAATATGATGTATGTAGTAGGCGCCACAAGAGGTAGCTTGTTTGAAGATGTACGAAAGGTCGCTCCAAATCATTTCCTGCTGGTACCTGGTGTGGGAGCACAAGGTGGTAGTCTGGAAGAAGTTGTAGCGTACGGAAAGAACAATCAATGCGGACTTCTGGTTAACTCTTCGCGCCAAATTATCTTTGCCGGAAAAGACGAAAACTTTGCAACTGATGCTAGGAAAGAGGCTAAAAAACTTCAGGAACAAATGGCTTCATTGTTGTAAAAAACAGGTCGCTTCATTCCTCATGTCATTTATTTTTCATTTATTTGCGTAATAATATTGTGTAGTACGGTGATTGTCTTGCCATCAACACACTTAATCACTAAAGAATCATGGATTTTTCCGCCAGACAGATAGCAGACTTTTTACACGGCGAGGTAATCGGAAACGAAGAGGTCAGAGTTAGCAGCCTTTCAAAAATTGAAGAAGGAAAGCCTGGTACGCTTACTTTTTTGGCGAATGCAAAATACACCAACCACATTTACACAACTCAGGCAAGTATTGTTTTGGTAAACAGAGATTTTTCTCCGGAACAAACGATCAATGCGACACTGATTAAAGTGGATAATGCCTATAACTCTCTCGCAATGCTTCTGAACCTGGTTGAGCAAGCGAAACCAAAGAAGAAGGGAATTTCTTCTCTTTCTTTTATATCACCCGGTTCAACCATCGGTGAAAATGCTTATATTGGGGAGTTTGCCTTTATTGGAGAAAATTGCGTGATTGGCAAAAATGCAAAGATCTATCCTCAGGTCTATATCGGTGACAATGTGACTCTCAAAGATAACGTAACACTTTATCCGGGATCCAAAATATATGAAGGTTGTATCATTGGAAACAATTGCACTTTCCATGCAGGATCGGTAGTAGGATCCGATGGATTTGGATTTGCACCTTCGGCTGATGGTTATTCTAAAATTCCACAAATAGGCATTGTCACGATTGAAGACAATGTAGAAATAGGAGCTAATACAACTATTGACCGTGCCACGATGGGTAGTACATATATTCGCAAAGGAGTAAAACTGGATAATCTTATTCAGGTTGCACATAATGTGGAGATTGGAGAACACACAGTAATGGCTGCACAGGTTGGCATTGCTGGTTCAACAAAAATTGGAGAATGGTGTATGGTTGGCGGACAAGTCGGATTTGCAGGACATATTCATGTAGCTGCCCACAGCAACATCGGTGCACAAGCCGGAGTAAGTGCTGACGTTAAGTCTGCATCCTCCCTATTGGGAGCACCTGCCATTGACTTCAAAGATTTTGCCCGTTCTAATGTTGTTTATAAAAAGTTGCCGGAATTGTACAAGACAGTGTCTATGTTGCAAAAAGAAATTGAAGCTTTAAAATCATCTATCACAAAATAAAGATCTATGTCAAAACAGAGAACGCTAAAAGAGGGTTTTACTCTCAGTGGTAAAGGTTTGCATACAGGGTTTGATATCACTATCACTCTTCTGCCTGCAGAGATCAATACGGGCTATGTCATTAAACGTATTGACTTGGAAGTCCCCGTAAAAATCGAAGCTGTAGCTGAAAATATAGTGGACACATCAAGAGGTACTACTATCGCAAATAACAATGTGCATGTGAGCACAATCGAGCATGCGATGGCAGCCCTTTATGCTTCTGAAATTGACAACTGTGTCATTGAAGTAAATGCGCCGGAATTCCCGATTCTGGATGGAAGTTCCCGTCTGTATATAGAGAATATCCTCAAAGTCGGAACAATTGAACAGGAAGCCGATAAAAAATATTTCGTTGTGAAAAACAAGATCGAATACAACGATGGTAAAGGTTCTTCAATCACAATTCTTCCTGATGACAAATTTAGTATCCATACATTGGTAAACTATCCGTCAAGTATTCTCAAAAATCAATATGCCACATTAGAAAATCTGAGTGATTTCGGCAAAGAAATAGCAAATAGTCGTACATTCGTTTTTGTCAAAGAGATTAAGCCCCTACTTGAGCGGAATCTGATCAAAGGTGGTGATCTTGATAATGCAATTGTTATTTACGACGAACTGCTTCCGGATGACGAGGTAAATGCTTTAGCTGACCTGATGAGACAACCCCGTCTGAAAGAGAATAAAGAAGGTTATCTGAATCATAAACCTCTGGTATTTGAAAACGAACCCGCACGACACAAGTTACTGGATCTGATTGGAGACTTTGCTCTTATTGGAAGACCATTTAAAGGAAAGGTAATCGCTACCTGTCCGGGGCATACAGTCAATAGCCAGGTAACAAAAGGAATTCGCAAATATCTGAAACGCGTAGAAGTTCAAAGTCCGGAGTATAATCCGGATGCAACTCCTGTGATGGATATCAATCGCATTCGCGAGCTTCTTCCACACCGTTGGCCATTTTTGTTGGTTGATAAAATCATAGAACTGGGAGGAAGCTATATCATTGGACTGAAGAATGCTTCTATCAATGAAACATTCTTCGTCGGACATTTCCCTCAAGAGCCTGTTATGCCCGGTGTTTTACTGGTGGAAGCAATGGCACAGGTAGGTGGTCTGTTGGTATTAAACAGTGTCGAAGAACCACAACTCTATTCAACCTATTTCTTAAAAATAGATGGCGTAAAATTCCGCCAGAAAGTAGTTCCCGGAGATACTATATTATTTCATCTTGAATTCATATCTCCTATTCGCCGTGGTATAGCCTGTATGAAAGGTTATGCTTTTGTAGGAGATAAAATTGTCGCAGAAGCTGAGTTTATGGCTCAAATCGTAAAAAATAAATAACTATAATGAAACAACCATTAGCATACATACACCCCGACGCAAAAATTGCTCCAAATGTAGTCATCGATCCATTCGTTACTATTGACAAGAACGTCATTATTGGCGAAGGTACACGTATCTGTTCGAACGTATCTATTCTGGAAGGAAGCAGAATTGGAAAGAATTGTTTGATTTGTAACGGAGCTGTTATTGGAGGTATCCCTCAAGACCTGAAATTTATGGGAGAAGAAACAACCGCGGAGATCGGAGATAATACGACGATCCGCGAGTTTGTAACAGTAAACAGGGGAACGGCATCCAAAGGTAAAACTGTTATCGGTAACAATTGTCTGATCATGGCATATAACCATATCGCACATGACTGCAAACTGGGAAATAACATTATTATCTCTAATGCGACTCAACTTGCCGGAGAGGTCGTTATCGACGATTACGCAATAATCAGCGGGGGTTGTCTGGTCCATCAATTTACACATATTGGAGCCCATATCATGCTTCAGGGTGGTTCGCATGTCAATAAAGACATCCCTCCTTTTATTACTGCAGGACGGGAACCGCTCTCATACGCCGGAATAAATTCCATCGGTCTAAGAAGAAGAGGCTACACCAATGAACAAATCAGAGATATTCAGGAAATTTATCGTTATCTCTATCTTTCGGGCTTTAACAATTCGGATGCTATTAGCAGAATAGAAGCTGAACTTCCGGCAACAAAAGAGCGCGATGAGGTAATCACCTTTGTAAAAAATTCTTCGAGAGGTATTATAAAAAGCTATTTCAGTTAATCACAAAGAATTAGAAAGGAACGCACTATGATATACAAATTTCTGATTATTTCAGACGAAGTCGATGATTTCGTTCGAAAAATTGAAATCGATGCTGAAGCGACATTTTTTGATTTGAATGAAGCAATCCTGGAGTCTGTCGATTTCAAGAAGAATCAAATGACCTCGTTCTTTGTTTGCACCTATGACTGGGAAAAAGAGACAGAGATTACGCTCGAAGAGATGGAAACGGGTTATGACAAGGATAATTGGGTAATGAAAGAGACAAAGCTCAATGATCTTATATCCGAAGAGGGACAACGTCTTATTTTCGTCTTCGACAATATGACAGAACGTTCTTTCTTTATGGAGCTCAAAGACATTGAAACAGGTAAGACGCTGAAACAGGCAAAATGTACCTTATCCAAAGGTCTTCCTCCCAAACAAGAAACTGATTTCGATGAGTTGATGACCATACAAGCACCTTTGGCTGATACAGGCGAATCTTTTTATGGTGATGAAGATTTTGACCTCACCGAATTGGATGATGAAGGATTTGATGTCGTTGACCCGGGCAGTGGAAATCAAAACGGAAATGACATGCTCTAAAAAAAAAACACTGATTGTTCTGCTAGGCCCAACCGGAGTCGGTAAAACCGACTTAAGTCTGAAACTGGCAGAACATTTTCATTCTCCAATACTTTCTGCTGATTCCCGCCAGATTTACAAGGGGATGATTATTGGGACGGCCGCCCCTACAGCAGAACAACAGCGGGGCATTGAACATTATTTCGTAGGGATGCTGGATATTGATCACTACTTCAATGCCTGGCAATTTGAAGAGCTGGTGATACAGACCCTTGACTTTCTATTTCAGCAAAAAGAAACCCTGTTAATGTGTGGAGGATCGATGATGTATATTGATGCGGTATGCAACGGCATTGATTATCTCCCTAATGTAAACAATACTATTCGCCTTCAGCTGGTCAAAGAATATGAAGAAAAAGGACTGGAAGCCATGCAGTCAAGGCTGAAAGAGTTAGATCCGGACTATTACCAGATCGTTGACCTGAATAATCACAAGCGGGTATTACACGCATTGGAAATTTGTCTGACCAGCGGAAAAACATACACTTCATTCCGGACAAACAAAAAGGCAGAACGATCATTCAACATTATTAAAGTCGGACTGACCCGGGATCGCGACGAACTGTATCAACGCATCAATCAAAGAGTCGATGAGATGATGGCCAACGGTTTGCTTGAGGAGGCTAAAAAGCTGTATCCATTCCGTCATCATAACGCACTCAACACCGTAGGATATAAAGAGATGTTCAACTACCTTGATGGCGAGTGGACACTTGACTTTGCCATAGAGAAGACCAAGCAAAATAGCCGTATCTATTCACGCAAACAGATGACATGGTTTAAACGGGATAAGGAGATCACCTGGTTTCATCCGGATAACCAGCAAGAGATCCTTCAATTTATTGAAAACCAATTGAACAATAAGCACTCCATCTGAGCCGTTACTATATAACGGACCCATTCTATCCGGGATAGATCATAACACATCATTTTAATTATAGGTAACTATGAAAAAAGCTTTCAAGATTACAGGGATAGTTCTGATTATATTCTTTGCTATACTCCTTGTCCTTCCTTTTGTCTTTAAGGGTAAAATAATGGAAATTGCTAAGAGTGAAGGCAACAAAATGCTTCAGGCAAAATTCGATTTCACCTCTCTGGATGTAAGTTTTATCCGAAACTTTCCCAAAGCGACCATCACTCTTAACAACCTGTATATTGCAGGAGTCGGAGAATTTGAGAATGACACGCTTCTTTCTGTCAGCGAACTTAAAGTAGCCGTCAATGTAATGAGTGTCATTGGAAACGACGGCATCGAAATCAGTAAGGTAATACTGAAAGAACCTGCAATTCATGCGATTGTTCTTGCAAATGGGAAGGCAAACTGGGAGATCATGAAGGAAACGAAAGAAGTGGTGACTGATCCGAAAGAAGAGACCAGCACAATGAAACTGGCATTGAAAGAACTGGTGATTTCCGGAGCCCGCATTCATTATGACGAACGACAAGCACAGATGGATGCTCTTATCAATAACCTGAACCTGACTCTGAGCGGAGACTTTTCGGCAGATCTGACCACAATGCAAACAAATGCAACGATCGACGATCTCACCTATACAATGGGCAATATCACCTATCTGAAAAATGCAAAAATCGGAGCAGACATCACTGCTGAAGCCGACCTGAAGAACAATCTCTTCACTCTGAAAGATAATACGATCAGTCTGAACACTATTCAGACAAGTCTGAACGGTTGGCTCAAAATGCTTCCAAACGGATATGACATGGATATGACCATCAACACCTCAAAAGTTCAGTTTAAAGATATTCTTTCACTCATTCCGGCAATCTACAACAAGGATTTTGAAACGATCAAAACAGATGGAACCATCGCACTGAAAGCTACTGCAAAAGGTGTGATGCAAGGAGATACACTCCCTGCTTTCGATGTCAATATTGCAATTGGAAATGCCATGTTCCAATATCCCTCTCTCCCTCAATCCGTCAAAGACATTCAAGTGGATGCCTCCTTTAAGAACCCCGGAGGATCTGCCGATCTGACCACCATTGATGTCAGCAAGTTTCATTTCAACATGGCAGGCAATCCGATTGATTTCAAGTTGCATCTGAGTACTCCTGTCAGCGATCCTGATATACAGGCTTCCGCTCATGGTAAACTGGATCTGAAAGCGGTCAAACAGGTTTATCCGTTGGAAGGTATGGATCTTCAGGGCAAACTGGATGCTAATCTGGAACTTGCCGGCAGATACTCCTATGTTGAGCAAAAAAAGTACGATCAGTTTAAGGCAGAAGGATCTCTGGGTGTGCAGGAAATGAAGTTTAAAGGAGACAGCATTCCTGAGGTAATGATTGAAAAGATGCTCATGACCTTTAGTCCCCAATACATCAATTTATCTGAGACTAAACTGATGGTTGGAAAGAATGACTTTACCGTCAGCGGGAATCTCGAAAATATGCTGGCCTATGCTCTCAAAGGCGATGTCCTGAAAGGCAAGTTGTCTGTCGCATCCAATTATCTCAATTTGAACGATTTCATGAGCAATGAAGAAAAAACCTCCAAAGACACAGTCGTTCTCACTGCCATGGAAGTGCCTGAGAATATAGATTTCAGTATGAATGCCACATTTGGTAAGATCTTGTTTGAAAAACTTGAAATGACAAACTCGAAAGGCAGCATACAAGTCAAAGAAGGGAAAGTAAGTATTGATAACCTGAGCACAAATGCATTGGGTGGTTCGATGCTTGTTAATGGTTATTACAGTACTGCTGTTAATCCAACACAACCCGAATTAAACTTCAAACTTGACCTGAAGAATGTCTCATTTGTCAAGACATTCCAGACCTTTGATCTGATCCAGAAGCTCGCTCCGGTATTTGAAAACATAAGCGGCAACTTCTCTTCGAAACTGGATCTGACCACTCCTTTGAAAAGTGATTATATGCCTGTGCTTGAAAGTCTGAAAGCAGGAGGTAGTCTTAGTTCTCAGGAAATGAAAATTTCCGGTGTAAAGGTTATGGAAATGCTTGCCGGGAAACTGGGCAACGACAAACTAAAGAGTCTCTCCACAAAAGATATCATCATTCCTTTTACCATTCAGGACGGACGGGTTACAACGGATGCCTTCAACCTTCAATCAGGAGATATCAAAATGAACCTGAGTGGAAGCACGGGGCTGGACCAGACTATCGACTACGCTGCAAAAATAACATTACCGGCCAAAGTGAATCTTGGAGGAGTGCTTTCCACAGCAAATGTCAAGATAGGAGGAACCTTTACCAAACCGGAGATTTCATTGGGTGTTGAAGATATGGCAAAAGAGGCCTTAAACGCAGTAAAAGGGAAGGCTGAGCAAAAGCTACTCAAGGCTCTTGGTGGAAAAGATTCAACAACTTCAGCAGCCATAGAAAGAGGGAAAGCCCAATTGATAGAAGAAGCAACAGCTGCAGCTGCCAAACTCACACAAGAAGCAGATGTAGCCGGACAGAAGCTTATATCTGAAGCAGATGCTGCCGGTAAAAAACTCATTGATAAAGCCGGCAATCCATTGGCAAAAGCATCAGCGAAGATTGCGGCCAAAAAGCTGAAAGACGAAGCAGAGTCAAAAGCCAGGAAACTAAAGGAGGAGGCCAACAAAAAAGGGCAAAAACTAATTGAAGAAGCAACAACCAAAGGAGAAGCTCTGAACAACAATAAAAGTGCAAAGTAAATAGACCATTCCACTCCTGTCAGAAAGAATAAAACGAAGAAGTCATCAGGTTCGTACCTACTAATCGGTTTGACCTGATAACTTTCTATTTTTCAAAGAAGGAAGGAATTCAACCTCTCTTTTCCTTTGTCTAAATGGCAAGGTTCTTTGGAGCCAACATCTTCAATCCGGCAGGAACTACACGAACGACAACCGTATCCCCCATCTCGATAGGTTCGCCGTCATAATGATAGATACCCGGCTTTTCACGGTGAAAGATAAACTCTTTGGCACGATACATTTTGATGTCGTGCCGGGAAGTGATCGTTTTCGTAAAGAGTTGGAAAGCAATGGGACCAGCATTGGTTAGTCCGAAGGGTTCCATGGTTATCACATCCAATAATCCGTCATGAACGCTTGCCTGAGGAGCTATGTACACATTATTACCCCATTGAGACGCGTTGGCACAAGTAATCAGAAATGACTTGGACACGATCTTCTCTCCATTACATTCAATGACATACTCTTCAGGCTTGTAATTGATATACTCCTTGAAAACCTTTTCCACATAGGTTGAGAACCCCCGGGTCCCGGCTTTGGAAAAGCTATAACTGATCAGAGCGTCAAATCCCATTCCAAAGGTACAGAAGAACTTGACATCATTGGCCAGACAATAATCAACCTCAACGACATGTTCCTGATTAATAACGTCAATAGCTTGATCAAAGTTACCTCTTAATCTCAAATGACGGGCCAAGCCATCGCCCGATCCATTGGGAATGATGCCCATCACTACATCTGAATGCACCAATTGGCTGCCGACTTCATTCACTGTTCCATCACCACCCACTGCAATCACATAGTCCACGTGGTCGCGGATTGCCTTCTGAGCAAGCATAGCGCCTTCCCCTTTCGCTCCTGTAAAGGATATGGTTATATTGAATTTACTTTTGTCAAGTCTATCGTAAATTCTCTTACAGAGAGAAGGAGCATGTTGATTTCCGGAAACAGGATTGATTATAAAGAGGATATTCTTTTTCATTTTGATATGTTTGACAGAGCATATGAGGCTCGAAACTCTTAATATTTGTGAAAACAAACTTTAATGTTCACCAAAACAACAATCTTGTCTTTCTTTTTGATAATTTTGCACGTTCGAACTGAAAGACATGCCAATCTTTCAGGGCGCAATATTAGACAAAATATTTTAAAGAATAACTCTATTTGATCACAAATTATGGGATTACTGCAAGAAAAGCTTTCTAAATACTTATATTCCAGAGAGGTAAAGGAATCAGGTTATTATCCGTATTTTAGAGAGATTGACAGCAAACAAGATACAGAAGTCGTTATCAACGGACGAAAGGTACTGATGTTTGGCTCCAATAGTTACATGGGATTGACTTGTCACCCAAAAGTAATAGAAGCAGCTGTAGAAGCTACAAAAAAATATGGAACCGGCTGCGCGGGTTCGCGGTTTCTCAATGGTACACTCGATATACATTTACAATTGGAGCACCAGTTGGCAGAATTCGTAGGAAAAGACGAAGCCATCTGTTACTCAACCGGATTTCAGGTTAATTTGGGAGTAGTTTCCTGCTTAACCGGAAGAGAAGATTATATTCTCTGGGATGAATTGGACCATGCGTCTATCATTGAAGGCAGAAGACTTTCTTTCTCTACGCCGATAAAGTTCAAACACAATGATATGGAGTCGTTGGAGAAAGGACTGAAATCATGCCAACCGGACAAAGTCAAACTAATTGTTGTAGATGGTGTATTCAGCATGGAAGGCGACATAGTTGATCTGCCGGAGATCGTTCGATTATCAAAGAAATACAACGCGAATATCATGGTTGATGAAGCACATGGTATCGGAGTACTTGGCAGACAAGGACGCGGAGTTTGCGATCACTTTGGCTTGACTCAGGATGTTGATCTTATTATGGGCACATTCAGTAAGTCTTTAGCTACTTTGGGAGGCTTTATAGCTGCTGACAAAGACACCATCGAGTTTCTGCGTCATAACTCCCGTTCCTACATCTTCAGCGCAAGTATGACACCGGCTTCTGCGGCTGGCACCATGGCTGCCCTACAAATTATCAAGGACGAACCGGAACGTCAAAAACATCTGTTTGACCTGACTCACTATGCATTGGATCACTTCCGTGCGATGGGCATAGAAATCGGAAAGACTCAGACTCCGATCATTCCGTTATTTATCCGCGATAATCAGAAGACATTTATTGTTACAAAAATGTTGTTTGATGAAGGCATCTTCGTTAATCCGGTTATTGCTCCGGCAGTAGCTCCATCGGACACATTAATCCGTTTCTCGCTGATGGCAACACACACTTTTGATCAGTTGGATATAGCATTGGAGAAAATCCAGAAGTGCTTTAAGAAGCTTGATATCATTCAATAAACAGCATATCAATAAAAGAAAATCCCTGGCAGAAATCAAATTCTGCCAGGGATTTTCTTTTATTGATATGCTGTAATGTATCCTTCTGGCCTATTTCCAAACAGTTGAACAGCCGAAAATTTCATACAGAAGAAATTTCCATTTCATCCTTATGAAAGGAGAAAAGCATTTATATGTTTTTCTCCTTTCATAAGGACGTTTTTTGAAACGAACCGGAATAAAAAAGGAGCTCCTTCAGGAAGCCCCTTTTCTTTAATCCTTGTCATTCCAGCTTAATGCGGATATGTTTTTAATGCATCCAGAAGCGCTTTATTCTCTTCCTGAGTGCCCACGGTAATGCGTACCGTATCCTTACAGAGAGAGAGTTTTGTTCTGTTGCGGATCACAATGCCCCTGTTGATCAGATAGTCATAAAGGCCATTGGCATCGTCCACTTTGACAAGCAAGAAATTTGCATCAGAAGGGTAAACCTGCTTCACAAAAGAAAAGTCAAGTAACGCCTTTCTCAGGAAAGCCCGTTGTTCAACCAACATCTGTACAGTCTCATGTTTCTCGGCCTCTTTTCCTACAGACTCACCCACAAATGTCTGAGTAAGCAAATTAATATTGTAAGGATATTTCACCTTATTAAATAGCCCGATAATCTCTGTTGTTGCAAAGGCCATTCCTAATCGTATGGCCGCCATACCCCAAGCCTTAGAGAAAGTCTGTAGAATGATCAGATTAGGAAACTCAGACAAACGGGAAACTAATCCGGGAGCATCGGCAAAATCAATATACGCCTCATCTACAATCACAATACCGGGAAAGTTTCTCACAACCTTCAACATTTCATCCTGATTCAGCACATTCGCTGTCGGATTGTTGGGCGAACAGAGAAATATCAGTTTGGTGTATGCGTCAGTTGCTGCGAGCAGGCGTTCCGCATCCAGCGAAAAGTCTTCATTGAGCAATACCTTACGATACTCAACATCATTGATATCTGCACAGACCTGATACATACCATAGGTCGGATCTATCGCGACAATATTGTCCACACGAGGTTCACAAAATATGCGGACCACCAGATCAATAGGTTCATCGCTGCCATTGCCAAAAAAGATGTTTGCAGCATCTACCCCCTTCACCTTCGATACTTTCTGCTTCAATGCATCCTGAAACGGATCAGGGTATCGGTTATAGGGGTCATTAAGGGGATTCTCATTGGCATCGAGGAAAACAGAAGCTTCTCCTGTAAATTCATTACGAGCACAGGAATAAGGCACCAGATTCCAAATATTTTTTCTTACAAGCGTTTGTAAATTCATATGATACTTTACTTATTATCCAACTGTTTCAACCGGAGCGTAACAGCATTTTTATGTGCAAATAGTTGTTCGTTGCCGGCCATTGTTTCAATCACGGGTCCCAAGTGACGGAGCCCTTCCGAAGTAATTTCCTGGAGCGTAATCTTTTTGACAAAACTATCCAGATTCACTCCACTATAAGCCTTAGCATATCCGTTGGTCGGAAGTGTATGATTTGTGCCGGAAGCGTAGTCACCTGCGCTCTCCGGCGTAAGATGCCCGAGAAACAGAGATCCCGCATTAATTATCTGGTTTGCAATCTCCATATAGTTGCCCGTAGAAATAATCAGATGTTCAGGAGCATACTGATTGGTCATCCGAACAACTTCCTCCATATCCTTTACAACAATCAGTTTGCTGTGTTCCAAAGAACGAACGGCAATCTCTTTTCGGGGAAGAAGATCCAACTGTCGATCCACCTCTGCATATACTTTCTCAATCAACGACTCGTCGGTCGTGATAAATAGAGCCTGACTGTCTATCCCATGTTCAGCCTGTGACAGCAGGTCGGATGCTATAAAGACCGGATTAGCTGTTTTATCAGCAATCACTTCCACTTCTGAAGGACCGGCAGGCATATCTATCGCTACATCTTTTAATGAAACGAGTTGTTTGGCTGCAGTGACATACTGATTTCCCGGTCCAAAAATCTTATACACTTTCGGCACAGACTGCGTACCATACGCCATAGAAGCAATAGCCTGCACACCTCCTATCTTATAGATAGCCGAAACGCCAGCCACTTTTGCAGCAAAAAGAATGGCAGGATGTATATTTCCCTCTTTATCCGGAGGCGAACAAAGTACAATCTCTTTGCATCCGGCAATCTTTGCAGGTATGGCCAACATCAATACCGTTGAAAACAAAGGAGCAGTACCTCCCGGTACATACAGTCCGACCTTTTCAATCGGAACAATCTTTTGCCAGCAAGTAACGCCCGGACTCGTTGTTATTTTTTGCGGATGCAGAATCTGTGCGGTATGGAATTTCTCAATGTTTACAGCAGCCATCCGGATAGCCTCTTTCAGATCATCAGACACGAGTGCGTCACACTGATCTATCTCCTCTTGCATCACCTTGAGCGAAGCAAGACGAACCTTATCAAACTGCTCTTCAAAACGTAACACAGCCGCATCTCCCTCTTTCTTCACTTCATTCAGGATAGAACGGACAGTGTCAAACAGAGCAGATGTATCCATCATGGGGCGACTCAAGATTTCCCCCCACACTGTTTCGGACGGATATTTGTAGATTTTCATTACAATATCATTTTCTCTATTGGTAATACCAGGATACCCTGGGCACCACAACTCTTTAATTTACCGATCACTTCCCAGAAACGTTTTTCTTCAATGACAGAGTGCAAAGAAGACCAGCCTTCTTTTGAAAGAGGTATTATTGTAGGACTTTTTACACCCGGCAATATATCCACTATTTCATTCAGCTTCTCATTCGGAGCATTCAGCATGATATATTTCTTTCCATCCGCATAAAGTACAGAATCGATCCTGAACAACAGTTCGGCAAGAATCTCTTTCTTTTCTTTCGGTAAAGAAGGATGAGCAATCATGATTGCTTCCGACTTCATAACAACCTCCACCTCTTTCAGGCGGTTGCTCACCAACGTACTTCCGGAACTTACAATATCAAATATAGCATCGGCCAATCCAATTCCCGGAGCAATTTCAACCGAACCGGTAATTACGTGAATATCGGCCTTGACACCATTCTTTTTCAAAAAATCGGCTAATATTTCGGGATACGAAGTCGCTATCTTCTTTCCCGCAAACCAATTGAGGTTATTATACTCCTCATCTTTCGGAATAGCCAATGACAAACGACATTTGCCAAATCCAAGTCTTTTTACAATCTCTGAGCCTTGATGTTTCTCTACATACTCATTTTCTCCTACAATACCCACGTCAGCAGTTCCATTCGCAACAGACTGTGGAATATCATCATCACGTAAAAACAAAATTTCAAGGGGAAAAGTAGTAGAAGGTACCAACAGCGTTCTTTTTGAAGGAGAAAGTTTGATTCCACTTTCTGCCAGCAAACACATTGTATCTTCATTCAAACGTCCTTTGGATTGTACAGCAATTCTCAACATTTTATTCAGATTATATTCGTTATATATTAATTCAATTCGTAGATATCAATATCCTGCGAAGGTCCATTCACCATTAATCCACCTATAATATAGATCTTATTCTTAATGGCAGCCGCTGTGGCATATCCTCTAGAAGTTACCAACTGTTTTTCTTTCTCTTCCAGTTGGATAAACTTACCTTTACGGGTATCAAAGATGTCAACCGCATTTGTATATTGATTATTTCCTGTCACACCACCGGCAAAGAAGATCCAGTTTCCGGAAGCTGCCGCAGCAATACCTGAACGCGGTACAGAAAGTTCTGCTTCCGTCCACTTTCCGGTATTCATATTATAGATATCAACTCTGGATGAATAGCCGGCATTCGTCTTTCCTCCAGCAAAAAGGACATATCCGTTAGCCGTTTGAGAAACCAGTTCAGCACGGGCTTCACTCAGTCTTATTTCTTCATTATCAATAAGAACCCATTGATTCTCTTTCACGTCATATACTTCAATCTCATTGAGCACACCATTTGAATTACGGCCACCGGCAAAATAGATCCTATCATTGACCAGCGCAGCCACAAGTCCCGACCGGGGAGTCTTCATTCGGCTGACTTGCGAATTATCTGCATTCACAACATCCAGATTATCCACTTCGTTTTTATAAACTCCGTTTGCTTCACCACCGGCATAAATGAGTCTGTTCTTGTAGGAAACACCGGCAAAATTTGTACGTTTAGTGCTCAGTCTCAATACCGAAGGAAGCCATTTTCTTTTGGCAGAAGAAAGCATAGAGATTTCATCCGTCTCTGTCAATGAACCATCTGACAAAATCATCCCTCCTGCAAAATACGCATAACCGTTTGCTACAAGAGACGACATCTCGGCTCTGGCCTTATTCATTGTACGTTCTCCGTCTTTTATTCCGGATTTGTACGATATGGAACAAAACTTATCTGAGAGCATATTGGATTCACTATTCAGATAGCCACCGGCCACATACAGCGAATCATCCAACACAGCCCCTGCGGCCTTATATCTTCCATCTCCCAAGAGATAAGAATACTTATGATTTATGATTTCTCCATACGATGTTTCATTGTTTCCATCACCGTCTCCACAAGAATTCAACGCTATCGCTAAGAAGATCGCGGAACAAACTGCCAATGATATTCTACGCATATTCGTACTGATTAAGAGGTTTATCTGTTGAAAAGACAAAAGTAGTGATTAATTCTCACAAATTTCTATCCACTTTGCATGTTTTATGTTTTTCACATCTGCAAACTCTTCTTCTTGCGATTTCATTCTGCTATAATTAATTATTTCAAAGAAAGTCGTAACTTTGCGATTCTAACAAACATTATTTATTACAATGAGTTCCACGATTGAACACAAAATTAAAAGCTTGGTTCGCCAGAGTATTCTTGAGTTATACAGTCAGGAAGTTTCCGACTCTTCCATACAACTACAGAAAACGAATAAAGAGTTTACCGCTCACTATACAGTCGTTGTTTTCCCCTTTCTTAAGATCTCCAAAAAGGCACCTGAGGCTACTGCCAATGAGATTGGGAATTATTTAATTAGTCACTCAGCATGTGTCTCTTCCTTTTCTGCAATCAAAGGTTTCCTCAATCTGGTCGTTGCTGATGAACAATGGATCAACGAATTGAACGAAATACATCTGAATGAACAATTTGGACTGACAGAAGTTTCCGAACAGTCACCCCTTGTCATGATCGAATATTCATCGCCCAATACCAATAAGCCTCTTCACCTCGGACATGTGCGCAACAATCTGCTTGGACACAGTATCTCTGAGATCTTGAAGGCAAATGGCAATAAAGTGATCAAAACAAATATTGTCAACGACCGGGGTATTCATATCTGCAAATCGATGCTCGCCTGGCAGAAATGGGGCAAAGGTGCCACTCCCGAATCAACCGGAAAGAAAGGAGATCATTTGATCGGAGATTATTATGTACTCTTTGACAAACATTTCAAAGCTGAGGTCGCAGCACTTCAGACGGAAAAAGGAATCTCCAAAGAAGAAGCGGAAGCCCAATCACCCTTGATGAATGAAGCGCGTGAGATGTTACGTCAATGGGAAGCCGGCGATGCTGATGTTCGTTCTTTATGGACAAAAATGAATGGCTGGGTATACGAAGGCTTTGAAAAAACATACCAGTTGATGGGAGTCAGCTTTGACAAGATATACTACGAATCCAGCACGTATCTGGAAGGAAAGTCGAAAGTCATGGAAGGATTGAAAAACGGCGTTTTCGTTCAGAACGAAGATGGTTCTGTCTGGGCCGACCTTACTCCCAATGGTCTGGATCAAAAATTATTGCTTCGCGCCGATGGGACATCAGTCTATATGACACAAGATATCGGAACCGCCAAACTGCGTTTTGACGACTACCCGATTAATAAGATGGTCTATGTCGTTGGCAACGAACAGAACTACCACTTCCAGGTGCTTTCCATTCTCTTAGACAAACTTGGATTTGGATGGGGAAAAGACCTTGTCCATTTTTCCTACGGCATGGTCGAACTCCCCGAAGGAAAAATGAAATCCAGAGAAGGAACTGTTGTGGATGCTGATGATCTGATGGAAGAGATGATCAATACAGCGCGAGAGACATCGGAAGAACTGGGAAAGCTAGACGAATGTACGGCGGAAGAAGCCACGGAGATTGTTCGAATGATCGGTTTAGGAGCCTTAAAATACTTTATTCTGAAGGTGGATCCGAAAAAGAATATGACCTTCAATCCCAAAGAATCTATTGATTTTAACGGCAATACCGGACCATTTATCCAATATACGCACGCACGAATTTGTTCGATTCTTCGCAAAGCAGAGACACAAGGTATTATCCTTCCCTCAGAAGTTCCGGCAACCATTCAACTCACAAGCAAAGAAACAGGGCTTATTCAAATGCTCGCAGAATTCGAAGATACGGTTAAAGATGCAGGTAACACTTTCAGTCCTGCGTTAATAGCTAACTACATATATGAACTGGTCAAAGAATACAACCAGTTTTACCACGATTATTCTATTCTGAAGGAGGAAAACAGCGATCTTCGTGCTTTTCGGATCCTTCTTTCAAAGAACGTCGCCAAGATTATAAAAAGTGGCATGCAGCTTCTGGGAATTGAGGTTCCTGAGCGGATGTAGCACAACTATAGGAAAAACATAACAAAAAGACTAATCAACACAATGTCAAACAGAGAAAAATTAAGAAAAGTCCTTGTACTTGGGTCAGGGGCACTAAAGATCGGCCAAGCCGGCGAATTCGACTATTCAGGTTCGCAGGCGTTAAAAGCGCTGAAAGAGGAGAGCATCAACACTGTTCTTATTAATCCAAACATCGCAACGATCCAAACATCTGAAGGTATAGCAGACACTGTCTATTTTCTTCCAATCAACACCTATTTTGTTGAAAAGGTTATTGAAAAAGAAAAACCGGATGGTATCTTGCTTGCTTTCGGAGGGCAAACCGCGCTGAACTGCGGTACCGAACTTTACACAAGCGGCATTCTGGCCAAATACAATGTGAAGGTATTAGGTACTTCTGTAGAGGCAATCATGAATACGGAAGACAGAGACCTGTTTGTCAGAAAGCTTAACGAAGTAGATGTCAAAACGCCACGCAGTCAGGCGGTGGAAAGCATGCATGACGCTATTGAGGCTGCAAACAGAATTGGTTACCCTATTATGATCCGCTCGGCGTATGCATTGGGAGGACAAGGCAGTGGTATCTGCAACAATGAAAAAGAGCTGAAAGAGCTGGCTGAAAGTGCTTTTTCTTACTCAACCCAGATTCTTGTTGAAGAATCTCTCAAAGGATGGAAAGAGATAGAATTTGAAATTATCCGCGACAAAAACGACCACTGTTTCACTGTCGCAAACATGGAGAATGTGGATCCTCTTGGTATCCATACCGGCGAAAGTATCGTTGTAGCGCCAACATGCTCTCTGTTGGATGAAGAGATTAAACTTTTGCAAGATCTATCAAAGAAAACGGTTCGTCACCTCAACATTATCGGTGAATGTAATATTCAGTTTGCTTTCGACTCCGAAACAGATGACTATCGCGTCATTGAAATCAACGCCCGTCTCTCCCGTTCTTCGGCATTAGCATCCAAAGCAACCGGTTATCCATTGGCTTTTGTTGCAGCAAAACTCGCTCTGGGATATACTCTGGATCAGATCGGAGAAATGGGAACGACCAACTCGGCATATACAGCGCCAAGTTTGGATTACATCATCTGTAAGATTCCCCGCTGGGATCTTTCAAAGTTTGCAGGTGTCTCCCGCGAAATCGGTTCAAGTATGAAATCTGTTGGTGAAATCATGTCCATTGGTAAATCTTTTGAAGAGATATTCCAGAAAGGTCTGCGTATGATTGGACAGGGTATGCATGGGTTTGTATGCAATAACAACACCCATTTCAACGATCTTGACAAAGAACTTTCACAGCCAACCGATCTTCGCATCTTTGCGATAGCGACAGCATTGGAAGCAGGATATACCATTGACCGTATCTACGAATTAACCAAGATAGACCGATGGTTTCTCGGGAAAATGAAAAACATCGTGGACTATGCAAAATACCTGTCAACCTTTCATTCCGTGGACGAACTCACCGAAGAAGCTCTTTTTGAGGCTAAAAGACTGGGATTTTCAGACTTCCAGATTAGCCGGTTGACAGAGGATGGAAAAGAAGGCATGGAAAAAGGATTGATTAAAGTCCGAAACAGAAGAAAAAAACTGAATATCCTTCCTTCTGTGAAACGTATCCACACTGTTGCATCTGAAGACCCTGAATTAACCAATTATCTCTATCTCACGTATGACAAATCCGAACACGATATCACCTATTACAAGAATACGGATAAGAGTGTCGTAGTATTAGGTTCCGGAGCCTATCGTATCGGAAGTTCGGTGGAGTTTGACTGGTGTTCGGTCAATGCGACAATGACTGCCCGCAAACTGGGATACAAAACTATCATGATCAATTATAACCCGGAGACTGTATCTACGGACTATGACATGTGTGATCGACTTTACTTTGACGAACTCTCCTTTGAACGCGTGCTCGATATTATTGATCTTGAGACTCCCAAAGGAGTAATCATCTCTGTTGGCGGCCAGATACCAAACAATCTCGCGATGAAGCTGCATCGTCAGTCCGTTCCAATTCTGGGAACCTCTCCTACCTCCATTGACCGCGCCGAAAACCGCAATAAATTCTCACAGATGCTTGATCAGTTAGGTATTGATCAACCGGCATGGAGAGAATTGACCACGATGGAAGATATAACCGAATTTGTCAATGGTGTGGGATATCCTGTATTGGTGCGTCCCTCGTATGTACTTTCAGGAGCTGCAATGAATGTGTGTTATACGGATGATCAGCTAAAAGATTATCTGCAGCAGGCAGTCAACGTATCAAAAGAGTTTCCGGTTGTTGTTTCCCAGTTTATGGAGAACACAAAAGAAATAGAATTTGATGCTGTTGCCAAGAATGGTGAAGTTGTTGAATACGCAATCAGCGAGCACATCGAGTTTGCAGGAGTTCACAGCGGAGATGCCACACTGGTATTCCCTCCTCAAAAGATCTATTTTGAAACTGCGCGCCGCATTAAAAAGATCAGCCGTCGCATTGCAAAAGAACTGAATATCAGCGGACCATTCAACATCCAGTATTTAGCAAAGAACAATGATATCAAGGTGATCGAATGTAATCTGCGTGCTTCCAGAAGTTTTCCATTTGTATCCAAAGTGCTCAAACACAACTTTATTGAAACGGCAACAAAGATCATGTTGGACGTTCCTTTTGAGATGCCCGACAAGAGCGCCTTTGATATCGACTGGATTGGAGTAAAAGCTTCTCAGTTCTCCTTCTCCCGTTTACAAAACACCGACCCTGTATTAGGAGTGGACATGTCGTCAACTGGTGAAGTCGGTTGCCTCGGCGATGATTTTAGTGAAGCCTTGCTCAACTCCATGCTGGCTGTCGGATATAAGATTCCGAAGAAAAGCATCATGGTCTCTTCCGGTGCCAGCAAATCCAAAGTGGATCTGCTTGAAGCCTGCAAGTTACTCGACAGCAAAGGATATACGATCTATGCCACCACAGGAACACAAAAGTTTCTTGCGGAAAATGGCGTGAAAGCTACCGCCGTAGCATGGCCTGATGAACAATCGGGTATAAACATCATGGATCTGATTGCCGGACATGAGATTGATCTTCTAGTTAATATCCCGAAAGATAATACCAAGCGAGAGCTGACAAACGGATATAAGATCCGTCGTGCCGCAATAGATCACAACATTCCGTTGATCACCAATTCCAGACTTGCCAGCGCCTTTATCAATGCCTTCTGTGAAATTAAACTGGAAGACCTTCAGATAAAGAGTTGGGGAGAATATAAGTAAATAATTAACCGGTGGATGCTTTCTGACAATAACAGAAAGCATTCACTTATATTCACAAATTAATAAGTAAGCCAAATGAAACGAACCCTCTCCGCTTTCGGTTGGATGTTTCTTGCCGGAATTGCATTACTTTCCAGTTGTACAACTGATGATGAAGACTTATTTCCGGATAATACGGACAATAGCCAGACGAAGATTACCCTCAAACTAAAGGTTACACAAGCGAATCAATTAAAAAACATCGCCTTTCTTGGTACCTATTTTAGTGTGAATTGGGGAGACGGAGTAGATCAGAATTTCACAGCTCCCAATCAGGAGAAGTCAATTCCTCATACCTATGCAGCATCTGGTGAATACACAGTAATCATTACCGGAAAATACATATCCAGATTGGATATTGCCGGGATTGATGCGACTCAACTTACGCTTACAAAAGCACCTTCCCTGAAACAGCTCTACTGCCAGGAAAACGAATTATCATCACTTGACCTTCAGAATGCAGACAGTATAACAACCGTTGTTTGCAGTTCGAATAATCTAACTTCTATCAATGCCACAGGACTAAAGATGTTGCAATTAATGAATTGTGGAACTAACAAACTGTCAACTCTCTCCTTGAGTGGCTGTAGTTCACTCTCCGGTTTTCAGGTGGAAAGCAATCCACTGGTTCATTTGAACTTGACAAACTGTAGTTCGCTGTATGCGCTAAGTGTCTATCGCACTCAAAACGACTCATTACCCAAATTGGAAACCTTAGTGCTAAAAGGCTGTACTTCACTTGTAACCTTAAAATGTGAACGTAATAGTCTAACTTCATTAGATGTTACTGAATGCGACAGTCTCAACCGGCTAACTTGTTTCAGCAACAAGCTCACCTCCATCAGCCTCAACAACCCAGAACTTCGCTCGTTGGATTGTTACTATAATAAGCTCTCAACAAACAAGTTGGCTGCTATTGTCAATGCATTGCCAGAACTGACACCAACCAATAAAGGTAAGATCTGTCTGATCGCAGAAAAATCGCTTGAAGATACTCCTGATGAAACGAACGAACCTTTGAGTGAAGAGGCAATCAATATACTTGCATCCAAAAACTGGACTCTGACTAATCAGTGGCATTAAGAAACAGATTATTTACAGGTGATCCAGATTCAGTAGATTCTCGATTACCTGTGGATAATAAATATATTCCAGGCCATGCACCCGCTCTGCGACCTCTTCCGGTGTATCTGACGGATACACCGGACAAGATGTCTGAAAAATCACATCTCCCTTATCATACTGATCATTCAGGTAATGAATGGTAATTCCTGTTTCCTTTTCTCCGGCAGCCACAACAGCTTCATGCACATGCATGCCATACATAGACTTACCTCCATATTTGGGAAGAAGTGAAGGGTGAATATTAATCATCTTGTTTGGATATGCATTCAATAAGACTTCCGAAATCATATTCATAAAGCCCGCCAAGACCACTAATTCCACGTTGTATTCAGTAAGTTTATTTAAGATAACTGTTCCTTCAGCAAACTCTTCCCGTGAAAATACAAAAGAAGGAATACCCAACCTGCCTACCCGTTCATGAACTCCGGCTTTCGTATTATTGGAAAGCACAACAGCTACGCGAATATCTTTGCTATCAGCAAAATAGCGGGATATATTTTCTGCATTTGTTCCGGAACCGGAAGCAAGTATAGCGATATTTTTCATCCTTCGGTTTGTAAATTATAAAAAAGTAATGCGCAAAAGTAATTATTTGCGCATTACCAACCTAGTAAACGGGATCATATTGACCTCTTTTTCAAAGAGAGGAAACAACCTAATCATTTATTATAGCAGATCTTCCACGTAGGTTGAACTCTCAACAGCAAGAATAAAGCCTCTTACAGGAAAACGATTTTCTTTCTTCGTATTACATACACGAATCGACTCAAGAACTTTCTCAGCCTTTTCCTGTGAGGTAAATGAAAAGAAAAAAATAGAGTTAAATTTCCCGTTTCCTCCTC
>JAQUTK010000004.1 GCA_028709785.1 Bacteroidales bacterium
GCAGATTGAGAATCAGCATATTCAGTACCATCTTGATAGAGCCCAGAGGCGAACGAAGATCATGTGCTATTACAGAGTACAGACGATCGCGCCCCATAATCGTACGTTGCAATTCTTCTGTCTTTTCTGTTATGATCCTTTTGGCTGCAACCAGAGAAATTTGATGTTTTACACGAATGATGAGCTCTTCTTTATTGAACGGCTTTGAAATAAAATCATTCCCTCCCATCTTAAATCCCTTAACTACATCAGATGTAGTATTCAATGCTGTAAGGAATATAATAGGAACTTCACTGAATTCCGGGAGAGTACGCAAATGTTGAGCAACTTCATATCCACTGATATCAGGCATCATGACATCCAAAAGAATCAGATCAGGCATCTCTTTCTTTGTTGTTTCGATCGCACTCATTCCATTCATCGCTGTCACAATATTGAACTTTTCATTTTTCAATAAAACTTTCAGCAATAAAATGTTTGACATGACATCATCAACAATCAGAATCTTGTAATCAGATGGATTTATTTCCATTACCATAATCTTATCCCAGTTTGGTTTTGAAGTAGTCAATCGTGCGAATCAAACCGTCATTTAGGTGTACCTTAGGCTCCCAGTTCAGTTTGCTTTTGGCTAAAGTAATATTGGGTTGACGTTGCTTTGGATCATCCTGAGGGAGATCTTTGAAGATAAGTCTGGACTTGGATCCGGTCAGTTCAATGACTTTCTCTGCCAGTTGCCGGATGGTATATTCTCCGGGATTGCCAATGTTTACAGGGCCAATGAAATCGTCACCTGTTGCCATCATCCGAATCATTCCCTCTACCAGATCATCTACATATTGAAAACTGCGAGTCTGACTTCCATCTCCGTAAATTGTAATATCTTCTCCATTTAATGCCTGAACAATAAAGTTGGAGATGACTCGACCGTCGTTTGGATGCATATTGGGTCCATACGTATTGAAAATACGAATGATTTTTATGCGAACATGAAGCTGCCTGTGATAATCCATGAAAAGAGTTTCTGCACAGCGTTTTCCTTCATCATAACAGGAACGAAAGCCTATGGGATTCACATTTCCCCAATAGGCCTCGGTCTGTGGATGCACAAAAGGATCTCCGTACACTTCACTGGTTGACGCCTGCAATATTTTAGCTTTTGAACTTCGCGCCAGTCCCAGCATATTGATTGCTCCCATCACAGACGTTTTGACTGTTTTTATAGGATCAAACTGATAGTGAATGGGGGATGCGGGACACGCAAGATTGTAAATTTCATCTACAACCGCATAATATGGATTTATGACATCATGACGAACTAATTCAAAATGGGGATTACCAATCAAATGAAGTATGTTTTCCTTTGACCCCGTAAAGTAATTATCCAGACAGATAACATCATTGCCCTCTTTCAATAAGCGGGTACACAAATGAGAACCGATAAAACCGGCACCTCCTGTTACTAGAATTTTTTTCATATTTATATTTATATATTCAACCGTGTTTTTCCTCAATCAGGCCCATTCTCGCGTAAGTGTCTGGAATACATGCAATAAATGAATCAACAAAAAAAAACCTTCATCGTATCAGACAATACTTTATGCAAATATATCAATTGGTTTTAAATAATAGGTGAAAATCAGCAAAAATATGAAATACAAAACAACTATTCAGCAACTATTTTAGCAATTGACAGGATAATAGAAACGATTAATCCTTTCAGTTTTAAAAAATGCTTACATTTGTCGCTTCTCGTACTAATTTATTTAATCCATGAAACGATATTGTTTTTCGCTCTCTTTTCTTACTCTTTCTTTGATTTCAATAGCAGCAACTTTGAATGAAGTGGAAAAGCCTTTGCAGAAAAGTTCTTCAGCATATAATCATTATACGGATCTCCCGACAATTCATATCAATACCAACAATAGCGCACCTATAAACAGTAAGATTAATTATGTAACCGGAACAATCACGATAGTCAGTCCTGTTGAAACGGAAGTAATGACAGATATACCGATGCAAATACGGGGACGCGGCAATTCTACCTGGGGGCTACCCAAAAAACCGTATAAAATAAAACTTGACAACAAGGCGAGTCTATTGAGCATGAAGGCAAATGCCAAAGATTGGGTTCTTTTGGCTAATTACGGTGATAAGTCGCTGATTCGAAATGCGCTTGCTTTTGAGATTGGAAAATATCTTGGAATGTCATTTACTCCTTCTGTTCGATTTGTAGATCTGGCTATCAATGGAGATTATGTTGGTAATTATATGGTTACGGATCAGATAGAAATAGATAAACAAAGGGTAGCAATAAAAAAGCAGGATTCTTCGGATGTGGATCTTCCCAATATTACAGGTGGCTATCTGCTTGAAATAGATGGTTTCGCAACCGGTGAAGCTGTTTGGTTTCAAACCTCAAGGGGACTTCAAGTGACAATAAAGAGTCCGGATGAGGAACAGATCAATGCAAATCAAAAGGCTTATATTTCTGATTATATCAGACAATTTGAGGATGTGGTTTTCTCTAGTAACTATAAAAACCCGGAGACTGGTTACCGTGCATGGGTAGATACCACATCTCTGATCAATTGGTACATTGCCTGTGAACTGACCGGCAACCCGGACTGCTTCTGGAGTACCTATATCTATAAGCAACGAAATGATCCGAAAATCTACTGGGGACCGCTTTGGGATTATGATATTGCTTTCGACAACGATAACCGGTTTACAAATGCTTCAACCTCGCTGATGCGTAACGTGGCTTTCTATCCTCCATGCAAAAACCTCGTACAACGTTTCTGGAGTGATCCATGGTTTGTCAGGGCCGTTAATCGACGTTGGAATGAATTACTTCAATCCGGATTATCCAGTCATCTTGATAATTATATCACCCAAAGGTATCGTGAGCTTTATGCTTCACAAGAGCTCAACTATGAAAGATGGCCGGTTCTCGAATCACGCATTTTCAGAGAAATAAGGCTCTTCTCTACCTATGATGGATATATCAATGACCTCTCTTCGTATGTCACGAACAGAATCTCATTTCTGACAAATGATTTTGCTGCTGCCAAAGCAGCGCTCAAAGAGGATGAAGAGCCGGAAGTACCGGAAGTACATAAGAATCCGCAGTTTAAAGCAGAGAACTATTATTATTCCATTACAAATATCAAATCCGGATTGGCTTTGGATATCATAGACCAAACACCTGCGGAAGGTGCTTATCTGAACTTATGGACAGCAGATGATGCACGCAGTTCGCAATTATGGCAATTTACTCCTGTAAGCGGTGGTTATTACAGCATCAGAGAAAAAGAAAACGGACTGGCCGTAAAGTGTGGTACTTCTTCCGGAGAGTCTCTTTCTTTGGCAACTCCTGATACAACGGATAGTCAACAGCTCTGGAAGTTGGATACCTGCGCTATAGCAAATGCTTTTGGCCTCATCAACAAAGCGACCAACTATTCTCTGAATAATTCAGGCGGCGGTGTGATAGATGGGACAAAAGCTATTGGTTATACCTATCGGATGAGTAGTCAGAACCAACAATGGATCCTAACAAAAAAAGAAGCGATTGCAGTAGTGATTGACTCATCAAGAATCTTTATTCCTGAAATTGCAGCGATGAAGCTTCAGGATTCTGTCCTTTATCGTATAAAGAATGTGCGTTCAGATAAGTATGTCACCGCATCAGGTATCGGAATGGATTTACTTCAGGATACGTTAAAAACGGACTCTGAAGATCAGTTCTGGTACTTTACGGGTAACAACTCAAGCGGCTATCATCTTTTCAATAAGAAATATAGTGAAGGAGAAGTCTTTATCAATAAGGGTTTGGTGTATGCTAATCCGATACTTTTATCATCAGGCAATGCTCAGAAAGGAGATTGGTATATTGATTACTCCCAGATTACGTATGATTATTATGGTATCTTTGCCCGCTATGCCACAACTGATCTTAAATACTGGAATGATTATCAGGTTAGTGGTTCTACTATTGGTTTCTACAACTACGATGAAGGAAGCCGATGGATGCTAGAGAAAGTGACAATACCTGTTGCGGGCTCCTCCTTACCGGAAATCGGAGGTGAAGTGAAAGGTAGCGGAGTCTATGACTACGGAGATTCTGTCACATTGAGAGCGCGACCTGCTTTCGGTTATGTCTTCAATAACTGGACGGAAAATGATACTGTGATCAGTACTGATTCGGTGCTTAGATTGAAAGCGACAGGTAGCCACACACTGACGGCAAACTTTATCGTTGATCCGATTCTGAAGAATGAATCTCCCCAAACCGATAGCCAGAGAGATTACTCTATCTTCTATGATCCGAACAGACAGGTTATTCATTGGGTGACTTCCAACGGAGAGAGCCTTCCTTTAGTGGTGGAGATCTACTCTGTGCAGGGTATGCTGATGATTAAAAAGGAAGCTGACGAGTCTATTGACGTTTCTTCTCTTGCAAAAGGAAATTACATACTTCGTTGGTTGGAGAATGGCAAGGTGAGATCAGTGAAGTTTGTAAAAATCTGACAAGCGGATCACACCGTTATATATAGAACAGGAGCTTTCTCAAAGGAGCTCCTGTTCGTATTTTAGCTGTTCAGCCACTTCATTCATTCGTTCGTTTCCGGCATTCAGAAAAAACCGCACTACCCTCTCCCCCTGCTCTCTATCCTGACGCACCAATCCGCGCAGCGCAAGGAGGATGGCATTGACCAACAAAGAAGAAGAGGAATTGATACTTGTCTCTGATTGCTTAATTATGTACTCCAGCTGTTGTTCATTCCAGACAGTACCCTTTAAACAGAGACGGTAAATGAGTGTGAAACCGGTAATCCGGACGAACAGTTCCGGCTCTCCAATCCATTCCAATGCTTTTCGGGAAGCATACGGAAGAGAGGAGAAAAGGTTCAGGCAAACTTGTTCAACAAGTTCCAATTGCTTGAAAGAACGTACCCACTCTTCCGCCGTTTCTTCCGGGAAAGAGTCTGATGGCCAAAGCATCGTGGCAAGAATCATCATCTCACGGATGTTGCTGTTCCAAAGCAAACGGGCAAAAGAGGCTTCCTTTGGATACCGGAGCGCCATCGATTTAAGTTGAGGGTAAGAGACACCATAAATCAGACGGTAATCGGCTCCTTTCGCTTTCATACTTTCTGATGTTACTCCATTCATCGTAAGATGAAGTTCTTGCTTCATCTTACGCAGGAGGATTTCCTGTTGAGGAGTACAGGGAAGATATTGATTAGTCATTGACAGAAGGTAAGACAGAATACTCTTTTGAATAACGAAGCATCTGCGCGGAGTAGCCTTCCGTATAGTCAAGCGTCACATCGATGATATCACCTTTGTCATTCTTTGTCACCACAAAACGGGGATTCACAAATCCTTTGTATGGAGCGATGTGCAGAGGAACGAAGCGATCCAGGATCTCTTTATGCAATACAGGATCCACTTTCACGCCATAGTTTTCCACCAATAAACGAGCGGCCTGATAGTCTCCCTCCGACTTGATCCGCTGGACTTCAGTCAGCAGTACGCCAAACTGATTACGAAGTTCCTTGTAATCATTGACAACGACATACGTCTTACCCTCTTTCACTTTCAGTTCAACAGCGTTAGACTTCATAGCGTGTTCATATGCCCAGCGGGCTATCAACTGACGGTTGCGCATGTGAGCCTCTTCCACATTCTTGCCAAGTTCTATTCTTGTAAGCTGCGTCATCAGTCCATTCATCATATATTTATAATATTCGGCCTGATAGGCATCGTTGGTGGGAAGAAGTCCTAACTCCACCAATTTGGGATCACCCAGATAATAAAGAGCAAACAGATCGGCACGAGCCTCTTCAACCGTCGATCCATACGATTTCAAAGCATCAGGATCTACACCCGGAAGCAATTTGCCAGAGCCATGTCCCAAACATTCGTGCAAGTCCGTATGCAGATTGTCGGCAATGAAACCATACTCCTTGAGCATATTTACTTCTTTCTCACTCCATGCGTATTCCTTTGTAAAACCACTTCCTGCAGCGGCCTTATCATACGCTTCCGTGATATTATCAATAGTCACAGACTTTGAACCATGCATCTGACGAATCCAATTAGCGTTCGGAAGGTTGATTCCGATCGGTGTGGCCGGATAACAATCACCACCGAGGATTGCCACGTTAATAACTTTGGCCGATACCCCTTTCACCTTTTCTTTCTTAAACTGTTTGGCAACCGGTGAATGATCTTCAAACCATTGCGCATTCTTACTGATTATCTCAGTACGCTTGGTAGCTTCGAGATTCTTGAAGTTAACAGTACTTTCCCAACTTGCCTTCATTCCCAACGGATCCCCGTACGTTTCGGTAAATCCATTGACGAAGTCGATACGGGAGTCCAGATCCTTTACCCAAAGGATGGCGTATTCATCAAATTGCTTCAAATCTCCCGTACGATAATAAGTGATCAGAGATTCAATAACAGCTTTTTGCTTGTCATTTTCAGCTACTGAAGCCGCTTTTTCCAACCATCCGACAATCCGTCCGATGGCCGCTGAATAGAGTCCTCCGACTTTCCACACCTTCTCGGTCAGTTTGCCATTTTCCTTCACCAGACGGCTATTCAATCCATAAGAAACCGGAGTCTTATCCGTGGTATCTTTCATCGCATTATAGAAATCTTCTGCTTCCTGCTGAGTCACTCCCTGATAATAATTGCTAGCGGAAGTTTGCACCAGATCATCGCCATCTTTTTGATTCAGATGTTTGGGTGCCACTTTGGGATCAAAGATATAGGGAACGATAGTCTCTAACAACTGATCGACTCCCTCTCCTGTTTGCAAAGGCAACAAAGTCGGATCTGTGCTCTTTACAGCATTACGGAAGAAAGATTCAGAAAAATCGGGTTGAAACTTGTCCGACGCATAATGATGATGAATGCCATTGCTAAACCATACTCTTTTCAGATACACCTCCATCGCTTTGAAATCGGCAGATGCAGTATCCTTATAGGAAGTGTAGACCGCTTCTAAGGTACGGCGAATGGTCAGATTATATTTCCCATTCTGATCAAACAGGATATCTCTTCCTTCCAAAGCAGCCTCCGACAAGTAATAGAGCAAGGTCTTCTGTTGCAAAGTCAGTTCCTCAAATCCGGGAACTTTGTATCTTAAAATTTCAAGATCTGCAAATTGTTCAACTCTGTAATTAAAAGAATCTGTCTCCGTTTGTGGGACTGTTTTTTTCCCATCGCCGTTACAAGCCGTCAGAACGGCCGCTGTCGATAATGCTATCATTAATTTTTGCATAAAAGTTTATTCATTGAATTTGGCATCGCAAATGTACAAAAAACCAGTAAACTATTCAAGCCCACTTTTGATTCAATTACTATTCTTAATTGCTTTTCTTGTAACTTTGCACAGCCCACAAGAGGAAAAAAACCGCAAATCCAATGAGGGCAGCTAGATTACGGGCGATATCCTGTATGCCGCTTCCTTTCAGATAAACCATACGCATAGCTTCTATAAGGTATCGGAGAGGATTGATTGCCGTGATATACTGCGCCCACAACGGCATACTCCGGAATGGAGTAAACAAGCCACTCATCATCATCAGAACAATCATAAAGAAGAAGATGACAAACATGGCCTGCTGCATGGTACCTGAATAATTGGAGATGACTAATCCAAAACCGGACATTGCAAAGACATAGATGATGGCAATCAGGTAAATCGTCGCAACGTTTCCAACCGGAATCAGTCCCCATACCCAACAAGCCAGAATCATAGCAATAGTAAACACCAGGAATCCCATAATCCAGTATGGCAACAGTTTGGCAATAATGAACGTGAATTTACTGACCGGTGTCACATTGATCTGTTCGATCGTTCCGGCTTCTTTTTCTGATACAATATTGAGCGCAGGAAGAAAACTACAAAGCAACGTGAGTAAGATCGTGATCAATGCCGGAATCATATAGGTACGATAACTTAAAGATGCATTGAATAAATAACGGGGAACAATCTGTATGACCGGCGTAGAGGAAGATAGTACGACAGGTGCCAGCTCATCCCTCATCTCCAGCGCAAAATCGTTCAGTAAAGTCGCAATATAAGAACTGCCAATACCTCCTTTCGCACCATTGACAGAGTTGATGGAAAGCAAAAGATCTCCTTTTCCTTCTCGGGTTAATTTCCGTTCAAAGCCTACCGGTACCTCAAGTATCATATCAGCAGTTCCTTTTTCTACCAGGCTCAGAGCCTCTTTGGACGAAGAAGTCACGTCCACCAGGTTGAAATACTCCGACGAACTGACTTTCTGTATCAATCGGTTCGTAAGAGGTGATTGCTCATTGAGTACAAATGCGACATTGATGTTTCTGACATCCATTGTCGCTGCAAAAGGCATGATCAAAATAATCATGATGGGCATAAAGACCAGCGTCCGGGGCAAAAATGGATTGCGAAAGAACTGCTTAAACTCTTTTTCCAACAGGAATTTCAACGTACTCATTGTAATCTGTCTTTAAATAGCTTGATACTAATAGTTAGAAGAACAAATGCCATGATGAATAAAATGATTACTTCGTGATATACGGCATGAATTCCCAATCCTTCAATCATCACTTTCTTCACACATAGGATATACCATTTGGCGGGAATAATATGAGAGGCATATTGAAGAGGCACAGGCATACTCTCAATCGTATAAATCATACCGGAAAGCAGTATGACCGGCATCATCAGGATCATACCGGAGACCAGCATCGCAGCCACCTGGGTATCGACAACAGTAGAAATAAGCAGTCCGATAGAAAGCGCAACCAATATAAACAACATCGAAATAGCAACCAGCAATCCAAGATTTCCACTCATAGGGACACCCAGTACATAGACGGAAAGCAATAATATCGTTGCCAGATTAACACAAGAGAGCACAAAGTAGGGCACCATCTTGGCAAAGACAATATACAACGGTTTGATCGGTGAAACCAACAGTACTTCCATCGTTCCCGTCTCTTTCTCTCTGACAATGGAGATAGAGGTCATCATAGCACAAATCAACATGAGTATCAGTCCCATTACACCCGGAACAAAGTTATACGCACTTTTCGTCTGTGGATTATAGAGCATCTTAACATGAGGGTTAATCTGGATCGTTGTATTCTCAGAAGTAGCATACTTTTGCTGATAAACTGCGAGGATATTGGTTACATAGCCGACTAATATCTTACACATATTTGGATCAGTACCATCCACCAGTAATTGGATGGAGGCACTGCCCGTATGAAGCAGATTCTGCTGAAAGTTCTCCTCAAAGGTCAATACGATATCCGCTTTATTCTCAAGAAATGTTTTGTTAATCTCTTCAGTAGTATGGACGTACATCACGGAACCAAAATAGGGATTGGCTTTCAGTTCGTGGACAATCTCTGTGGTAGCCTGATCATTGGAGGAATCAAGTACGGCAAGTCGGATGTTCTGCACCTCTGTTGTTACCGCGAAACCAAAGAGGATAATCTGCACGATAGGCATTCCAAACAGGATCAACATGGTCCGCTTATCCCGTAAGATATGACGAAACTCCTTTTGTACAAAAGATAAAAACTGTTTCATCTGATTCAATCTCCTCGTTTTGCTGTTTGGGCCAAGTGATAAAACACCTCTTGCATATTCTTTACCCCATAGTGCAGTTTCAAATTCTTTGGCGTATCAAGAGCCTCGATACGACCATCTACCATGATGGATACCCGATGACAATATTCCGCCTCATCCATATAGTGGGTAGTTACAAAGACAGTTATTCCCCTGTCCGAAGCTTGGTATATCAGTTCCCAGAACTGCCTTCGCGTTACGGGATCCACACCACCGGTCGGCTCATCCAGAAAGACAATCTTCGGCTCATGAAAGATAGCTACAGAGAATGCAAGTTTTTGTTTCCATCCGAGTGGCAACGACTTTACCATCGTGTTTCGTTCATTCTCAAAGTTTAATGTCTGTAGCAATCTGTCGGTCTTTTCCGCAATTGCCTTCTCGCTCAATCCATAAATGCCGCCATACAGACGAATGTTTTCCCATACCTTCAGATCCTCATAGAGCGAAAACTTCTGACTCATGTATCCTATATTTCGCTTCACCATCTCCGATTGCCTGGCAATATCATATCCTGCGACAGTTCCAGAGCCGGAAGTAGGAATACTCAGTCCACACAGCATGCGCATGGCTGTTGTCTTTCCGGCACCATTAGCTCCTAAGAATCCAAATATTTCACCTTTTGTTACCTGAAAAGAGATTTTGTCCACAGCAGTAAAGTTGCCGAAACGTTTCGTAAGCAGGTTTGTCTCAATAACTATATTGTCCATTCTTATTTCGCTAATAACATGTAACAATCTTCTATCGTTGCCTGTATCGGATATACTTCAACATCAGCGTGACCTTCCTTCACCAAAAAACATTTCAGCGATGCAGGAGACAGTTGATCATCGATAACAGTAACATGAAGCACATCCCCAAATGAGAAGCAACTTTGAATACCCTTAAAAGTTCGAAGTTCGGCCAAAAGAGAGGACATCTTATTCGAATGAACAGCCCAAAGCCTCTCCTGATAACTATTTACAATTTCTTGCGGAGTCTCTATACCCATAAATTGACCTTCACGTATAAGAGCAATCCGGTCGCAAAGCACAGCTTCGTCCATGTAGGGTGTGGAAACAACAATAGTAATTCCTTGCTTTTTCAATCGTTGCAGCATTTCCCAGAAATCTCTTCTGGAGACCGGATCTACTCCGGTCGTCGGTTCGTCGAGAAAAAGCACAGAAGGCTTATGGATCAACGCGCAGCTCAATGCCAGTTTTTGTTTCATTCCACCCGACAGTTTTCCGGCACGACGCGTCTTGAACTTCTCCAAAGGCTGATAGATATCTTTCACCAGATCATAGTTTTCCCGCACTGTGGTTCCAAAAAGCGTGGCAAAGAAAGTGAGGTTCTCCTCCACGGTCATGTCCTGATAGAGCGAGAATCGGCCGGGCATATAACCTACCTGCCTTCTGATTTCCTTGTAATCAGTCACCACATCCAGTCCGTTCACAGTCGCTGTACCTAGATCGGGTAGCATCAGTGTGGTTAGAATCCGGAAAAGCGTTGTCTTCCCTGCCCCATCCGGACCAATGATACCAAAGAGTTCACCCTTCTGAACCTCAAAACTGACTTCTTGCAGCGCTCTGACAGTACCGTAGCTTTTGGAAATCTTGTTAACTGAAATTGCATCCATGACCTAAAATTTCACCTCTCCATACATACCAATCTTAATCAACCCATCATTCTTCACCCGTATCTTTATGGCATAGACCAGATTCTCCCGTTCATCTTTTATCTGAATGGTCTTTGGGGTAAATTCTGCCTGACTTGCTATCCAATAGATAACGCCTTCATATTCCTTATAGGCATCTTTACCAGAATCTGTAAAGACCTTTACTTTCTGTCCTAAACGTATCTCGTTGAGTTGTGCATTTGTTATGTAAGCACGAAGCGTCATCTCGGATAAATCAGCAATCTTAAAAAGAGGTTTACCCATCATTACCAGTTCGTTGGGTTCAGCGTATTTTACCAAAACAGTGCCGTCTATCTGACTGCTTATATGTGATTTCATTAATTGATCATCCAACTGTTCTATCTGAATGGCAATAGCTTCACTCTCGTCGCTCAGACTCCTGTCACTGCTTTTTAATGCAGACAGTTGCGCCTCTTGCTGTTTTTCCAATACGGCGATGGAAGATCTGATATCATCTACCTGTTTTTGTGTGGCAGCATTATTCTTTGCCAATATCTCGAAACGATTTAGCTCCCTTTTCTGGGTACTAATCTGTTCGCGAACGGCAGCAATTTGTTTGGCGATATCCGGTTTACGACTGAGAACTGCCTGAAAACTGGCCTGGAGTTGTCTCTTTTTTAAGTAGAGTTGCACCGTATCCACACAGCCGATCTCAACTCCTGCCTGAAGCGTACTCCCCTCTTCTACTTCAAACTGCGTCAATTTGCCTGCAGTTTCTGAGGAAATGATTACTTCTGTCGCTTCAAACGTCCCTGTCGCATCCTGTTCTATTCCGTTATTACAAGAGGAAAGAAGAAGGATTGAGAATGCCAATCCGGTTATAAAGTCTCTTTTCATTGTATGTCGTTTTAATTATTTGTCGTGTTATTCATATCATAAACGGTTTTGAGAAACTGAATCTCATGAAGCAGCTTGCTCTGGCGAGCCTGATCCTCCAACGTGATATCACGTAGCAAATCTGTTACGCTCAATGTTCCATTCTCAACTTTAGCCTCAGAAGAGGTACGTATGCTTTCCCGTAAGCGAATAATTTCATTATCATCCACAATCAGTGATTGAAGTTTCTTTTGTTCGTTACTTTGTTGTGTCAATTGCATCCCAATGTTGAAGAGAAAGACCTCTTTCTGATTCTCTAATTTCAACCGACCTGTACGCATTAACTGATGTTCATTCTTGCGCGTGTAAAATCCACTAAAGCTCCACGAGAAACGCATACCGGCAATATAATAAGGAACAAACTCATTCTTCAGCATATTTAGTCCGGGATTACCATATCCCCCCTGCACAAATGCGCCGACCTTAGGAAGATTGCGCGCACCTATCATCTCTTCCTGTACGTTCAATTGGTTAATACGAGCATCAATGAGTGATAATTCCGGACGATTGACAGACAAAAGAGTCTCTTTAGTCTGAGGTTTCGATAAATCATTGACATCTATCTTTTCACCCACGAAGACAGAAAGCATATTCAGATAGGCTTCGCAAAGCGACTTCAACTCAGTCTGTCTCTGCGTCGTATTGAGCTGATTTACCTTTACAGCATCCAGATCACTCTGATTGGCAATCCCATTTTGGACATACGAACTGACCCGATCATAGTTTCGCTGCAGTTCATCCTGAAGCAGTTGATTCTGTTTCATTTGCTCTTTCAGGAGCAAAATTCCAAAGTATAAATTGTTGACCCTATCATTTATTGCATACAAATCCACTTCCAATTGTTTCCGATCTACATCTGAAGAGGCACGGGATATCTTTTTCTGTTTGTTTATCTCTCCTCCATCATAGACAATCTGACTGACTTCCAAAAGAGCCTGATACTGATCTTTATTCATTTCTTCAATCTTAACCAGGGGTACTTTTACCGGAAGACCTGTTACATCAGACTGATACGAAGCTTTTGCAGAAAGGGTGATTCGCGGCAACCAACCACTGGAAACATTCGAAAGTGAATAGCTTTCTGATTGTTCAATCAGTTCATGTTGTTTGATCAACGGATAATTCTTTTTTGCCCGTTGCTGGCAATCTTCTATGGTCAGTTGTCCAAAAGCAGAGGAACCGGTGATTCCGAAAATCAAAAAACAGAGGATTCTCATCTTTCCCATCTTCATTTTCATGCTGTCATTACCTATTTGTGTGAATACTTGTTTTACTTTTCTGAGTCAGACACGTAACCGACTTAGTATCGTCTCTACATTTTCCGCTTTACGTTGCTTCAAAAAGTCGGCATATTGCTTTCCTTCCACCTCAATAACCTCACCTATGACCGGTTGCATAACAAAAACGACCACATTCATTGACACAATATCATACATCAGATGCATAGGATCGATGTCCCTGATTATTCCTTCTTTAACACTCTTGGCTATACCGATCTTCATTGTGTTATATATGGCAGCAAGAACCGGGGCAATCATTGGTTTGCATTTTTCCAATCGACGGGGATTTTGTATCAACTCATTGAAAATGAAATGAGGTAATTTAGGATTGGAAGCTATAAAATCAAAATGCGCTTCAATCCCCCCTTTCACACGATCCATAAAGGGAGAATCCTTACCAATAATTACCTGCAACGATTCCGAAAGCTCACGAACCTTCAACTCAAAAACTTTCTCAAACAAATTTTCCTTCGTTCGAAAATAGTAATGAAGTAACGCATGATTAACTCCGGCACGTGCTGCTATTTCTGTTGTCTTTGCAAGAGCAAACCCTTTATCAAGAAACTCTATTTCAGCTGCATCCAGAATGATCTGCTCTGTCTTTTGTTCTTCTTTCATTGTACTATCAGACAATTATGTTGTTTGTTTAACAGCGTTGTTAAACCCTAGGCAAATGTAATTGCTGAACTATTACAATGGTGCATTATCGGATAAAAATTAATATTATTTATATATTCTCTGCTCAACCACATATAAAAAGTAAAGGTTGCCTTCATTCGGGCAACCTTTACTTTTTAAATAAAACAGTGTCTATTCGTTTAACAATACAGATATCTTTTAATCTTCAACGTTGGAGTTTTCTCAAACGGAACAGGTTGAAGTACGACCTGAGAAAGTTGTGAATAGCGACCAAACTCCTCATTTACCTTTATCATCAATTCCTCGAGATATTGATTTATAATTTCCTGATATTCATCTTGTTTTATATGTGCAGAAACCATTAGATTCTGATAACACTTTATCCATTCTTCCTGGTTGATTGCTACTCTGGCTATCAACTTTCCTTTCATCTGATACACCAATGAATCCGTTACATATTCCTGACGATTAAGCACCTCTTCTATCTCTTCGGGATAAATATTTTCTCCACTTGGTCCAAGAATCAAATTCTTTGTTCGTCCTTTAATATAAAGCAAACCATCACGAAACAGACCTAGATCTCCGGTATGGAACCATCCATCTTTACTCAACACTTTGTCTGTGGTCTCCTGATCTTTATAATAACCAACCATTACATTCGGACCACGGGCAATAATCTCCCCTTCTCCCGTATTCGGGTTCGGATCAAGAATCTTCACTTCAACATCATCAACAGGCATTCCTACGGATCGATACGCCACATTTCCAACAACTGATCCGGCCAGCAAAGGTGCTGTTTCTGTCAGTCCATAGCCACACGAATAAGGGAAATTACAATCTTGCATGAATAGTTCAGCTTCGGGAGCTAATGCAGCACCTCCTACTCCGAAGAAACGGATCTTGCCCCCAAAGGCCTCATAAAGCTTCTTTCCTGCAATTTTATGAAGAACAATTTGTGTCGGGCGAAACTTATATAGTAACCGGGTAAACGTGCTCTTTGTGAATCTATCCTTGATTTTTGATTTATAGATCTTCTCCATAATAAGAGGCACGGTGAGAATGATGGTCGGATGATATTTAGCCATCAAAGGAAGAAGTACGGCAGGTGTGGGAGGCTTATCAAGATAGATTGTCATAGCTCCTCCATCCACTCCCATGATCAGTCCGATTGTACATTCGTAGGTATGCGCCAAAGGAAGAATCGAGAGATAGGTATCATTTTCATTTACATCCTGAATCTTACGGAGTTTCTTCGCCTCAAAATATAAATTCCGGTGTGTAAGCATCACACCTTTTGAACGTCCGGTGGTCCCGGAAGTATATATGATAGCAGCCAGATCATTTTCTTCCACATAAACCGGAGTATATGACGCAAACTCTTTTGGAGTAGCCTGTACAACCTTTGATATAGAATCCAATGATTCGCCTTGACGGTAAACCTCTTCAAATGTATCAATAATGACAATCAATCCGGAAAAACAAAGATTGTCCGCAAGCCTGCGATACACTTTTTGAGAGATAAACAAAGCCTTTGATTCGGAATGCTCCAATATGGAATTAATCTCCTTTACCGAAAAGTCTATGAGTATAGGCACCACGACAGCTCCCATGGAAACAACACCAAAATAAGAGATACCCCAGTTTGGTCTGTTCTCACTTAAGAGTGCAACTTTATCTCCTTTTGCTATGTGATGAGTGTGTAAAAAATAGCTGATTTCAGAGGCTTTTTCGCCCATTTCACGGAAAGTAACGGCTCCGTATTCCGGAAAGGTAAAGGCTACCTTTTCACCATAAGTGTGAACGCTTTTTTCGAAAATAGTTTGAAGTGTTCCCGCTTGATTAGAGTTTGTCATGTTTAAATTTCTGTAATAAGCGAGGGCAAAGTTACTCATTAATCACAGAAGTGTGCAATTATTTCCCTAAAAATGGTGAAATAGGCGGATTATTGGAGTATTTAGACAGGAATTGTCTCATCTTTCCCGATTTACAGCTATCTGATCCATCCGGCAATCCGGTTCTTTTGTATGTGAGTAGAAGGCACTTTGATATCAAACCACTGATACAGGGGAAGTTCAAAACCGGCACCCCGCATATAGTTGTAATTCGCCAGATTAAGTCCTTTGCCCCAGGCATCCAGATCAGGCGTATTCTTTACCGAAAAGAAAATCTCATTGTTTGAGAAGGTATTCGGCTTGGTGGAGAGCAGGCGCGCACCAAACTCTTCAGGAGAATGTCCGGAAGGACTGTGACAGGTCATGGCATAGCGATGCCAAAAGGACGATTGCATCAATCCGTTTTCAAACATCTGGCGCACAATCTCCAGCGAATCGATTGTTTCTTGTTCGGTTTCAGTTGGAAAACCATACATCAGATAGGTATGCACCATGATACCGGCATCGGTCAGATTGGCCATCGTCATGGCGGCATTCTGTATTGTGATACCTTTGTTGATCAGTTTGAGGATCCTTTCCGAGGCCACTTCCAATCCTCCGGCCACAGCAATACAGCCGGAAGCGGCAAGTAATCCGCAGAGTTCACGGTTAAAGCCCTTCTCAAAGCGGATGTTAGTCCAGTAGGTAACCACCAGTTTGCGACGAAGAATCTCTTCTGCCACCTTCCTTATTACCGCGGGAGAAGCCGCTTCATCGACAAAATGAAAACCTGATTGACCGGTCTGTTTCATCAGAGCCTCCATTCGATCCACTATGATCCGCGCAGATGTTGGTTCGTAGCGTTTAATATAGTCGAGCGAGACATCACAAAAGGCGCACTGAGCCCAGTAACAACCGTGTGCTAACATCATCTTGTTCCATCTGCCATTGCTCCAAAGCATATGCATCGGATTGGCCAGTTCGATGAGATCAATGTATTTATTGTCCGTCAAACCGGTATAGTCGGGTGTGCCAATTTCTGCAAAAGGTACATTCTCTGTACTATCCATCGCTACCCATTCGATGCCTCCATCGGCATGAAGGAAGGCAGTACGCACCAGTTTACCTCCGTTGAGTAACTGAAGAAGAGGTAATTCGCCATCATCATAGGTAATGTAGTCCACATACCGGAAGATAGCCGGATCGGTAAACGAACGAAGCTCGGTATTGACATATCCCCCACCCAACTCAATCTTCACGATAGGAAACTCCTGACGGATCATCTGTGCACATCGGAGTGCTGAAAAGAGATTACCGGGAAACGGAACACTGAAGCCTACATAGTCCGGCTGTTCTTTCTTCATCCGCTCACGCAACAGATCAAGCATACAAAGTTCGACCAACGAAGGAGTACACTGTAAGGCTTCCTGTAAAGGAGCAAACTCAGGCAGTCGCATGCAGAGTTTCTCTCCATATCGGATCAGTTCAAAGCGTTCATCCACCTGTTTCTGAATGAGTTCGCACAGATCTTTGAGAAACAGTGTACAGAGATGTTTCGCCCTGTCAATGGTGCCCAAAGTACCAAATGCCCACTCCAATTCCTCTTCATCGGGAAAGCGCTTGCTCTCCGGCCAAAAGGCAAGATCGGCAAAACGGTTTGCCAGAGACTGGTCTTGCCCATTTAGAAAACGCATTACCGGTTCGATGGTTTGCAGCCAGTAATCCTCCTCTTCGAGCATCTCCCTTACACTGTCAGGAATCTCCTTCTTCTGTTTGACCGCCTCAAATATCCGGGTCATCCCCTCTTTGGTAAACAAAGCAGCAATCAGTTCGATGCTGAGATCCATCTGTACAGCATCTACCTGTTGCGTTTTGAGAAAGCCAACCAGTTGAGTGGTTGCCGGATAAGGTGTGTTCAGCTGCATCAGCGGGGGAGTGACAAGGATGATCTTCATATTCTTCGTATTTGTTAGACGGACAGTATCATGCAAAAGTAGTATAAATATGCCGGTTCTATTGGATGACTTTCCATAAAACATTACATTTGTTGCCATTAAACCCTATGTATATGAAAAAAGTGACTCTACTATCATTAGCTCTGGTAGCGCTATCAGGTATGGCGAAAGACGGCAAGCCGCAACCTCCGAATATTATTTTCTTTCTGGTCGATGATATGGGATGGCAGGATACGTCTGTTCCTTTCTGGAGTCAGAAGACAAACTTCAACAAGACATACGAGACTCCAAATATGGAAAGGTTGGCTGCCCGGGGAATGAAATTCACACAGGCTTATGCCAGCAGTGTCAGTTCGCCGAGCCGTTGCAGTCTGCTCTCGGGTATGAACGCTGCCCGCCATCGGGTGACAAACTGGACCATCAACAAGAATGAAAGTACGGATCGCAAAGATAATCTGCTTCGTTTTCCCGACTGGAACGTGAATGGCATCTGTGAAGAAAGTGGCATCGAACGGACGACTCAAGTTACTCCCCTTCCTCAATTGCTGAAGGACAACGGTTACTACACCATTCATTGCGGGAAAGCACATTTTGGAGCCATTGACACTCCGGGTGCCAATCCGCTGAATCTGGGGTTTGATGTGAACATCGCGGGACATGCTGCCGGTGGATTGGCAAGCTATCTGGGAGAAGAAAACTTTGGCAACCGCACAGATGGAAAGCCTTCTTCAGTCTTTGCTGTACCTGGTCTTTCGCAATATCACGGAAAAGATATTTTTGTAACAGAGGCACTGACGCTTGAGGCCATGAAGGCTCTTGACAAGGCGAAGGAGACAAACAAGCCTTTCTTTCTATACATGGCGCATTATGCGATTCATGCTCCCATCAACAAGGATAAACGGTTTTATCAGAAGTATATGGATAAGGGACTGACACCTATCGAAGCTTGCTATGCCGGATTAATTGAAGGGATGGATAAGAGTCTGGGCGATCTGATAAATTATCTGGAGACAAATAATCTGATGAACAATACCATCATCATTTTCATGTCTGACAACGGCGGACTGGCTGCTACATCACGCACACCGCCCCTCCATGTACAAAATGCGCCACTCAATAGCGGAAAGGGATCGGCATATGAAGGAGGTATCCGCGAACCGATGATCATCTCCTGGCCCGGTGTTACTGCTCCCGCTTCTGTCTGTGATAAATACATGATTATTGAAGACTTCTATCCGACGATCCTTGAAATGGTGGGTATAAAGAAATACCATACCATTCAGAAAGTGGATGGGAAGAGTTTGGTTTCCATGATCAAAGGGAAAAAAGATCTTTCCAAAGGACGGAGTCTGATCTGGAACATCCCGAATCTGTGGGATTGTAATGGCCCCGGAATCGGTCCATCCTGCACCATCCGAAAAGGAGACTGGAAGTTGATATACTACTATAAAACCGGCAAAAAAGAACTCTTCAACATTAAAGAGGATATCGGAGAGAAGAACAATCTCGCGTCAGAGAATCCGAAACTGGTGAAGCAACTATCCAACGAACTTGGCAAACAACTTCGCAAGAAGGATGCGCAACGTCCGTCATACAAATCCACGAATCAACCGGTGCCATGGCCGGATGAAGTCTGAAAGGAGCCACTCCTTTCAGACTTCATACATCTTTGCAAATGCATACTGATCGGATGTTTGATTCGTCCTTATGAACGCAGATAAATATCAGGATGCGTTTCCCGTTTCACTTAAGCATAACTCCCGCTTCACTGCAGCGAAACGGGAGTTATGCTTAAGTGAAACGGGAGCTCAGACAAGTCCTTTTGGACCTGTTTTCAAACAATCTGCGGTTTACTTCTTATTAAGCACCGGAGCGAGCTGAGGAACCGACGAAGGTTCGTTGTTCTCAATCATTGGCCATTCATCCACATATTTGATTGGATCCATCATCATGACACGTCTATTCTCGTTTTTCTTCAGAGAATCGCTCCACATTTGTTTGGGGTTAATCGCATGATAATACATCCATTCCACACCTGCATCATCCGTGATAACTGAACAATGACCGGGGGCTATCCAACTGCCGGAAGCATCCAGAATCGGGAAGTCTCCTTCCTTCTCCTTCATCAGCACGGTAAACGGACCGGTCGCATTCTTTGAGCGGGCTACCATAACCGCATAATGCGCACTATCGCCACAACAGTTGTCTCCTGAATAGTACAAATAGTAATAGTTGTTGCGATAGGTTACCCAAGCTGCTTCCACGAGAAACTGATAGTCAAAGTGGATCGCTTTGACCAATTCGATAGCCGGTGCATCCTGCTTGAAGCTCATACGATCGTCATTCAACTCGCGCACTTTTATCGGTTCGAAGCCCGATCCCCAATACAACAACTTTTTACCTGTGACAGGATCATCAAAAGCCATCGGGTCGATATTGACAAACGTGTTTCCTTTTATCATTGGTGTATCAACCGGAATAAATGGTCCTTCGGGTAAGTCGGATATAGCTACACCAAGACCTAAACCAAGTTCGTCACCGGTTTTGATTTCAGCATTGGGTTCGGCGGAAAAGTACATGAAATATTTATTGTCAGCAAAAATGACATGAGGAGCCCAAAAGTTCTGCGTCTGAGAAGCCCATACAGGTTTCTTCGGGAGCGCCTCACCAATATATTCCCAATGAACCAGATCTTCAGACTTAGCAACCTGAATGTTTGTCATTCCTTCTGCCGAGTCCAGAGCTTGTGTTGCATAGGCATAATAAAGACCATCTCCTCCCCTTATTATTGTCGGATCAGGAAATGTGCGATCCAAAACCGGATTCTCATACATCGCGACCTCTTTCTTACATGAAAAGAGGGCGAAACCCATAAGTACAAATGCAATAATCTTGGTAGTTTTCATCTGATTGCAAGTATTGATCGGTTAATATTAGATTGCAAATATATACAAATCTAATTACAAAAAAATTTTTATTGAGGTTTTAACTTGTTCACTTCGAAATTGTGTAGTTATCGCGTACAAAAAAGAAAATGCGGATAATATTTTGTTATCCGCATTCCTCTGTATTCTTTATTATTACCGCTTCATGTCATTGTTTCTGTTCGAAATAAGCTTTCAGCACAGAATCAATTTTTTCATCGTCAGGAGTAACCTCCGTTATTTTTCCTCCTTTGTCAATCATCAGAATGTGCGGAATGTATTCAACTTCATAATAGGCAACTGTGGAGTTCTCATTCACACTGTCGCGCACATTAATCCATGGTAGTTTTAGATCGTCAAGAGTCTTTGCCCAGGTCAATGAATCTTCATCCACCGATATGGCATAGATATTCAGTCCTTTGTCGTGATACTGTTCGTAAAGTGTTTTTAAATGAGCAATTTCTGTTTGACAAGGTTTATCGGAGGAAGACCAAAAGAGCATCAATGTATATTCTCCTAAGCTGGAACGTATAGAGACTGGCGCTCCTGAACGGTCTCTGAGACTAACATCCAAGACCTCTGTTCCTACTAAATCTTTTGGAAGTCTGCTAAACAATATCTTGCCATAAAAACTCTGCTGAACCTCAGGAGTAAAACCTTTGTAGATATCTAAAAAACCTTTGCGTTGGCTTCGGGTCGTAACAAGAATGATAAATGGTGAGTAGATGGAAGATGAATTATTCTTTGGCACATCAATAATGATACGTTCCATATCATCCATTACGCTACGGAGGCTATCCATGGCTGCTTGCAAACGTGTTGTATCCAGCCGGTCAACTGATTGAAGAGCCCTATTTGCTTCTGCAAATCTTCTGTCTGCTTGAATGAAAGGCTGAAAGAGACGGTAAAATTCATCATTCATTGGCGATCCGGTAATCACCACATCACGCAGTTTATCCAAATATCCGGTCATTTCAATTTTCTTATTCTCCAGAAAAACCATTGGATAGCGCTGATTCTTTTCGCCTTCAAAGACGACTCTGTATGCCATCAATGAATCAGGAGCAACTCCTTTTATCTCAAATCCGCCATCAGTTGAGGTGGTCTGGTAGGCTGTGTCTAAGGTCTGCCTTTTTAAATCGAAATCAAGGGCAATTAAAGCAACCTTTTTCCCTGCGACCAATCCGTCTATCTTTCCGGTCAACGTAAAACCTTTCTCATCTTTGTCCTTGCAGGAGAACAGAAGTACCATCGCAAGCAAGCCCGCAAAAAAAACAACTCTTTTCATCTGTTTATCTTTGTCTTATTATTAAGAAAGAAAACCCTGCTTCTTCAATACCTCCATAAACGCTGTGGAGAAAGTTTCATTGTTTGCTTTCGTATAGCGTATATCGGTGAATATCTGAGCCAGTGTCTCTTTTTTATTGATTTCCATATAACGTTTGCTCTCTTCCAGTGATTCCTTGTATGAAAAGGCAATATCTATCGCTTCAGGTGTATAGTCCTGATATTTCTCGTAGTGAATAACAGAACCTAAAGGAAGACGATCGGAATGAGCTGGAGGAACTTTAGGGTAACCGACTGTAAGGGTAGTGACCGGAACAACCAGTTTGGGAAGATTTAATGCGTCAATAATCCCGGCTGCCGTATAGGTTGTTGTGCCCATATAGCAAATGCCCAGTCCTTTGCTCTCTGCAGCAACGCAAAATGTCTGAGCAACAATAATCGCATCAATCGCAGCAGTCATGAAAGACTGAAAATTGGCATATCCGGGCACAGCATTCCGCTGTTCGCACCAAAGACTGAAACGATTAAAATCAGCACAGAAAGTCAATACGACCGGCGCATTGATAATCTGTGGCTGATTGAAATGTAAAGGAGAAAGACGTTCTTTTCCTGCCTGATCACGAGTCACAACCACACTGTACAATTGCATATTGCCGGTGGTTGATGCCTGAAAAGAAGCTTCTAATAAATTGTTAAGCAAGGTTTCGTCCACCTCTTTCTCTGAATAGTTCCGGACTGTACCTCTGTTTTTTAATATTTCAAGCATTTATTCCAAATGAAAATAATATCCTACTGACAAACTCCACATCGTATTCTGTTGGGAAGAATCGAAATTCTTTATTGTTTGCAAGAATCCCCGTTCGTATCCAACTCTCAGCCGTACACGGTCATAGAGTTCAACACCACCGCCTAACTGCCATCCCATGTCATAGCTTTGCAACTGTTCCATATCTTGGTTTTTGTAATTACCAAAAGTATCCATCACTTTTTCCCATACCACGTCATCCTCTCTGATCTTACCAAAAAGACCAATAGAGAAATACGCACCAGCATCAGCAAAAAGTCTGACATTTCGGTTTATCGGATACTTGTAAGCAACTGTAAGAGGTATTTCTAAATAATAAGCACGAAGTTTATAATTGAATGTGGTGTCAGATGATTGCCTTCTGTAACTCTCGTATCCTTTCGGTACAAACATTAGTCCAGGTTGAAGGTAAAAATTTTCTAACCATAACCAATCGAAAACAACTCCGAAAGAAAGGGAGTTAATTGGAGTCGCCCGGTTCTTTTCATCAGTAGCTGACGACCTGTTACCTCCTATTACAACTGCGATTTTGGTGAGATAGTCCGACTCCTCATCTTCTTCTTCGTCAAAAAACTGATACTGCGCCCGAACGGAAACAACACTCACTAAGAGTAAGAAGAACAACACGATTGATTTTTTCATGATTTCTGTTATTTAGAACATGTATGAGAGAGAAAATGCAATATTTGTGTTTTTAGGATCCTCTTTGCTTCCTATCTGATCTTGCAAAGATGATAATCCCTTCGTGTAAGAAACTCCAAGGCGGTAATGTTTGAATAACTCAGCCGTAACACCTCCACCTATTCCGAAATCAGCTCTTTCAAATCCGTATTTTTTCTGAAAACTATCACTGGAAAACATCTCTTGTCCTAAGGCTTCATCCTTTGTTTTGCCAAAGATGCCGATTGAGATGGTAGGACCAAACTGCAATCCAATTTTCAATATATCTGTTACAGGTATTTTATATGCTAGCATTAAAGGGATTTCCAAATAGTACAGATTGATTGTCTTCTCCGCTGTAAATGCCGGTCTGTAGTCTTCTTTGGGAACAATATAATTACCTTTTGCTCCCTTTCCGCAAAGAAGTAAAGAAGGTTGGAAATAGATATTATCAGAGAGAATATAATCCCCTGTAAAACCAAAATGAAATCCGGTTTTACTACGCGTGGTAATATTTAAAGGATAATTGGATATATCAGATACATTGACACCTGACTTGATTCCAAAAGTCCATCGATTTACCTTAGGTGCACCGTATGCAGGATAACCATTTTGAGCAGACAATACTATTACGTTTAAGGAAAACAGTAAAATCAACAGGCTCTTTATTTTCATTTCTTAAAATCCATTATTTTGATAATTCGCAAAGATAAAGAGGTTTTCAGTTTCAACCAAAGAAAGAAAGGAAAATGAATGCAAAAAAATACAGATTGTTATTCCATGAATAACAATCTGTACTCTGATTCGAAATTAGGAGTGAATACATCTTTCCCTAAATTGGCTTCTATTTCTGAAAGGCTCCAGAATCGTCCATCGTCAAGCTCGGAAGGATCGGGAGCCGGAACAATGTCGCTTACCGCTTTAAAGGTATTGACTAACTCAAACTCCACATTGCTTCGAAAGGGGTAAATTTTCAGAAAGCTCGGAGTAATGGTGGCAATTCCAATTTCTTCTCTGATCTCTCTGTATAAAGCTTCTTCTATTGTCTCTCCATAATCAACATGACCACCAACAGCCGTATCCCATTTCCCAGGTTGAATGTCTTTGGTCATGGATCGTTTTTGGAGATAGAGTTCACCTTTCGTATTAAAGAGGTGAAGGTGTACCACGGGATGAAGCAGGAAACTGCCGCTATGACACTCTGTTCGGGTTGCTTTACCAATAACTGTTCCTTGTTCATCGACCAGTGGAAACCACTCAACCTTTGTGCTCATTTACTCAATAGTTAAAGGGTTACTCACTTTCTCATCCGTTAATGCAAGTGCAATCAGTTCTTTTATGTCTGATACATAATTAAAAGTGACTCCCTTCAAATAAACGTCATTAATCTCCTCAACATCTTTACGGTTCTCTTCACAAAGAAGAATTTCTTTTATTCCGGCACGCTTGGCAGCCAAAATTTTTTCCTTAACTCCTCCGATAGGAAGAATCTTTCCCCGCAAGGTGATCTCACCCGTCATTGCCAACGAACTTTTCACCTTCCGTTGTGTATAGGCAGAAACCAGTGAAGTAATCATTGTCACACCTGCTGAGGGCCCATCTTTTGGAATAGCACCTTCCGGTACATGAATATGCACATTCCAGTTGGAAAAAGCCGTTTCAGGAATACCAAAATATGATGCATGAGCTTTCAAATATTCCATCGCTAACATAGCTGATTCCTTCATCACATCTCCGAGATTACCCGTCAATGTGAGCTTTCCTTCTTTTCCTCTGCTCAGACTTGATTCAACAAAGAGAATCTCTCCTCCGACAGAAGTCCAGGCCAATCCTGTTACAACTCCGGCATATTCGTTGCCTTGATATTTATCTTTTGTATAATCAGGCTTGCCCAAATATTTCTCTACGAGTTCAGGTGCAAGTGTGGATGGTATCTCTTCATCAAGAGCCTTCTCTTTGGCTAGTCTGCGGCATACCTTTGCTATTTTCTTTTCCAACTCACGAACGCCTGATTCGCGGGTATAAGACTCGATAATTGTACCCAGCGCTTTCTTTGGAAAATCAACAGATTTAACAGGAAGACCGTTGTTCTCTAGTTCTTTAGGCACAATATGACGTCTCGCAATTTCTATCTTCTCTTCCGGAATATATCCGCTCACTTCAATCAGTTCCATACGATCAAGTAATGGTTTGGATATCGTACTCAGCGTATTGGCTGTTGCTATGAATAAAACTTTCGACAGATCAAAGTCTATATCAATATAGTTGTCATGAAAGGCGCTGTTCTGCTCTGGATCCAACACTTCCAATAGCGCAGAAGCAGGATCTCCCTTATAGTCATTGCCCACTTTATCTATTTCATCAAGAATAAACACGGGATTAGCCGAACCAGCTTTCAATAAAGCCTGCATGATACGTCCCGGCATCGCTCCTATATATGTACGACGATGGCCTCGAATTTCAGCTTCATCATGTAATCCCCCCAAAGAGATACGCGCATATTTTCTTTTCAAAGCAGCGGCAACAGATTTGCCTAATGAGGTTTTTCCAACACCCGGAGGGCCATAAAGGCAAATAATAGGTGCTTTCATATCACCCTTTAACTTCAATACAGCCAAGTGTTCAATAATACGTTCTTTGACTTGCTCCAAACCAAAATGGTCCTTATCAAGCACTTTCTGAGCTGTTTTTAGATTAAAGTTATCCTTCGTATATTTATTCCACGGCAAATTTACCAGGTTTTCCACATAACTCATCTGAGTGGAAAAGTCGGGAGACTGCGGGTGTAATCGTTTTAGTTTATCAATCTCCTTGTTTATTGCCAGACGCACTTCCGGATTAAGATCTAGCGCATTTGCTTTTTTCTGCATCTCGTCAATATCCTGTTCGTAGACATTACCACCCAATTCATTCTGGATGGTTTTAATCTGCTGCTGAAGGAAATATTCGCGTTGTTGCTGATCAATATCTTTGTGCGTCTTATTCTGAATCCGAGCCTTTATTTCAACAATCTGGGCCTCTTTGTTCAAATGATCAATCAACTTATAGCCTCTTTCTTTTAAATCGGTTATCGTGAGAAGATTCTGCTTCTCTTCTGTTGTGATCTGAATATTACTGCAGATAAAGTTAAGGAAAAACATGGGATGAGAAATATTCTTTATGGCAAAGATAGACTCATCACTGCCACTACCCATATTTTTAAGCATCTTGATCATTGTCTCTTTGATGGCAACCAACAATGCATCAAACTCTTTATCGCCTTTTAAATAATTGAGGGTCTCGGGTAAAGATTCGACACGACCTACAAAATAGGGAGTTGTAGAGACCATCTCGGTCAACTTAAAACGTTTCCGTCCTTGAAGTATGACTGTAGTGGAACCATTTGGCATTTCAAGAATACGTACAATTTGAGCAACAGTACCGATAGAGTATAAATCGGTAAACTGTGGTTCATCAATATTAGAAACGACCTGTGCTACTACTCCAATGAGGGATTTCTTCTGATATGCTTTCTTTACCAGTTTCATCGACTTTGCACGACCCACTGTAACCGGCATGATGACTCCGGGAAACAAGACCATATTTCGCAGTGGAAGAATCGGCAATGTATCGCTGATATCCACATTAAAGAAAGTATCATCACCTCCATTGATATCTGCCAAAACGGGAAACAAATCATCATCTGATTCAAACTCGTCCAACCCTGCTTCGTTAAATTTAAAATTCATATTTGTTTTGTCAATCTGTCAGTTTATACTAAATCTTTTTTCAAAAAGTTCTCTGTCTCTGAAAAACGTCCTTTTATCTTTCGGAATATACATTTGGAAAACTTTCTTACTGGTAGGCAAACTGGATGCCAATCCAAAATATGCAAATTGCGTCGGTTTCTCCTGCCATTCTAACAGCAAATATAGAACTATTTCCGGCTATTCCGGCAGTGTGATTCTTTAATCTTTCCTTTATCTGAATAATATTACTCCCCTGGCATAATACCAATGACTAAACTTTAGTTATATTTGTACGGTTATGTATATTGAATAAACTTAATATGAAATCTATATGAAAAGACGTGATTTTTTTCGTTCAACAGCATTTCTTGGTTTGGCATCTATTTTTGGCTCAGATAAAATCAGAGCTATTGGTGCAACAGAAATGGCAGTTGCTCAATCACCTGATCTGGTAGCTGTCATGGGCGGTGAACCCGAAGATATGTTGGAAAAAGCCCTGAAAGAGATGGGAGGGATAAAGAAATTCGTAAAGAAAGGCCAGAAAGTGGTTATTAAGCCCAATATTGGATGGGATCGTACCCCGGAACTTGCAGGCAATACGAATCCCAAACTAATAAAGAAACTGACTGAACTCTGCCTCAAAGAGGCTGGAGCAAAAGAGGTAATTGTATTTGATCATACCTGTGATAACTGGCAAAAAACATACAAAAACAGTGGAATTCAGGATGCGGTTGAATCAGCCGGAGGGAAAATGGTACCTGGGAATGATCAATCCATGTACAAAGAACACGAGTTTCCCAAAGGAATAAAACTAAAGAAAGCATTGGTACATCAGGCTATTCTTGATTGTGATGTTTGGTTCAACGTACCTGTACTGAAAAACCACGGAGGAAGCAAGATGACCATTTCTATGAAAAATCTGATGGGAATTGTGTGGGACAGACAGTTCTTTCATTCGAATGATTTGCATCAGTGTATCGCTGATAGTTGTACCATTGACAAAAAGCCGGCTTTGAATATTGTGGATGCTTACCGTGTAGTGAAGACAAATGGTCCACAAGGCCGTTCTGCCAGCGATGTAGCTGTACTGAAAACATTGCTTATATCGCCTGATTTTGTTGCCGTGGATACTGCTGCCGTAAAATTCTTCAACCAGGTTCAGGCTCAAAAACTTGAAGATGTAAAACATATCTTCAATGGTCAAGACCTGAAAATCGGTACTACTAATCTGGATGCTATCAACATAAAAAAAATAAAAATCTGATTATGTCTAAATACCTTCCACTCATCAGAAGAATAGTTGCATCTATAGTTTTCGCATTCTTCTTGTTTGTCTTCTTGGATTTCACAAATTCACTGAACAATCTGACGGGCTTTTTCCCGAAAATCCAATGGATACCGGCTCTTTTATCACTGAGTGGAGTGCTTATTTTTCTCTTTGCTCTTAGTCTCCTGTTTGGGCGCATTTATTGTTCGGTGTTATGTCCTTTGGGTATATTACAGGATATCATCTCATACATTTCCAGAAAGATCAGAGGGAAAAAAAAGAGCCGGTTGGATTATGTTGAGCCAAGTACGATCATCCGCTTCAGCATTATGGGAGTAGTTTTGCTTACTTTCGTTTTTGGTTCGTCACTTGTGGTTTTATTACTTGATCCGTACAGTAGTTTTGGACGTATTGCATCCAACCTCTTCCGCCCGCTTTATATCCTGGCAAATAATGCAATCGCAGATCTGGCAAACAGTTCCGGAAACTTCTTCTTTTATAAAGTAGAGATTACAACAGTAAATATGCTTTCTGTTCTGACAGCTACAGGAATGTTTCTTATCATTGGAGCTTTTGCCTGGTTTCGCGGTAGACTTTATTGTAATATGATCTGTCCGGTGGGTAGTTTTCTGGGACTTCTCTCCCATTTCTCTCTTTTCAAGATCCGGATGAATGAGAGCCGATGCACTCACTGCACTCTTTGCGAAAAAAAATGCAAATCACAATGTATTGACAGCAAAAATGGATTTGTAGATCAGACTCGCTGCGTAACTTGTTTCAATTGCGTGTCTGTCTGCAAAAGCGGTGGTGTCTCCTATCAACTATCTCTTCCCCAAAAGAGTCCGAAGGTGCAGAAAAAAGAAAAGAAATCGATCGACAATATGGAACGGAGAAGGATACTTGCCTCTACCGGAATGATGTTGTTATCGATCCCCCTGATTAGAGCCGAGCAACTCGCTGACACATCCAAGCTGACTGCTATCAACAGACAAACTCCGGTTGCACCTCCGGGTGCGGGAAGCATCAAAGAGTTTTCCGGAAAATGTACTGCTTGTCAGCTCTGCATCACACAGTGTCCCTCAGATGTTTTGAAACCTGCAACGATGCATTACGGACTGGAAGGTATTATGCAGCCGACATTAATCTATACAAATGGATTCTGCAATTTCAGTTGCACACTTTGTACAACCATTTGTCCGACGGGAGCACTTAAACCGCTGACGATCGAACAGAAGAAAACATCACAGATTGGTATTGCCCATTTCATTACTGAGAACTGTGTCGTCTATCGTGACGAGACGGATTGCGGCGCATGCTCGGAGCATTGTCCGACACAAGCGGTCAAAATGGTGGACTATAAAGATGGACTTCGAATCCCCAAAGTAACTCCCGCACTATGCGTAGGATGTGGTGGCTGCGAATATATATGTCCTGCTACACCCTATAAGGCTATTTATGTAGAAGGGAATAGTGTCCATCAGAAATCTGAAAAGATTGCGGAAGGTAAACAAGACGAACCTCAAGTTGATGATTTTGGATTCTGATTATCTGATGTCAAATCCCGGGTTTCAATTCAAACAATTTAGCGTACATCATGATTTGTGTGCCATGAAAGTAGGTACCGATGGTGTATTGCTTGGTGCGTGGGCTCCCTGCTCAACAGCTACAAGTATTCTTGACATAGGTACTGGTAGCGGTCTGATTGCTTTAATGTTGGCCCAACGTTCACAAGCAACAATTACAGCCATTGACATCGATGAAGGAGCAATAAAACAGGCAGAAATCAACTTTGCAAGATCTCCATGGAATTCCAGAATGAAAGTAGTTTCCGCTTCCTTGCAAGAGTTCAGTCAACACCCTCCGGGAATGTTTGACCTGATTGTTTCAAACCCTCCCTACTTTATCAACGCGCTCAAATCGGGACAGACCTCCAGAGATCGTGCGCGACATGCAGATACGCTGCCACTAAAGACTCTTATGCATTGTACAGCACAATTACTCTCTGCTTCAGGGAAAGCATCTTTTGTATTTCCTGCAGAAAGTGCCAATCAACTGGAAGATACTGCATGGGAAGAAAGCCTTTATCTGACTCATCGAATGGATGTCTGTAATAGCGAGGGAGGTAATCCGAAAAGAGTTTTGATGACTTTCAGTTTCTCCCGTACACCTATAATCCGCACTCAGTTAGTGCTCCGTGATGAAAACAACAAATACACAGATGCTTTTAAAGCTCTTTGCGGAGATTTCTACCTGAATTTAAATTAGCTTCAGCCAAGGAATAGTTTGCCCTCATCAGCGAATAGCACTATCTTTGCCGCGAATTATTAATTTAAATAACAATCGTATGAACAAAACAAAACGAGAGACTAATCGTGCAATCCGGTTCAAGCGCTTTGCTAACAAACCGTATGCGATGTTCAACAGTTTACATCGTGTGGTTTCACATGGAGTAATCACTGTGAGCATGATCGCATGCGCTGTACCTGTTAAAGCAAATGTTGAGAGTAGCAGCGACACAATCCAATCCAGACAATTGGGTGATGTAGAGGTCACCGCCGGACGAGCGCCGCTCTCTGAGACAGAAACCGCCAAACTGGTGACTGTCATCGAACGGGATGAAATTCTTGCGGCACCTGCCGGTAGTATCCAAGACCTCTTAGAGTATGCCATTGGCATAGATGCGCGACAGCGTGGCGAACTTGGCATTCAATCAGACCTTTCCATCCGTGGCGGCACATTCGATCAGATTACCGTACTTCTCAACGGAGCAAACATCACCAATCCACAAACCGGACACTTTAACTTTGACCTTCCAATCTCTCTGGATGATATCATCCGTATTGAAATCCTTGAAGGACCTGCAGCCAGAGTATATGGAACAAGTTCATTCACCGGTGCAATCAACATTATCACAACAACTTCTGAAACAAAAAGTAAGGCTGAAGTCCGTTTATCCGGAGGTCAGCACGGATTGTTTGACGCTAGTTCGAAACTATCTGTCAATCAGGGAAAGTTTGCACATCAACTTTCCGGCGGAATGAAACATTCCGATGGTTATACTACGAATACAGCATTTGAAGCAAAAAACATCTTCTTCCAGAGTAGTTATGACGATCAGGAAAATACACGATTAGATTTTCAGTTTGGTTTCTCGGACAAAGGGTATGATGCCAACACTTTTTATTCAGCAAAATTCCCCAATCAATACGAGCGGGTTCGTTCCTTCTACTCTGCTTTGAAGGGAACCTCAACAGGACGAATCAACTTCACTCCTATCTTGTATTGGAGTCGTCACTATGACCGATTCGAACTGACACACGGCAATGACAAATATAATTATCACCAAAGCGATGTGTACGGTCTGAATCTGAATGCTCACTTTTACTCTGCTCTGGGGAAAAGTGCCTTTGGCGCCGAACTTCGGAATGAAGGAGTGCTGAGCAATAATCTCGGCGAACCGATGAAATCAACAGTCCCGGTACCCTTTGAATCCGGAAAACTATACACGAAAAGTGCAAACAGAACCAATATAAGTTATTTTCTGGAGCATAACTTTTTATTCGAACAATTCACCCTCTCCTTCGGTACGATGGCTCTGTATAACACTTCTTTCGACAACAATCTTCATTTCTATCCAGGCATAGACGGTAGTTACCGTTTTGGAGATAATATCACTCTCTATGCCTCATGGAACACATCCATGCGTATGCCTACCTTCACTGATTTGTATTATAAGAGTGCAACTAACGGAGGAAATTCCGATCTAAAGCCGGAAGAATCTCAGGCCTATGAGGTCGGTCTAAAATACCACACACCACTTCTTCAAGCACATCTTACCGGCTATTACCGTCAAGGTTCTGATCTGATTGATTGGATACGGGTACATCCGGACAGCATCTGGAGATCTGTCAATCATACCTCCATCAACACCTTTGGAGTAGAAAGTTCGGTGCGTCTTTCTTTCCGTGAGCTATTGGGCAAAGAGAGTCTGCTACAATCCATGCAGATTGGTTATTCCTGGATCACACAAGATAAAAAGAGCAGCTACGAATCGCAATATGCAATGGATTATCTGAAGTACAAGTTATCTGCCGCTCTTGATCACAAGATCTGGAAAGGAATCACTGCCCGTTGGCAATTCCGTTGGCAAAAGCGAGAAGGAACATTTGCACAGATTAGCAATGGAAACACAACAGTGAAACCCTATCATGCCTATTGTCTGGTGGATTTGCGAATCAATTATTCAGCTCGTCAGTGGCAATTTTTCGGAGAGATCAATAATCTTCTGAACACAAAATACTACGATTTAGGTAATATAACACAGCCCGGCTTTTGGGGCCGGGCTGGTGTAAAATATTCCATATCATGGAAGTAATCAGTTCGTATTACATACCGTAACTTATCGACGAAATGTATTCATATATATTACTTGCAACTCCTAATACAAGGATTCCTGCAGTTGTAATAATCAATGCAAGTCGAGTATAATTATCTGATCTGAACGATGCTATTGGTGCATCGTTCGGATTGATAAACATTGCTTTTACAACCAACAGATAGTAATATAAGGAAATGACGGTATTGATCAAAGCGATAAATACCAATACGTAAAACTCCTTATCGACAGCTGCAGCAAACACAAAGAATTTACTGAAGAAACCTGCAAAAGGAGGAATACCTGCCAGTGAAAATAAAGCAAATGTCATCACCACGCTCAAGCGGGGATTCGTTTGGTAAAACCCATTGTAATCACTGATATTAATTTTGCCACTACGATGTTCAACAATAGAAATCACGGCGAAAGCGGCAAGATTAGAAAACAAATATACCAAAAGGAAATAGACTAATGACGTCATACCCAAAGCTGTTCCACCGATTGCTCCCAGCATGATATATCCCGCCTGAGAAATAGAGGAATATGCCAGGAAGCGTTTGAGATTCTTCTGGCGAATAGCAAATAAGTTGGCGACAGTAATGGAAAGAGCGATTGTAGCAAATAAAATAGCCTGCCATTGATCCATCAATCCACCAAATACCTTATAGAGAAGGGTAAGCAACACAAATGCTCCTGAAGCTTTTGATACGACAGAAAGATAAGCTGTCACAGTAGTTGGTGCACCTTCGTAAGAATCCGGAGCCCATTGATGAAATGGAACCAGCGATATTTTAAATAACAATCCTACCACAAAGAAGCCAAAAGCCATTATCTGAAGAGGATCACCTGTAATGCCAGCAGGTACATCATTAAAATATAATGTGCCAACTGATCCATAAATCAAAGAAATACCATACAAAGAAAGACCCGAAGCAAAAGCGGCTGATAAAATATACTTCGCACCGGCTTCGGCAGAAACTTTTTTGTATTTGTCAAAAGCGATAAGACAAGCCATTGGAATAGAAGCCGTTTCCAGACCAATAAAGTACATCAGGAAGTTACCTGCAGAAAGCATGAAGTACATACCCAGCAAAGTCGACAACGTCAGAAAAAAGAATTCTCCACGTTTGTGAACCGTACCTTCACTCTTTAACCAGTTTGATGATAAAAGGAAAACGATCAGCGTTCCAATATTCAAGATGGACTTGACAAATATGTTTATTTCATTAAACTGATACATGCCTCCAAAGGCCTCACCTACTCCTCTTGGTAAAAGAAGCAAAGCAGTGTGTATCGCAAATAGAACACATGCAACAGGCTGAAAGAAATTCAATGCTTTCTTACCCGCAAACAAGTCGTATAGAAAAAGGACGACCATTAATACAATTAACGAGATCTCCTCGCGCATGTACAGAAAATTGCTATAATTCATATTCTAATTATATTACAAATAACTCAAGACTCTCACGTATCATATCACTCATCCATAACGGAGCGACTCCGATTGCCACAATGGCTAGTATCAGAGTTACTACTGAAAGACGCTCGTACCAAACTGCATCAGTAAGTTTAGTGTGTTCTTCATTAACGATTCCCCCATACAATAATTTGCCAACTACGCGAAGGATATAAACCGCTGTAATAACAATAGACGAAGTGCCAACAATAACCAGTACGCGGTGAAATACATCTGTATGCTCAAATGATCCCACGAAAATAGTCATCTCTGCAACAAAGCCACTTAATCCGGGTAAACCTAAAGAAGCCAAACCGGCAATCACATAACAGCTACCAAGGAAAGGCATGATCTTCATCAAACCACCCATCAAGCGAATATCACGGGTATGCGTACGTCCATAAATCATACCAATCAACGCAAAGAAGAGCGCTGTCATCAATCCATGGCTTAACATTTGAAGCACCGCTCCTGTCATGGCTGTTGTATTAAACATCAGGATAGCAAACAATACCATACCACAATGGCTTACAGAACTATATGCATTGATGTATTTTAAATCCGTCTGAACACATGCTGAATAAGCACCATATACCACGCTTATTCCTGTAAGAATAAGGAATATCCATGCCATTTCATGCGCAGCTTCAGGCATCAGAGAAATTGCAATACGATAACAACCATATCCTCCCAACTTCATCAACACACCGGCATGAAGCATAGAAACTGCGGTTGGTGCAGAAGCATGACCATCAGGACTCCATGTATGAAAAGGGAATAAAGCTCCAAGAACTCCAAACCCGAGAAAAGTCAATGGGAAGAAAATCCGTTGCATCTCAATGGGCATATTTGCCTTGGCAAGTTCGAGGATATTCATGGTCGTTGCACCTGTCGTGAAGTAAATTCCCAATATTCCAAGAATCAACAACGCAGAACCTCCCATCAACATCAAAGTCAATTTCATCGCAGCATATTCCTTCTTTCCTGTTCCCCATACTCCAATCAAAAGGTACATCGGAATCAATGCAACCTCATAGAACATAAACATGGTAAACAGATCCAGTGATATAAAGAATCCATACACTCCAAGACTCAGCAAACTGAACCACAAGAAGTATTCTTTTGGAAGAGGATTCATTTTCCATGAAGCCAGCACACCAGTTATAACAATAATTGATGTAAGCATAAGCATCAGAACAGAGATACCATCCACACCTATTGTGTAGTGAATATTCAAAGATTCGAACCACGTCATATCGGAAACCAACAACATTGGTGACCGGTCACCTGCCGCGCGCATATTCAAATACAAAGCAGTCAAATAGCCGGAGAGACCCAGTAGTAAGATAGCTCCCGACATCATTACACCACGAATAGCCTGCATTGAGCGGGACAAAAACACACCCACAATCATCAAAATGGGTATAAGGACAAATAATGATAGTATATTCATTTTCGTATGATTAGAAGTTGATATATTGTGACAGAGCCAACGCAACTATCAAAAAAGTTCCTATTAAAAAGACATACGCATATTGTTGCACATTGCCACTTTGGAAACCTCTGATAAGATAAGCCACACGATTTGCACTCCAGGACAAACCATTCATGAAGCCATCCACTACATGACGGTCAAACCATGCAATCGGAGTAGATATGCGATCAAAAATAATCTTTCTTGTAATGAACAGATATACCTCATCAATATAAAAACGGTGACTAGCTGCCGTATGCAAACCACAAAACGTTGTTGCGAGTTGATCAGGCATGGTATTAGAACCTTTCTTATACATCCATGTTGCAAACCCGATAGCAAGACAAGCCACAACAACACTGGTTATTGCCACAGTCGGATCCAGATGAATCTCATAGATCAATCCGTCGCTGCTTACAAATTCACCGAATGGTATAAATCCGGCTACACATGTTACAACTGCCAGAAATATAAGTGGAACAGTCATCAAGGCCGGAGCCTCATGAGGAGTATGTTTGTGCTCAGATGGAGTGCCCCAGAATATCCTGTAATACAGACGGAACATATAAAATGCTGTCAAACCGGCAATACCACTCATTGCTATACCCATCAGCGGACTGAAAGAGAAAGATGCAGCAAGAATCTCATCTTTACTAAAGAATCCCGAGAATGGAGGAATACCTGAAATAGCGAGACAAGCAATCAAAAATGTGATATGGGTAACAGGTAAATGTTTGCGGAGACCTCCCATATTGCTCATCTCATTACTATGCACCGCATGGATTATTGCACCGGCACCTAAGAAGAGTAAAGCTTTAAACATAGCATGTGTAAACAAATGGAACATACCTGCCATATAACCGGTTCCTTCGTGAGAGCCCATTCCGCTTACTCCCAATGCAACCATCATAAAGCCGATCTGAGAAATCGTGGAAAATGCAAGAACCCGTTTGATATCAGTTTGCACACAAGCAATTGCAGCTGCAAAGAGTGAAGTAAAAGCACCCACATAAGCAATTCCATGAAGTACATCCGGAGCAAATGTTTCATACACCGGGAATAGGCGCGCAACCAGGAATACACCTGCTACAACCATGGTTGCAGCGTGAATCAAGGCAGAAACAGGAGTTGGACCTTCCATTGCATCCGGCAACCATATCTGTAATGGGAACATAGCACTCTTACCGGCACCTCCAATAAAGATTAGCGCTAGAGCTACACTGATCACTGAATAACCCAGAAATGAAGCCTGAATAGCTCCGGAAAACAGTGCCGGGTCGCAAGAACAGAGTTTATCAAAATCAAATGTTCCTGTATAGAAAGAAAGAAGCAGGATTCCGATCAGAAAGCCAAGATCGGCAAAACGAGTCACAATAAACGCCTTTTTACTGGCAGCTACTGCTTCCGGTTTTGTATAGTAGAATCCAATCAACAGGAAAGAAGAAACTCCTACCAACTCCCAGAAGAGATACATCTGGAAAATGTTGGTTGCAAGAACCAGTCCAAGCATTGAGAAAGTGAAAAGGCTTAAGAAAGCGTAGTAACGCTGAAAACCTTTTTCTCCATGCATATAGCCCATGCTATAGATATGAACCATCAAACTGACAGTAGAAATAACAACCAGCATCATTACAGAAATAGGATCCAACAGGATACCCAAGTTGAACTGCAATGTTCCTCCAAAGTCCAGCCACTTCATATTATATGGCATCATTTTAGCAAAGGCACCATCTACACGGGGAGCCGTGAAATAGATAAATGCGGTTGCATAAGAAAGCAGGGTAGTAGCACCCAGCAAAACACTTCCCAATAGTCCGGAAACAACAGGTTTCATTTTATACCCTCCTAAACCGAGTATAATAAAAGAAACCAAGGGAAGAATAAGTATGTATAATGTAAATTCCATCTCGTTCATTTAGTTTTAATCATTAGTTCTTCATTTCATCCAGATTTTTCACTTGGATTGAATGCAAATTACGATATACATTGATACAAATTGCAATAGCAATAGCAGTTTCTGCAGCAGAAACGCCAATAGCAAACAGCGTAAAGAAGAACCCTTCCATTTGATCCGGATACAAATAGCGGTTGAATACCATAAAGTTGATATCCACTGAATTCAGGATCAGTTCAATTGAAATCAGGATTCCCAGCAAACTCCGGCGGACTATAAAGCCATATATACCGGCAAACATCATAATGGCACTCACCACCAGATAATATTCCATATGTATTTCCATATCTTATCTTTTTCTTGCAATTAGAATTCCTCCGACGATACATGCCAATAATAATACACTGACTGCTTCGAACGGTAATAAATATTGATATTTCTCTGTTCCCATCAATACCTGACCAATCATTTTCATATCAATCTCACCGGCTACATATTTTGAGGTCGGAAAAGAATGTGATAGTATAATGTATATAGATAATAACGCACCTGCTACAACAGCAGAAAGACCGGCTATTACATACTTCATTTTAGGGCGTTCATTATCACCCCCCGGACTACTTGTCAGCAATATTGAGAATACATATAACACAATAACACCACCGGCATACACGGTCAACTGCACAGCGCCCATAAAGGAATAATTCATTTGAAAATATAATCCGGCTGTAGCGAAAAGTACAAACAGCAAATAAGTTGCCGAACGTAAGATACGCGTCGTAGTTACCGTAAGAATTGAACAAACCACGATGACAGCTGACAACAGATAAAATACAACTTCATTCAATGTCATTTCCATACTATTTCTTATTAAGTTGTTTCACTAATTTCGCTCTTGTAAAGACCGCATGTTCAAATGAATTATCAAAACAGATCGCATCGTGCGGACAAGCTCTTACACACATCTGACAAAACATGCAGGATCCATGATCATACATGTATCTTGTCAAGACTTTTTTCTTTTTTCCTGTTTCTTCATTTACTTCAGTCACACTTTCAACGTGGATAGTGCCATTGGGACAAGCTATCTCACAAAGTCCGCAAGCAATACATTTATGATTGTCTTCGGCATCATGGGGCATTGTCAATGTCCCTCTGAAGCGATCGGCAATGACCAGTGTCTCTCTGTTCTCTGGATAGCATTCGGTCGTCTTTTTGCGGAAAAAGATACGCAACGTAACTTTCATACCGATTAATAATGACTTTAGCCCTTTGTAGAAGGAGACAAAATATTCTTTTATACTATTCATACCTCTTTAATTAGTAATTAATACTTTTCATGATCAGAAATGCAATCCGAATACAACGATGATTACCATCAGCATCAGGTTAATCAGGTTGATAGGAAGCAAATACTTCCATTCCAATCGGAGCAACTGGTCAATACGCAATCGAGGGAATGTCCATTTAAACCACATGATGATAAATATCATCAGCGCAACCTTTCCGAAAAACCAGAAGAGCGATGGAATATAGTCCATGATCATATTAAAGTTATCGAATCCGGGAATGTGCAAAGGCATCCATCCGCCCCAGAAAAGAGTTGCTGCTACAGCTGCAACAACAAACATGTTCAGATACTCTGCCAGATAAAAGAATCCGAACTGAATACCGGAATACTCTGTATGATAACCGGCAGTCAACTCAGAGTCTGCTTCCGGAAGGTCAAACGGTCCCCGGTTCGTTTCCGCCGTACCGGCAATCAAATAAATCACAAATGCGATGAATGCAGGAATATGTCCTGTAAATATAAACCATCCGTTTGCCTGACTCTCCACAATCGTAGAGAGCTGCATACTTCCGCTTAACACAACCATTGTTAGAATGGTCAAACCGATGGAGAGTTCGTAGCTGATCATCTGGGCACCACTTCGCATGGCTCCAATCAATGAAAACTTATTGTTACTACTCCATCCGGCAAGTAAGATACCCACTATACCAATAGAAGAAACTGCCAGCAAAAAGAAAATTCCTACATTAAAATCAAGGATCTCCAATCCTTTTGCAAAAGGGATGCAACCGAAAGCAAGAACCGAAGAGATGATGACAATAAACGGGGCTACCCGAAACAAAAATTTATCGCTATGGTTCATATCGATAAGCTCTTTAATCAACATCTTGAACATATCCGCTACGGGTTGAATCAATCCGTAAGGACCTACACGATTCGGGCCAAGACGGCACTGAAACCATGCACAAATCTTCCGTTCACCATATATAAGAGCCAGTGCTATGAGGGCATAGGCTGTCAAAAGGCACAAACCGACCAACAAGAACTCTACAAGTAAAGCCGCCTGATCCGGAAGAAAACTTCTCAATAAAGTATCTACCCATTGAGTAACTACTGCAAAATCAAACATAATTATTATCTATCTATATCAGGTACAACATAATCCAAGGTTCCTCCAATAGCTATCAGGTCGGCAATTTTGGAGCCAGTAGCTAAAAGATCTACAACTGAGACCAAAGGAAGGCACGATGAACGGAATTTCAAACGATACGGTGTCTTGTCACCTTTACTTTCAATATACACACCAAAGGCACCACGTCCGGCTTCAACCATTTTGAAGAATGATCCTTCCGGTAGACGCATGATTGGTTTGGTTTTGACTGCATAGTCTCCGGCAGGGATATTATCTATGAGTTGTTCCAGAATATGGAGGGACTCCAGAATCTCATCCATACGTACCATGTAACGGGCAAAGCTATCGCCTTCAGTATAAATAATCTCCTTGAAATCAACTTTATCATATACTCCATAGGGAGACAGCTTACGAATATCACAGGAAACACCGGAAGCTCTTCCTGAGGGACCTGTCACTCCGTATGATACTGCATCTTCTTTTGATAGAATACCTACACCTTTCAGACGTTGGGTAGCGATTACATTGCCGGTAAATACGTCATGATACTCTTTCAACATCGGAGGTAGGTACTTGATAAACTTCTTTACTCCGGCTACAAAGTCTGGATGTATATCGGCCATCACTCCACCAATCACATTATAATTCTGAATGAGTCGTCCTCCCGTTGTTTCTTCAAACAAATCCAGTATCTTTTCACGATCACGGAATCCGTAAAAGAAGGGGGTCAACGCTCCCATATCCATACAAAGACAGGAGTAGAAAAGGAAGTGTGACTGAAGTCTGGAGAGTTCATCCATAATGGTACGGATATATTTTACCCGATCAGGTATTTCCATACCCAAAGCCTCTTCGACACACATACATACTGCATGACGGTTTTGATGAGCAGACAGATAATCCAGACGGTCAGTATAGCCGAGTATCTGAGGATAGGTAAGACTTTCGGCCATCTTCTCTATTCCTCTGTGGATATACCCACAGTGAACATCTACTTTTTTAATTATTTCACCTTCCAATGAAGTGCGAAAGTGAAGCACTCCATGAGTTGCCGGGTGCTGTGGACCAATATTAACCACATATTCTGAATCCTCGAAAAGCACCTTCTTTTTCTCTTCTACTTCTCCTTTCTCGTTTGTCACAAGCACAGGAGTCATATCATCGGTTTCTTCATTGGACATCACAAGTGGATTGTTCTCTTCGCTCATATCATAATCTTTTCGGAGTGGAAATCCGACAAAATCATTACGAAGGAATAAACGACGCATATCCGGATGATTAATGAAACGGATACCAAAGAAGTCAAACACTTCCCGTTCGTTCATGTTTGCTGTTGCCCAAATATCAGCGACGCTATATAGTTGCGGTTTCTCTCTATCGGTTGTACTAGTCTTTACAACAAGATAGGTACGATATTGTAATGAAAACAGATGATAAACAACACCCAAGCTATCGCCCCAATCCATTCCGGAAAGACATACAAGGAAGTTAAACTGTAAATCTTTATCGTCGCGGAACTTCATCATCGCATCGTGTATCTTCGAAGAAGGAAGTATCACTTCCAAAGGCTTCCCCTCTGCTTTCACGAACTCTGCTTCAGGAGCAAGAGCTGCTATTCTTTCTTTCAGATCAATCATTTTCAGTTCCTTTCTTTTCTTTTCTGTTTACGCCTCCGAAGAACTTATCTGTCTTCACCTTCCGTTGCAGCTGCATCATTCCATAGAGCAATGCTTCAGGACGTGGAGGACATCCCGGGATAAAGACATCCACCGGGATAATTTTATCAACTCCATTAACTACGTGGTATGATTTTACAAAAGGTCCGCCGGAGATGGCGCATCCACCCATTGCAATCACATATTTGGGCTCAGCCATCTGATCATACAAACGTTTTAATACAGGTGCCATCTTGTTGGTAATCGTACCTGCAACAATAATCACGTCTGCTTGTCGCGGACTGGCACGCGTCACTTCAAACCCGAAACGGGAAAAATCATACCGGGCGGCACCAACCGCCATAAACTCAATACCACAACAACTCGTTGCAAATGTAAGCGGCCATAGGGAATTGCTTCTTCCCCAATTGATGAGATCATCAAGTGAACCAACAATAACATCGACACCACCTTCTCTGAGTTGTTTGATTGACTCCAGATATTCATTGTCATTGAAGTCTTCATATTTCATCGACTTAATTTTCACTTCCATTCCAATGCTCCTTTCTTCCAGGCATATGCAAGACCCAGAACCAAAACAACAAAAAAGAACAACACATTAATCAGACCGTCGATTCCAGCTTCACGCACAGTAACTGCCCATGGAAAAAGGAAAACAGTCTCGACATCAAACATAAGAAAAAGGATTGCATACAAGTAGTAACCTACTTTAAACTGCATCCAGGATCCTCCTCTTGTCGGAATACCACACTCGTACGCTTCTCCTTTCTGTTTGTTATAAGAACTTGGAGAGAGAAGACGTCCAATGATCAAAGCTGCTGCAACAAGTACAATAGCTGTAATCAATACGACTACAAATAGTGAGAGATTCATAAATTAGAATTACTTATTAGTATATAAATTACAAAATGATAACGGATAGCCTGAAATTTTGAGAGAATGGTTCAAGAAGTAACCAAGAGGAAATAAAAAAAGCCTGTTATTCAAGCTCTCTGATGGCACAGAGTTGATACTTGTAACAGGCTGTATTCGAGTTTGATTCAGTACGCGTTTATATTCAAGGCAAGAATAAAACCACTTACATATCAGTAAGCAACACGATTTAAAAGATACGTGAGAATCAGTAGATTGGGCGCAATATTCACCACCCGGTTTCTTTGCATTGGATCTGAAAGCAAAGAGTAGAGTGCCTTGTATAAATATAACAAAGTCCTGATGAAAATACATACCTATTTTTTAAGATGCCGCAAAGATAGAAATAATATTTGAATATAAACAAATTGCTACTCAAAGATTACAAAAATCAAGGGACACAATTCTCTTTTCTTTCCGTAGTTGAATACATCCTTTAATAAAAAAGATGGAATGGATTAAAAGTGTAAACTAAATTCTGGTTTAGTAAAAGAGCCAACTGTAGTCAGAGATAAAAATAAAGAGTCTACTAAAATCAGAGTAAGAAGATAAAAGAGTCAACCCATCGCAGGGTCCTACAGTCATGGATAAAGGATGCCTATTGGTCGATCCAAACGACCTGAAAACTTTTGAATTTTATCAGGACGTTTACTCCGTTTCACTGCAGTGAAACGGAAGGAATATAAGGATGGTTTTTCCAAAGCATCAGGTTGTTTGGCATCAGAAATCAAGGTGCATGAAATTAAAAAGGCCGTCTCATTTCTGAGACGGCCTTTTCGTTGTGTCGGAATACTAATTATTCAATAACTCTGATTTTAATATTGCGATAATATACATCATTTCCATGATCTTGTAATCCAATATATCCATCGTGGTCTGCACCACCAATGTTGATAAATGACTCTACACCTTTAAACTTGCAGCCATCAACCATTTTTTTCCAATCATCTGTCCACAAATGGTATTCAACCACATTCTCACCATTTTGTTTGTGTACGACTGTTCCTTGATATACAAGTACACCACCCGTGTTCCATTCACCAAAAGGCTTTGCATTTTGTGGTTTTGCAGGAATCATATCATACAAAGAAGCTGCTTGTCTGTTATTATCTTTACCAAGCAAAGCATCCGGATGGTTTGCATTGTCAAGAATCTGGTATTCCGGAGCAGATTTGTAAATAGGTTCTCCTTCTACTTCTTGTGCCAGATAGAATACTCCACTATTTGCACCCTTGGTTACTTTGTATTCGAAAGACAACTCGAAATTCTTAAACTTCTGATCAAAGATGATATCACCACCATCCTTAGCACCAGCTTCACCGTTACCTGATCCGTTGATCTTGAGGCAACCATCTTCAATAGTCCAGGCTTTTGGCATGTCTGCACGGTTATAACCTCTCCATCCTTTCAGTGAAGTTCCATCAAACAAAGTAATCCATCCATCATTTTGTTGAACAGAATCAACTGCGACTGGTTCTGCTTCTGCTTTTTCTTGTTTTGCAGATGAACTGCATGATGCTGATCCGATAATCATCATGACACTGAATAAATAAAAAATACGTTTCATCATTAATAATGTTTGTTGTTTATAAATTATTTGGGCATATCACATAGTTTCCATCCGTCACGATAGTCATGCTTAATCAATTTGGCTGCAAATTGTTTTGCATTCATCGGATCGGTATAGGTCTTATTGAAAGTCGGATGACCGTTATGGATAGAGAATCCATCTTCTTTCATAATCTTGATTTCTTCATTGTCACCGATGTTTGTGAACTGCATGTTTTCACCATCCCATTGCAATACACGATTCAGTGATTGTAAGCGTACACCTAATACTCCCATCACTACCATTTCATTAAACGGACATGCGTCGCCGAAGTGTGAAGCGGTTGGTACACGGTTGGCCGCACTTTCTTTACATGCACGCACCCAGTCCATTTCATGAGAAACCTCTACTTTACGCATCGTTGTTGGAGCCGGAAGTGATCTTCCTGACAACAAGAATGGATTCACACCATAACAACCACAGATCAAAGTATCTTTCGTACCGTAGAAAATAGCACATCCACCCGAATCATTCAACTCTTTTCCAACAGGCAATCCTTGAGGAAGTGGAGGTCTCAGGCCACCATCATACCAGGTAACTTCTACTTGTGGAAGAGCTAACTTCGGCATATTTTCACGTGCAGGGAAGACATATTTAACAATTTCTGCATTTGGAGCGCAATCAGTAAGCAATGTGGTTGAACTGGCTTGTACACTGATAGGATAGCCAAGATTCAACGCTTTAAAGATCGGATGCATAATATGACAAGCCATATCTCCAAGAGCACCAGTACCGAAATCCCACCATCCGCGCCAGTTCCATGGATGATAGATTGAATTATAAGGACGAGTGGGTGCCGGTCCGAGGAAAAGATCCCAATTCAATGTTTCAGGCACCACATCCTCTTTAGTTGGTCGAGGAAGTCCTTGTGGCCAGATAGGACGGTCAGTAAAAGTATCAACTCTCGTTACTTCACCAATCATTCCACTCCAGATAGCTTCACAAGTCTGACGTACGCCTTCTCCTGATGAACCTTGGTTACCCATTTGAGTAGCTACTTTATATTTATCAGCCAACTTACCGAGCAAACGGGATTCATACACCGTGTGAGTCAACGGTTTCTGTACATACACGTGTTTACCCATAGTCATTGCTTCAGAAGCAATAATAGCGTGAGTATGGTCTGCTGTAGCAACAACGACAGCATCAATTGATTTACCCAATTCCTGATACATCTTGCGGTAATCATAATAGCGTTTTGCTTTTGGATATGCCTCGAATGTTCCTTTTGCATAACTCCAGTCTACGTCTGCAAGTGCAACAATATTCTGAGATTTCAGGTTACCGAGGTTAGAAGCTCCCATACCACCAACACCGATACCTGCGATATTTAGTTTGTCACTGGGAGCTACGTGTCCTAATTTGCTTCCCATCACGATGCTGGGGACAACCGTAAGACCGATCGCAGCAGTCGCACTTTTTTGAAGAAATGATCTTCTTGAAAATTTGTTTGCCATGTAAATATGATTTTAAAGGTTCAAATAATTATGGCGTCAAATATACTGTTTCCTGATGAAACGGTCACCAATTAATTGTAAATATTTTTATTTCTTACAACAGTTTAATACAAGATGAGAAGAGCCTCTATTCCCTTTTTGTTTCGCTCTTTAGTGTACGGATCGAAAAAAATAATATATCTTTGTCCAGCTTTACAAAAAAACAGTACTAATATACGATTAAAGGAATGGGAAAAGTTCTTATCATTGGTGCCGGCGGTGTCGGCAGCGTTGTAGCCCATAAAGTGGCACAAAACCCGGAAGTTTTCGACGAAATAGTTTTAGCAAGCCGCACAAAGTCAAAATGTGACGCAATTGCAGCAGCCATTGGCGGCAACCGGATTACGACGGATCAGGTGGATGCCGATCAGGTGGAGGAACTTGTTGCTTTATTTGCCAGACACAAGCCTGATATTGTCATTAATGTTGCTCTGCCATATCAGGATCTGACCATCATGGATGCGTGCCTGATTGCCGGAGTTAACTATCTGGATACAGCCAATTATGAGCCACGTGATGAAGCTCATTTTGAATATAGCTGGCAGTGGGCCTATCAGGAGCGTTTCAAACAAGCAGGACTGACAGCCATACTCGGATGTGGATTTGACCCGGGTGTAAGTGGTATATATACTGCTTATGCAGCCAAACATCATTTTGACGAAATTCATTACCTGGATATTGTTGATTGCAATGCCGGTGATCATGGAAAAGCTTTTGCAACAAACTTCAATCCGGAAATCAATATCCGTGAAGTTACCCAAAAAGGAAAATATTATAAAGACGGGCAGTGGGTAGTTACAGAACCACATGAGATTCACAAACCTCTTACCTACCCCAATATTGGTCCGCGTGAATCATATGTGATCTATCACGAAGAATTGGAATCTCTGACCAAGAACTTCCCGACAATCAAACAGGCTCGTTTCTGGATGACGTTCGGTCAGGAATATCTGACTCACCTGCGCGTGATTCAGAACATTGGAATGGCACGTATAGATGAAGTTGAATATAACGGTGTAAAAATCGTTCCTATTCAATTTCTGAAAGCTGTGCTTCCCGACCCGGGTGATCTTGGAAAGAACTATCACGGCGAGACATCTATCGGCTGCCGAATCCGTGGTATCAAAGAGGGTAAAGAACTTACATATTATGTATATAATAATTGCAGCCACGAGGCAGCATTTAAAGAAACCGGAGCACAGGGTGTCAGTTACACAACCGGAGTACCGGCAATGATCGGGGCCATGATGTTTCTTTCCGGAAAGTGGAAAAAGCCCGGCGTATTTAATGTGGAAGAGTTTGATCCGGATCCATTCATGGCAGAACTGAACAAACAGGGACTTCCCTGGCACGAAGAATTCAATAAAGATCTGGAATTGTAAAAATGGAAATAAAAGTATTAGCAACGAAAGGATGTGCTAATTGTCATGCATTTTATGAAGCAGTATTGAAAGCTGTTGCTGAACTTCAGTTGGATGCTACCGTAACTAAAGTCGATGATATTATAGGTATTCTATCGTATGGACTATCACGTATCCCGGGCTTAGTTGTAGATGGGAAAATAATCCACTATGGCAGCTATCTATCTTTGAAAGAGATAAAAGAGTTACTCAAAAAACAAACTTCTTCTTCGGATGGATTGGATTAATTCGTTGATTAACAACGGACAGACTCCGTGGATCTCTGCTGCTCTACTTGGGTTTATCAATGCAGTGAGCCATTGTCTGCTAGCCACAAACATTGCCGCGATTTGCTTCATCACAAAAGAGATGAAATCGCCCCGAAAGATTTTCATAAATGGAGTTTATTATCTTCTGGGGCGTACTTTTACATATGTAGTACTTGCATTTATTGTATTGAATATCATCCGGGAAGGGTTTAATCTGGATCTTATTCAAGAAGTAATGGGGCATTACGGCGACATTTTAATCGGTCCGCTACTGCTATTGGCTGGTGTAATAATGCTCTTTGCTGATCGTATCAGTCTTCCTTCCGTCAACATAGGGGTGAGCCATAAATTGGAAGACTGGGCTCGGAAAAGTTATTTTGGTTCATTTGTCCTGGGAGTGGTATTGGCATTAGCTTTTTGTCCGACGAGTGCTTTCCTCTTCTTTGGAATGCTGATTCCTCTCTCCGCCTCTTCTTCTGAAGGACCTTTTCTTCCGCTTATTTTTGCCATTACCACAGCTCTGCCTGTACTTATCGCCATTTGGATATTAGTGTACAGCTATTCCAAACTCAATTCATTCTTTGATAAAATGCAGCTTGCCGGTAAATGGTTTCGCATTACCGTAAGCTGCATTCTTATTTTGACAGCGTTGTTTCTTCTCTTCTCCCATCACGAACATTAATGGATGGGGAAAGAGAAGATCTTTATTCTCTTATTTCTTTATAAACGTAATCCTCTTTGAGTTTTGTTCATTCAGGGATTGGAAGAACTTGAAGAATGATTCATATTCATCTGTGGAATAGAAGGCCTTTTTCGCCTGATAGTCCACACGGCACATTAATTGCTGACCATTGCACTCGATAAGAATCTGAGCTTGTAAACTACCATTGGCAGTTTGCAGACGGAAAGGCTGAGGAATAGCTTCCGGAACAAAGCCTTCGGGAAGAGTGATATTAACAATCTGCTGGAATCTCTCCACATAGGGTAGATCTACCGGAAGAAGACGCTCCTTTACAACAGGAATCTTCTTTTGAAACATCACCATCGGATTGATGGATATTTTATCTCCCTCAATCTTTGTACCAGGATCTGTGATAACATAATCGACTTGAAAGAAACTGCGATTCTCTCCCCACTTTGAATTCATGGATGAAAGTGTTGCCCCATCGGGAGTCCATTGAGATGCATACAAAGTATGATTCCCGTTTGCCATTCCCTCTGCAACAGGAAGAATTGACTCTCCTAAATGACGTTCAGAAACGGCACCTGTTAATTCGCCTTTATCATTGAAGCTTGCATTTATTGTACGTACTGATGAACCATCAAATTTAGAAAGATCCATCCACATGGCGGCTGCATCCCGCAGGATCAGCGATCTTTCCACAAGATCATTGATAGGTAGTGTATTAACACCGGAAGCAGGTGAAGTGGCATCCAGGCAATAGACATTACCCTTATCAATTACTCCCACAATCACATGGTTCATAGCATTCATATTATTATGCTTCAAATCTATCAACCCCATATCACGTGTACGAAGTACAATAGGACTAGCCTCATAACCGGCCTGACGTGCAAGGATCAGCAACAACAGATTCATATCCGCACTGTTTCCTTTCTTTGACTTTAAGGCTCCTGCAATGTCTTCCGGATAAATGGAATATACTTTGTTCCACTCCATATTGTTTCGAACCAAGTCCAGGAGAGCCATTATACGCATCTCTACTTTACCGGCAGGAATAGCTTTTACAGCATCATTCAAATAAGATGCTTTTAATGGATCTGCAAATCGAGGTTGATTTTTAAAAGCTGAGGCAACATTATCCCAGTTGGTTATAAATTCCTGAGGTGCACGTTTCGGAATTCGGATGAAATCAAGGTAGAAATTTACAGAAGTGCGATAGTCTTCGGGACACATCAGATAATCGGATAGAGGTAAAAATGACGGGAGATTTTTAGCAGTCATGGTCATCTCGTTACTGTGTTCAGAGAACAATGTATTGGACATGAAACCAAAATTCTGAGATACGTTTACTTCCAACACTTCTATTGGTAATCCAATACGCTTTATATCATAATAGAGATATTCCGGAACCGTTATTCGATAAGTAGCATCAACAACAGGGATGTCGCGTTGAACCTTCCACGGTCGTAAAGATTCCAGCTGACTGGAAACCAATGTATATGTAAACTCAACCACAGAGCCGACTTTTGCTCCGGACAAAGATATGACTTTCTGATGTTCGGTGGGAGAAAGAGCGATATCTTTTATCCCGTTTTTCTTTGAAATATACTTGCCCGCAAACTTTTTCCCGTTCCAGTTAAAGACGGCGGCAGAGATTTTTTTCACCTGTTCGGGCTTATCAGCAGAAGCGATACTATAGTTTACGCGTGTAGTTGCATACTTTAGCCCTTCTTCTTTTAATATCTTAATGCGAACAAAATGGTCTGTTTCATAATGGAATGTATCATTCTTAAATACAAACCGTGTCGCAATCTCTTCTTTTAGCAATACAGCCGAAGCATCAGGCTCACTTGGCAAAGAAGCAGCAAACAGCGTCTCTTCCGGTATTGCACCCATCTTTGAATACAGCTCCTGAGCTGAAACATACAGGCTACTCAGAAATAAAACAGCAGAGAACAAGAATAATTTTCTTTTCATGGTTGTGTTTTGTTATTGTTTTTTCTAAAGTATGACAAATATAATGCTTTTCAGATAAAAACTCAATTGTTTACGAATTTATTTTCATCCTTAAAAGAATCAAGATAGTAATGATAAGATGTCATTCGTAATTCAACTACTACTCATAACTCAATATTCAAAGTGAACATACGTGACCTAAGTCCTCTTTCCTTGTTTGCTCAAGACTACATCAATCCTCTGGGATGTGATCAGACATCCTTTGGGTAAAGAGTTTATCCAGGGCAGAATATATTCAGAGAAACGATCAATCTTCTCTGACTGATCAATAATCTCAACTACAACTGGTATCTTTTCTGTTATCTCCCAAAACTTATCGGAATGGAGTTCCAGACTTGCACCATATCCCATCACACCTTTATAAACAGTAATACCCGCCATTCCATAATGTTTAGCTTTATATGCAATGGCTTCGTACAAAGATGTATGTTCCGCTTTGTCTGTGTTACTGATGTAGATACGCAACACTTTTGCCTCCCCTTCAATTTCCATATCCTATAATGATTTAATGATCAAATGTCCGACATAGGTAGCAGTAAGTCCAAGAAAAACACTTAGTAAGGTGTAGAAAACAAAAATAAAATAGTTCTGATCTTTGATCAAAAGAAAATCCTCATTGACAAATGTGGAAAATGTGGTAAAACCACCGCAAAGTCCAACGGTAAGAAAGAGCTTCAAGTCTGTATTCATCAGATGCCCTCTTTCGAAGAGACCATAAAACAATCCAATCAGAAGACATCCTAATATATTAACAAGAAAGGTAGCCCATGGAAAAGAATGCTGAAATGAATGTTCTACGTAGCGGGACAAAAGAAAGCGAAAGATTCCTCCAATACAACTTCCTATTCCAACAAATAATATGGATCTGATCATCTGCAGCAAACTTTTATATTCTACATTTTATTTTATAGGTAATGACTCAAGGCAAAAAGAATGAATTAATTTCTCTATACCTGCAAATATAATACAAATGTATGGATTAATATCCGAAAAGATACTTTCTATCAAAACATATCATCAAGCGTTGATAATTATAATCATACAAAACCCGCCATTATCGGAAGAATCCGTTACAGCGGGTTTGACCTGAGAAAAAAGCTATTCACACTTCCAGGCTTGTAGGAAAGGTTTAGTTATTTTAAAGTGATGTACCCTACTTCCTCAATAATTTTCTGTCCCTTTTGAGAAAGAACATAGTCAACCAAAGCCTTCACATCCGCTTTAGCAGCCTTGTTATAATAATAGAAGAGAGGGCGAACAACCGGATAGCTTTTGTCTTTGGCTGACTGTACTGATGGGGCTACATAACTTTTTCCTTTGTCATAAGAGACCTTTACTGCTTTAACATTCTTATTCAGATACGCAAGTCCGACATATCCAATGGCACCTTTTGTCTGAGAGACAGACTGAATGATTGCGCCGGTTGCCGGCATGGATAGAATAGAGCTCATATAGTTCTTATTCTTCAGCACACTTTCCTTGAAAAATTCATAGGTTCCGGAAGATGTCTCACGCGAATAACATACTATCTTGAGATCAGATCCGCCTACTTGTTTCCAGTTGGTTATTTTGCCGGTAAAGATTCCTTCAAGCTGTTCACGAGTCAATTGACTTACAGGATTTGAGGGATTAATAACGACAGCCAAAGCATCATATGCAATAATCGTCTCGGTAGCTGTTCTTCCTGCTTCCTGTAACTTGACCTTCTCATCAAATTTAATTTTTCTGGAAGCCATTGCAATGTCTGTAGTTCCTGCGACAAGCGCAGCAATACCAACACCACTACCACCTCCTGTTACTGTAACTGTCTTTGATGGGTTTTCTTTCATATACTTCTCAGCAACTTCCTGAGATACAGGAAGTACTGTATCACTTCCTTTAATTGTCTGCGCATTTATATTCATTACGAATGCACTTGCCATAATGGCTAATACTGCTAATCTTTTCATAATTCTTCAATTTAATAAGTTGTTGGTTTTTGAAAAATAGTATTCATATAGTGATTAAATCTGTTACTTAGAATTTGTATTGCAATCTCATTGTAAACAAGTTATCCTTACGATCTGATTCATATCCGGCAAGATTTGGACATTTCTCATTCGTTGTGATATCATAGCATGCCATTAATGAAACAGCAGGAGTCATTCTCCAGATTCCGGAAACCGAATATCCATTTTGTTTTACATCTGCGCTACTCTTTACTTCATCTTTATTTAGGTCTGTATTCTGATCAAAAACAGAGTATCTGAAGGCTACTGCAAAAGGAGTACTAAACAAATCCTGGACCAAATAAATATGTGCAGCAGCAAAATTACGTATGTAATCATACCCCTTTTCAGTTGATAAAGCGCCTGCCTTGGGACTGCTCATATTACCACTCTGACTGGGTTGCTCTCCAAAAACATATTCACCACGAAGACGTGTCAGACCAAGAGGAGTTTGGCAGGAATACTGAGCATCAAAACCATAGTACGTACGATTATTAAACTTCTCACTACCCGTAGATGCAACCCAAGCTCCATTTTGTATCTCATACGTTGTATAAATACCACCAGCATTATTCAGATTATATACTTTACCTGAATAGAGGGATGTTCCTATTCCAAAAGATGAATTATCATATTTCTTTTGGAATCTCAAATGACCTATAAAGTCATATTTACCATCATCCTCTTTTGTTATTCCATTACCAGCGAAGAAACCTCCCTCAAAACCAAGTCCCTCAATTGCACTTCCTTTCGGAGCTGTTAATATTAATGTGGCTCCCAAGTCACGTTCATCAGGGAAAAGTGTTTGTGTACCAATACTTCTTTCCGCTATCTCGCGTCGGGAAGACGAGTAACTGATTTCATCACCAAAAGGACGATCAAAAATACCTGCTTTTACGGAGATCCAATTTACGGAAGGAACTGTCAGATTCAAATACGCATCCTTAAACTTCACGCCGGCTTCAGTTACATCCAACTGAAAAACTCCTTTTGCATATGTATCAGCTGCATAGGAGAATTTAATACGACCTCTGCGAATTCCCGCACGTGTAAAAGAGCCCTTATTATCCCAATCCTGAGTAGAAGTTGTATTACCCAACTTGGTTTTAGCATCTTTCTGACCTGCTTCAAGTTGGGTTTGAATATAACCCGATACCGACAGATTTTCAGTTTGAGCCTGAGCGTTTGCGACTGCTAGCAAGGCTATCGAAGCCAATGCAATTGTTTTAAAAAAACTCTGTTTCATAATTTTCTAATTTTTGGTTTTAATTTCCGATGCAAAGTAACGTCAGGCATATTTCATTTCGGTAACAAAAACATAAATATACGCTTTCAATTGCATATCTTTGTTGTTACATCTTTTTTGTGATGAAAATGAAATATTATTGTCTTAACAGCGAAACAGTATAGTCGTTATTTTGCATCATAATTAACAAAGATACATATGAGAAAACCATTCGAACGAATTATTGAAGGAATACTTGCCTGCAGCGGATACATTACCAGCGTGGTGATTATTCTGATTGTAGTATTCCTTTTCAGAGAAGCATTCGGATTATTTAAAAGTCCGGCCGTAGAAGAAGGCTACACCATTGCACTCAATAGAACGAATAAGGTATCAGAGGATCAATTTCATGCACAAACTCTGAAATTAGTATTTGACTCTGAGATTACTAATTGGAGTAATTTAGGTGGAGCAGACGAAGAAATACTATTATTCAGACTAGATGATCTTACAAACTATTACTCAGAAGAAGAACTAGGAAGTAATCTTGAAAATGTACCTGATTGCATTAACAAATTAGTAGACTCAATACCGGGCATTATTGCTTTCATTCCCAAATTGTATGTGGCATCCAACTTCAAAGGACGTCTGATTGAGGATGTAGCCATTACTCCTAAGGACTTTCTCGCTGGAAAAGAGTGGTTTCCAACTTCAACTCCGTCAGCTCAGTTTGGTTTGCTACCTCTAATAACCGGTACGCTTTGGGTGAGTCTATTTGCCATTCTGTTTGCTCTTCCTTTCGGACTGGCTGTTTCTATCTACATGGCTGAGATTGCTCACCTTAAGATACGAAATATAATGAAGCCGATGATCGAACTCCTTGCCGGTATTCCATCCGTGGTATATGGTTTTTTTGGATTAGTGGTTATTGTTCCTTTCATTCAAAAGGTTTTTCATCTTCCTGTAGGTGAAAGTGGTTTGGCAGGTAGTCTGGTACTTGCAATCATGGCTCTGCCTACCATCATTACCGTTTCTGAAGATGCAATAAGAAACTGTCCCCGAAGCATGCGGGAAGCCAGCCTCGCTCTTGGAGCATCACACTGGCAAACGATATACAGAGTAGTGCTTCCCCACTCATTTTCAGGTATATCTTCGGCTATCGTATTAGGTATCGGAAGGGCAATAGGTGAAACAATGGCCGTATTAATGGTCACCGGAAATGCCGCCGTAATTCCAACTTCTTTACTTGAACCTCTTCGTACAATACCGGCAACAATTGCAGCTGAACTAGGCGAAGCTCCTGCAGGTGGGGCTCACTATCAGGCACTCTTTATGCTGGGTGTAGTACTATTTTTTATCACTCTGACCATCAATCTGGCTGTTGAACAAATCACTAAACAACAAAAATCATGATTCCTTACAAAAAGAATTATACGACCCGAAAGAAAAGATCGCAAACACTCTTATTTGCTCTTTTTTCTCTCATGAGTTACTCTGTAGTTGGTATTCTTTTGCTGATACTCGGTTTTATCATTGTAAAAGGTATTGGTGTTATTAATTGGGAGTTTATCTCCACTGCCCCTGAAGAAGGAATGACAAAAGGTGGAATTTTTCCTGCCATAGTGGGTACCTTCTATCTGATTATCGGAAGCGCACTGTTTGCTTTTCCGGTTGGTATCATGTCTGGTATTTACATGAATGAATATGCTCCAAAGGGAAAAGTAGTTCAATTTATCCGCATGATGACTAATAATCTGAGTGGTATTCCTTCGATCGTCTTTGGACTTTTCGGTATGGCTCTTTTTGTAAACACAATGGGATTTGGTGATTCAATTCTGGCGGGATCACTCACTTTGGGTCTTCTCTGCCTTCCATTAGTGATTCGTACGACAGAAGAAGCTCTCAAGGCAATACCAGATTCATACAGGGAAGGTAGTTACGCTTTGGGTGCAACAAAACTACAAACAGTCCGAAGAATTATTCTTCCGATGGGAATGCCTAATATCATCACAGGACTCATACTTTCTGTTGGACGTGTTTCGGGTGAAACGGCTCCGATTCTTTTCACTTGTGCAGCCTACTTTCTTCCTCATCTCCCCAACAGCGTACTGGATCAATGTATGGCTCTGCCTTATCATCTTTACGTCATAGCAACCTCCGGAACAAACGTAGAGGCCCAACTACCCATTGCATATGGCACCGCACTAGTTTTAATCCTGATAATCCTTATTGTTAATCTATTGGCAAATGTACTTCGCCGCTATTTTGACCGCAAAGTAAAAACGAACTAATCACAGAATACAGAATGAATAAAATTGAAGCAATAGACGTGAATTTCTTTTACGGGAAATTCCATGCATTGAAAGACATCAACATGCAAATTGAGGAACGCACTGTTGTCGCATTTATTGGACCTTCGGGATGTGGTAAATCAACTTTTCTTCGTTTGTTTAACCGAATGAATGATTTAATTCCGGATACACATCTCCATGGACAGATCTTAATTGACAAACATGATATCTATCAAAAAGGAGTTGCCGTTGATGAGCTCAGGAAGAATGTAGGTATGGTTTTTCAGCGTCCGAATCCCTTTCCCAAAAGCATATTTGAGAATGTAGCCTACGGACTTCGTGTAAACGGAGTTAAGGATGAGTCATTCATCCGTCAAAGAGTTGAAGAAACACTCAAGGGAGCTGCCTTATGGGATGAGGTAAAGGATAAACTGAAACAATCAGCTTTTGCCCTGTCAGGCGGACAACAGCAACGTCTTTGTATTGCCCGTGCAATGGCTATTTCTCCCTCTATACTCTTAATGGATGAACCGGCCTCAGCTTTGGATCCCATATCGACAGCAAAAGTAGAAGAACTGATTCGCCAGCTGAAGAAAGATTATACGGTTATTATTGTTACTCACAATATGCAACAAGCAGCTCGCGTCAGTGACAAGACTGCCTACTTCTATCTGGGAGAAATGATCGAGTATGGAGATACGAAGAGAATCTTTACAAATCCGGAGAAGGAATCGACTCAAAAATATATTACCGGACGATTCGGATAAGTTACACCTCAGAATAATAATTGAATAGCAATTATTTGTATATTTGCGATTAGTAGTAGACCCAGTTTAGAATAAATAAAAAAAAAGAATATGGTAAAGTTTGTAGAATCCGAATTAGAATTGCTGAAAAAAGAGATACTCGACATGTGTCAGTTAGTCAGCAAACAGATGGAGCTTGCCTGTGATGCAATATTAACGCTCAATAAGGAAGAAGCTCAGTTGGTAATCATGCGCGAGAAACGCGTAAATGCTTTTGAGTTAAAAATTGATAGCGATGTTGAAGATATTATTGCATTGTATAATCCGGTAGCAATCGACCTGCGATTTGTATTGGCAATGCTGAAAATTAATACTAATCTGGAACGTATCGGCGATTTTGCAGAGAGTATGGGACGCTTTGTTATCAACTATCCTTCAGATACGTTGAACGATGAACTTATCAAAGAACTTCGGTTAAATGAAATGATGACAGAAGTACAATCCATGTTGTTTAATGTACAGGATGCTTTAATTAAGGAAAAGTCCGATCTGGCGATATCTGTATTTCAACAAGACAACACTGTAGATGAGATTGACAAAGCTGTATTACCAATCATTGCCAATCACATTGAAAAGCATCCCGAAGAACTAAGATCTTGTCTGCCTCTGGCAAACGTATTTCGTAAATTAGAACGATCGGGAGACCATATCAACAATATAGCAGAGGAGATTATTTTTTATCTGGATGCAAAGGTGCTAAAGCACAACAAAAGTGCAAAGGCTGCACCGAATGCAGAATAACATTGTATCAAACAGAATAGAATCCTCCGTTTATCTACCCTTCGGTTGAATGCGGAGGATTTCTATTTTTGAATTAGAGACTACTAAAACTTCCTGAACTTCAATCGAACATTATCTCTTCTTAGCATCATATTACTCCCGGTAAGAACTTCTATGGCAAATTGATCATTCATCGTTTTTAATCCAAAGAAAGAGCAGGTGTCTTTTATCATATAATCACGCATATGTAAAGATAAGGAGTCACCGGTATAATCAAAATGCCCCCTATACTCATCATAGCCTATCCTTCTAAGTTCAACCACATGCAACTGAAAAGAGTAATAGATTCGGTCCGATTTTTTTGATATTGAGACTCCATTGGCAGATTCAATTTCTGTCAACTGCCACATTCCATCCAGCTTGCCATTTTCGGGATTCTTTCCACAAGCAATTACCATCACAAGAAGAAGGGCAGCAAGTCCGGTTATTATTAGTTTTCTCATTGATCTTTATTTTTTATTCAACAATCCGGTCTTTTTTATCGTAAAGAGCAGTCCATTATTATATCCCGCGAGCTCTCCTCTGTCAATGCCGAGCGATGCCGTAAATCTCCATCCTTTCAACTTTCTCGGTTGATAATTCATTTCCCACAAATAGTAAGAATCCTTGAGTATCTCGGGATAAGGATTCTCATAAGTACCCCAGCTCCGGTTACTCGTGTAAAGTATCCGGTAATCTATTTCTCTGGACAGAATGCCACTGAATCCAAGATGGAAAGATTCTACACGGTTACTTTTGAATGAGATCAACCCATCAGAATTGTATATCGGCGAGAGCATTAATGGTGAACCAATTCCCATTCCCCAATGTTGCCATCCATTGTAGATATAATGATTGTAGTAATCATCCTCTGCACTCACCTGTTCCGGGATTACTGGATCGGAATCATTATATACTGGACCCGACTGATCTTTCGAGGTCATATATTCGAATACAATCTGTTGTACCATCATGCGCTTTGGCAAGGTCACTTCCAATCCCACAAGTCCATCTTTCCAGCCATATTCCCAAAACATCATGGAATGATCATTAAAATAATGTTCGAAATACCCACGTACTTTCCAATCGTCACGCACATACGCTAAAGACGAATGCCAACTTCCCATGTGATTGCCGTAAATATTGGTTTGTTCTCCTACGGGAGATTCTTTTCCACCACCTGTTGGAACAAATACCCGCAAGAAATCAGAGATACGATTAGGCATATCCAACTTACCGGTACTGCCATAAGCATTTCCTCCAAACTGAGCCTCCATCTCCAAACCACCTTCGTACACAAACGGAGTAATCGGTTCCTTTCCTATTTTCCAGAATAATGCTTTCGAATGATAAAGCACATGTTCAGTACGACGGTTGCCTGATCCAGCAAAATCCTTCTGCCAGTTTTCATCCGAAAAAGCACCGTATGCCACATGTCCCCGTACTTTCAGCCAATTATTGGTAAAAGGCACTGAAACATACTCAGGAAAGCCTATCCTGGCCTGAGGTATTGGTCTGGCATTGCCGGAATAGGTCAATCCCCCACTGCTCAATTGTTTATTATGCATCTCGCTCCAACGTTCTTTGCTTCCCAAGCTTAGTACTAATGCCTGATAATGTAAATCCAGATAAGCTTGTTGCACAATAAAAGAAGAGGTATATTTTGCAACTGTTACAAAGTCAAAACCGTACGCATACGTAAAGTCCTTTCTACGTTCAACCGGACGAGCAAATCCGACCCTCAGATATGCATTATTTATTGCAAGAGAAGATAATCCCTGTCGGTTTGAAAGGAGCCAAAAAGGAGTTTGTTCACCCATAGAAAAAGATCCGCTGCTCTCCAGAGAATAGTTCAGATTCTTCGTTAATTGGGCATTTACAGGTATCGTAGCCCAAAGCAAACTGATGAATAAGATCAGATTTCTAAATAATACGATAATTCGTTTTAATTTCATTTCATGCAAAAATTGAGACAGCTGATAGTACTAATAGTATGCAGATCTGTCATCCTTATTGTTCTTTTTTTGTATCGGTCAAATCAGCTTCCATCTTTTCAGACTTCATTCGTGCGAATTCTTCTTTCAAAGCTTCCAGTTCTTCAGGATCAAGAGCATCCACGATCAAACCATCCATCAAAAGTCCATCCATTTCTGAATCATTCAATTCTGAAGTTTGCCTGATCGGTTCAGTCATTCCATCTGTTATACTTTTAATCGGTTCAATCTCTAACTTTTCTGTATCAAGCATCTCTACATCCATTCTTTCTTCTTGAAGTATCTCCTCCTTGATCGTATTTGAAGCTTCATTCATGTCACATATCGGGAAAGTGATGAAAATATATGATTTTTCATCCCCTTGTTTCTTTACCACATGATAAACACCACCCATATATTCAAAGACCAATCGATTCATATCATTCTGCAAACTAATCTCATGATTGACATCATTCATTTCATCGCATAAATAACTTCCATAAATACGAAACAACAGTACAGGCTGATTTTCCTTTCGTTCAAGATAGAATGATATTTTACGCTCTTCCTCTCCTTCTCTGCTCTTCAGAATTTCCGACAAACGTTTTGACATCATTTCCATATCAATATGAACATACACCTCCTTCAAATCGGTATGAAAAGAAATCTGGGATTTATTATCACTCTTTACTACAATTACATGGATCGCTTCTTCACAGATTGAAACCATGTTGGTAACAGAGAAATTAAATACTTTTGTTCCACTTTCCAGACGGGAAAGTTCAAGTACATCATTGATAAGCCCGAGCAAATAATCCGAATTTTTTTGAATGATTGTGGAATATTTTTGCATACTTACCTGATTCAGTTCAGGATTATCTGCTATTAAGTTTGAATATTGAATTACAGTATTAACAGGTTCCTGAACACTGGTATTCATATTTGCAAGAAAGTGTTCCTTTACCTGATTTGCTTCTTGCATCTGTTCGGTAGCCAGACGCAACTCCTTCTCTGAGAGTCGTTGCTTCCCTCTGGATCTATAAATCAAGAAAGCAATGAACGCAAGTATCAGAAAAACAAAAAGCAAAGTACCTAATGCAATGAGTTCCATGTTATTCTTCTTTTTCTCCTGAATCATAAGCAACTCATCAAGCTTATATTTTTCACGCATTTGTTTCATTTGATCAGAAAACAGATTCATTTGGATCGAATCTTTCATCGCTATCATTTGCTGATAGATTGGAACAGCAGCTTTTTTATCTCCGGCTAACGTCAGAATGTTTGCTTTGAGAACCAATGCATCAAAGTAATCACGTCGAAAAAGATTTTTTACAATACTCAGTAAAGAATCTGAAGCGACAACAGCCTTATCATACATTCCATTGTAACGAAAATATTCCGCATTGGCTCTATAATAGATAGCCCTGTCATGAGGATGCATTTCACTCTTATAAAGCTGGGAAGCTTTCAGAAAAAAGGTCTGGCCCAGTTCGGATTGATTAGTCCGAATATAATAATTCAAATAGAAATCAGCACAATTCATCATCCTGGCAGTTATTTCCGGATCAAGCTCAGAGTTTTGGGATACATACTTCTCTAATAATCCATTCAACAAATCCAGATACGTTTTCTGAGATGTCGTCTCATTAACAGCATCCAATATCGAACAAATAAGGGTCAATGCCGAAATTTTATTGATAATAGAATCGGCAAGTTTAATTTTGTTATAGCTATTTCTGATCATCTCTAAGCCCTGTTCATTTCTCGATGTATGAAAGAATGCTTCAGCTAAAATCATATATGCCAACATTTCACCCTGATCATTCCCCAGAGACTTAGCCTTTTCAAGCATCTTTGTTGCTTCGTCACTTGCCAACTCATGATTTTCATTCACTATTGAAAGATCAATAGTGCTACCATAGGCTTGAAAGAAAACGTCATAATCATTCATTCTTCGGGCAATTGAATCAATTTCGGCGAAGCAATGTTGTACCATCTCCCGATCATTCTTCATATAGTAAAATTTCAGTTGATGATAGAGTGCTAGTGATTGATATTTCGCGTTCCTCTGAAGATTTGCCTCTTCCAACAACAAACCGGAATAATATAGTGCTTTTGTTGATGTTTCATCCATACAAGCCAAATTGAAAAGGAAGCCCAACCGTTTAACATCGTGCGGCAATTCAGATAGAACAGTCATTACACTATCCTCTTTGGGGCCTGTTTTTGATTGGAGTGGATAAATAAAACCTATTGTCAACAACCAAGCAAGCAGAATATAAAATTTCACTCTCATTCGCTACTCCTTTCCTGTTGATCATGTATGGGATGGGTAAAGATAAAACGAGCTCCGGTTGAGTATCCAGGATCTACCCATATTTTTCCTCCCAATCGTTCGACAATTAAGCGGCAAATAGCAAGTCCCAAACCACTACCTTGTGCATATTCATTCAGTTTGACAAAGCGATCAAAGATTTGACTTCTTTTTTCTTCGGGAATACCCTTTCCTGTATCGGTAACAGCAAACATTGCATAATTAGAATCTGTGTCTCGTTTCAATGCAAGCGTAATAGATCCCTCAGTAGTAAATTTTGTCGCATTGACAAGAAGATTGGTCAACACTTGTTGCAAACGATCACTGTCGGTCAGAATCATAAGTTTGCTGTAATGCGACACAAAGGTAATATCCAATGGACAATTGGTCTCTTTTTTCACTTTGTCCAGCACGGCACGGCACAATTGAATTGCATCAATGTTTCTATAATTAAAATGTATTTCACGAGATTCGAGTCGGGATATGTCAAGAACATCGTTGATTAGTTTATGCAAAAGCATCGAGTTTCCTTTGATCTGTTCGACGCATTGAAGTCTGGTTTCTTCATCCACTTCGCCGATACTGGAAAGAACAGATGAAAAACCCAACAAACCATTTAATGGAGTACGAATTTCATGAGTCATATTCATCAAAAAGAGACTCTTGACCTTGATAGATATTTCAGCCTTTTCTTTTGCTTTGATCATCCTTTTCTTAGAAATCACAAGCTGCTTAATCTGATGCTTCAGGAACAAAATGAATGCAAGAACCAACAGTAACAGAATACTCCAGATAACAATCAGCAGTCGTATCGTCTGAGAGTTTTCCAAACGACTTTGAAATTTTATCCGATCAGCTTGATATTTGGCCCTCAAGGCATCAATCTGACGAACAGTACTGTTAATATTCAAGTTCTCCTTATATGTATAGATCTTTTGATAGATATCGCATGCTTCATCAAGTCTGTCCATTCGTACCAAAAGTTCGGCTTTACCAAGCAACAGTACAAAGTAAGAAGATGGTAGGATTTCATTATACTTATTTCCAAGCAGATAATTATATTTATTCAGCACTTGTTCATTTTCACCTTGATCCTCCAGATAAATAAGATCCAGATAATCTACATGATAATTTACACTTTCAATTTTCAGACTTCTTCCGGTTTTTATAGCCTGATCACGATACCAGAAAGCTCGTTCCGTATTGTTAATCTGATCATTATAGAAGAAAGAATAATAGTGGCAATAAAACCAAAAGATATTATCGGTTGATTTAAGGAGAGCTTTGAAGTCTTTTAAGTAATTACCGGCCTCTACTGTCTTGTCTAAGTGAAGGTCACAATAGATCATTTTCATCAACAACGGCTTCAAAAATATTTTTGCTTCCGAAATCTCTTTCATAATATTATAAGCTTCGATGTAGGATTCTCTTGCCTGAGGTATCAAGCCTGAATACAGATAGGCATCTCCTATTGCCCGGATGGAAATTGCAATTCCAGTCTGATAGTTTTTCGACTGGGCCAGATCATACATAGACTGTGCTTTTTCAATTCCGACAACCATCTGACCTTTGACAATGTAGGCAAGCACTTCCATCCGTTTCAATTCAAAAAGAGCACGTTTGCTGCCATTGTTTTCAAACGTTTTTGTCATTTTTCGGGAAAGCGCAAAGACAGAGTCAGACGGAATAAAATTCTGTCCATGAACATCTATTTCAATTAAACTCTCAAGTATCTTATCTTCGCTCTCGTCTTTAAATTGTGCTTTGGTTGAGAAAGCAACAAAAGACCAAAAAGTCAAAGCAAACACTATTTTACAGATGACAATATGCCGCATATAGATGCTAATATGTTCTTTGTATTAATATGCAACCACAAATGTACTAATTTTACTGAATGACAGGGGTTAAATAGTACTATTTTTAGAATTACAGTATAGAAAGGAAGAAACTTCAGGTCGTTTTATGTAAAGAGTGCCTATCCAACGTAAAAGATATACTGAAGAGTTTATATTTTCATACGGACGCGTTCTCCGTTTCACAGTTGTGAAACGGAGAACGCGTCCGTATGAAAAAAACAAATCGTCCTGATCCCTTCGGCAACGGATAAGGATCGTTTGCCAAAGCGTTAAGCGGAAACAGATGTTGTTGAATAAACAGGTTGAAGCATTTCCAAACATTATAGAACCATTTATTTTGTCGGTTGTTCGATATCTTTATTTATCTTTACACAGAAAACAAAAAAACAGACATAGTATGATACTCAATGAAAGAGAAACGCGTCACGAGCATGTTCTTGATGTCGTTAAGCAGATGATGACAGCTGCTCGCACCGCTCCTAAAGGTAAAGGGTATGATATCATTGAAATAGCAATGATAACAGATGGCGATATAAACAGAGTTTCTTCGGAAATGATCAACATCAATAAAGAAACGGGGCTGAAGTTTCTGTTGAGAGATGCCGAGAATATTATGGAAGCAGAAGCTATTCTGATCATCGGCACCAAACAAAAAGTGCATGCTTTGAACTGTGGTCACTGTGGCTTTGCAACCTGTGCTGAAAAGCCAACAAGTGTTCCTTGTGCGATCAATATCGTGGACGTAGGTATTGCCATCGGTTCGGCTTGTGCGACTGCGGCAGACAACAGGCTAGATACCCGCGTTATGTTCTCTGCCGGACTGGCTGCTCAACGTTTGGGTTATCTGGCCAATTGTACTTGTGTGATGGCTATACCTGTAAGTGCTTCGTCCAAGAATCCATTCTTCGACCGCAAGCGAAAAGAAACTACACAAGAGAACTTCCACTCGGAAATATATTAACACGCATACGAATATCCACAGCATGACACTCTTCTGTCTGTTTGTGGAATAGAAACAGACTGCATCAATGTCTCAACTGACGGTATATAGAGCTTCTGCAGGATCAGGTAAGACTTTTCGTCTTACGGCTGAATACCTCAAACTGATACTCAGAGATCCACGAAATTATACGCATATTCTCGCGGTCACCTTCACCAACAAGGCTACCAATGAGATGAAACAAAGAATTCTCAGTGACTTGTATGGTCTGGCATACGGCTGCTCTTCAAATATCCTTGAAACATTGTCAAAGGAAACTCTACTGAGTGAAGAGGAAATACGGACCCGCGCAAAGGAGACTCTTTGTCACATGTTACATGATTACAGTCGGTTTAAAGTGGAGACGATCGACAGCTTCTTCCAATCCATTTTAAGATCGTTGGCGAAAGAACTTGGTTTGGGTGCTTATCTTAATATAATACTGGATACTCAAGAGGTACTCAGCGATAGCGTCGAACGTCTGATCGATTCGACACATTCCAACAAACAGCTGCTCGATTGGATCAGTAAATATATTGAGGAACGAATCAGTGAAGGTAGCAGCTGGAGAGTAGACAAAGATCTGAAGGTGTTTGGAAAAACGATCTTTCTGGAAACATATCAGGCAAAGGAAAAAGAATTGGCTTTTAAGCTTTCTGATAAAAATTATCTGAACAAATACAGAGATGAACTTCGCATACTCGCTGATAAAGCAACGAAAGAATTGACGGATAAAGCCGAAGAGTTCTTTCGTATCCTTGACACGAACGGATTGGTCATCGAAGATCTTTCATACGGAAAGAGTGGTGTGGCCGGTTACTTTCTAAAACTTCGTGACGAACAGTTTTGCTCGGATATAGTTACTTCCAGAGCCATAAAAGCAATGGAAGATGCCGCGGGATGGTTTAGTAAAGCGAATCTGAAGAACGCTTCATTTCAATCGTTGGCAGATACAGTCCTTATTCCTTTTATTAAAGAGACGGAGGAGATAAGATCACGCAATGCACTGGTTATCAATTCTTCATTATTATCCACAAGACAAATAAACAACATCGGACTCCTCTCCGACATCGGAAAGGAAGTGCGATTGCTCAACAAAGAAAACAACCGTTTCTTACTTGCCGATACAGCATCTCTGCTCCATTCCATGCTTGGGGAGAGCGATGCGTCTTTTATCTATGAAAAGACAGGTACTGTATTGAATCATATCATGATTGATGAGTTTCAGGACACGTCTCATATGCAATGGGAGAATTTTCGTCCTCTCTTACTTGAAGGCTTATCTCAAGGATATGAGAGTTTGATTGTAGGCGACGAGAAACAGTCTATCTATCGTTGGCGTAACAGCGACTGGCGAATCCTGAACAATATTGAGAAAGAACCTCGACTGAAGAAAAATGTTGTTTCAAAACAACTGGATACCAACTGGCGAAGCGAACAGACAGTGGTAGAATTCAACAACGAACTCTTCAAAGAGGCGCTTTCAATGCTAAACAGCAAATTTGAAGCAGAATATGATGAGCCTTGTGCTGAGTTGGTAAGTGCTTACTCGACAATTCATCAGGAGCATTCAAAAAAAGAACGGAAAGGTTTTGCTGAAATCGAATTCCTCCTGGCCAACGAAGAGTATAGTTATGACGAGGTTGTCTGCAACGAACTCATCGCCAAAGTTGAGCTTCTTCAAAAGGAAGGTGTACGTGCAGGCGAAATTGCGATTCTGGTTCGCAAAAACAAATATATTCCCAGCATTGCAGCTTATTTCAGCACATATAAAGTGAAAGAAGGGAAACCCGGTTATTGTTATGAGATCGTATCTGATGAAGCCTTTCGACTCGATGCTTCCCTGGCCGTTTCATTGCTCATTGACTGCTTAAGATTGTTATCAGACAGCAGTAATCCTCTCTACATCACACAACTGCTGCTCACGTGGACGGAAGATGTAAAAAGTGAAATGAATGTTTGTCAGAAGCTGTTTCTCTCTCCTCATGCTCTACTTACACATTACAGAGAGCATCTTCCGTCAGAGTTTGTACGACGTATGGAGGAACTCAGGAGAATGCCGCTTTATGAACTTTTCGAGGAACTCTCCTTGTTATTTGAAATAGAGAAAATTGCTAATCAGGAAAGTTATCTCTTTACTTTCTTCGACAAAGTCAGTGAATTTTTGTCTGATAACAAATCGGATATCCGCACCTTCCTCGATTACTGGGAGAAGAAACTGAAGAGTGTCACTATCGCCTCGGGCAACGAGGTGGATGGTATTCGTATTCTCTCCATTCATAAGGCGAAAGGATTGGAATACCATTCTGTGCTGGTACCTTACTGCGACTGGAAACTGAGTAGTGAAATATATAATAGTACGGTATGGTGTTCTCCACAAGATCATCCTTACAATGGATTGGACCTGTTGCCTATTCCCTACAACAAGTTTATGAAAGAATCAGTCTACGCCAAAGATCATAAACAGGAAACGGTTCAACTCTGGACAGATAGTCTGAATCTGCTGTATGTCGCACTCACAAGAGCACGTGCCAATCTTATAGTCCTTTGCAAAGGTCTGAGCCCGGACACAAAAAGCAAGGATAACTTTTCGACTATCTCCGACTTGATCCGTCTTACATTGATAATCGGCGAGAGTCCATTACTTTCACATGGATATAATGGAATGGATCAGCATTTTGAAGTCGGTGAGATTGTCTCGGGCAATATAAAACATACAGAGAGAAGAGTAGAGCAAGGCAAGATTAATAAGTTTGATTTCAAACCTGAAACACTGGAAGTTCCCTTCCGCTCCTACCCGGGAAAAGGTAAGTTCCGGCAATCGAACCAATCGAGACTCTTCATCGCTGAAGGGGTGTTGACTACACCTGTCAATCATCTGTTGGACCGGGGCAAATTGCTGCACGAACTTTTTGCTACTATCCGCACCAAAGAGGAAGCTGTCCCTGCTGTTCAGAAGTTTGTATCAGAGGGTCTGATCCGACTGGAAGAACAAGACGAATACATAAGCTATGTCCGGGAAGCGCTCACTCATCCAATGGTTCAAGAATGGTACAGCGGCAAGTACAGACTGTTTAACGAGTGTACCATACTCTTCAAAGAGGGAGAAGGAATGGAAGTGCAAAGCAAACGTCCGGACCGTGTGATGTTAGGCGACGGAGCAATGATCGTGGTGGATTTCAAGTTTGGTAAACCGGAAAAGAAATACAAGAAACAAGTCGGAATGTATTGCCAACTCCTTCGTGAAATGGGCTATCAAAATATCTCCGGCTATCTCTGGTATGTAGACGATAAACAAATCGATGCAATTAACACGGCTCAACTACTATGACACAAGATACAACCCCACGCTTCCTCCAACTGGTAGCAAATGATCTGTACCGTAAGTTTAACGGCGACCTGGCAGATATCGTTGTGGTTTTTCCCAACAACCGTGCCAGACTCTTTTTCAGTGAGGAACTGTTCCGCGCCGGCTCCGGCAAACCGGTATGGTCACCGTCTTACATGACTATCAGCGAACTAATCCGCTCCGAGTCACCGCTGACTCTTGCCGATCCATTACAGCTCATCAGCATGCTTTATAAGGTCTATTGCAAAGAAACGGGAATGAAAGAGAGCTTCGACGAGTTTTATTTCTGGGGAGAGATCCTTCTGAATGATTTTGATGACGTCGATAAGAATATGACTGATGCAAAGCAGCTCTTTACTAATGTAGAGGAACTGAATGCCTATCAAAACAATCTTGATTATCTCTCAGAGGAACAGAAAGAGGAACTCAAACGTTTCTTCGGTCATTTTGATCCGGAGCATCGTACCGAACTTAAAAACCGCTTCGCAAAAGTGTGGAACAAACTATTGGCTGTTTACCTCTCTTTCCGCCAGGCATTGTACGATGAAGGTAAAGCTTATGAGGGAATGGTTTACAGAGAGGCTGTGGAAAAGCTGCAACGGGAAGGAACAAAAGCTCTTACCTATCACACGTATGTCTTTGTCGGTTTCAATGTTCTGAATGTGGCCGAGACCCGCTTCTTCAAACTGATGCAAAACGCTGGAAAGGGAATCTTCTATTGGGACTATGATCTGTACTTTCTGGATAATCCACAACACGAGGCTGCCACTTTTCTTCGTCGGAATCTGGAACTATTTCCGAATCAACTGGGGAAAGAACACTTTGATGTGTTCAGAAAACAAGAGAAGACAATTACGCTTATCGCTGCCCCAACTGAAAACGCACAGGCGCGTTACCTGCCACAATGGGTGGATGAGCTTTCCAATACAGGCTCCTTTGTTGCTTCTAAATCTGCCGTTGTGCTCTGTAACGAGAACCTCTTGCTACCCGTTCTTCATGCCATTCCACAAGATATATCCGATATCAATGTAACAATGGGATTCCCTTTGGCACAAACCCCGTTATACGATCTGATTGATTCGCTTGTCTCGATGCAAACGAAAGGATACGATGCCTCATCCGGCAAATACCGCTATTCATACCTGCTTCCAGTACTACGCCATTCATATATAACCAAACTTACATCCAACGCGATGGAGTTAGAACAGAATCTGACAAAGAGTAATGCTTTCTTTCCGAAAGCTACTGAGCTACATACGGATGAAATGCTTACGCTGCTATTTTCTCCGGCAGAGACTTCTGCGTTGCTGGCAGATTATCTTTTGACCATTCTCACACAACTTACTTCTTGCTTTAAGTCCTCAGAGACTAACCCAAACGAACAGCCGGAGGAGGAAGACTTTCTCGGTAAGGAATCGCTCTTCAAAGCTTATATGCTAATCAATCGTCTGCGTTCACTGATGCAACTGGAAGAAATCGAACTGAAAAATACAACATTCGTGCGATTGCTTCAACGCATGTTATCTGTGGCAACCATCCCGTTCAACGGCGAACCGGTACGCGGATTGCAAATCATGGGAGTCCTGGAGACTCGTAATCTTGACTTTGATAATCTACTCCTGCTTTCTGTCAACGAAGGAAAGCTGCCAAAGATGGCAAGTGAGAACTCGTTTATTCCCTATCTGTTGCGTAAAACTTTCGGACTGACCACCATCGAACATACCAATTCACTGTATGCCTATTACTTCTTCCGAGCGCTTCAACGGGCCAAACATATCACACTGATGTATAATACAGCATCCGATGGCATGAATCGAGGTGAAATGAGCCGTTTTCTTCTGCAACTTCTCGCTGAAAGCGACTTTCCGGTACGTCAAATGGAAGTGCACTCCGTTGTTGCTGCGCCAATGGAAAAGACAATCTCTATTCCTAAGACAGAGGAAATAATGGATTTTCTGCATCAGCGATACAATACAGCATGTAATCCAAAGGCAAGAACACTCTCCCCTTCCGCACTGAATAAATTGATTGACTGTTCGCTGCAATTTTATTTTCACTACATCGCTGGACTGAAACAGGAAGATGAAGCTACAGAAGAAATTGACAATGCCATGTTTGGTACTATCTTCCATAAAAGTGCAGAACTGCTCTACCAAGACATCAAAGCACGCACCGGAGGAGTTGTTACAAAAGATTATTTGGAGGAGTATGAGAAGAGTCCAATAAAGATTGAGTCTCTTGTAAATGAGGCTTTTTCTCTCTCATTCTTCAAAAAAGAGACGCCGCTTGAAGATTACAATGGTCTGCAGCTTATCAATCGGAAAGTGGTGATTGACTTCATGCAAAATCTGATCAAACTGGATAAAGAATATGCTCCATTCACCATTGTGGGGATGGAATATGATCAAGCACGTGAAATAATCCCAGTGGAAACACCTTCCGGCAAAGTCTCTCTGCTGATCGGAGGAACCATCGACCGAATGGATCTAAAAGAGGAAACATTACGGGTCGTTGATTACAAGACCGGAGGTACTCCTTCAAGACTATCCAATCTTGAAGGGCTCTTCGAACAAAAAGAGAAGCGTTCCAACTACATTTTCCAGGCCTTCCTCTATTGTTTGATTTTGCTGCGTAAAGGAGAATATGATCGGATAGCTCCTGTCCTGCTCTACATTCATAAAGCGGGAGTGTCCGGTTATTCTCCTGCGATTGAAATATCTGGCAATGGGCCCGTCACTGATATCAGAGATATCGAAGATGAGTTTATCCATTATTTGAATGAGTTGTTGAGCAATCTCTTCAACCCCGATATTCCTTTCGAGCAAACTAAGGCTGAGGATAATTGCCTGTATTGTGATTTTAAAAACATGTGCAGGAGATAAAAGATCATTTGAATATAACTTTGAACACCTATTAATCATACACTAAAAACTGAAGAACAAAATGAGAAGAAAAGTATTTGTTTTTATGGTTGCTCTGCTGTCAATGACTGCGCAAGTCTCCATGTCACAGCAACAGCGACCCGGACCTCAACCTGCTCCGGAAACCGGAGAAAAGTTTAAAATTGGAATGGCAGGATATACCTTTGCAAAGTTTGACATAGACAAAACGCTTGAGACTATGCAGCGGGTAGATGTCCATTACCTTTGCATTAAAGACTTTCACCTTCCGCTAACAAGCACAGACGAACAGATCGCCGCATTTCATGCCAAACTAAAATCAAAAGGAGTAACAGGCTATGCGGTTGGTCCGATCTATATGAAATCAGAAGCTGAAATCGATCGGGCGTTCGAATATGCAAAGCGGGTTGGTGTCAAACTGATTGTCGGAGTTCCCAACTATGACCTTCTACCCTACGTGGATAAAAAAGTCAAAGAGTATAATTTCCATTATGCCATCCATCTTCACGGACCTGATATTGCAACCTATCCCGACGCTGAAGATGTCTGGAATCATGTAAAAGGTTTGGACCCCAGAATTGGCATGTGCCTGGATATTGGTCATGATACAAGAAATGGCAAAGATCCGGTAGCCGATCTGAAGAAATATAAATCGCGTGTCTTTGACGTACACATCAAAGATGTAACAGGAAGCACAAAACTAGGATATTCACTTGAAGTAGGTCGTGGCATCATCGATTTTCCTGCATTTGTAAAGATGCTTCGCAAGGTGGGCTATTCAGGTATGTGCAGTCTCGAACATGAAAAAGATATGTCCGATCCTTTTATGGGTATTGCTGAATCAATTGGTTATTTTAGAGGAGTCATCCGTTCTGTCAAGAAATAAACACACAACGAACAGCCCCTTGAAAACAATCCAATTATACTTTTCAATAAACAGAAAGAGCGGTATTTCTACCGCTCTTTCTGTTTATTCTGTAGATTATACCCGCTCTTTCCAGTCCCCATTCGCTTTAATCAGTGCGATCAGTTTATCAACAGCCTCCTCTTCGGGAATATTCTTTTCGATACAGACTTTCCCTTTATAAAGACTCACTTTGCCACGAGCAGCGCCCACGTAACCATAATCTGCATCGGCCATCTCTCCGGGTCCATTAACTATGCAGCCCATAATTCCTATTTTCAAGCCGGTCAGATGTGAAGTTGCCGCTTTGATTCGGGCAATCGTCTGTTGCAAATCAAACAGCGTACGACCACATCCGGGACAAGAGATGTATTCCGTTTTGGTGACACGCTTACGTGCCGCTTGTAAAATTCCAAAGGAAAGCGAGATCAATGCCTCCGATGGTATTTTACCTTCATTATGAAGGCACACTCCATCCGCAAGATCATCCATAAAGAAAAGGCCAAAATCCGCAGCAGCTTTCAACTGAAGATCTTCCAGACAATCCTCATGATAGGTACGGGAAAGTACCACAGGCACATTACAATCTGCTTTCATCAGTTGGAAAATCGCAGCCCTTTGTTCACCTACCCCATTACGATGGTGGGTTTCAAGTAATAATACAGCAAGTTCATCCTTTTGCATCGTTGCAATCAGTTCAGAAGTCAGTCCTGAATAATCACTCCGATAAAAATGCAACCCACCGGCATAGATAACAGTAGAAGAAACCTGATAAGGAAGCACAACATCCGCTTTCAGCAAATCGGAAAAATTCTGAGGATCACAACTCACAACAAGCGGAAAAGTCAGGTTGCATCCGGGGATCGTTCGCACCTTTCGACGAAATAAAGGACCATCCGTTAACGTAGAAAAGACCGGACAATAACCTGAAATATAGGGATGACCGACACGTTCAGATAAATAGGTTACCAGTTTACGAGCCACCGGCACTTCCACTTCCGGTTCCTCGCTCAACGATACCCGAATCGTATCACCAATACCATCAGCGAGCAAGGCACCGATACCGACAGCCGATTTCACACGGCCATCTTCACCGTCACCCGCTTCCGTCACACCCAAATGTAACGGATATCGCATCCCTTCCATTTGCATTGTCTCTACAAGCATACGTACGGTAGTCACCATAATGACTGTATTGGATGCTTTGATAGAAATCGCCACATCCGAAAAATTCTCTTCCTTGCAGATCCTCAGAAACTCCATACATGATTCCACCATTCCACCCGGTGTATCACCATATCGGCTCATGATCCGATCAGACAACGAGCCGTGGTTGACACCGATCCGTAAAGCAGTATGATGCTTTTTGCAAATATCCAGCAATGGAAGAAACCGAGCTCTGAGTCTGGCTAGTTCAGCTGCATACTCATCGTCCGTGTAGGTCAATTCAGTAAATACACGCGCAGGATCCACAAAGTTGCCGGGATTGATACGTACTTTCTCAACTACAGCAGCTGCAACTTCTGCCGCTTTCGGATTAAAATGAATATCTGCAACGAGCGGTTGATTATATCCCCGAGCTGTTAATTGTTTACGGATTTCAGCCAGATTCGTAGCTTCCCGTTCACCCTGAGCAGTCAAACGAACGTAATCAGCACCCGCTTCAATAATCCGTATGCATTGTTCAACGCTCCCTTTTGTATCCATCGTTGACGTGTTTGTCATTGATTGAATACGTATCGGATGGTTACCACCCAACGGAACAGTACCTACAGAAACTTCAGAAGAGAGTCTCCGTCTGTAATTAAACAAATCAACTACAAAGCTCATACTTCTCAGTTCGTTTTATACTCGTATTTTACCTGCTTCAGCTCCTCATTTGCTTTCACAATCTTCTTTTTCAAATCCTCTTTATAAGCAGCAAAGCGAGTTTGCAGTTCGGCGTCACCCAATGCCAATATCTGTACCGCAAGAATAGCGGCATTTAACGATGCATTGATACCTACTGTCGCTACCGGGATCCCGGGAGGCATCTGCACAATAGCCAACAGCGCATCCATACCATCCAGAGAAGCATTGATAGGCACCCCAATAACCGGTAGTGTTGTCATAGCAGCTATGACTCCAGGGAGATGCGCAGCCATTCCTGCAGCAGCAATGATCACTTTAATACCCTGATCGGATGCATTTCGGGCAAACTGTTCCACATCTTCGGGAGTACGATGCGCAGACAAAGCATTTATTTCAAAGGGGATTTTAAAATCGTTCAACAACTCGGCGGCTTTGCTCATGACCGGAAGGTCAGATGTGCTGCCCATGATTATACTAACTACAGGTTTCATATATCTAAACTATTAAAATGATATCATTGAAAATAACGGACTTGCACCCACACAAAGCAATCCAACAACAAATCCGGCATATACCTGAGCTGGTGTGTGTGCCTGAAGCACTATACGCGATGATGCCAGAAATCCTGCCAGTATGATGATGCTTACGATCAAAGACAAAGGCATCAGGTGCATCAGAACGCTCACAGAAATTACTCCACCAAGCAAACCGCCAATTCCCGTCATATGCGCACTGATCTTCCATTTAAACGTTATGATTGTTACAACAACCAAAGCCAGCATAGCTCCAAACACATAGTGAATTACGAACACCGGCACATGCATGCGGTGGATAGTTGCAGCCAAAGCACCATACGAAAGTATAACGGTGATAAAGGGGAAAATGCGTTCCTTCCGTTCTCTGATTGAAAGCGTTTGAATCAGATGAAAAAGTCTCATCATCAAAAACATGAGAATAGGTATTGCTATTGTATAGCCTAGCAAGACAGCAGCAAAAATCAATTTGGTACGAATATCAAGCATCGCCATAAATGTAAATTGCATCATCAGTAAGATGCCGTACGGCAACATAAAAAGCGGATGCACCAATGCAGAAAAGAAGGAAGCACAAAACTTCTCAATAAGATTATTCATAATTATAAGTTGTAAGACTCTTTTCTCACCTTTGAGGTAGGGATATTTAGTTGTTGTCTATATTTAGCCACAGTACGTCTCGCCATTGTAAAACCTTTCTCCTGCATCATCGCAGCCAGCTGATCATCATTCATCGGATTATCGTGATCCTCTTCTTTTATCGCATCCAGTATCATCTGCTCTAACTCTTTAAAGGAAGTCTCTTCTCCTCTGTCATTCAGCAGATACTCTTTAAAAAAGAACTTCAGGGGGAAAATACCATATCGTGTTTGAACGTATTTATTGATCGTTGCCCGCGAAACAGTTGAAATATCATATCCGGTCATATCCGCGATATCTTTCAGGATCATCGGACGTAACAACGCCGCATCTCCCTCAAAGAAGAATTTGCGCTGAATCTTCGTGATGGCTACCATCACCGAAAGCAAGGTGGTTTGCCGTTGCTTAATCGCATTGATAAATCCCGATGCAGCCTCTAGTTTTTGTTTGATGTATGCCACCGCTGAACGTCTTTCCGCCGAACGGTTTTTCTCGTTCGACTGATAATCCGTTACCATCTCCACATAAGAAGGACTGACTTTAAGTTCGGGTATTCTTGAATTGATAAGTGATACGGATAATTCTCCCTCATCATCCACCTCCACATTAAAATCGGGAATGATATGCATCAGTTTCTCGTTGTTACCTTCATCCATACCACCCAGCGGCTTGGGATCGAGCTTCTTAATGACATCAATCGCCTCTTTCAGTTCCTCTTCATTCAGAGTCAACTTGGTCATAATGGACTCATATCGTTGAGAAGCAAAGTCATCAAAAGCTTCTTCCAATATTCGAAAAGCATTCTCTCTGGCAGCCGTATAACGCAATCGTTCTACCTGAAGCAACAAACATTCTTGCAAGTCACGTGCCCCTATGCCTGCCGGATCAAAATCCTGAATGACTTCCAACATGGCTTGCAGCTGATTGGTGGATACATCTACTCCGACTGAAAAAGCGAGGTCATCAGAAAGTCTTTCAAGAGGGATACGCAAATATCCATCTTCATCGAGATTACCGATGAGAAACTCACCGATCTTCATCTCTTCCTCTGTCAGTTCTCTGCTTTTCAGCTGGTCCAATACCCCTTCTATCGCAGAAACTCCGGCAGAAAAAGGAATCTCTTCCCGTTTTTCTCCTTTGGAGTAGTTATTTGTCTGTAATCTATAGTCCGGTATATCTTCTTCACTCATGTAGTCACCAAGAATCAGGTCATCAGCAGATTCCTGTCCGGCACCACTCTCATTATCCTCCGTAACAATATCAGAAGAAGAGAGTGGATCATCAGTCTCTGACTCTTCCAATGCTTCGTTTTCCTCCATGTTCTTACGCACAAGGTCTTCCATCTCCACAGTAGTCGCTTCCAACAGTTTGGCAGCAAGTACCTGTTGCGGAGAGAGTCGTTGAACGAGCTTCTGCTGTAATTGTTGTTTGAGCATTATTGTCGTTACTTTTCAGATTCCAGATCATCCAGGGGCACTTGTTTGCGAAATGCCTCTTTGAATGCAATAATTGTTTCTGTCCGGGATAGTCCTAACGGTTGAAGCTTGTTATGAATAATAGAGAGTAAATGCTGGTTGTTTTTTGAATAGATCTTTATGAACATGTCATATCCACCGGTCGTATAATAACATTCTACTACTTCAGGTATCTTTTTCAATTTAACCAGCACCTCCTCGAAATGACTGGGATCCTTAAAAAAGAGACCAACAAAAGCGCAGGTCTGATACCCTACCATCGTCGGATCAATGACAAACTCCGAGCCTTTTATCACCCCCAATGAAGTCAGCTTCTGAATCCGTTGATGGATGGCAGCGCCCGAAACGCCACACTCACGTGCAACCTCAAGAAAAGGTATACGCGCATTATCCACAATCATTTTGAGAATCTTTTCGTCTAATTCGTCCAGTTGATGATGTGCCATACTAATCCTCTTTTTATTTTAGGCAAAGATATATAAAATAAATTTAGCTACAACCCTTGGTTGATTCGTTCTCAGATCTCGGTAATATTCTTAAACGCATTCCATCCAGTGCTTCTCATATAGGCACCTTTTGATCCTTTTGGGACGGTCAGTTTACAAGTCGTTTTATCGACCTGATCAAACGTGCTGGCAGCTATGGACGGAGGAACCGAACCGGCACAAACGATTTCAGACAAAGTCTTGCTGTTCTTGAATGCATCTTCGCCAATTTCCTTAACGCTGGCAGGGATATTCAGGGAGATAAGGAAGATACTCATTGGAAAAGCTCCTTTACCAATTGTTGTCAATCCCTCAGACAAAGAGAGTGATTTGATGCCCTGACATCCCCAAAAGCTACCTTCGCCAATCTTTTTCACACCCTTTCCGATTACAATATCAGAAAGTTTCAGACAGCCTTCAAAACAAAAAAAGTCCAGAGAAACGACAGCATCAGGAACGTTCAGAGATGTCAACGCTGTGCAATTTTGGAAAGCAAAAAATTCTATTCTGTTCAAAGTAGCGGGGAAAGTGATACCGGTTAACCCTTTGCAACCTCTGAAAGAACCTCCACCAATAGCTTCCACTCCTTCAGGAACGGCATATTCGCCTTTCTTTCCGGTTGGATATATTACCAATCTCTTTTTATCTTTCGAATAAACCACACTGTCCATCGAAGAATATATTTCATTATCAGGCGCAACAGCTATTCCGGTCAGACTATCGCAGCCATGAAAAGCACGGTCAGCAATTAATCGGACCTGAGAAGGAATATAGATGGATTTCAGTCCAACGCAACTATCAAAAGCGGACATACCTATCGCAACGATATTTGAAGGCAGTGATATTGATTTCAGACCGGCACAACCAGCAAACATCTTTTTTGTTATCTCATTCTCTTTCGCCCTTACATTTTCAGTCTTCTTTCCAAAAACGACTTCATATGTACCGTCTCCTACCAGAGTAGATTGCGACAGATCCAGAAAAGACAGGTTTTTCAAACTTCGCAGAGTAGACACGTCATTTCCATTGAGCGGACCTTTTACTGTCAATTGTGTTATATCTTCAAGAGATTTGAAATCTTTCAATTGAGAAAGAAGTGTTCCAGCTTCTTTCACAGTAACCTCCGTATTCGGTTTACAAGAAGCAAAAATAGCACACACAACTCCTAACATTAGTGCTGAGATCAGTTTCGTCGGTTTCATCATTTTATCATTTTATCGTTGTCATTATTTAATTATCGTAGTGCAAAGATAAATATATTTACAAAAGTCACATCCTTTACACTTGAATAAAAAGAATACATCATTCATCCATTTTACTTGCCTAGCAAGTTATACAGCCATTCCTTATCGGCATCATTACGAAGATCAATCACTTTTCGGGACTTATCGGGAAGTACAAGAGTCATGTTTGGGATACCTGTCACCATATAATTATCGCGTACCTGACGGACCGTCAGATTACCTTCAACAGCCATGCTGCGCCAAGGTATCTGTTCTTTTTCCATCAGTTCATACCATTGAGGGCGCGAATCGGGCTCATCCAGCGAAATATATGTCATATTGATATCCGTGCCCAGATCTTTATATATCTGCTTCATGAGAGGAATTGCTGCATGGCAGGGCCCACACCAGGAAGCTGAAAATAAGAGCAAGTTGGGTTTAGAGAAATCGCTGAGCACCAGTTCCTGTTGCCGGGTTTTGCAATTGGTCAGCTTTACATCCAACTGGAAAGCTTTGAAGAAAGGAACAGACTTGCCGATCATCTCTCCATAATAAGTTGTCTGGGCCTCCTTAGAAAAGGCATTATAGACTCTTTGAAGGCTCTCCTTATCGGGGAATTTAGCCATGCTCAGATACACTTTTCGGACTAAAGCTCTCGACTGCGGAAACTCTTGAATCGTATTCAAGTACTCTTTTAGCAGTTCCTCTTTCGACTTTTGCGGATTTTCGGTATCTGTAAAAGTGCAGAACGAAGCAGGGACTGTTCCGACAGCGGTAAACTCAGAAGCAGGCTTGTCCATCTTGAATAAATCATTGGTCATTGCTCCGGATTGAACTTCATCCCGACGTACAAAACTGGCTTTAATATGCATTCCTGTCGATTCATCGGTCACAAACGGCAATGATCCGGAATGACCTTCAGTGGCAAAGCGAATAAAACCTCCGGGCTTAAAGTCACGAAGCCGAAGGTTGGATGTCATCCGATAAATAGAATCCGGAACGGAAAATGTCCAGTCGGAGCCATCTTTTGAGCTCCCCTTCACACGATATTCAAGATCTCGTCCCTCCGGATTCGGACCATAAAAGAGTACTGCCACCAAACTGTCGTACTTACAACCGATTAGTTCAAAGCGAAAACTAATCTCCTTGGGTGAGGCAACAAGTGAACTGGATGTAAGGAGAAAGAGAAGACTGAATACAAGAGTGTTTCTTTTCATAAATATCCTATTAAATATTCTTGCGTTTGATCACCACAGCCATCCCTATTGCAGAAACCATAAACATGGATTTACCTTTACCTGATATCTCATCAAAATCAATCTTTACTCCAACTATTGCATTGGCACCAAGCTCTATGGCACGCTGTTTCAGGTTACTGAAAGCTGTGTCATAAATCTTTTGTAGTTTGTTTTGATACGTTTGGGAGGTTCCACCAAAGAAGTCTGTTATAGACGCTCCAAAATCTGAAAAGACATTCGTTCCAACGACTACATTTGTTGTAATCAGATCAATATACTTCTCTATTACGGCGTTCTCAATGGTATCGGTTGTTGTGATAAGGATGTTGTCCATGATATTCCTTTATTAATTATTGTTTTATAAAATACAAAGATAATCAACCTACTTTCATTTGACAGATATCTTATCGAGATTAACACTATTCAAACTCAGCCTTGAAAACCAAACTTTTTTGCGACCTTTTCATATACCGGTAGCTGCACGCCATACTGTTTGCCCATGCGAATCACCTCAAATACCAGTCCGTCAATCTCAGACTGCTTTCCCTGACGCATGTCCCGCTGCATGGAAGCAGAAGCCGTAGGTGCCAGATTGTCCAATATCTTCAAATTGGTCTGTAAGATATCCACCGTAAATCGAATACCGATTGCCTCGGCCACTTCCAGTATTTCACGCGTCAGAGCGACAAAGAGATCCCGTTCTTTACCCTCTACCTGCATCGCTCCGGCATTTACATCATAGTAAGCACCACTGGCAGCCATAGCTGAAATATAGGTATACTTCTGAAAGGCATCCCTGAGTATATTATCAGAAAGTATAGCTCTGATTCCACTCTCTTGCAAATCTATTGCTATCTGTTGAAGTACCGGACGGTACTCCTCAGGCTTTCTGACCCCAAAAACAATCCGGAAGATATCTCCAGACCGACTTATAACACCGGGTTCTTTGATTGTCGCGGCAATATAGATACACCCGTCTGTTACCAACAGATCAGGTAATTGTTGTTGCATCCTGCCGCCGGTACCATAGATATTGAGCACAGGTATGACAACCGTATTCTTATGCGCCACTCTTTGAATAAAAGGGATCGTTTGTGGGAGGGAATAACCTTTCACACAATTAAAAATCACATCCGGCTGTTCATCATAATGCTCCATATCAGTCGCTTTGACCGGAACTGTAACGGATTCTCCTGAAAAACTTTCCATTTTCAGTCCGTTGGCACAAATCGCCTTGAGGTGTTCTCCTCTGGCAATGGCTGTAACATCCTTTCCGGCAGCAGTCATTTGAACGGCTATACTTCCTCCGGTGCCTCCGGCTCCAATAATCAAATACTTCATCTGAGTAGTTTTTACATTTCTGACAACAAATATAAGAAGATAATCTGTATCTCTGTTGTGACATAGTGATAATATCGTTCCTCCGAAAGAGTACTCAAAGTCAGAAATACGGTTGGAATGTCTGCTTGTATCAGCGTAATAATGATGAGTCAACCTGAGCAAAAGCATTTCTCATACGGGAGAATAAATAGTCCTGACAGGAAGATAAACGCCATCCTCAAAGATGTATTAGTTATTCTGAACCGTAGAATAATCATTCTGAACTTTAGAACGATCATTCTAAAGTTCAGAACAATCATTCCGTGCTTCAGAATGAATAATGTGTCAGGAGATAAGAAGTTTTACAACCTGACAACGAAACCTTTGACTCCTATCAGATGGCAAAATAGATCAAGCAAGAAATAGGAAGGAAGCCATTTCTTGTTTGCAGCTGTACGTAATAAAAATTGTATAGGAGTTGTGGTTGCGTGGAAAGAGAACAGTCTGAGTCAGCGTTATTCTTCCCGTATGTTTTTAAATTCTGCCCAGTCAATCACTTTTTCATAGATTGATTTTGAGTTCTTCGGCACATACACAACACACGTGCTTTTGTCTACTCTGTCAAAGACGTTCGAGCCCAATGTCGGCGGTGTAGCTCTCCGGACGTGAATCTCCTTCAGATTGCGACAAGAGCCAAAGGCATTCAGATCTATCTTGGCAACAGTTTCTGAGAGTGTGACGGAAAGAAGATCATTGCAATCACTGAATGCCCCCCACTCTATGGAAGAGACTCCTTGAGGTATTGTAACGGAAGTCAACCCGGTCATAGAGAATGTCTGCGGTTTGATCATTGTAAGAGCCTCGGGAAGTATTACTTTGGTCAGTTTTTCACATCCCATGAAAGCAGCCTCATCAATCATTGCAACAGTCCGTGGAATAACTACTGAAACAATTTCTTCGCGCCAGAAAGCATCTTTTGCAATGCTGGTTACTGAATAAGTTTTACCTTCTGAGATGACGCTCTCCGGTATTTCCAGATCGCCGGAAAGAAGTTGTACTCCGGAATCTTCAGAAGAAGATCCGGAATTAGATGAAGTATCAGTCAAAACCCTGTCGACAGGATTGATTCGTTGATCAGAACCAAAGGAACGCTTGGAATCTGTCCGCTTTGCAACAGTTGCCGAAATCCCGTCACTATTGATCGAATATCTTAGATTATTGTTCCAGATATCTGTCGCCTGTGATGCTAGAGCCAATGACAGGCAAAATGTGAGAAAAATGAGCTTTTTCATAAGAATTTACTTTTTAATAGCACTCTTCGGAATCGCTCCCATTTGATACGAAGACGTTATAATATATGCTTTATTGTTTGAGCCTCCACATAAGAGGAATGCAAATATACAACTTTATTCTAACATTCTCGCATTATACCTTCAATATCTTCATATTGCTGTTTGAGAAAGGGCATTGAATCTCAAAGTCGTATTTCTTATCGGGCAGTACATCTGTCGGAATAAAAATTGTGCTACCTTTGCAGTATATACCCATTATAATGATTGATCAGCTGACTATTGACAGGATTCTGAATGCCGCGAAAATCGTGGATGTTGTGAGCGAGTTTGTGACACTCCGCAAGCGTGGGGCTAATTTTATTGGCCTTTGTCCGTTTCACAACGAACGGACACCTTCATTCAGTGTCTCTCAGGCGAAAGGAATCTGCAAATGTTTTAGTTGTGGCAAAGGTGGTAATGTGATCCATTTCGTGATGGAGCATGAACAACTTTCCTACTATGAGGCTGCCAGATGGCTTGCTAAGAAATATGGTATCGAAATCGAAGAACGGGAACTGACAAACAAGGAAAAGGAAGCTCAATCGACAAGGGAAAGTATGTTTATCCTGAACAGTTTTGCGAAGGATTACTATATGCGTGTGCTTACAGAGCACATTGAAGGCAAATCGGTCGGCATGGGATATTTCAGGGAAAGGGGATTCAGGGATGATATCATCCACAAATTCCAACTCGGATATAGCACGGAAGATCGCGACGCTTTGGCACGAGAGGCTCTCAAAAGTGGCTTCAAAAAGGAGCTGCTGATCAAGACCGGACTGTGTACTGAAAGCGAGCAAGGTCAACTCTTTGACCGCTACCGCGAAAGAGTAATCTTCCCAATACTAAGTTTATCGGGAAAGGTTGTCGCTTTTGGCGGACGTATATTGAAAAAGAATGAGAAACTGGCAAAATATGTCAACTCTCCCGAGTCGGAGGTATATCATAAGAGTAATGAGCTTTACGGTATTTTCTTTGCCAAACAGGCGATTGTTAAACAGGATCTCTGTTATTTGGTGGAAGGATATACGGATGTGCTCTCCATGCATCAGGCCGGAGTGGAAAATGTGGTAGCCTCTTCGGGCACTGCTCTTACCGGCGGTCAGATCCGTCTGATACACCGGTTCACGGATAATATATGTGTGTTGTATGATGGTGATGCGGCAGGAATCAAGGCTTCTATCCGAGGTATCGATCTGCTGTTGGAGGAGGGTCTGAATGTCAAAGTGGTACTACTGCCGGATGGTGAAGATCCGGACTCTTTTGCTCACAAGCTGAGTGCAACTGAATTTACAGACTACCTGAAGAAAAGTCAGACAGACTTTATCCGCTTCAAGACCACCTTATTATTGGAAGAAGCAGGTAAGGATCCCATCCGTCGGGCTACATTGATTTCGGATATCGTAAAAAGTATCTCACTGATTCCGGATCAGATTATCCGTTCGGTCTATGTGAAAGAATGTAGTCAGATGTTGCAAATCAATGAGGAACTGTTACACAGGGAGGTCAATAAGCTGAAGTTGAATCAGCTGGAAAAACAACAAAACGCTACTAAAAGAGACGCTTCATACATCCCCCCCTTCACTCCATCTGAAGAGATGCCACAACTGCCGGAAGATTTTCGCCCGGCTTATATTCCCGGCGAGGAGCCCGCGCCACAACAACCTGTCACAAATTATCGCTATGCTGCCAATGAAAAGGAACTGATACGTGTGATCCTTAAATATGGTGAAGTGGAAATGGGAAAAGAGGAGGATGACGAGGATAACATCACCGTAGTGCACGTATGCGATTACATTAAGCATCAGATGGACAGCAACGAACTGGCATTTGAGAATCCAATGTATCAGCAGATGATGATGGAAGCCTGGCAAGGTGTCTATGAGAATCCTTCGTTCGTTTGTATGAAATATTTCATGTCACATCAGGACGCGGCAATCAGTCGACTGGCTGCCGATCTGTTGAGTGAGAGATTTGTCCTGAGCAAATACCACACGCTAGTACAAAAAACAGAATCAAAAGAAGTACAGATAGTTGAACTGGTGTCCCGTGTTACAATGGAATACCTGAGTGAGGTGCTAAATGATCAAATGAAAAATATTCTTGAGGAACTAAAACAAAATGTGGGAAAGGATCCGGAAAGAGAAGCAGAACTAATGCGCGAGATGTGCTATGTGAACGAGGTCAAAGCTAAGTTGTCCAAAAGTCTGGGCGAACGTATCATACTCAAATAACCGGAGGCGACAGGATGTGCATACTTTTTGAAAGGATTACAAAAGAAAAGTGTTATCTTTGCGGCTTTAAAAAGGGTTATGCAGTTTAAAGTCGAACATACAGATAGTCGCTCAAATGCCAGAGTGGGAATTATCACAACGGATCATGGCACAATACACACGCCTATCTTCATGCCTGTAGGCACCGGAGGTAGTGTAAAAGGTGTCCATCAGACGGAACTAATCAATGACATTCAGGCCGAAATAATCCTGGGCAACACCTACCATCTGTATCTGAGACCGGGTATTGAGATTCTCGAGAAAGCGGGAGGATTGCATAAGTTTAATGGCTTTGATCGCCCGATGCTGACCGACAGTGGTGGCTTTCAAGTCTTTTCTCTCGCGGAAAACCGCAAGCTGAAAGAGGAAGGAGCTGTGTTTCGTTCACATATTGATGGCTCAAAGCATTTATTTACGCCGGAGAATGTGATGGATATTCAGCGGAGTATCGGAGCTGATATTATTATGGCTTTTGACGAATGTACTCCAGGCGATGCAGACTATGGATATGCAAAGAAATCAATGGAACTGACACACCGCTGGCTGGATCGCTGCGTAAACCGTTTTAATGAGACTGAACCGAAATACGACTACTCTCAGGCACTCTTTCCTATTGTGCAGGGTTGTACCTTTACTGATTTGAGAAAAATATCGGCGGAGTATATTGCTTCAAAGAATGCGGAGGGCAATGCCATCGGCGGACTGGCAGTAGGCGAACCAACAGAAGTGATGTATGAAATGATTGAAGTGGTCAACGAAATATTGCCTAAAGATAAGCCTCGCTACCTGATGGGAGTAGGCACCCCGGTCAATCTTCTTGAAGCAATTGAAAGGGGGGTTGATATGTTTGACTGCGTAATGCCGACACGTAACGGACGTAACGGAATGATTTTTACACGCAATGGTACCATGAATATGCGTAATAAGAAATGGTCTGATGATTTCTCCCCTATTGATGCGGAAGGCGCCTCCTTCGTAGACAAAATCTACAGCAAGGCATATTTGCGTCATCTGATGATCAGCGAGGAACTGTTGGCTCTCCAGATTTGTTCGATTCACAACCTGGCTTTTTATCTGTGGTTGGTTAAAGAGGCACGTAAACATATAATAGAAGGTGATTTCTCCTCTTGGAAAGCAGGCATGATCCCTCTGCTTTCACAACGCTTATAATCTGACATCCATGCTGCTGAAAAGATTAGATACATATATCATTAAAAAGTTCCTCGGAACCTATGTATTCTCGATTGCTTTGATCCTGAGTATCGCTGTTGTCTTTGATATCAACGAAAAGCTGGATAAGTTTATGAGTTACAACGCTCCGCTTCGGGCAATCATTTTTGATTATTATCTGAACTTTGTCCCCTATTTCGCCAATCTTTTCAGCGCTTTATTTGTTTTTATTTCTGTCATCTTCTTCACTTCCAACCTAGCGGGCAATTCTGAGTTTATTGCTATGCTAGCAAGTGGAACAAGTTTCAAGCGGATCATGCGTCCGTATATGATCTCCGCAGCTATCATTGCTGTTTTCAACTTCGCCCTGAGCGCTTTTATTATTCCACCGTCCAACCAGGCCATGCAGAACTTCTTGCAGACCTATGTCAAGAAACGGCCTCAGACGGAAGCTCAGCTTGATATCCAGTTTGAAGTCGAAAAAGATGTGATCGTTTATATCAGCCGCTTTGAAAATGCAGAGAATACAGGCTATCGGTTCTCTCTGGAAAAATTTGACGGCAAACAGCTCAAATCACGTCTGACCGCCTCAACAATAAAATACGATTCAGGTAATGTTTGGACAGTCCGGAATTATATGATCCGTAACTTTGACGGAATGCGTGAGAATATCATTAAAGGAGAAATAAACGCACCACTGGACACCACCATACAGATGGATCTATCGGACATGAAATCGTCTGAAGGATTGAGTACGGAAATGACATCACCACAACTAAAGCGTTATATCGATAAACAGAGGAGAAGGGGGATCGGTAACCTGAGCGAATTTGAGATTGAATATCATCGGCGCTTTGCCCGTTCACTGGCAGCATTTATTCTGACAGCCATTGGACTCTCACTGGCTTCGCAAAAGAGAAAGGGAGGTATGGGTCTGCATCTGGGTATCGGACTGGGGTTAAGTTTCTCATACATACTTTTTGATACTGTATCCTCTACTTTTGCCGTAAATGGAGAAATGAATGTCATATTGGCAGTTTGGCTTCCAAATCTTGTGTATTCACTTATTGCTATTGTGCTTTACCGCAACGCTCCAAAATAACAGAAAGATGAAACTAATATCCAAAGTATCAATAGACTGCAGCAGATACATGCCATCCAAAGATGTGTTACTGTTTCTGATTCTGTTGTTTGGAAGTCATTTTTTGTGGAAAATTGTGATGAATGAGGATATCCAGGGAGATCGTATTGCCTTTTTGGGAATTGATCTGAGCAGTTCTTTCAGAATCCTTTCTCTGTTTTATGCCAAACTCACGGCTACAATTCTTCAACTGTGTGGCGATGATGTACGTTTGGATCAAGGAACAAAACTGCTCTTTGGAGATGGTTTCAAACTCGTTGTTATATGGGGTTGTACTGCTGTCAAACAAGTGTATATGCTTGCAGTAATCCTTATTTTTAGCCGTGGTCCCAGAAAGCCGAAACTATGGTTTATACCGGTATGTTCTTTCCTGCTTGTAGTTTTCAATAGTTTTCGAATCACTCTTATTGCTCATTTTACAAGTATTGACCCTGCATTGTTTGACATATTACATGAAGTATTCCGAATTCTGTTTTATGGCATTATATTTGTTATGTGGGTGATATGGGAAGAACGTTTTCACCTTCCGGCCATCTCATCTTATTCTATAAAGAAATCTGCATGAAAAGATTTGTATTTTTTTTCTTGATGCTCTTTTGCTTTTCGCTTTTCGCAAAGGCTCAGCAACTAAACGATGACACACAAATCAGTGTGCTAATTACTGCACCAGGCAACGAATCCTATTCAGCTTTCGGGCACGCTTCTATCCGGGTAAAGGAGAAAAGTATAGATATGGATTATGTTTTTAATTACGGACTGTTTGATTTTAATGCACCAAACTTTCTCTATCGTTTTGTAAAAGGTGAAACTGATTACATGCTCGGCATACAGCTTTTCTTCGATGCAAGCATGGATGCCAAACTGGAGAACAGGAAGATGAGCGAAATGGTGCTCAACCTGACTCTCGAAGAGAAACAGGTTTTGTTTGATTCGCTGATCAAAAATGCACTTCCTGAAAACAGAGTCTATCGCTACAACTTCATTTATGACAACTGTGCGACACGGATTCATGATATCATTGGAAAAGGAGTAGCAAAAGTGGATTATAGCTATGCATATAAAGGAAAAACATTCAGAGAACTGATTCATGAGTTTGCTCCTGCCAACACATGGATCGGCTTTGGTGAAGATCTGTTGATTGGTGCGGATGCTGATAAGCCTGTCGAAGGGAAATATTACAGCTTCCTTCCTGAGTATCTGCAAAAAGAAATTCAAAGCGGAACAATCAATCGCGAAGGAAAGAAAGAACCTTTGGTAAGCAGCACAAAGATAATTGTCACAGCAACTTCGCAGCCGAAAGAAGAATCTCCTTTTACACCAATCAATGTCAATTGGGCGTTATTAATTATTCTGTTTTTGGTTACCCGTTCAGGGATGATCCATTGCAAAACGATGGTCGTATTGGATGTCATTCTCTTCTCCATCGCCGGACTTGCGGGATGCCTCTTCCTCTTCATGAATCTTTATTCAACTCATCCGCTCGTTTCTCCCAACTATATTATTCTGTTCTTCCACCCTCTTCTACTGTTGCTTTTACCAATGCTTGCCGTCTCTTCGATCAGAAAATATGCAAACTATTTTCATGCGGTTAACTTAATCTGGACGGGATGTATTATCTTTGCGTGGCATTTTATTCCACAAACAATGAACCCTGCTGTATGGCCTCTTGTTGGACTTCTTGCAATTCGTTCTGTACACAAACTCTATCTGTGGTGGTTTTCATTGCATATTAAGAAATTAGATTGAAGGTGAAAAAAAAGAAGAAACACAACGATTTATACTTGTCGGAGAATGTACGCAAAGTGCTTTCCTCACTGATTGTCGTATTTACTATCAGTTCGATGCAGGCACAAGAGGTGCATCAGACTCCCAAACTTGTGGTGGGTGTTACCATCGATCAGTTGAGAGGTGAATATATCGAAGCTTTTTACGATGCGTTTGGAGAGAATGGCTTTAAGCGCCTGATGAGAGAAGGATTGGTCTATCGTAACGTTCATTTTGATTTCTCTAACCTGGATCAGTCTTCGGCAATCGCCTCCATCTATTCAGGCACTACTCCTGAATATAATGGCATCCCGGGCAACAGCTGGTACGACAGCAAGACTCAACGTGTAATCTCCTCTGCGCAAGACGGTAATTATATCGGCTATTCAACCAATGACAACACCTCACCGGCACGTCTGTTGGTATCCACAATGACCGACGAACTGGAGAATGCGACCCGCGGAAGTGCTGATATCTTTTCTTTTGCACCGGATAAAGAGGCTGCCATACTTGCAGGTGGTCACTCAGCGACTGCCGCTTTCTGGATAGAAGACAATTCTGGGAAATGGGTCTCTTCTACCTATTACAAAGAGATGCCCTGGTGGCTCAAAAAATACTCAGAAAACTCACAGCTGTCGCATCGTGTCAATGAAAACAGATGGACTCCTCTCCTGCCCATCGAACGCTATACAATTGTAGAAGAGAAACCGGAAAAGTTTTCACACGATCTCGGAAATGGTAATTTCTTTTTGTTCAAAAGTTCGCCGCTGGTAAATACTGAAATTAACCGTCTGGTACAGGAATGCCTCCATTTCGGAGCTATTGGTAAGCGCAATACAACAGACTTTATCGCCATCACCTACTCCGCCCGCAACTTCCAGCAAATGAGCAGCAAACTCTATCCTTCAGAGATGATGGACACATATGTTCGTTTGGACAAGGAGATTGAAGCGTTACTGAAAATGCTGGATGAAAAGGTCGGATTAAACAACACGGTTCTTTTCCTTACATCAACCGGCTACGCAAATTATCTGGATCCGATTGATGAGGATGACAAAACTATAGGAGGTACTTTTTTTACAGATCGTTGTACTTCGCTGCTCAATGTCTATCTGATGGCCCTCTATGGAAAAGACTCCTGGGTTCAACATGTGACAGAGAATCAGATTTTCCTGAACCGGAAACTGATTGAGGAACGCAAACTGGAACTGAAAGAGGTACAAGAAAAAGCCTCCCGATTCCTAATGGATTTCAGTGGGATTCAGAATGTAATTCCGTCTTATAAACTGATTGGTGGCAATGACAGCGAAAGCATCGAACGCATAAAAAAAGGTTACTACTTTAAATATGCCGGAGATATCTTCTTTGAAGTTCAACCGGGATGGGTCATTGAATCTCCGGACAGCAAACCGCAAACGGTGCGCAAAGATGCATTCAATGTACCTCTTTTCTATTTTGGAGGAGGAATTGTAGCCGAACAGATCTATCGTCCGGTAAGCATTGGAGAAATAGCAACAACTGTCAATCGTATCCTGCGAATCAGATCACCCAACGCGGCTTCTTCCACTCCATCCTATGAATTAAAAATGACGAATACGACAACTAAATAACAAAATAAAGAATGAGCTTAAACGATATAATAAAGAAACTCTTTGGAAATAAATCGCAACGGGATTTAAAAGAAATACAACCTTTTATTGATAAAATCAAGGAAGTCTATCCGCAGATCGAAGCGTTGGACAACAACGGTCTGAGAGAGCGTGTCACCTTACTGAAAAAAGAGATCAGTGATTATGTGGCATCCGAGGTGAAAGAGAGAGATGATCTGAAGGCCTCTATTGAAGAGATGCCTCTGGAAGACAGAGAGAAGTTATTCGAGCAGATCGATAAACTGGAAAAAGAGATTACAAAGAAACTGGAGATTGCTTTAGATGAAGCGCTTCCGGTTGCTTTTGCAGCCATGAAGGAAACGGCGAAACGATTTACTGAAAACAGTGAAATTGAGGTGTTGGCCACTGACTTTGACCGTGACCTTGCGGCTAAGAAGGATTTCGTCCGTATTCAAGGAAACTATGCTATCTACAACAATCATTGGATAGCCGGAGGTAATGACCAGGTATGGAATATGGTTCACTATGACGTTCAGCTGTTTGGTGGAGTCGTATTACACAAAGGAAAAATCGCTGAAATGGCTACCGGAGAGGGTAAAACACTTGTAGCAACCTTACCGGTATTCCTGAATGCTTTGACCGGAAATGGAGTACACATTGTAACAGTCAATGACTATTTGTCCAAACGTGACTCGGAATGGATGGGGCCACTGTATCAGTTCCACGGTTTGTCCGTAGACTGTATTGATAAACACCGTCCTAATTCTGAAGAACGTCGACAAGCTTATATGGCCGACATTACATTCGGAACCAATAATGAGTTTGGATTTGACTACCTGCGTGATAATATGGCTACTTCACCCGAAGATCTGGTGCAACGCAAACACAATTATGCGATTGTCGATGAGGTTGACTCCGTGTTGATTGATGATGCACGTACTCCTTTAATCATTTCGGGTCCCATACCAAAAGGCGAAGAACAACTATTTGATGAATTCTGTCCAAGAGTAGAGAAGCTTGTCAACGCTCAAAAAGCTCTTACCACCCGCCTGCTGGCAGATGCTAAAACATTGCTGAAAGAAGGTAACAGCAAAGAACAACTGGAGGAAGGATCACTCCTTCTCTATCGTTCGCACAAAGGTCTGCCAAAGAACAAACCTTTGATCAAGTTTCTCAGCGAAACGGGTATGCGCACAACCATGCTTAAAACAGAAGAGTTTTACATGCAGGACAATATGCGTGAGATGCATAAAGTAACAGATCCGCTTTACTTTGTGATTGATGAGAAGAACAACTCAATTGAGATGACAGATAAAGGAAATGATCTGATTTCCGCAGATCTTGGTGATCCAGACTTCTTCGTATTACCGGATATTGGCTCACAACTCTCTGAGTTGGAAAATATGGGATTATCGGAAGAAGAAAAGATTGCCCGGAAAGATGAGTTAATGGCAGAATACAGCATTAAATCTGAACGGGTACACACTGTCAATCAGCTACTGAAGGCGTATGCCATGTTTGAGAAAGACGATGAATATGTGGTGATTGATAACCAGGTCAAGATCGTCGACGAACAGACCGGCCGTATTATGGAGGGACGTCGCTATTCAGATGGACTTCACCAGGCGATTGAAGCTAAAGAACGTGTAAAAGTGGAATCTGCCACACAGACTTTCGCAACAATCACTTTGCAGAACTACTTCCGCATGTATCACAAGCTTTCCGGTATGACCGGTACTGCAGAAACAGAAGCAGGTGAGTTTTGGAATATATACAAATTGGATGTGGTTGTTATCCCTACGAACAAACCGGTGACCCGTAATGACATGAACGATCGTGTATATCGTACAGCACGAGAGAAATATGCAGCCGTAATCCAGGAAATTATTGAGATGAACAAGCAAGGTCGTCCAGTATTGGTGGGTACCACTTCTGTGGAAATATCCGAGTTACTGAGTCGTATGCTTGTCATGAACAAAATTGACCATAATGTCTTGAATGCTAAACTTCACCAACGCGAGGCGGACATTGTCGCACAAGCAGGAAAAAGTGGTACAGTAACAATTGCTACAAATATGGCGGGACGTGGTACCGACATTAAGCTGAGTGATGAAGTAAAGGCTGCAGGTGGTTTGGCAATTATTGGTACCGAACGCCATGAATCGCGCCGTGTGGACCGCCAGTTGCGCGGTCGTTCAGGACGACAAGGAGATCCGGGATCTTCTGTATTCTTTATCTCTCTGGAAGATAATCTGATGCGCGTATTCGGTTCTGAACGTATTCAATATGTGATGGACAAACTTGGTTTTAAAGAAGGTGAAGTCATTGAGCACAAAATGATCTCAACATCTATCGAACGCGCACAGAAAAAAGTTGAAGAGAATAACTTTGGAATTCGAAAAAGACTGCTTGAATATGACGACGTAATGAATGCTCAACGTGAAGTCATCTACACCAAACGCAAGCATGCTTTGATGGGAGAACGTATCGGAACGGACATTGTGAATATCTTGTATGACGTTTCTACTGACATTGTTCATGAAGCTCTGGAATCCAACAATCTCGAACTCATGAGAGAGGAAGTGATCCGTGTACTCGGTCTGGAGTTGAAGACTACGAAAGAGGAAATGCAGAATAAGAAAACGGATGCTCTGATTGACGAGCTCTTTGAAACGGCTCTCGAGACCTTTAAACGTAGAATGGATCGGATGGCTACAGTCGCTTATCCGGTTATCAAACAAGTATATGAGAACCAAGGTCAGATGTACCAAAACATTCTTATTCCTGTTACAGATGGTAAACGGATGTACAATATCACATGCAATCTGGAAGCAGCCTATAATACGGAATGTAAAGAGGTAGTCAAATCATTTGAGAAATCAATTCTGCTCCATACCATTGACGAACTTTGGAAAGAGCACTTACGTGAACTGGATGAGTTACGTAACTCAGTTCAGAATGCAAGCTACGAACAAAAAGATCCATTATTGATTTACAAGCTTGAATCATACGGTCTCTTTAAGAAAATGGTAAACTCCATGAATAAAAAAGCAGCTTCTGTTCTGATGCGTGGACAGATACCTGTACGCGAACCGGAAGAGGTACATCAGGCTGCTCCTGAAAAGAAACAGGACTTCAGTAAATACAGAACGTCAAAGGACGAAACGGAACAGCCCAAAAGACAGTTATCTCCAGGACAACGTCCTCCGCTACCGGGAGAGCATCAGGAAATCAATCATGAGCCGGTACGTGTAGAAAAGAGAGTTGGTAGAAATGATCCATGTCCTTGCGGAAGTGGAAAAAAATACAAAAACTGTCACGGAAAAGAAGAGTAAGAAATAACTGACAGCTCATAAAAACAGGATATTACCGATAAACGGTGATATCCTGTTTTTCAGTTCAACACAGAAAGAGATGAAGATACAAAAGACGAATGCAGCACGACTTCTTGAACAAGCAAAGATCCCCTATGAACTGATCCCTTATGAAGTGGATGAAAATGATCTGAGTGCTATTCACGTAGCAGAGTCACTGGGTGAGGATATCGACAGGGTATTCAAAACGCTTGTACTCAAAGGAGATAAAACCGGACACTTTGTTTGCATCGTTCCCGGGGAAGAAGAGGTGGATCTCAAACTCGCAGCTAAAGTTTCCGGAAACAAAAGTTGTGCGATGATTCCTTTGAAAGAATTGCTACCGACAACGGGATACATAAGAGGAGCCTGTTCGCCAATCGGAATGAAGAAGCCTTTTCCTACCTTTATACATGAAAGTTGTAAAAATTATCCGGAGATATTTGTAAGTGCCGGAGTCAGAGGGCTTCAACTAAAAATTGCTCCCGAAGCTCTGATTAAACAAGTGAAAGCCACTGTCACACTCTTATTTGAGACAAAAGGATGACATTCTTGACAGAAAAGAAGTAATATCTTCTGCCAAAAAGAATATCACTGCCAAGCTGGCATTAGATTTGTAAGCATGAAAGCAATGAAACAGTATATATACAATTAAAGGAGATATTTATGAATAAGAAAACGACGAATGCTGAGACAGAAGTTAAGGATGTAAAAACTGAACAGCAGGAGCCTGTATTGGATAATCAAACTACGCAGGAGGCTGCAGAGACGACAGAATCCGCTAAAGATCCGATCAAAGAGCTAACTGAAAAATACGACGAATTGAATGATACATACCTCCGTTTGAGAGCTGATTTTGACAACTATCGTAAACGGACACTGAAGGAAAAGGCAGAACTTATCAAGAACGGCGGAGAAACCGCTTTGACATCTTTGTTACCAATAATCGACGATTTTGAAAGAGCCATTCAAGTAATGAGTCAGAGTGCTGTTTCACCTGCAGAAATGGACGGTATAAATCTTATTTACTCAAAATTCCAGGCCTATCTGAAACAGAATAATGTAAAACAAATGGAATGCATTGGAAAGCCTTTTGATGTTGAGTTTCATGAAGCATTGACTGTAGTTCCTGCTCCACAAGAGGAGATGAAAGGAAAGATCATCGATTGCATCCAGCAAGGATATATCCTGAATGACAAAGTGATCCGTTTCGCAAAAGTGATCGTAGGTGAATAATTATAGAAGATTCTGAAGATGGCTACAAAAAGAGATTTTTATGAAGTGCTGGAGATATCCAAGAGCGCTACTGCTGAAGAGATAAAAAAAGCATACAGAAAGAAAGCGATTCAATATCATCCGGACAAAAATCCAGGTAACAAAGAAGCTGAAGAGAAATTTAAAGAGGCTGCAGAAGCCTATGAAGTACTGAGTGATCCCGCTAAGAAGGAAAGATATGACCAGTTTGGCCATGCTGGTGTCGGCACTTCAGCTGCCAGCGGTGGTTCATATGGTGGTGGCATGTCAATGGATGATATCTTCTCTCATTTCGGAGATATTTTCGGTGGTCACAGTGCATTTAGTGGATTCGGAGGTTTTGGCGGAGGTCGCTCAGGCGGACAGCATGTAAACCGTGGTTCCGATTTACGTGTAAGGGTGAAACTCGACCTGCAAGAGATAGCAAAAGGTGTTGAGAAGAAAATCAAAGTAAAGAAATATGTAGCCTGCAAACATTGCAACGGTACCGGTGCTGAACATGGAAGCAGCTACACTACTTGTTCGTCATGCGGTGGTAAAGGTGTAAAAACCCGTATAGTCAATACAATGCTGGGACAGATGCAGACAACTGCTCCTTGTAGTGCCTGTAACGGAGAAGGTAGAATCATTACGAATAAATGTCAGGAGTGTAATGGTGAAGGTATTGTACGTGATGAAGAAGTGATCACAATCAATATTCCGGCAGGTGTTGCTGAAGGAATGCAGCTCAATGCCAGTGGCAAAGGGAATGCAGCACGTCGTGGTGGCGTAAATGGCGATTTGCTGATAATGATTGAAGAGGAAGAGCATCCGGAACTGATCCGCGACGAAAACGATCTGGTCTATAATTTGCTCTTAAGCGTTCCTTCTGCCACATTGGGAGGAACTGTAGAAATCCCTACCATTGATAGTAAAGTGAAAGTAAAGATTGAGCCAGGTACACAACCCGGTAAGGTATTACGTCTGAAAGGCAAAGGTTTGCCGAGTGTTAATCACTACGGAACGGGTGATTTGCTGATCAATATCAGCGTATACATCCCTGAGACATTGAGTCGCGATGAAAAGAAGACAATGGAAACCCTGATGGAATCTTCCAATTTCAAACCAAATCAAAGTGTGAAGAAGAAGATATTCTCTCATTTCAAAGAGATGTTTCAATAACTCTTTAATCTCATAATACAATAGCCGGTCTTTCTGCATGAAGGACCGGCTACTTTTTTACCAAAGGCACAAACTGAATGATCAGTCCGCCGGATAACGTACCCCAAGCTGATGTCGGATCTGGTCAAGAATTTGCATCGTGATAAGAGAGTTGGCGTGACTATTGATCAGCGATTCTATTCTGCCAGACTGAATCAGATCTATAAACTCTGCCACCTCATAGTAATAGTCCTCTCCACAATGAGGACGTGTCAACACTCTCTTTTCTCCATTTCGTAAAGAGAGTGTTACCTCTTTGATGATATTGATACGGTCCAGCCAAATCGTTCCATCCTCCCCCTGAATCTCAGTAGGGAGTGTGGAATCTGAAACTTTAGAAAACAGAATAGTTGCCGTCATATTGTCATAAATAAAAGAGACACTTCCCTGTGCATCAACACCGGAAGAAAGTTTGAATCCAGTCGCTTGAATGGATTTTGGTGCACCGAAGAGCACCACCATCGGATAAATGGTATATACCCCGATATCCAGCAAAGCACCATTGGAGAGTACCGGATTAAAAGCATTCAGCACAACACCCTCTTTGAATTTGTCATAACGCGATGAGTACTGACAGTAACAGGAAAAATAGTTGCGTACTTTTCCGACTGCAGGCAGTGCATCACAAACGGCTGCAAAGTTGGGAGTAAGCGTTGGCTTCATTGCCTCCATAAGCACCACTTTATGCGTAGTTGCGGTAGCAATCATCTCACGTACTTCACGGGCATTAGAGGCAAAGGCTTTTTCACACAACACATGTTTGCCGTGTTTCATAAAAAGAATGCTTTGCGATGCATGTAATGAGTTGGGGGAAGCAATGTAAACGGCATCAATCAGAGGGCTCTCCGCCATCAGTTCCAAAGAAGTATAGGTATGCGGGATCGCATGTCTCGAAGCAAACCAGTCAGCCTGCGCCTGTGTGCGCGAATAGACGGAGGTTAATACAAAACGAGGATCCAACAGGGCTCCTGCTATGACTTTGTCAGAAATAGTATTTGTGCCAACAACTCCAAATCGGATTTTCTTGACGGATTTTACAGAATCATTCATCTTACTACTATCTTAGTTGTATAAATTGTTCCATTTGTTCGTTTAACAGCCAGCAGGTAGTAACCGGCAGCCAAGGAAGCTGTGCTGAAAGTCGGTTCAAATGATATTAATTGCAGCGAACCGACAATGGATACGATCGATACCTGACATATATCTTCTCCGGACACAGTCACAAGATCTCCCTCCTGATGCACCCGAATATCAGACTGTAACAGTTCGGAACGAGCATCCAATAAACCATCATAATGAATAAAGTTAAATTCAAAATTGGAAGGTATATCAGACTGAGCACCTTTACTCAGACGATCGACATCAAAATAGAGAGGAGCAACTCCTGCTATTCCACCCGTCTGAATCGCATACTTCAACCCATTATAATAGATTGAGAAGGTGTGCATATCCGCATCATACGGAGTCGTTGTCTCTTTGGAGAAAGCTCCTTTCTCATTCACATAACAGCTATCTTTCATGCTTGCGAGTTTATAACGATCTCTGTCAGCATCATACGTTAGAATCCATCCCTGTCTCTGATCGGTATCTTCAGCTTTCAGTGCTCTGAACTTCGGAGGAAGAGTTGAGCCTACGGTATGGTTATTGGTCAGGTACAATCCATCTTTCTCAATGTAATAGTTCCCATCCGCAAGACGATTCTTCTCCACGTAAGGTTCCAGGCGGAAATGCTCCAAATCGGTAGTACCTTCATCACCGGAGAGGATAATCGTATGCATTTCCGCTGCTAAGAAAAAAGAACTTCCCAAGCTTATATCAGAGAAATCAGATGTCGTTGCTCCCGATAAAGTTCCTTTTGATACTCCATCAATGGAAACTCCTACCTTGGAAGTAGCAGCTTGAGAATGAGCAAATGCAGAGAGTTTATAAAAGGAACTGTCAGCAACAAACACCGTATAACGTGTCCACTCTCCTTGTCTCAAGGAGACGTAATAGTTATTCAGATAAGGACGGATGTAGATGCCATCATTACGATAGACTCCATCTTCGTTGATCACATCCAGGGCTTTGAAAGCCTCTCCCTCTACTCCATTGTTATAGTTTTCAGCTTCAACCAGTCCAACAGTACCCAGAGTAAAAGTATACGTCTTACCGGCTTCAGTTGGAAATTGAATGCGATTTCCGTCTATAATCTTGACCGGAATATACTTGTTTTCATCATCTCTCAGTTGGTAATTCGTGATACCCGGATAAGCGAGATCGCACAGTAATCCACCTTCGGAGAGAATAACAATTCGGGTTGCTTTTAGTGCCTCCCACTCGATGTCAACCTGAAAATCACCAACAGCCCGCAAACCTGTTACAGAACCTTTGGGCCATACAGATGGAAGCGCCGGAAGAATCTGCAGGATATTCAATTGACTTTGAAGCAGCATTTCAGAGACGCCCGATGTCGCACCAAAGTTACCATCAATCTGGAACGGGGCATGCGCATCCAGTAGATTCTCATAAATGCCACCGGCAGACTGATCCGTCGTGGTAGTTGTGGAAAGTCTTAATGCCGATTTCAAAATCTTATTTGCATGGTCACCATCCAGAGCGCGAGCCCATAAGTTGATTTTCCAACCCATCGACCATCCGGTACTGATATCACCACGGGCAGTCAGTGATTTGATGGCCGCATCAAAGATGGTCTTATCAATCAACGGAGAGATCTGATTTCCGGGATATAGGCCCATCAAGTGCGAATTATGACGGTGTCCCGGTTCGCCAACAGACCTATCTGAATACTTCCACTCACGTAAATACCCTTCGGAATCAATATGCAATCCATTATCCAGATGTGCAAACTTAGCTTTCAGGTCAGTCACGAAAGCAGCATCTTCATTCAGTTCGTCGCCCAGTACCTCCATAGCCTGAAGCGTGCTGTTGAAGAGATCCCAAACCAACTGCTGCGAATGAGCAGTACCATCCTCTGCGGCAGGTCCGTTTTCGGGAGAATACTCATTCGGGCAAACCCAGGTACCATCTTTGACTACCCGATCTTGAATCAATCGTTCCAACCAAAAGTCACAGCAACTCTTCATGACCGGATAAGCCACATTTTTCAGATACGCTTTGTCCATCGTAAAACGGTAATGTTGCCACATGTGCATACAATACCAGGCATTGGCTATGACATAATTGTGCATAAAGCCACCATGATAACCAAAAATATTATTCTCCGTATAGAGTGTCCAGCCCTTCGTCTGACCAGCATCTTTCGCATTCTGCTTCCACTGTGAATGAATCTGCGATTCATTGTAGATATAGTTCAAAAAAGGTTTGTGCAAATCCGAAAGATTGGTTGGTTCGGCTGGCCAATAATTCATCTGCACATTGATATTACTGTGGATATCGCAGCTCCAGGGTGGATCATTACGATGATTCCAGATACCTTGCAAATTGGAAGGCTGATCGACACCACGCGAACTGCTGATCATCAGATAACGGCCGTAGTTAAAATAGAGTTGCTCCAGAAACATGTCCGAATAGGAAATATTATATGTCTTGATCAACTCATCGGTAGGCATCGTGTTTGTCGTACCATCGATCACAAACTTCACGCGATCAAACAAACCTTTATAATCGGCAATATGAGCAGATTTCAGATCCTCATAACTCTTAGACAAAGCATTTGCTACCTGTCGATCAACACGCGCTGGCAGTCCCGCCGTATTGGATATGTAGTTCATATTTTTTGCATCATAGTTTGTGCCACCACGCAGCACTATCAGCAACGAATTGGCCCCTTCCACGTGAATTCCACCCTTCGGATTGACAGTAACTACACCACCATCTGTCTTGATCGCCATACGGGCATAATAGGAAACCAATGCAAGTTTGCCGCTAAAAGTCGCTCCTTCCGTCGTATAGTTGATTGCGGACGTATGTCCATCAACCAGCTGTAGGTCCGTCGTGATCTTTCCGGCCTCAGAAGCCGTTAAGCGAATAATAATAGCACTATCGGGATTGCTGGCAAAATACTCACGGGTATAAGCCACGCCACCCGATTCAAACACGACCTTGGCTACAGAATTCTCAATATCCAGTTCGCGACGGTAATTCTGAGCTGCTGTAATCTGTTCGCTGGTAATATAGAGACTTCCAAAATTCTGATATGCGCCATAGGAGGTCTTATTGCCACTCCAGAGCGTCTTTTCATTCAGCTGGATCTGATCCTGACGCACTCCGCCAAACAGCATGGCTCCAAACTGGCCATCACCGATCGGTAAGGCAGAAGTCATCCATTCTGTCGCTGGTTTTCTATACCACAATGACAACTTGGATTCCGGCGCAGAAGAAGTGCCGGTCAGTTCAGCTTCAGCCAAAGTCAGAACACCCATTGAGGAAGGCAATACGAATTCCAACGGGTTATTCACATCTGAAGCACTCCATTCACCCAGTTGCCTTCCGGAACCTGCACCACCAAATTGATTCATACAGGTACTTTGACCTGCACGTTGCAATTCCCAGGCCGGAGCATAGGTAGCATTGGTCGTAGCAATAAACTTAAACTTGATAGAGGAAGAAGCGTTGGTGGTGAAACGAGAGGCAGAGGAAGAATAGGATATGGATCGTCCGTATTGACTCGTAATCACATACGCATTGGCAGTACCGGTCACTTTCCAGAGTTGCGCTTTGTTTCCTGACGTAGCCGTCTGAGTCATCAGAATAGCACCTTCGCCCATGTCCTGAAGCACAGCGCCTCCATTTTTAAACTTAATATAGTACCACACAGTATCTGTTTCAGTACTGATCACCGGTAGTGTTTGCGCCTTGAGCACCCCAAAGGGAAACAATATCGCCCATAGGAGAAATAGTAGTGTTTTCTTCATGCAAATAGTTCTTTAGATAGGTTATTGTATTATTTCGGATCTGGACGCAAATTTAGTAAAACGAATATGAATCCCGCTATTTCAATCCGATTAATTGGTATTATCGCTGATTTACACTACTTTTGTGGATTCAAACTGAGACTACAAAATGGAAACAAACGACATGATATTCGGTATCCGCGCCGTGATAGAAGCTATCGAAGCAGGAAAAGAGATTGATAAGATTCTTGTTAAAAAAGATATGACAAGCGATCTCTCTCGCGAATTGTTTGAGGCTATCAGAGGGACAAATATCACTGTGCAACGTGTTCCTGTTGATCGTATCAACCGGTATACAAACAAGAACCATCAAGGTGTGATTGCTTTTTTGCCGGCTATCTCTTACGCATCATTGGGCAATCTTGTCCCCACCTTGTTTGAAGAAGGTAAAACTCCTCTGATTCTGGTACTTGACGGCATTACTGATGTGCGCAACTTTGGTGCAATTGCCCGTACCTGCGAGTGTGCCGGTGTGCACGGCATCGTCATTCCCAAAAGTGGTAGTGTGACGGTAAGCGGAGATGCGGTAAAGACTTCAGCCGGTGCATTAATGACACTGCCTGTATGCCGTGAAAACTCTTTGAAAGAGGCTCTTCGCTACCTGAAGAACTCCGGTTTCCGCATTATCGCAGCTACTGAAAAAGCTTCTGCTAATTATACCGAGGTCTCTTATACCGATCCGGTCGCCATCATCATGGGTGCTGAAGACACCGGAGTTGCTCCTGAACATCTTAAAATGTGTGACGACCTGGTTTCAATCCCTCTGTTGGGAAAGATCGGTTCGCTGAATGTTTCCGTTGCAGCAGGTGTCTTGATCTATGAGGCTGTACGTCAAAAGCGGTTGGAAAACAGGTAACATCCTTTCTTCAAAGGACTCTTTTTTCCTGTAAATAACGGTAGGTTATCAAAAAAAAACAGTTATCTTTGTAAATGAAGTCTGGCAAGCGGTCTTTGAGACTATGCCATGATTGTTAATATAAAGAAAAGTTATTATATAGAGAGGTCGATGCGAATCGCCCTCTTTTTTTAATCCACAGTCACTTTACTTCCCCACCAATCCTGATTTGGTTCCCAGCCTTTAGTCAGCATCTTTTTACGCAACGTTTCCTGTTGTTGGAGCATCTTGGTCTTCCATCCTATCTTCACCTGTTTCTCTTCCAAAGGATTATACATAGGATCTGCCACCGGCATTTTGGCATCAACTTCAATTAGCCAGGCATCAAGCAATGTTTTTAGTTCCTTTACTTTATCCGGATACATATGATTTAAAGGCTCACTCTCACTGATATCTGTTGCAAGATTATATAATTCACAATGTTGATCTTCAAGATAATAGATAAGCTTCCAGTCACCCTTACGAATTATAGATGAAGGTTCTCCTCCTTGGTTGCCATAATGAGGATAATGCCAGAATAATGAACGTGAGGCAATCTCTTTACCTTCCAGTAAAGGCATTATGCTAACACCATCCATGTGCTGTTGTGGAACCAGAGGAAGAGCTGCAAAGTCAAGAATCGTAGGATAAAAGTCCGTCCCTATCACAGGTACATCGCAGTTGCTACCCGGAGATTTACAACCCGGATATTCTATCAGAAGAGGTTCACGAATGCCACCTTCCCACTGACGTCCTTTGCCACCACGAAGAGGAAGCAAGGCAGTAGAAAAGGCATCTCCGGAAGTAACACCACCGTTATCACTCGTAAAGATAATCATCGTATTTTTATCCAGACCCATTTCTTCTATTGCATCAAGTAGCACCCCGACAGCATCATCCATCTGTTGTATTAATCCCGCATATACAGGATTGTCCTGCGTCTGGCGAACCGGCATTGTGCGATCCACTTCAAATGCGTTCTCTTTAATGCCCATCCGTTCAGCCTTGTCACGAAAGTAACTCCATTTTTCCTGGGATGTCTGTATCGGTCCATGTACAGCATAAAATGACAAATAAGCAAAAAAAGGATTCTTCTTTTTCTTCTTGTACTGCTCACGAATGAAAGAAACCGTTTCTATCCCTAAACGCATAGAAAGGTTCTCGCCATCTTTCAGATCGGATAACCTTGGATTTTCATAAGGACTAAAATATCCACCTTTAGGACTTCCAGCTGACCATCCGCCCTTATTGATATCAAATCCATGATCCTCAGGCCATGATCCTTCCTCTCCCAAATGCCACTTTCCTGCGAAAAAGGTAGAATACCCATATTGTTTCAGATATTCCGGCAAAGTCAATTCTTCTTTTGGTAGACTCAACACATAACAAGGAGGAAGCAACTTACTATGACGTCCGAGTTTACGCCATTCTTCTCCGGAAGCTTCGCCAATCCAATCTGTAATACCATGACGAGGCGTATATTGACCGGTCAATATACTTGCACGGGAAGGGCTGGACACCGGACAAGTTGCATATGCATTTGTAAACAAGACACCACGTTTAGCCAGACGGTCAATGTTTGGCGTTTCATAATATCTGCTACCCATACAACCTAAATCATTCCAACCCAAGTCATCAGCCAGAATAAATATTACGTTGGGACGCTCTTGTTTCTGTGCACACATGTTACTTGTAAATACAAGGAAACTAAATGGCAGAAGAGATTTACTGGGAAAAATAAAATTTTTCATAATCATTGTATGGTGTTTCGACTATCAAACTTTGAATTTTCAAACAAGAAGTTGCATGTGTTTTATCTCTGACTACTTCTTCTGATTGTCATTCACTTTGACAACCCGTATACAATTCTTCGTACATAGATTTCATCATTTGTAACTGACGGGGATTCTGTTTTGACAGATCATTTTTCTGAGCAATATCCTTTCTCAGATCATACAACTCAGCCGATTTCTTTCCATATGCCGGCACATACGACCAGTTCATGTATCGGAATGAAACCTTGCGAAGATACCCTTCAAGAATAATCTTTTCACGCCCTTTATTGGATTTCCCCAAGAAAGCATTCATCACATTCTCACCATCTACAGAAATACATTCCTGATTGAGAAATGAGGCAAAAGATGGAAGAAAGTCCAACTGACTAACCAATGCATTTGATATTCCCGGCTTTATATGAGATTTCCAGTTTACAATAAACGGCACTCTTGTACCTCCTTCGTAATAATCACATTTCATTCCTCTGAATGGACCCGACGGCTTATGTAAACCGACTTTTTCGACTGCCTCATCCTTATAACCGTCATCGAGTACCGGACCATTATCACTGGTAAAGATGACAATCGTATTTTCGCGAATTCCACACTCGTCGAGATATTTCATAAATTCACCCACACACCAATCAGCTTCAAGAATGGCATCACCACGAGTCCCCATCCCTGATCTTCCCAGAAAACGTTCATTTGGCAAACGTGGCACATGAGGTTCATGCAAAGCATAATACAAAAAGAAAGGTTTGTCCTTATTTATAGCAACAAAATCTTTTGCTTTCAAAAGAAAAGTATCTGCCATATTCTCATCGACAAAAAGAGCATTCGTCCCTCCTTTCATATAACCGATACGAGGCACCCCGTTGTTAATTCCCTGATTGTGACCAACAGAAGGGAATAGCCTCAATAGCTCTGGATTATCTTTTCCTGTGGGCATCCCGGGAAAGTTCTTTTTGTAAGAGACTTCGATCGGATCGTTTGGATCAAGATTCACGACCGTACCATTTTCGACATACACATTGGGCATACGGTCGCAAGTAGCAGCCAATAGGTAGGAATAATCAAAACCAACTTCATTGGCTCCGGGAATAATTTGCTGATTCCAGTCTGTTTTCTCTCCTTTTACACCCAATCCTAAATGCCATTTTCCAACAACCCCAGTAGTGTAGCCTGCCGATTTAAATATCTTCGGCAAATTCTGACGTTGCGTATCTATAATTAATGGCGCATCACCGGGAAGAACATTGGCATCTATATTGCGGGAAGGATAATATCCGGTGAGCAATGAATAACGACTGGGAGTAGAGGTCGCTGCCGAACTGTGCGCATCGTAGAAATTAAGACCCTCTTTGGCCAGCTTATCAATATTGGGAGTTAGTAGTGTCCGTTGACCATTGCAGGAAATATCGCCAAACCCGAGATCGTCTGCATTGATAATAATCACGTTCGGAGTCTTTACTTTTTGTGCATATCCTGCCTGAAAAGTATTTGCGCATGCTGCTATGCTAAAAAATTTTGTAATAATCGAGTCTTTAATCATATTATAGGGGCTTTTTACTTCAAATAAAAGATATCCCCTAGATAAAGACTATTATCTAGGGGATATCTTTTATTCTAAAGTCTTATTTCACAAGGATCTTGACTGTTTGTCGTTGTATCTCGCTATCACTCTGAATGGTCAGAATACCATAATAGATTCCACCCGTCAGACCCGGATTACTGTACCTGAAGTTATTCACTCCCTGTTCGCAAGGCAAACCGGTCACACTGTCCATCAAACGTCCGTCGGTGTTGTAAATTGACAAACGAACAGACGAAGACGCTGAGGTCAAACTATACGTAAAGACTGTTTCATCTTCAAATGGATTGGGAGCATTGAACAGCGGTTGATCCACAGCCACCTCTTCGATACGCTCATCCGTCAGCAATTCAACCAAACGGAAGGAGGCATTATCCACATCAATCCACGAAGAACCTGTGTTCGTTCCCTTGAAACCGATCTGAGCAGAACCCGTGACTATGACAGGTATGGATACCTTCACAAAAGCACCGTTAGTAGCAGAGGAACCAATGGCTGTCTGAACCTCAGAATCATCCTCCGAAGTATCTTTGGCATACATCACAAAACCACCGCTGCTACGCACATACGCCGTCATTACATATTTTCCGTATGGAAGCGAAGAGACATACTGTTTCATATCCAGCGTCAGACCGGAGTTATTAAGAACATGCGCATATTTGCCCACCAGAGGATTATTCGTATCCAAAATCGTCTTGGAAGTTACGGCAGTTGGAGTCGTGCTCACCGTCCAGTTGGTCAGTCCCGTTTCAAATGTCCCGTTCTTCAACAGATTGTTCTTTTCATAATCTTCCTCCAGCACCCATTGCTGATTTGCATTGGTCGCTGCCTGATAGGTATATTGAATCACCTGACCCTTGTCTTTCGTTTTGCCCGAGTTGTCCAGTCCGTAGGCGGTCAAACGGCTGCGGATTCCGTACGAACCGTTGCTTAAAGGCAACAACTCAAACTGCTGTCCGTAGTCTATCTCACTCACGTTATTGGATTGGAAAAGCTGTACACCCAGGATCTTGAAGGAACGCACATCAAGCACCTTACCCGTTTTCACATTGGTAAAGACATATGCCATACTGTCGCTTGTCAAGGAAACCTTCCACAACTGTGCATCATCGGTTGACGCGGTCATCTGCTGAATCACATCACCATCGGCAGTACCGGAAGGCTGAAGCGCCAAACCGGTGCTTTTGCTCTTGATCTTGTAATAGCCACCATCGCTGATCTGTTGCGCTTCGCCCGCCAATGAACGGCCGGAAACTTCCTTCAGATACCAGAACTGAGCTTTTGTTCCTGCACGCTTGCGAACCACGACCGGACGCGAACCGGCGGTAGTCGTCGTCAGATAAAGATCCGGATTATTCACATTGCGGATCATATAGCCCGCACCGTCTCCATACGTGAACTCCCACAACTGCCAGGGCTTCTTATCGGAAGAATTATAGGCTCCTATACAAAGAGAATCATCGGCAGCGGCCAGAGAGTCAACCATCAGACAGAGATTAGAGTTATCAGAAGGATAGATCAGAAACTGGAACTTCGAATTACTCACATACTTAATCTTGAACTTTTCAAACATACCATCAGTCACCGCCAGATCTTGCTTCGAAGAAAAACGGTTGCTCTCCGGAAGATATGTGAGAGCACCCAGAGACAAGCCGTTCATCAGACGGTAATTGGTATAGCTCGGACCAAGAGCCGGCTTGACGGAGTCTTTCTTCGAACGGATAGTCACTTTGAAAGTGATACGTGAAGAGTCGCTCGTGGCAGCGGAGATATCAGAAATATCAAGTCCGCCAAACCCACCATCCTGAAGGTAACTCGGAGGATTGGTATAATCGTTGATCGCCGGACGATCGACACCGGCAGCAGAAGAGAAATTGGCTTTGGAAGCATCACCTCCGCTACCCAAAGTACCTCCCGGACGCAAAATGAATAATTCATCTTTGTACGGACCATTCTGAGTACCGGAATAGCGAGTATCGATACGGTAAACGATCAATCCATTTCCAGGCACATTACCTTCATAAAGCCCCTTCTTCTGGCGATATTCCAGCATAAAATAAGACTTAGAGTCATAAGGAGAAGCAATCTTATAACAGTTACTATCAGGAGAAAGAACCGACTTCAGGGTATATGTGCCCGACTCTGTAATCTCCGGGACATTGGGTAACCAGACGTTTTGATATTTGTTTTTCTTGAAAGTCAACGTATATACATTATTATTGTTTTCCATCGGATCCCATCCGGTAACAGGGCTTCCATTGGGATACATATCATCATAGCGATAATAGTCCGGATCACCCAGCGTATGGTTCAATTCGTGACAGACCACATTCTTATCCAGCCAATCACCAAAAAGCAAGATATAATTACCAATCTTTTTCTGTCCGGTAGTTGTATTTACATACGCATTGGTCGAATACAGACTCCATGCATGAGGCCACAACGTACTTCCCCAGGTAGTTGCAGCACCTGCTATAATAAAACAGGCATTATCCACATTACCGTCGTTATCTTTATCCACATTCATACCATCAGGCAGAGGCGCATTGACATTTGCCCATTCTACAGCTCTACGCAAAAGACAATGTTCACGGTTTGCACCTTGTGCTGCCCAACTGGATTCTGGCACAGGAGGATTATTACCGCTATTCATATACGCACGGTCCATCTTATCCTCGTAGTAGCTGATTGCACCATTGGGAGCAGCACCGGGGATAAAATGTGCGGTAAAGCTGAAGTTGTTATACGAATTAGCCTCATAATAACCTTTGACTGAAGCGGTCGTTTTTGATGTTGAGTTGTAGAGCGAATTGACCTCGGCATAACTTTTGGTAAATTTATCGTCATCAGCCAGTTTGATATAATAGACAAGCACATTTGTATTTCCAATCAGATAGGTCGAAGAGGCTGCTACTTGTCCCATTGACCTTGCAACAGTCCGGTTTGTACCGTCCGGCATCAGATAAGGAGAAGTTTTTCGCAAATTCTCATAGGTCGCGCCGGATATCAACGAACCACTCTTTAGTGCGCTGATCTGTTTGGGATCTATTGTTCCGACTTTATAGTCTGAAGGGATAAGATTATTTCCTTCAGCACGCAATGCATAGTAATAATAGCCATCGTCACCTTTTACAATGGAATAGCCATCCGCATCATGGAGGTAATTAAAAAATTCATCACCGGATGCCAGACAGTTCAGGATTTCTCCATTGGGAAGCGTCAGCCTGACAGGCATGTTTTTCAGAGGAGCTGCCATCAGCAGTAAAGGCAGTAGAAGGAGAAAAAGAAACGAGAATAATTTCTTCATAACATCAAATTTATAGTTACAAATAATACATTAAGTAGATTTAGTGGCAAAGATAGATAAAAGCTTTACAATCATCCAATCTTCAAAGATATTTTCCTCGTATAATGCAAAATGCTCATTTGCTTGCTCAAAGAAAAGCCTTATCTTTGTCTTCTTAATGATAGACTGATGGCACAAAATACGCTCGCTGATTTTATACAGGAACATTTGAAAGATGATGTACGCAAACTGGCACTGGAAGCAGGCAAATATCCCGATACAGATATAAAAGAAGCTCTCCGCCAGATTGCAGGAAGGCAGCGCATTGAAGAGAAAGTGCCTACCTGGTATGCCAATAAAGAGATTCTCCTCCCCGACCATCTTCCCCTCGAACAATGTTCGTCAGAGTTGACAGCCCGATATAAAGCGTCACTCCTGAGCGGTGATACACTTACCGATCTGACCGGCGGACTTGGCATCGATTGTTCCTTTCTTGCAGAAGGCTTTCGATCTGTTACATACGTCGAACGACAAGCAGAACTTTGCCAACTGGCTCGTCACAATTTCGAGGTACTGGGTCTGTCGTATATCCTTGTGAAAGAGGGTGACGGAGTGAATTATTTACAGGATATGACTCCCTGCGACTGCATCTTTCTGGATCCGGCACGCCGCGATGGACAAGGAAAAAAAACAGTCGTACTGGAAGACTGCGAACCGGATATTACTTCCATTAAGAACCTTTTGTTGGAGAAAGCGCCCAACATAATGATCAAACTATCACCCATGCTGGATGTCACCGCTGCTCTTCGCTCACTGGGTCAGGTGAAAGCAATGTATATCCTTGCGGTACGCAATGAATGTAAAGAGTTGGTGGCCGTGCTCTCGCGTGACTTTACTGGAGAAACAACCATCTATTGCGTGAACCTGCACAAAGAAAACCCTGCGCAAGAGTTTTCGTTTACTTTCGGGCAAGAGCACATTGCAGAATGCCAATGGGCGACATCGCTCAAGAAATATCTCTACGAACCCAATTCAGCAGTCATGAAAGCAGGGGCTTTTCGGACACTCTCTTCTTTGTTTGAGGTAGAAAAACTTCACCCCAACAGCCACCTCTATACATCAGACAGGTATGAGGCAGCATTCCCCGGACGAATCTTTCGGATCAAAGAATGGTGTACAATAAATCAAGTCAGGCAGTGTGCCTCATTAAAAGGAGTGACTCAGGCAAATGTGGCGGTTCGCAATTTTCCATTATCCGCAGAAGAACTAAAGAAACGATTAAAGCTCAAAGACGGAGGTGAGAACTATTTGTTTGGCACAACCACCTATGACAACCAGAAGGTACTGATTTGTACCAAAAAAGCAGAGTAATACAACTCAACCTACTTTGCAAATACCTCTCGTTAGTACCTGATAAGGAGAATTACTCTTCAATAGTTGGGAACGACTAATATGTATCAGAGGCACTTTCCCTATTAACACTCAATTGTTCACATCCATCCAATAGTGAACCAACTCTATCAAACGTTGTTTTGTCAGATTGAGTGATTGTACAGACCTTCTGTTTGTTTGTATCGTCCCTCCTCCTGAATATTTGTCCTCCGACAAGAGATTGATCAGCTTCAGTTCGCTCTCCCTGAATTGTATCCAGTTGCGTTGAGCTTGTTTTAACAGTTCCTTGTCAGAATCCTTCAACTTTGCCAGTAACTTCTGATAATAGGTATTCAACAGTTGATCATACTGCTTGTTCAGTTCATTGACAGCGTTGCTCATCCCTGCCGTTGAGAAATCAATCTTCATTTGTTCAGATGCAATTCGCTCAATCCGGCATGTATCAAGCGTAAAAGTAATGATCATCTTTTTCTTCGAGTCGGCCGGAAAAGTTTCTTTTTGAAGTCGCTCCTGCAAAAGGGCAAGATACTCTTTTGTTTGCTTTTCGATCTTAGCAGAATCTTGTTTGGTTAATTGTCTGGGTGACTGGCAAAAACCAGTTAAGCAATAAAGACTGATAAAGAGAAGGATTGCAATTTGTCTCATGATCGTGTCACTTTTATTTTCAGCAAAGATATATAAAGTTACATAAAAACGCTCTCTTTTATGTTCAGATAGTTACACCTTTGCCAATAATACAATCCAGAAAATAGCAGAAAACAATGCACTCCTTGCAGAAACAGATAACAAATTGCCTTGGAGCAAACATTTTTGTATTCAAAAAGGAAGCGAGCAAGTCAGCAATTTGCATTACGACAATGACTACAGGATACTGTGGGGCTGTCTTGGTGCACATGGTGCATTAAAATCAAGGGTTCCGCCTCTTTGGAAAATGGAAATAAAAAAATAATTATTTCCGGAGGAATGCCTGACAACAACAGCCTACAGTCTTTGACAAGACATACAGATGATCCAATCCTTTCGTCCGTATGAATGTATTTCCGCATAGGCATCCGTGCTCCGTTTCACGTTTATGAAACGAAAGAAAGATCAGGACGATTTTTCCGAGATATCAGGATGTTTTTTCAAAGCGATACTTATCCATGGAGACAAACGTCCTGAAGACTTTTCCATTCTATCAGGACGTTTCTCTCGCTTCGCTGCAGTGAAGCGGAACTTTACCTGCAGCGAAACGATCAAGGCAAGAGGCTGTTTATTGGGGGTTTTCGGAGAGTTTGAAGGTTTTAATCCGCATCATAAAGCTCACTGCAATCGTTATAAATTTCTTTAGTCTTACCAAAAAGAGAGATGATCTTTCCACTAAGCAAACCGGCAACAACAGCAAGGACGATTGTAATGAGCAATCCCGTCAATTGAGCCGTAATGTTCAGATCCGGAACCACAGCAATGGCGACAAGTCCTCCGAAGATGCCGGGTATTCCATGCAGGTTGGATACACCGCAGGTATCTATGATCTTGTGAAACTTTTGTTGCTTGTCTTGAAGAATGGCAAATCCTATTGTAGAAATGATTCCGGCTACACATCCAATAATCATCGCTTGGGGATGAGAAGCAAAATCACAAGTGGCTCCAATCGCAACTCCTCCTGCCAGAGACGCATTGGCAATATCGGCAATACAAGCTTTTCCGCGTATAATTAAAGACGTCAGATAGGTTGCCAACGTAGATCCACACAAGGCAAGAAAGACATTAACAACGGTATGAGGTATTGCTTCAACGGGAACAAGCGCGGCACAGAAACTTGGCCAGAACACCCACAACACCATACTACCCAGAACAGAATATTTGTCAGTCGTAGCATCAGATACGACGGGTACTTCCATATCTTTTTTGGATGTCAAAGAAACAGCTGCTGCTATACCAAAAAGAGCTCCAAAAGCATGGATAACAATCGAGCCTCCGGTATCGGCTACTTTTCCTACAAAGTGAAAATAGTCATCGAGTACGATCAGTTCATTCAATACATAAAAGGGGATAAACAACAAGCCCAGCACTAAATATTGATAGATCTTGATTCGTCCGAGTATCGCTCCGGCAGCAATCAGCAAACTGGCTGCACCAAATTCTGCAAGAATGAGCTGTTCAATTTCTCCTTTCGATTCAAAAACACCAAGTCCTTTGATGGACATGTAGAGGGGCAATGAGAGACTAACCAGCAAAAAAGTCGCGGTTAATGCTGAACGTCCGTATTTTTTTACAAATACCATTAAGAAACCAAATCCTATCAATAACATCGCCATAATATGAATGGCTCTCTCATATTGTTGTACCTCCAACATGGATGAGATGTTGTGAACGTCTGATTCCTGCGCAAAAATGTTCATCGCTGAACAGAGGAAAAGAATGCTTACTGAAAGAAGTCTTGTACTAATTTTATTATTCTTCATTTGTTGATGAGTTAAAGGAGATAAATATGTTTTATGATTATCGGAACACACGGTTGTTGACCTTCTGAAGAATGAGCCAGACTTACGCTTAAGCCGCTCTGTGCAATTTGCAAATTTAAAAGCTGCAAATGTACAACTATTTCTTATTAATCAGCATAAAGCAGTAAATAATGTAAGGAAACAAGCTAATATACTCTCAAAATGACAGAATAGAAACAAAAAGCGCGACCTCCTGTTGGAAGATCGCGCTTTTTGTACTTGTTTCTTAAACAAAGAGGAAACTTTTAGCTCCGATACATCATTTCGTAGTATTTCTGATAGTCTCCGGAGGTAACATTATCCATCCATTCCTGATGATCCAGATACCACTGTACTGTTTTTTCTATACCCTCTTCAAATTGCAGACTGGGCTCCCATCCGAGTTCATTCTTCAGTTTGGTGGAGTCGATGGCATAACGAAGGTCATGTCCCTGGCGGTCTGTCACGTAGGTGATCAGTTTGTCCGAGGTACCTTCCGGTTTGCCGAGCAGTCTGTCCACCGTCTTGATAATGACCTTGATCAGATCAATGTTTTTCCATTCATTAAAGCCACCTATATTATAGGTATCTGCCACCTTTCCTTTATGGAAGATCACATCAATGGCACGGGCATGATCGACTACATAGAGCCAGTCGCGTACGTTTTCACCTTTGCCATACACAGGCAGCGATTTGCCATGACGGATATTATTGATGAAAAGCGGAATCAGTTTCTCAGGGAACTGGTACGGACCGTAATTGTTACTACAGTTAGTCACCAGCGTAGGCAAACCGTATGTATCATGAAAAGCACGTACAAAATGATCGCTCCCTGCCTTACTTGCCGAGTAAGGTGAATGTGGATCGTACTTGGTGGTTTCCGTAAAGAAGGTGCCGTCAAACTCTAACGCACCGTACACCTCATCGGTAGAGATATGATAGAAAAGTTTGCCGTCATACGCACCGTCCCAGCTCAACTTGGCTGCCTGAAGCAACGAAAGGGTACCCATCACATTGGTCTGCGCAAAGGTAAACGGATCCTTGATACTCCGGTCTACGTGACTTTCGGCTGCCAGATGGATCACACCATCAATGGCATATTGTTGGAACAATCCCATCACAAAATCAAAATCGCAGATATCTCCCTTCACGAAGGTATAGTTGGGCAACTGCTCGATGTCTGTCAGATTGGCCAGATTACCCGCATAAGTCAGCTTGTCCAGATTGATGATGTGATACTCCGGATATTTCGTTACAAAAAGACGAACGACATGGCTGCCGATAAACCCGGCACCACCCGTAATTAATAGATTACGCTTAAAATTCATATCGATAAAATAGTTTAGACTGTTTGATTTGCTTTCTCTTCCAACTGACGGATACAAATGACAAGAGAGTCTTTCCAATAAGGAACTGTCACTCCAAAGTCGCGTTTCAGTTTGGTCTTGTCCAATACGGAGAAGCTGGGTCGTTTGACTTTACTCGGAAACTCGTCGGAATGACAAGGCTGGATATCGCAACTATTGCCGGAGAGGGAAGCAATCTCCTTTGCAAAGTCATACCAGGAGCATACCCCTTCGTTGCTGAAGTGATAGATACCCGTATGTTGCAGATAGAGTTGCTCTTCAATCACCTTAAACAACAGAGCAGCCAGATCGCCCGCAAATGTAGGAGTGCCCACCTGATCGAAAACAACGGAAAGTTGATCACGTTCTGAAGTCAGGCGGCGCATTGTCTTCACAAAGTTATTGCCATACGAAGAGTAAAGCCATGCTGTACGGACGATCAATGAGCCGCATCCCACCGTTGCGATAGCCTGTTCACCGGCCAGTTTGGTGCGGCCATAAGCGCCCAGCGGATTGGTTGGTTCCTCTTCTTTACAGGGAATATTCTTGTCACCCTGAAACACGTAATCGGTAGAGATATGAATCAGAAAAGCATCTGCTTCCTTGCAGACGATTGCCAGATTTTCTGCTGCCTTGTGGTTGATCAGATCGGCAGTCGCAGTGTCATCCTCCGCCTTATCCACATTGGTATAGGCGGCACAGTTGGCAATCACATCAATCCGATTGGCCTGCACGAAAGCGCGCACAGCTTCCAGATCTGTGATATCCAGTTCGGCTACATCAGTCAGGAAGTAATGGTTTGCCGCACTTTGGGGTGCGAGGGTAGCCATCTCATTTCCCAACTGACCGTTGGCACCGGTAATTAATATATTACTCATAAAGGTTGGTATTAAAATCAAATGGAGTATCTATATCTTTGAGCAATGCATGATTCTTATCTTTTTCTGAAAGAAGAATCTTATCAGCAGGCAGATGCCAGTCAATTGCCAATGCAGGATCATTCCATGCGACGGCACCTTCATACTGCGGTGCATAATAGTTGTCGCATTTGTACTGGAAAACGACCTCTTCACTCAATACGGAAAAGCCGTGCGCAAAACCTCTGGGTACAAAAAACTGAAGTTTATTGGTCTCATTCAGTTCGACGGCGACATGTTGCCCATAGGTCGGCGAACCTTTGCGTATATCAACCACAACGTCAAGTACCGCGCCTTTTACCACTCGTACAAGTTTGCTTTGGCAGTAAGGCGGCTTCTGAAAATGCAGTCCGCGAAGTACTCCATAACTTGACTTTGATTCGTTGTCCTGGATAAAAACCGTTTTACAAACTTTCTCTTCGAATTCCCGTTGAGAGAAAGACTCAAAGAAATAACCTCTGGCATCGGCAAAGACACGAGGTTCCAGGATCAGAACACCGGGTATCGAAGTTTCAATTACATTCATTTTTCAATCAGTTTTATCAGATACTGTCCGTACTGATTTTTCAGCATGGGTGCAGCGACCTTGCGTAAAGTATCGGCGGTAATCCATCCATTATTATAGGCGATCTCTTCCAGACAGGCAACTTTCAGTCCCTGGCGTTTTTCTATCACTTCGATAAAAGTAGATGCTTCGCTCAAAGAGTCATGCGTTCCGGTATCCAGCCATGCAAAACCACGGCTGAGCAACTGCACTTTCAGTTCGCCGGAGGCTAAAAACTCCTGATTGACCGTTGTGATCTCCAGTTCGCCGCGTGAAGAAGGTTTAATCTCTTTAGCGACCTTCACCACTTTGTTGGGATAGAAATAGAGTCCGACTACCGCATAATTGGATTTGGGCTGAAGGGGTTTCTCCTCAATGCTCAGCACGGTGCCATTGGCATCAAACTCTGCCACACCATAACGCTCCGGATCGGTGACGTAATAGCCGAAAACGGTTGCCTTCTTCTCTTCCTCGACATTCTTCACAGCCTCTTTGAGCATGTTTGTAAAGTTTTGTCCGTAAAAGATATTGTCTCCCAACACCAGACAGACAGGATCTGTACCGATAAACGACTCACCGATAATAAAAGCTTGAGCCAAACCATCCGGTGAAGGCTGTTCCGCGTATTCTAAACGCACGCCATAATCTGAACCATCGCCCAATAAACGGCGAAATCCGGGTAAATCTTGTGGTGTGGAGATAATCAGGATCTCACGAATGCCGGCCAACATGAGCACGGAGATAGGATAATAAATCATCGGCTTGTCAAAAACAGGCAGCATCTGCTTGGATACTCCCTTGGTGATCGGATACAAACGTGTACCTGATCCACCGGCCAACACGATACCTTTCATAGGAATTATATTAGTTTTATTTACAAAGATAGATATAAATGAATAATGAGCAAACAAAACGATCCTATTTGCATCGAAGAGAAAGGGTGAATCGCTAAAAAAGTTTACTTTTGCATTTCTATAAACATACCTTATATATTGCGTATTTATGAAATTACTATGGACAAACCTCTTTCTGTTTGTTTGCCTCTCCTACTGCGTGGGACAGGACTGGAAACAACTGGAAGCAAAAACACAAAAGAAGAGTATCTATTCTTCGGCAGGTACTGTTTGCCTGCTAGACAGCACCGGAGTGGAAGTAAGAGATAACGGATCCGGTTCCTTTTACATCCGGAAAATCATTCAAATCAAGAGTCAGGGAGATGCCCTGAATTATCGTGTACTGAAATATGACTACGATCCGTTGACAGCTTTTGCTGCTTTTAGGGATGTGACCATTTATAAGACTGATGGCAGCAAGCGGCAATTGAACCTTTCTGCGGCAGTGGACTATGTGGCTCCTGCCCGATCCATTTACTGGGGTGCACGACAGATCATGATTGAGATTGGCAAGCTTGAGAAAGGAGATGTCATTGATTATTCAATAGACAAGAAGGGATTTACATATGCCCTGCTGACGGATGGAGAAGCTACTTCTGATGAAGATCGCTTTGTACCTCCCATGAAGGGTGAATACTATGATATCGTTCCTTTCTGGGTTACCGAACCGACGGTTCGAAAAGTCTATACAGTTTCTCTTCCGAAAGATAAGCCGGTACAGTTTGAGTTTTATCAGGGAGAATGTGCCACTTCGGTACGCAATGACGGAGATCGCCGGGTGTATTCATTTACTACCTCACACCAGACACCTTTTATAAAAGAGGGAAATATGGTTGATCTGTTTGATGTTGCTCCCAAACTGATGTTTTCGACTACTCCAAACTGGAAGGAAAAGTCGTTGTGGTTTCACAAAGTCAATGAAGATTACGGAAGTTTTGAAGCAACTCCTGAAGCACAAAAGAAGGTGGATGAGCTGACCAAAGGGTGCAAGTCGGAGATGGAAAAGATTTCTGTCATTACGCATTGGGTAGCAGACAATATGCGCTATTCGGGTATTAGTATGGGAAAAGGAGAAGGATATACGCTGCACAATACGAAGATGAATTTCACAGATCGGTGTGGTGTCTGCAAAGATAAAGCCGGACTGGCGATCTCGATGCTCCGTATGGCGGGACTGGAAGCCTATCCGGCAATGACGATGAGCACTTCCCGAATAGAATCTATCCCGGCCGATCACTTCAACCATTGTGTTGCTGTCGTTAAATTGAGCAATGGGACGTATATGCCGATCGATCCTACCTGGGTTCCGTTTCTCCGCGAACTTTGGAGCAGTGCCGAACAGCAACAGAATTATCTCCCCGGAATACCGGAAGGATCGGATCTGCTGATTACTCCGGTTTCATCTCCTGAAAATCACTATTTCCGCATCAACGCAACTTCAACGATCACTGCTGACGGTACTTTGAAGGGCCAGTTGGTTGTGTCTGCCGAAGGACAATCAGATAAGAGTGTACGAAACATATTCACCAGTGGATTTCAAAGTGAATGGAGAAATGGTGTTGAGCGGGAATTATTGGCTATCTCTCCTACTGCAAGACTGCTCAGTGTGGATTTCGGAAAGGAGCCGCAAAACTACATCAAAGCTCCTATAAAAATTACTTTTCGATATGAGATACCGGATTATGCGCTGTGTGGCTCAGAAGAGATTCTCTTCAAACCGGTAACGATGTCGGGATTATATAGCAGCGTGCGTAGTTATCTTCGGATAAATACAGAGCTGGAAGAACGTACTTATGCATTTAAGGATGCTTGTTCGAGACTGGTTGAACTGGACGAGGAGATCATTATTCCAAAAGGGTTCAAACTGATTCAACCGGCGATGGATAAAAATCTGCAAGGTCAGGCGGCCGATTTTACAGGAACGCTCAATCAACAGGGCAATCGGATTGTCATGCACCAACGCCTTGCATTGAAAAAACGTGTCTATCAAGCTGCCGATTGGCAGAACTTTCGTGCTGCGGTCAATGCGCACAAATCATTTGGTCAGGATTATCTGATTCTCAAAAAGTAACTATTCATACGTATCACAATGAAAAAGAATATATATATCATCTTATTCGTCACTGCATTTACTCTCTCATTCACCGGTGTTCGTGCCGGAGAAGAGGCTGTATTCAACAAACTGGAGAAGTACTACACACTGCATGCCGATGGCAGCCAGGAAACACGTGTCAGAAAAGAGTTGAAACTTCTCTCACCGATGTCATTCAATAAGTTGTACGGAGAGACCTTCATCGTTTACGATCCATCCTTTCAAAGTCTGAAGATCAATGAGTCTTATACCATCCAGGCAGATGGCACAATCATCAAAACGCCGGAAAACGCTTTTAACGAAGTACTTCCTTCTGATGCGGCCAATGCACCCGCATACAATCATCTGAAAGAGATGGTCGTAACTCATACAGGAGTGGAGATTGGTACTACAATTATTCTGGACTATACACTGACGAGCAAAGCAAATAGCGTTGCATGGCTGGATGTGGATGAATTGCTTCAGGAGGTGACCCCGGTGAAAGAATACACGGCAACCATTCGCGTACCGGAAGGTGTCAAACTGAAGGTTCAGTTTTCCGGCGCCAAGGCGAAGTATACCTGTCGATCAGAAGAGGGAACTGTAACCTATCAGTGGAAGCTGAAACAAATTGCAGCAGCTTCTCATGAACCTTATCTACCGGAAAACGATAATAACATACCTCGTCTTACCGCGACTACTTGTCCTTCCTTGGAGGATGCTTTCACTTTCTTGAGCAAGAGCTTCTCTTCTCCCTCTTCAACCGCTCTGAAGAAACTGGCACTGAAGGTGACGGAAAAGGCCAAAACGGACGAAGAAAAGTGCAATGCACTGCATAGATATGTTGTTTCGCAGATAGACTACTCTCCTCTCTCATTGCTTCAGACAAATTACAGTTTACGCACCCCCGAACAGGTCGTCCAAAGTGCTTATGGCACTCAAGGAGAAAAGATCCGGCTATTTGCATCTCTGTTGAGTGTTATGGCTCTTCCCTATCAATATATCACAGTGTATCCGGGAACGCTTTCTTCAACAGAATGTGGATTGAAACCAATAAAGGCAATATATCTTCAAGCAGGAAACCGCTATTATTCTCTGCTTTCACTTTCAGAACCTGCTTTTATGAGAAGAGGTTCGTTGGATACCTACTTTAGCTTCACAGCCTCTTCCGCTACTCCTACGAAAATCAAGGTGGATAGAGAGGCTGATTCTGTGGTGCAGACTGTGAATGATACGCTGACTGAAAAGCAGGATTTCAAAGATGGTTACTTGGTATATATGCTACCAGGCGCTAATAATGGTGTGGCAAGTTGGAATATGAGTCGATTGAACAGGATTCGCAAAGAGATACTGGAACTGCCCTATCCGACAAAAGAAAAATGCACCTGGACCATTATACTTGCCCCGGGTATGACGTTAGAAAGTGCAACAAATGAAACTGTGATAAAGTCTTCTGTCGGATCATTGCGCCTATCTGTCACCCAAAAAGAGAATACGGTGACTGTAATCCGTGAAATAGATCTTTCAAAACAGCAAATTACTCCCGAAGAGTATCCAAGTTTTCGTAAGATAATGATTGCCTGGTATAGTCAAAAAGGGAAAACATTGTTGATCAAGAAGGACAAATAAGAAGGAGTTCGTACTTCTTGACTCCTGCTTCAAACAGGTTTACAGACATTATTTGTAGAGCTATTTGAATCTGATTTCGAAAATTAATGTACTTTTGTCTAAATATCGACTATAAATGAAGCTTTGTCTCTTTTTAAAAGGTGTGTTTCTAGCAGTATTCATACTGATTTTCACACCATCAGTGGTAATAGGTCAGAACAATAATCCTTTTGTTGTAGTAATTGATGCCGGACATGGTGGAAAGGACCCGGGTGCGATTGGATCATTTTCCAGAGAGAAAAATCTCAATCTGGATATTGCGTTGAAATTGGGTAAGTTAATAACAGATCACACCGATGCTACTGTTATTTATACCCGAAAAAGTGATGTTTTTGTTGAACTGAATGAAAGGGCTGCGATTGCCAACCGGTCGAAAGCTAATTTATTCATTTCCATTCACACCAATGCGCTTAAAAGCAAAAGCTATTCCGGCACTGAGACTTACTCATTAGGACTTGCCCGCTCAGAAGAAAATCTGGAGGTTGCCAAACGGGAAAATGCAGTTATCTTGCTTGAAGATAATTATTCGACCCGTTATGAAGGATTTGATCCAAACTCGACAGAGTCGTATATCATTTTTGAAATGATGCAAGGACAGTATATGGAACAGAGCATTAATCTGGCGAGCTATGTTCAACGAAACTTTGCATCACAATGTAAACGGATAAATCGGGGTGTCAAACAGGCGGGTTTTTTGGTTCTGCGTAATACAAGCATGCCAAGCATTTTGATTGAAATAGGATATATTTCAAACAGAGCAGAAGAAAGATATCTCAACACTGAAAGCGGAAAGAAAGCAATCAGTTCTTCTATATACAATGCCTTTGTTGAGTATAAAGAAGACTATGAAAAGAAACTAAACGGAAAGATCACGCAACGTGCGGAAATGATTTCCGTGGATAATGAAGAAACTGAAGTCGCTGAAGATCCTGTTGAAACAATTAAAACAACAGAAACAACGGCAGTCAGCAAATCACGCTCAACAGAAACAAAGAAGAATGAAACAATCTATAAGATACAGATCATAGCTTCCGTAAAACCACTCAAAAAGAACTCTTCTGAATTTAAAGGATTGAAAAACGTCGATTATTTTAAGGATAAGAAATGGTACAAATACACATACGGGGCAACTTCTGATTATAATGAGATAAAAAGTTTAAAGAAGAAAATGGTAGACAAGAAATTTAAGAATGCATTCATCATCTCATTTAAGAATGGGAAATTATTAAACTAAAAAAACGGAACCACTTAAGACTGCAATTATGGATAAGAATATGTTTTCTAAAGAAGGAAAAATCGGGCTAAGTACGATTATTGCTTTGTTGCTGCTTTTCTTCGGGTTTAATTTCCTGAAGGGAATCAATATGCTGAAACCTTCCAATTACTATTATGCCAGAATTAATAATGTGACCGGATTAGCTGTATCTACACCCATCTTAGTGCATGGTTACAATATCGGACTGATTCGTGACATTGAATTCAATTCAGAAAACCCATCTGAGTTAATTCTGGAACTGAACCTGAACTCTGATTTCAAGCTACCTGCCGGATCAAAAGCATATGTATTTACCGAACTGATGGGTACTGCCTATGTGAATCTTGAAATTGATGACTCACAAAGAACATATCTGAATCCTGGAGATACAATTGTGGCTATTCGGGAAAATTCCCTAACAGAAAAAGCTACTGCTGATATTTTGCCCAAAATTGAAGTCACAATGGCCAGGATTGACTCAGTACTCATTTCCCTTCAGAAAGTCTTGGAGAGCCCAACTATTACACGTACACTTGAGTATGTTGAACAGACAAGCAAACAACTAGAGCTGGCATCCACACAACTCAATCTAATCATGCGTAAAGATCTGCCCCAGACACTGGGTCATATCAATAATCTTTCTGCAAATCTGGAAGCTACTACCGGAAATCTGAAACAAATTGATTTTAATAAAACTATGGAAAATGTTGACGGTTTGCTTGTATCAATACGCACTGCTACTGACAAACTGAATCGAAATGATAATTCTCTTGGACTTCTGCTCAACGATGATCAACTTTACCGCAATCTGTCTTTAACAACAGAAAAAGCCGGATCGTTGCTTATCGATTTGCAGGAACATCCAAAAAGATACGTTCACTTTTCAATATTCGGAAGAAAAGATAAGTAATTTCTTGTTTGTATTTATTCCATATAACAACTTATTCTCGCAAAGTGTTAAAAGAGTTGCTAAACGCTTGTTATTGCAGTAAAAAGTACGTTTGTACAAAAAGATAAGAGAAAAACTGTCCGAATTAATAAGGTGTTGTAAGTTAAGTGTTTACAAAACAAGAATAGACATTACTAATTAATAATCAAATGTTTACAAATAACTTACTGAAAACAAAGAGAATAAAGAAGTTTCGATTTTCGCAAGAAAAAATAGATTTGTTTTATTGAAAAGTAAGTTGAATATTTGCATTCCCAATAAAAATAATAGAGAGTTCAAGAAATAGAATGGAAACAGAGCACCTTAATTTATGGCAAAAATGTCTTAGCATTATACGTGACAATATCGCGTTAGATGCGTATAAGACTTTTTTTGAACCCATAATTCCAATACAGCTGAAAAACAACGAACTGCTTATCCAAGTGCCAAGTATGTTTATATACGAGTTCTTGGAAGAGCATTACGTTGATTTGCTGCATAGTGCTCTCTACAGAGAAGGTGGCGAAGGCTTACGGCTCAAATATAAGGTTCGGATGGATAACTCTTCCAATTCAGATATGGAATTGGAAGGTACTGCCCATACGGCTACCCTGCCCCGTCCAAATATCAATCAAGAAATAAAGAAATACGATACTCCTTTTGAGACAAGAAAATACCTGTCTAATCTCGATCCCCAGCTAAATCCGAATTATACATTTGATAATTTTCTGGAAGGGAGAAGTAATGCTTTGGCGCGAACTGCAGGAAAAGCTGTCTCAGAAAACCCAGGGAAAACAGCTTTTAACCCGCTCTTTATTTATGGGCCTTCAGGAGTTGGAAAAACACACTTAATGAATGCGATTGGTGTACAAGCAAAGCGGAAGGATCCTCGTACAAGAGTTCTTTATTTATCTGCTCAACTTTTTAAAGTTCAGTATACAGACTCTATTCGTCAAAACAGATTCAACGATTTCATGAATTTCTATCAAACCATAGATTTACTAATCATGGATGACATTCAGGAACTTTCGGGCGTTACTGCGACTCAGAATACCTTTTTCCATATATTCAACCATCTTCAACAAAATGGGAAACAAATTATTCTTTCTGCAGATAAACCCCCTATTCAGATTCAAGGGCTTGAAGATCGGTTGCTAACCCGTTTCAAATGGGGTCTGACTGCAGAAATGGAAAGACCCGACTATCTTCTGAACAAAGCGATTCTAACTCAGAAGATACAAAAAGACGGACTGAATTTCCCTGCTGAAGTTGTTGAATACGTTGCCCGAAATGTAAAGGACAATGTACGTGATCTGGAAGGCGTTATTGTATCCTTAATGGCACATAGTACTTTTCAGAACAAGGAAATTACACTTGATCTGGCAAAGAAAGAGCTCAGCAGATGTGTGCAGATGACAGAAAACAAGATTTCAATTGATGACATCCAGGAAGTTGTATGTAGCCAACTGAAATTGGAACGGAAGTTGTTATTTACAAAATCACGCAAACGCGAAATCGTTCAAGCCAGACAAATCGCGATGTATCTTGCAAAAAAACACACGGAATATTCACTCTCTCGAATTGGAGAGATATTGGGAAAGAAAGATCATGCTACTGTATTACATGCGTGTAAAACGGTTAAGAATCAAATGGACTATGATAAGAGTTTTTCAGGGTTGGTCAATGACATTGAGCAGACGCTTCATACCTGTAACTAAATTTTTGTTATAATTGTTTGATGACAAAAATCTTTGATATTCCCCTGTTTACAGATTCTAGCTATCTCAGCGCTGATTTTTCTTAATTCTGTACCTAAAAGTGCTTTTAATAATTTTTTTTCAACTTTCCCCATCTTTTTATTGAAATTCTCTTTGCAGTCTCATTAAAAGAAGATATTTTTGGCAGAAATTCAAATATCAAAAAATACTATGAAGGATTTATTGACTAAAATCAAAGGTGAAATTGCTGCTTTCTCTGAGAATGCAGACAAACAAGTTGAGAATGGAAACAAGGCTGCAGGTACACGTGCACGCAAAGCATCCTTAGAGTTGGAAAAACTATTGAAGGAATTCAGAAAAGTTTCAATCGAAGCTGCAAAGTAGAAAAATTAAAGGCTGTGAGTATTCACAGCCTTTAATTTTTAAAACCTTTTTGTTAAAGTGATTATTTCTTAGCATCTATAACTAAAAGAGGGCATCTATGATAGATGCCCTCTTTTAGTTATAGGAAAGCACGGATCGTTTTAACGATATTCATCCCAGCTTTTAATCTGGATATCATCCACATCTAACTTGCAGAAAGCATTGATAAAAGAGCTGGCCAGACGATCATTTGTGAGTAGCGGTATATTAAAGTCTATCGCGGCGCGTCTTACCTGATACCCATTCTTCAGTTCACCTTGAGTCAGATTCTTTGGAATATTGATTACAAGATCAATATTCTTATCTTTGATGAGATCAATTGCCTGAGGCTTTTTATTCATATCACTCGGCCAATAAACTAAGGTGGCTGGTACCCCGTTATCTACCAAAAATTTTTGAGATCCACCCGTAGCATACAGGTTATAGCCTTTCTCGGATAATAATCGGGCAGCTTCCAATAGTTCAACCTTTGATTTTGTCGGACCTGTAGAGAAAAGAATATTCTTCTTTGGTATTGTAACACCTACAGAAAGCATCGATTTCAGTATGGCTTCATAAAAGTTGTCCCCTATACATCCAACTTCACCTGTTGATGCCATATCAACACCTAAGACAGGATCTGCCTTTTGAAGCCGCGAGAAGGAGAATTGAGATGCTTTAATGCCCACATAATCGAGATCAAATTCGTTCTTATTGGGTTTTTCCACATTCTCTCCCATCATCACCCTTGTCGCAAGCTCAATAAAATTAATCTTCAACACCTTACTAACAAACGGGAAGCTACGTGAAGCTCTTAGATTACATTCGATAACCCGTACTTCGTTATTCTTTGCCAGAAATTGTATATTGAAAGGACCTGATATATTTAGTTCCTGTGCAATCTGCTTGGCTACTTTCTTGATCTGACGCACTGTTTCAACATAGATTCGTTGAGCGGGGAACTGTATGGTTGCATCACCAGAATGCACACCGGCATATTCCACATGTTCAGAGATGGCATACACCACAATCTCACCTTTTGAAGCTACCGCATCAATTTCTATCTCTTTTGCATTTTGCACAAACTCGGAGACTACAACGGGGTGTTTCTTTGAAACATCAGCAGCCAATTGCAGGAATGATTCAAGTTCCTCTTTATTGGAGCAGACATTCATTGCAGCCCCTGAAAGCACATACGAAGGTCTAACCAGCAAGGGGAATCCTACCTCATCGACAAAACCAAATATATCTTTCAGACTCGTCAACTCTTTCCAGCGCGGCTGATTAATTCCCAGACGGTCAAGCATGGAAGAGAACTTATGGCGGTCTTCCGCATTATCGATACTTTGTGCAGAAGTGCCGAGGATATGAATATTCTGCTCATCCAGACGCATGGCCAGGTTATTAGGAATCTGTCCACCCACCGATACAATGACACCTTGAGGGTTTTCCAGATCAAGAATATCCATGACACGTTCAAAGGTAAGCTCGTCAAAGTAAAGGCGATCGCACATATCGTAGTCTGTGGATACTGTTTCAGGGTTATAGTTGATCATAACCGATCGGAAACCCATTTTGCGGACTGTCAACAAGGCGTTGACACTACACCAGTCAAACTCAACCGAACTACCTATCCGATAGGCACCACTACCCAAAACAACGACGGAACGATGATCACCCAGGTACTTCACATCGTTGGATGTTCCATTATAGGTAATATACAGATAATTGGTTTGAGCCGGAAACTCTGCAGCCAATGTATCAATCTGCTTAACAACAGGAGTGATTCCTCTTTTCTTACGTTCAGCACGTACCTTCAGTATCTCATCTTCAAGATCTTCAGAATCATTTTTTACAATACTCCTGGCAATCTGAAAGTCTGAAAAGCCCCATTTCTTTGCCTGCCATAAAAGATCATCCGGCAATTCGGCGTAGCTCTTATAGTCACTGAGTTCCTTATTGCAATCAATAATATTCTTCAATTTCTGAAGGAACCACCGGTCAATCTTAGTAAGTGCATGAATCTGATCAATAGTATATCCTGCCTGAAACGCTTGAGAGATAATAAATACCCGTTTATCTGTCGGTATGCTGAGACCTTTATTCAGATCCTCAATATTCAAGGTCTTGTTGCCCACAAATCCATGCATACCTTGTGCAATCATACGAAGTCCCTTCTGAATAGCTTCTTCAAAGGTACGACCAATAGCCATGACCTCACCTACACTTTTCATGGATGAACCAATCTCTTTGGATACCCCATGAAACTTACCTAAATCCCAGCGTGGAATTTTTACGACGATATAGTCAAGAGCCGGCTCAAAGAAAGCAGGAGTTGTCTTTGTCACGGAGTTTTTAAGATCTTGCAAACCATATCCTAGTCCTAATTTAGCGGCAACAAAAGCGAGCGGATAACCTGTTGCTTTTGAGGCAAGTGCAGAAGAACGGCTCAGACGTGCGTTGACTTCAATGACACGATAGTCTTCAGATTCTGTATCAAAGGCATATTGCACATTACACTCTCCCACAATGCCGATATGGCGAACAATACGTATCGCTATCTCCCGAAGTTTGTGATACTCACTGTTGGTCAAGGTCTGTGAAGGAGCAACTACAATACTCTCACCAGTATGAATACCCAGTGGATCGAAGTTCTCCATGTTGCAGACAGTAATACAGTTGTCATAACAGTCACGCACTACTTCATATTCTATTTCTTTCCATCCTTTGAGCGATTTCTCAATCAGCAACTGATTGGAAAATGTAAAAGCTTTCTCTGCAAGCTTTTGGAGTTCATCCGCATTGTCGCAGAATCCACTACCAAGACCACCGAGTGCGTAAGCGGCACGCACAATCACCGGGAATCCAAGTTGATCAGCAGCAGCCAGGGCATCCGTCATATTTTCAGCCGCAATGCTCTTGATACTCTTCACATCAATCTGATCCAGTTTTTTAACAAACAGTTCACGATCTTCCGTATCAATAATAGCCTGCACCTGAGTACCCAACACCTTCAGATTATATTTCTCAAGTACTCCGCTTTGATGCAACTTGACACCACAGTTAAGAGCTGTCTGACCACCAAAAGCAAGTAACAAACCATCGGGATTTTCTTTTGCAATTACTTTCTCTACAAAATAAGGAGTTACAGGAAGAAAATAGATTTTGTCAGCCACACCTTCGGAAGTCTGTACGGTGGCGATATTCGGATTGATCAGCACCGTTTCAATTCCCTCTTCACGAAGAGCCTTTAAGGCTTGAGAGCCAGAATAGTCAAATTCACCCGCTTCGCCGATTTTGAGTGCTCCGGAGCCCAGCACCAATACTTTCTTAATATTTTTATCCATACCTCGTTATTTTGTATTTATCATCTTCAGGAAATCATCAAAAAGGAATTCTGTATCCACCGGTCCGCTGCTTGCTTCCGGATGGAACTGTGCAGAAAAGAATGGTTTGCTCTTATGGCGTATTCCCTCGTTGGTACCATCATTCATATTGATAAACAAAGGCTCCCAATCTGAGCCAAGCGTATTGTTATCCACAGCAAACCCATGGTTCTGACTGGTGATAAAGCATCGGTTAGTACCTACCATCTGGACGGGTTGGTTGTGACTTCTATGACCATATTTCAGTTTATACGTAGATGCGCCACCTGCTACAGCAAGAAGTTGATTACCCATACAAATACCGAAGACAGGTTGTTCTTTATTCAGAGCCTGACGAATATGCTCTACAGTCTCTCCGCAAAATTCAGGATTACCAGGTCCGTTTGAGATAAAGAGCGCATCGTAATTGAGCGTATTAAAGTCATAATTCCAGGGCACGCGGATGATATTTACATCCCGTTTTAGCAGACAGCGGATAATGTTGTGTTTGATTCCACAATCAACCAACGCTATCGTCTTGCTACCATTCCCATAGCGAATTACCTCTGTACAGCTTGTCTTCGCGACCTGGTTTTCCAGGTTAGGATCGACAAAATCTATATTATCCATATCAGGGAAAAGGATTTTACCCTTGATAGAACCCTTCTCGCGAAGGATCTTTGTCAATTCGCGTGTATCAATACCATAAATTCCCGGAATCTTGTTTTCGATCAACCAATCACCGAGGCTTTTCTTTGCATTCCAGTGACTGAATTGAAATGAATAATCTGAAATGACCAACCCGGTCACTTGAATTTTTTCAGACTCAAAAAAAACGGAGAGCCGATTATTGATTGATTCATCAGGCACTCCGTAATTTCCAATAAGAGGATAAGTTACTGTTAATATTTGACCAGAATAGGAAGGATCGGTCAAACTCTCAGGATACCCGACCATCGCCGTATTAAAGACGACTTCACCGGAAACCGGGATTTCATAGCCGAATGACTTTCCTTGTAAGACGGTTCCGTCTTCCAGAACTAATTGAGCAGGCTTGCTTTTATACATTCTTTATATATTTAAATGTGGACACTCTTGTCTGTTACTCTGGGCTGCAAAAGTACGAAAAATATTTCAATATTCGTCCCCAAAAAATCAATTTTAAGAAGAATAAAGAAAAGAGGCTTTCTTTCAACGACCAAAAGCAAATTGTAATTAAAACGGAGAGACCTTGAAGCTCTATTTCAGTAAAAACTATACATTGTCATCTAAATTCCAGAACTACAATACTAAATATATTGCCCATTTGATATATCTTTGCGCCGAATTAGTAACAAAATGAATTATTTCAACCCTAAACAAGAAACAAATGGTCAGATTCACTAAAATGCAGGGAGCAGGTAATGATTACGTCTATATAAACGGGGTCATCGAACACATTATGGACCCCGGAGCATTCGCCAAACGAATCAGTGACCGCCATTTCGGCATTGGATCCGATGGATTGGTTTTGATTCTCCCATCAGAAACCTGCGATTTCCAGATGCGGATGTTCAATGCAGATGGAACTGAAGCAGAAATGTGTGGGAATGCATCCAGATGCGTGGGAAAATATGTTTTTGACAACAAGATGACCTCAAAGCATTCTGTCACTCTTGAAACAAAAGCCGGAGTAAAAACCCTGAAGTTGTTCACAAAAGGAGATAAGGTGCACCAGGTTGAAGTGGATATGGGTTCTCCGATACTCAATGGATTGGATATTCCGGTACGACTCGAGTTGGATGAAGTCATCAACTACCCTCTCGATATCAATAATAAAAAATTTCATATAACCTGCGTATCTATGGGCAATCCCCATGCTATTATTTATGTGGATAATGTGGATTCGACTGACCCGGCCACCTACGGAAGTATCATAGAAAGTCACCCTTTCTTTCCCAAACGAACGAATGTAGAGTTTGTGGAGGTTGTCAACCGGTCGTTGCTAAAAATGCGTGTATGGGAGCGCGGAGCAGGGGAGACTTTAGCTTGTGGCACCGGTGCATGTGCCACCTTGGTTGCTTCCGTACTGAACGATGTATGCGAACGCACAGCAACAGTTCGTCTGCTTGGTGGAGATCTGAAAATAGAATGGCGCGAAAACGGGCATATTTACATGACAGGACCAGCTGTAACTGTCTTTACTGGTGAAATAGAAGAATAATCAACAATTAACGATATATATTTAGACATGGCGAAGATCAATGATAATTTTATCAAGCTTCCGGAGAGTTATCTGTTTTCAGACATTTCCAAAAAGGTAAACACCTACAAAACCGAACACCCTGAGGCTAAAGTTATTCGAATGGGAATCGGTGACGTAACCCTTCCTCTGACCGGAGAAGTCATTCAATCCTTGCATGCTGCTACCGATGAGATGGCACAAGCTGCAACTTTCAAAGGGTATGGACCTGAACAAGGCTATCGATTCCTTACCGAGACGATTGTAAAAGAAGCATATCTGCCATTAGGAATACAATTAGACCCTGAAGAAATCTTTATCAGTGATGGCGCTAAAAGTGATACCGGCAATTTTGGAGACATACTCAGCAAAGAGAACCGGATCGCAGTGACCGACCCCGTCTATCCGGTCTACATTGACAGTAACGTAATGGGATATCGTGCCGGAGAGCTAGGCTCAAACGGGAAATGGAGCAACATCGTTTATCTTCCTTGCACTCCAGATAATAACTTTGTTCCGGCACTTCCTCAGGAAAAGATTGACGTGGTATATCTCTGTTTTCCGAATAACCCAACAGGGACGACCTTGACCCGCGACCAGCTTAAGGTGTGGGTGGACTATGCAATAAAAAATGATGTACTCATACTTTTTGATGCGGCTTATGAAGCGTTTATCACTGAAAAGGAGGTTCCCCACAGTATCTACGAGATAGAAAATGCAAAAAAGGTCGCTGTCGAATTCCGGAGTTTCTCAAAAACCGCCGGATTTACGGGAACGCGGTGTGGCTATACAGTAGTGCCAAAAGAGCTCTTGCTCTCTTGTGAGGAAGGTGACAAGAAGGTTTCACTCAACAAACTCTGGAACCGGAGACAATGCACAAAGTTTAACGGCACACCTTATATAATACAAAAAGCAGCTGAAGCAACCTTTTCTCCAAAAGGGAAAGAAGAGGTAAAAGCTTTGATTGATTACTATATGTCCAATGCAAAAATCATTCGTGAAAGTCTGGAAAATATAGGAATGAAAGTCTTTGGTGGAGTAAACTCTCCTTATATCTGGATGAAGACACCTGAAGGCTTTTCATCCTGGGAGATGTTTGACAAATTGCTGAAAGAGGTAAATATTGTGACTACACCGGGTGTTGGTTTCGGACCAAGCGGTGAAGGTTTTATTCGTTTTTCTGCCTTGGGCAACAGAGAAGATACCCTCGAAGCAATGGAGAGAATCAAACATTGGAACATAAAAAAATAATGAATATATAACATCCGTTTAGCGTAATGCGTGTATCTTTGTGTCACGAAACAGATTAACCATCAAAAATCCTCTTCTGTTTGCAGGAAGGGTTATTAATAACAATTATTTATATGGCAAGCTTACGTTTTAAAGCGATCGAGAAAGCATTCTGCAGACCTGCAGTTGCAGTAGAGACACCCAAACAGCTGACATCTGACTACTACGGCAAGTATGTATTCAACAAAGCTCAAATGACAAAATTTCTGTCTAAGGGTACGCTTCGGATTTTATATGATGCCATTGATAACGGCACTCCATTGGGACGTGATATTGCAGACCATGTAGCAGCCGGCATGAAAATGTGGGCCATAGAGATGGGTGCCACACATTATACGCACTGGTTTCAACCTCTTACTGAAGGAACTGCAGAGAAACACGACTCTTTCATTGAACATGATGACAACGGAGGAGTGATTGAAGAGTTTGCCGGCAAACTACTAGTGCAACAAGAACCGGATGCTTCCAGTTTTCCAAGTGGTGGTATCCGTAATACCTTTGAAGCACGTGGCTACACTGCTTGGGATCCCTCCTCTCCTGCTTTCATTGTAGATGATACATTGTGTATCCCTACCATATTCATCTCCTACACAGGGGAGACTCTGGACTACAAAACTCCTTTGTTGAAAGCGGTTAATGCCGTTAATAAAGCTGCGGTAGATGTCTGTCACTATTTCGATCCTTCTGTAAAGAAAGTGACTGCTTTTCTGGGCTGGGAACAAGAATACTTTTTGATTGACGAAGATCTCTACGCTGCCCGTCCGGATCTTGCTATGACCGGTCGCACGCTGATGGGTCATGAGAGTGCGAAGAATCAGCAGTTGGAGGATCACTATTTTGGAGCGATTCCTTCTCGCGTAGCTGCTTTTATGAAAGAGCTGGAGTTTGAATCTTACAAATATGGCATTCCGTTAAAGACACGTCATAACGAAGTAGCTCCGAGCCAGTTTGAACTGGCTCCAATCTACGAAGAGATGAATCTCGCTGTAGATCACAACTTGTTGCTTATGTCAATTATGGAACGAGTGGCTCAACGCCACCACTTCCGCGTATTGCTTCATGAGAAACCGTATGCAGGGGTAAATGGATCCGGTAAACACAATAACTGGTCACTGGGTACTGATACTGGCGTCGGACTGATGACTCCGGGCAAGACGCCTCAGGAGAATCTTCAGTTCATCACTTTCCTGGTTAACATTATGATGGCTGTACATAAGAATGCCGGACTGCTGAAGGCGAGTGTGATGACTGCTCCCAATGCCCATCGTTTGGGTGCCAATGAAGCTCCTCCCGCAATCATCTCCATGTTCCTCGGGAGCCAGATTACCGCGGTATTGGACAAATTGGAAAACAGTACAAGCGATGAAGCTATCGTCATGGATGAAAAGAAAAAAATGAAACTGGCTATCGCCCATATTCCTGATGTTCTGATTGACAACACAGACCGTAACCGGACCTCACCGTTTGCTTTTACTGGCAATCGTTTCGAATTTCGCGCAGTAGGATCTTCCGCCAACTGTTCGGCAGCGATGACGGCTCTCAATGCTTGCATGGCTTGTCAGTTGAAAGAGTTTAAAGCGGAGGTTGACAGCCTTATCGCGAAGAAGATCAGCAAGGAAAAGGCTATCTTTGAAGTGATTAAGAGTTATATCAAGCAAACAAAGGAGATTCGCTTTGACGGTAATGGATATAGCGATGAATGGAAAGAAGAGGCTCTGAAACGTGGGCTAAACTGCGAGACCAGCGTTCCTTTGATCTATGATCAATATACCACAAAAGAATCTGTAAAGCTTTTTGAGAGTACCGGAGTTTATACCGAGAAAGAACTCGAAGCTCGTAACGAAGTGAGGTGGGAAACCTATACAAAGAAAATTCAGATTGAGGCGCGCGTATTGGGAGATCTGGTAATGAACCACATCATTCCGGTAGCTACACGTTATCAGTCCATGTTGCTTGACAATATCTTTAAAATTAAGAATTGCTATCCGGAGGAAAAAGCAGAGAGTCTTTCTGCTCAGGATCGTGCCATTGTGGAAGATATTGCCGGACACATAGCTGCCATCAAGACAAAGGTGGATGCCATGGTCGAGGCACGTAAGGCTGCAAATAAAATTGAGTGTGAAAGAACAAAGGCTATTGCTTATCACGACACAATTGTTCCCTATCAGAATGAAATCCGCTACTATGTGGATAAGCTTGAACTGATCGTGGACAATGAGATATGGCCATTGCCAAAATACAGAGAAATGCTCTTTATCCGATAAAAAATCAGAAGTACCTGTAGGGACAAGGCTTAACGCCTCCTGCAGGTATTTTTCTTTGAACGAATAATATATTTTTATATGAGTGATGCAATCAAGCATGAGTGTGGCATAGTCATGATACGGCTACGCAAACCATTGGAATATTATCAACAAAAATATGGATCCTGGCAGTATGGACTTGAAAAGCTCTATTTGCTCATGGAGAAACAACACAATCGCGGTCAGGAAGGTGCAGGTATTTCAGTCGTCAGATTAAATGCTCAACCTGGTAAAGAGTACCTCTTCAGAGAGCGTGAACTGGGTTCAAATGCGATTCAGGATATCTTTGGAAAGGTTTATAATGCGATAGCTAATGCACCTGACCCCTCCAACCTTCCTTATGCCGGCGAACTTCTACTGGGCCATCTGCGGTATAGCACCACAGGGCACAGCGGTATCTCATACGTGCATCCTTTTCTGAGAAGAAACAATTGGAAAAGTCGCACATTGGCTCTTGCAGGCAACTTTAACCTGACTAACGTGGATGAAATATATGCTCAGCTGATCCAACAGGGACAACATCCACGCTTTTATGGCGACACCTATATCATGCTCGAACAGATGGGGCACTATCTGGACAGGGAAGTGCAACATCTGTATAATGTTCTGGTGAAAGAGCAAGAGAGCAATCCATCACTTGTGATCAATGAAGAGATGGAAAAGCAACTCGATATCGCTAATGTTCTGCGACGTGCCAGCAAAAACTGGGACGGTGGGTATGCCATCACCGGACAAACCGGACAGGGTGACGCTTTCACAATGCGTGATCCCAATGGTATCCGTCCGGCTTTCTACTATTATGATGATGAAATCATTGTGGTCGCTTCGGAAAGACCGGTTATTCAGACAGCCTTGAATGTCGATGTAGATGATGTACATGAACTTGAACCCGGAGAGGCCATCATCACCCGTAAGGACGGAAGTTTTGCTCTCCATCAGATCTTATCTCCCGGAGAGCGGAAGGCTTGTTCGTTTGAACGTATTTATTTCTCCAGAGGAAGTGATCGTGACATCTATCTGGAACGAAAGAAACTGGGTCAGATTCTCGCCCGACCGGTTTTGAAACGAGTTGATTATGACATTGAGAATACTGTTTTCTCCTTTATTCCCAACACGGCTGAAGTTGCCTATTTCGGCATGCAGCAGGGACTGGAACAATATCGCTTTGAGCTGGAACAAAAAGAGCCGATCGCTATTCCCCGTCTACGCTTCGAAAAGGTGGTTATCAAAGACATTAAGCTTCGTACCTTTATCGCACAAGACAGCAGCCGCAATGAGTTGGCTACACACGTATACGATATAACCTATGGATCAATCATTCCCGGTATTGACAACCTGGTAGTCATAGATGACAGTATTGTAAGAGGTACGACTCTGCGGCAGAGTATTATAAAGATTCTGGACCGCCTTCATCCACGCAAGATTGTGATTGTCTCCTCCTCCCCTCAGATTCGTTATCCGGACTGTTATGGTATTGATATGTCGCGTATGAACGAGTTCTGCGCCTTTAAAGCGGCCATCAAGTTGCTGCAGGAACACGGCATGCAACATGTGATTGACGATGTCTATCGCAAAAGCAAAGCCCAACTAAATCTCCCGAAGGAACAAATGGTCAACTATGTGAAAGAGATCTATGCTCCTTTCTCTGCGGATCAGATTTCTGCAAAAATGGCCGAAATGCTTACTCCGGAAGGGACAGAAGCAAAGGTTGAGATTGTTTTTCAGACTCTTGAAGGGCTTGCCAAAGCTTGTCCCAATCATACCGGGAACTGGTACTTCTCAGGCGATTATCCGACCCCAGGAGGGAATAAAGTGGTTACGTTGGCATTTATCAATTATATCGATGGAGTACAACAACGCAGCTATCAATCGTGAGTCTGAAGAAAGTGAATGGCGCTGTAAAGGAAGAGAGAGTCTTTGAAAAAATAGTTTTCTCAGAGACCACTCTTGAAACGGAATATAATAACTGCCTGTTTTCAAACTGTGACTTCTCAGATATTCACTTGGGAGAAGTACTCTTCGATAAATGCACATTTGTACAGTGTAACCTCAGTTTGGTGAAAATGGATAAGACATCCTGGTCCAATGTACGGTTTGAAGAGTGCAAGATGACCGGTATCGAATTTACTAACTGTAACAGATTTACTTTCTCAGCCTGCTTCATCGGATCAAATCTGAACTATGCCCTCTTCCTGACAAATAACCTGCAAGATACCCGGTTTGTGAATTGCAGTTTGGAGGAAGCAACTTTCAGTGAATCCAATCTGAAAGGTGCTTCTTTCGCAAACTGCAATCTGAGCCGGGCAATCTTTTCTTCCTCAAATCTCGAAAAAGCAGACTTCTCCACGGCATTAAATTTTGAGATCGATCCCAACAACAATAAACTGACAAATGCAAAGTTTTCACGCTATGGGTTGAGCGGTTTAGTCTCATCGTTTGGCATTGAACTTGTGGATTAGCCGTAAGCCGATTCTTGACCTCATCCGTAGCACATTCTCATTTGTTGCCTGAACTGTTTTACCACCTTTCAGGAAGAATTCTATGTTTGATCAGGTTGAAATGTTTGCTGCTCGCAGACTGATTCTTCGTTTTGCAGTGCAAAACAATCATTTCAAAGCACGAAATAATCGTTTCGTGCTTTGAAATGATTATTTCGTGCTTTGAAATGAAAAACCCATTCAGATGCCTTGTTTTTATCTGACTATGCCTGAATTTAGTTTAGACTTTTGGGCTATATTTTCTTATTTACTAGACAACAAAATTGATCTACTCCTGATTTACTTCACACTCCTTTTATATTCTTCCTGATTCGGTTTACAGGAGAAGTTTATTTACCAAAGTGTAGAATTAATCTGGATGGAGCAAGCGGCTAAAACGAACAAATGGAGTAAGAAAAATAGTTTCCTATTCTTCTTACTCCATCCATTTAAGTCAAAGCTGATCAGCAGAAGCTGAAAGAGGCCTTATTCAATAACCGGAGTGTTCTCCATAAAACTTGCCTTCAGCGATTGTATCACTTCTGTTGCTCTTGCCATGATATTTCCCATCTCCTGAGATTGACCGAAGTCCTCAATAGAGCTCTTTGTTCCATCAGCAAATACCGCATTGGTATCCAACCAACCTTCATCCAGATTAGCTTTGGCAGCTGCCTGGAAGGTAGCAATTACTGACTTACCCGAAATTAGCTTGATGGATAGATTCTGATTGATGTATGCTGCTTCTGCTGCAATTACAGGTCTCAATGCAGCATATCGAGCAGCTGTATCGGAATAGTTCTGATACATGATTTCATTGGCAACACTGGAAATTGAGTCCATCGTACGGATAAATGCGGGACCATCCACAACTTTTCCGACAATCGAAAGCTCACCAAGAATACCGGTAACTTCAATCGCTTTGGTTTTGGATATTATCTGCTGTCCATCCAGTCCATTGCTCAATGTTGTACCAGCAGCGGCGGCGGCTATGGAAATCATCTTTTTATCACTTACAGATACAAAGAATTCAGCCGTTGATTTAGTCGTCTGATCTTTCAATTCAAATCCGGTAGCAAACTTACCCATTCCCCAATTCATCGCAAAACCTTTATGCATCGTCATTGTATCATATTTGGCATAGTCCATTGCAATAGAGGCTGTCATTACATTTTTGCTTCCCACTTTGATCACTGCTGACAGAGTTTGTGGAATAGGTACTCCATTCAATGAATAAGTTGTGTAAGACAACGTAGCAGTACCAGTATTGGTTGTTGCAGTCTTAGAAGCCGGAAACTTCATAACCATCTGTTGCTTCGTCTCATCAGCAGTAAAGTCAAACGTCTTTGCTTCTTCATTAAAAACATATGTACCCAAAAGTGGATTGAGCATTCTCGTATCAATATTTTGGTGAATCATAGAAAGTGGGGTACCTGCCATTGGTTGCATGGCCAAAGCTGAATAAGACTCGGCCATGAAAGTGTTTTGCATCATTGGCATCACAGCGCTTAATGAGGCCATCGCCGCCATTCCTTCTTCATTTTTCAAGCCTTCAAGTGCGTTGACTACATTCAACCCATTCGATTCAAACAACTGCTTTGCTTCAGTAAAAGTGACAATGTCGCCACCACCTTTTTCACCATCTTCACTATCATCGCTACAGGATGTAACACATGGCATAGCAAACACTGTAATTGCCGCCATCAAATTAAAAAACAGTTTCTTTTTCATGACTTTTATTTTTAAGTTTTCAATAATTCAAGAAAACAACAGACAAATATATGTATTAGATTACACAAATCACTGTTTCTTACGGTATTTTTTAATAAAAAGAAGGTCAAACATACTGTTCAACCTTCAATTTATCTAATTTTAAAAAAAAACAGATCTTATGCTTTCTCCCATTGCTCACGAATCAGCTTCACAGCCGCCGGAACAGTAACGTTTTTGTCTCCGACAGAACCACACTCAAAACTGACATAATGTTGATAATTCAACTCTTTCAAAGCATTAAATCCATCGATGTAATTATCTGCTTCTCCATCTTCTCCCGGCATACTTCTGCGCTTACGGCTGGCGATGTGAACATGCTGCAAGTAAGCCGAACCGGCAGATAAGAAGGCTCCTCTGTCAGAAACTTCCTCTTTGGTCATGTGCCAGAAGTCACCCATACATTTTAGACCTTCACAATTGGCATCACGACATATAGAAGCAGCATCCCCTACCTGACGTAAATAAAAAGCTTCACCTCTGTTCAAGGGCTCAAGAATCAGTGTCGTTTTGTGCTGTAATGCAAACTTACCCAACTCAGTCAGTTCTTCAATCAGGAAGTTTCTTGTTTCCTGAGTGTGTGGCAATGCAGGCTTCTGTCCATTAAAACCAGGCACCAGAATGACGCCCTTTGATTTGAGTTCGCCGGCAGCAGCAAGAATTTCCTTCATGGTATCCATACATTGCTTGCGAACAGCAGGATCTTCAGCAAGAAGAAACCCCTGAAAGCCCGCACAGATAGCACTGATATGAATGGAGCGTCCCCTTAGGGCTTGATCAAACTCATTGATTCTTGCCGCCAGATTTCCACCTCCGGGTTCCAGACCAACAATACCCAGTTTCTCCATATAATCAAGCTTCTCGGTCAGTGTCGATCCGATTCCTGTACCCTCCTGAAAGGAAAGATTCAGTTTCACTGACTTATTTCCGCTTTTTTTTTCTGCTTTTTTAGTTGCATCAGCAGCCATTAAAGAATAAGATCCTACGGACGCCAATGCTGTGCATACTGCAGCAGACTTTATAAAATTTCTTCTGTTCTTTTCCATATTTCTTTCTTTATTTATTTACCTACACCAGGTCTATGAACTACGTATGACTTCATATCCATCGGTCCAATTTGAGGATTCTCGGGCACTAAATTCATGGTAGAAGCAGATATTTCATCCCATGTAATAGTCTTTCCTGTGTAAGCCGATTCACGGCCCAAGACAGCGCAGAGAGAGGAGTAAGCAACTGGTTCAGCCTGATTAAGAGGCTTATTTGAACGGATATGATTAACTAGATCAACATGCTCTAGTACATACGCATTCGTTTGTGTGTGTTCCTTACCTTCAGCTTCACCATCAAACTTCCAGAGTTCTTTTCCTTCAAGGTCGCGAATGGTATTGTCTGCTGAACTCCAGGAACCTTTGGTTCCCTGCACAAACTCGGAAACATTGTTGGAGCAACCATCTATCTGACGGCACATACTGTGCATATGGATACCACCTTCATATTCAAAGTCGACGCTGAAGAAATCAAACTGGTCACCGGTAACACGATGCACACGATCACCAAATGCGGTAGCTTTAACAACCTTCTTTCCTGAGAACCAATTGAAGACATCAATATTATGTACGTGTTGTTCTACAATATGATCTCCTGAAAGCCATCCCCAGTTCACCCAGTCACGAATCATCCATTCCATGTCACTGAATTCTGGTTTACGGTCTACATACCAAAGCATACCTCCATTCCAATACACATTACCTCCGGTAATATCGCCAATCATGCCGTCTTTAATCTTCTTGAATGCCTCTACATAGCAGCGTTGGTGACGACGTTGTGTTCCACAAACCACGCTCAGTTTTTTCACATCTGCTTGTTTAGAAGCAGCAATGAGTGTGCGATATCCGGTAGGATCAACTAATATAGGTTTTTCCATAAAAGCATGTTTCCCCTTCTCTACTGCATATTTGAAGTGAATGGGACGGAATGCCGGCGGTGTAGCCAAGATAACCATATCCACATCAGTATCCATCAACTTTTGATAGGCATCAAAACCAACAAAGCACTTGTCATCCGGAATTTCAATTCCTTTTTCATTTTTAAGGCGCTCACGCAGATTATTCAACCGATCAGGAAATACATCAGCTAAAGCTGCGATAACAAGGTTGTCACCTGAGTTCAAGAAATCGAAGGCAGCTCCTGATCCACGTCCGCCACAACCTACAACACCAGCTTTAATAACTTGTCCCTCAATTGCCTTATCAGGTAGATCTGGAATATATGCTCCTTCTAACTGTTTTAAGGGAGTTGACCCACCTTTTGATTCTGCTGAAGAATCACCCTTTCCTGTACATCCATTCAAGAGTAATCCACTTCCTACAGTAAGAGTTGTTGCTGCTCCGAGGAAGCTTCTTCTGTTCATGTTACCTGTTTTTCCCATTTTCACATTCAGTATTAAATTAATGTTAGTATTTTGTATTTGAATCATTTAATGTCTTACTCAAAGCAGATTCCTTCTCACAAACAACCCTGAATCCGATACCTTTAATATCAGAATACCACCAGATACTCTTCGGTTGTTGTGGATCAGTGCGTAACCATTTTTCGTGTTTCGTATAATCTCTTGCGGCACATCTCAATTCTGAAGCATCCAGCGTGTAGTTACCACCTCTCACAACTCTTTCTTCGCCGGACGCGGGACCTTTCGGATCTTTTACTTTGGTTTCAGTCTTAGCATAAGCATCCGGTTGATAGTAATCCGAACAATACTCCATCACATTACCCAGCATATTCTTTAATCCAAATGGGTTGGCAGCTATCTGAGAAGGTTCTTTCGTTTTATTCTTACTATTCAGCTCATAGGCCACGTATCTGTTTATGACAGTTGTGTCAGGATCAAAGAATTTGTGCCAGAACCCTTGCGATGAAAAATCTTTCGGATTCCCCTCGAAAAAGTAAGGAGTCTCTGTTCCACCACGAGCCGCATATTCCCATTCAGCTTCTGTAGGCAAACGATAGATCTTGCCCGTTTTCTTGGAAAGCCATTGACAGAAGGTCTCCGCTGCATAATAAGTCATTGTGATTGCTGGTCTGTCAACACCACCCCACCCTTGATCAGGAAATCCGAAAGGAGGTGTAGGTCCACTGATTCCATCCACATCCGGATTGGAAGAGTTGTTTTTATAGACAAGCTCCGGAGATGTACGACCTTCTGAATAGGTTTCTGAATAAAAAGCCCAGTATTGATCCCAGGTTACTTCAATTTCGGCCATATAGAAAGGTGATATCGTAACCTCACGAATCGGTCCTTCATCTTCTTTACGGAAACTCTCTTTTTCAGGACTTCCCATCTTAAATGTTCCTCCTGGAATTGCTTTCATTGTAAAGGAAACAGCAGTACCCGGTATTTGTTCTGTAAAAGAGTCAAATGACTGAACAACAGTTGGAGAGGTAAATAAAGTTTTATTTGTCACATTCATACCTGGAATTCCTGTCAATTTTTTATGTGAGTAATTGGGTATTGCATGTCCCGCATCAAGGTGGCATGAAATACACTGCAGATTCAGAACCTCTTCTTTCTCCGTATAATATAAGTGAGCAGTGACTCCGTCATCTGTTACATTTTTCGGGAAAAGATTGGTGTGACACTCTTTACATGACTCATTTGGAATATACTTGACTGCATTTTCTAATTGCTGCTTGCTTTCCCAATCAATAGACGCACTATCTTTTGTTATATACGAGTATAAGTCCTTAACACCCAATATCACCTTTGATTTCCACTGATGAAAACCTTTTTTACGAGGTAAGTGACAATCCACGCAATGCACAGTTACTCCACTTTCATTATTCACGTGAACAGATAATGGCCAGGATTCATCAGCCTTTGTGTGTATGTGACATGACTGACAATAAGCATCTGTTGATGTATAGTTGTAAGTTGTAATAATCGCCAATAAGAGTGAGATTCCCAATGAAACACCCAAAATAAACCACGCAACAATGTGTTTTTTCTTTGTCATAGATTCGTATAAATAAAGCTGGGGGTAAATGTAGTTGAAAAGGTAGAGAATAGAAAACGAAAGACTCTTGTTTTGAGATAGTTTAAGACAAAAAAACTAAACGCACTAAAAGGCTCCATTTCTAAAAAAGAAAAGAGGACCTTATGAGCCCTCTTTTCGTAGTATTTGAAACCTTAAATTATTTAGCTTCGAAGATAACAACACGATTCCATTCGTTTACATCGTATGGCTGTACTGTATCACCCTTCCATTCCATAGAAATTCTGGATGAAGAGATACCGTATTTATCTGTCAGAACTTTGGCAACAGCTTTTGCACGTTTCTCTGACAACTTATTGTTATAAGTGGGGTTACCAGTCTTCTTATCTGCATAACCAATTACCTTAACTTGTACATCAGATTCTGCTTTCAAGAAATCAGCCACGTTACGGATGCTGATCTGTTGGTCAGGACGAATAACTGCACTATTAATCTTGAAGTAAACAACGTTAGGAATGTAGTTAGTTACATTTTGAACAGTTTGAGCTGGTTTCGGTTGTTCACGTCTTGGTCTCTTGTTAGCGTCAGCCAATTGAGAACGCAAGCTGTTAATTTCGTCATTCAGACTTTGAATCTGTGCATAATCCATTGGTTCAACTACAGTGAAAGTACGTGTCTTAAATTTGTATGCAAGATTTAATGTTGCATCAAAATTGTAGTCATAGTTGTCATTGTTGACATTTACACCATCAAAGCTACCTGAATAAACAGTGTTAGCAAGCTCTAAGCTTAAGTCAAAAGCAGAAGAAAGACGGAACTTACCAATCAAACCGCTGTTAAATGTCAAAGATCCGTTTGAACCGGAAGTGAAATTATCATGATTAAATGAACGGCCATAACCTGCACCAACGAAAGGAATCAAAGAGAATACTCTTTTCTCATTGTATCTTCCAAACGTATTCATCAAATCAAGCATACCATCGATATGTCCACCTGCATAGTCAAAATCCCCAGCACCAGAACCTGCGTCAGATGGAGAAAACTGTCCATACACACCTTGTAAACGAAGTCCAAACATTGGATTAATCCATTTGCCTACACTCAACTTTGCAGTAGGATTAAATTCTTCAATCTGATCTGTAATAGAAGATGCACCTGTACCAAAATAGCTTGCGATACCGCCACCAACAGACAGATACCAGTTATCACAAAACTTATTATTCTTAAACTCAGTTTTGATTCCAGCTTTCTCACTGTAACCAACCTTTTCTCCTGTCTGAGCAAAGCCCATCGAAGAGATACATAATGATAAAAGTAACAACTTTGTCTTCATACTTTGTAATTTATTAGTTAATAATTCAAACAATCAAATAGATTTTGCGAGACAAATATATATCGATTTTATTAACACACAAAAGAAAAAGCGACTTTTTTTATCAAAAGAGGGTAGTTTGACTCATTTCAAACACTTTTGACTGAGAATACTCCGATATTATTACAAAAAAGAATGCTTGAAATGGCCTTAAGCCAAATCAAGCATTCTTTTTTTATTCGTGCACAGGAGGAGATTCGAACTCCCACACCGTTACCGGCACTACCCCCTCAAAGTAGCGTGTCTACCAATTTCACCACCTATGCAAAATACACTCTGACTCATAAAAGATGTCTTGTAAACAAACTTCCATATAGCCCTTTTTCAAGCGCGAGTGCAAAGGTATCTCATTTTTTTATTCCTCCAAAAATATTTCGACATTTTTTCAGTCCATCCGAGTTTTGTAGTCTTCATAACTGTACTCCCGCCAAATCTCAAGTGTATCATTGCAACGCCAACATGCTATTGATGGATGAGAAATTCCATTAAAGAGAGTTGTTTTGACCAGCGTATAATGAAGCATATCTTCAAAAATGATCTTATCGCCAGGTTTTAGTTCGTGGTCAAACGACCAGTTTCCAACAAAATCACCAGACAAACAACTATTACCACCTATTCTATAAGTTGGTTTGCCTTCAATCTCATCAGTTGCGCCAATGATGGACGGTTTATAGGGCATTTCCAAACAGTCCGGCATATGACAAGCAAAGGAAACATCCAATATCGCTGTCTTGATACCAGAGTTTTCAACAATATCAACCACTGTTGAAACCAGATAACCGGTCCGCCAGAGAAATGCGCTTCCCGGTTCTAAAATCACATGAAGATGCGGATACCTGGATTTAATCTCTTTCAACAAAACGATGAGATGAGCAACATCATATTTCTGACTGGTCATCAAATGGCCTCCTCCCATATTGATCCATTTAATGAAGGGGAAATAAGATCCAAACTTTTCTTCAACCTGCTGAAACGTTTTTTCCAGATCATACGATGTTGATTCACACAACGTATGAAAGTGCAATCCCTCAATACCATCAGGAAGTTTGCCTTCAAGTGATTCGAGCGTCACTCCCAGACGGGAACCCGGCGCACAAGGATTGTACAAATCGGTTCCTACCTCTGAATATTCCGGATTGATCCTCAACCCACAAGAGATAGTAGGGTAATTGTTCTGAATAGATGGATAAAACCGTTCAAACTGAGACAAAGAATTAAATGTCATATGGGAACTGCAGCGTGCAATTTCGGGAAACTCTTTCTCTGTATAAGCCGGAGAGTATGTATGGGCTTTTGTACCCATCTCTTCATAGGCCAAAAGAGCCTCAGAGAGAGAGCTGGCTGTGGTATACGGGACGTATTCTTTTATAATAGGAAATGCTTTCCATTGCGCAAAAGCTTTAAATGCAAGAATTATCTGCACTCCGGTGGCTTCCTGAACAGATGAAATCAATTTCAGATTATTACGGAGCAATGATTCATCCAACACGTAGCATGGGGATTCTATTTGATTAAAATCGATCATTCGTAGTGGTTTTATTGGTTATAACTTTTTAAAACGAGCAAACTTTAGCAATAACTGCTTCTCTCCAACGTGCACAAAGGCTACTTTTGCTTTACAACTGTCGCCTTCACCCTCCAGACTGATCACCTCTCCTTTTCCAAAGCGTTCATGTTCAATCTGGTCACCGACACTTAAATTGTATTGAGGGAAAGAGGTGATATTTTTTTTGTTCTCCGTCACTGATGATACCTTCTTGAAGTGAGGAAAGGTCATTGCGTGTGCTGTTTCAAACGGTGTACGGGAATTGGTTGCCGGCTGGGGTTGGACCTTTACTGTATTTGACACCGGAATATCTAAAAACTGCGGATCAATCTCATATAGAAAGCGGCTGGGCCTGCAAAGCTCCATAGAGCCATTGCGGAAACGAGACTTCGAACAGGAAAGAAAGCAGTTTTCTTTTGCCCGGGTAATAGCCACATATAAAAGCCGTCTCTCCTCTTCTATTGCCTTCGGAGAGTTCATACACATGGAAGAAGGAAAAAGATCTTCTTCCAACCCTACGACAAATACATTCTTGAACTCCAGTCCTTTCGCTGAGTGAACAGTCATAAGCGTCACCTTACTTGCCTCCTCTTCATCGTCAGAGTCCTGATCTGTCAGCAAAGAGACTTCCGAGAGAAAATCTATCAATCGGGCAGACTCTTCCCCTTCTTCTTCGCGGTTGGTCGTAAACAGACTGATTCCATTCAACAATTCCTGAAGATTCTCTCTTTTTGACTGGTACTCGATAGTCATTTCCGACAATAACTCTTTCTGTATTCCACTCTCTGATACTATTTTAATGGCTAAATCATACGCAGAAATTTCTGAAGATGAACTGATAAATGATTGAATCAGTTCGGCGAAAGCAATCAGTTTTCTTCTGGTACCGCTATTTACATCCAGTGCATACGCGTCAGGATCAGACAAGACAGTCCACATAGCCACCCCGTTTGTCAATGCACAAGACATGACTTTGCTCACGGTTGTATCTCCAATTCCACGTAAGGGGTAATTGATAATCCTCTTCAACGCCTCTTCATCCATGGAATTGACCACCAGACGAAAATAAGAAATCACATCTTTGATCTCTTTGCGCTGGTAAAAAGAAAGTCCGCCATATATACGGTAAGGAATACCTCTCTTACGTGCCTCTTCTTCAAAGATACGCGATTGCGCATTGGTACGATACAGAATGGCAAAATCCGAATAAGGAGAGAGCGTCCTCATACGAAGTTCAACAATCTTGCTTATCACCTGAATTCCTTCTTCCAAATCAGAGTAAGCCCTGATTAATCCGATTTTATTTCCGGTAATGTTTTCCGAATAAATTTCTTTGCGAATTTGGTTCCTATTCTTATCGATCAGGCTATTGGCTGCCTTTACTATCGTTTTTGTCGATCGGTAATTTTGCTCCAGTTTGAAGATACGGCTATCTGCATACTCTTTTTCAAAAGAGAGAATATTCTCTATTTCCGCACCACGAAACGAATAGATACTCTGTGCATCATCTCCCACCACACAAAAGTGGTGATGATTCGCCACCAACTTTTTGACAATAACATGTTGCGCAAAATTCGTATCTTGATACTCATCAACCAAAACATAGGAAAAGAAGTCGCGATATTTTTTCAGCACATCAGGATAGTCGCGAAACAATATATTCGTATTGTAAAGTAAATCATCAAAATCCATCGCCTGAGCCATCTTACATCTTGCAGCATACGCCCGGTATATATCGCAGGTACGGGGAATACCCGCATTATGGTCCGCCTCTACCAACGACCGGTTTCTGTCATACTCTTCAGGAGAAATCAGAGCGTTTTTGGCATGTGATATGCGTCCAAAGATCAGACCGACTTTGTATTTCTTCTCATCCAGAGCAAACTCTTTAATAATTGACCTCAACAAACTCTTCGAATCTGCGGTATCATAAATCGTAAAGTCTTTCGTGTATCCCAGGGAGACGGCTTCCTTGCGTAAAATACGACTAAAGACCGAATGAAAGGTTCCCATCCAAAGACGCGATGCAGTCTCCTCTCCCACCATCTCGGATACCCGGCTTTTCATCTCTTTGGCCGCCTTATTGGTAAAGGTCAATGCCAGAATCGTGTACGGACGATATCCTTGTTGAATAAGATAGGCGATCTTGTAAGTCAGCACACGTGTCTTTCCCGAGCCTGCTCCTGCTATCACCAATGCAGGACCGTCCGTATATAAAACCGCTTCTTTCTGACTTTTATTTAATTCCTTCAGGTAATCTTCCACTAATATATCTATTTTCTTACGTACAATTAAGCTTATCAACACCGATTCTCCAACAAGTGTCGTATATAAGACTGAGCCGCTTCATTGTCGTTAGCGGCAGGAGCCCATGGAGCCAGACAGTCTGCTGTCAATGGAACAAAAGGGCCACGCTTCACTTCAAAGATAATCGTTCCGGGCTCCAAAGAGACTGAACAGTGCCATAAACCCGGTTCGATATCTATTCCAAAGAGCCCCTCCTCTCTGTTCAGCAAATATCGTCCGGTCACTTTTCCAGTGCCGTCAAACAAAAAAACCATCAGACTACCCCGAAGAATAACAACAGTCTCTTCCTTGTCGGGATTGACATGACGATGAGGAGCTATATACGTACCTGGTTCCATTGCATTCAGAAAACGATGAAGCGTATCATTCAGATCCGTATGAAAATTATAATTCTTCCGTAAACGTTCCTCAGAGGAAGCTGATGCTGTAACAAGATCTAACAGATCAGATGAAATAAGTTTCATTGTATCAATCTTTAGTATGAATATCCAATACCTCAAACTCCGAGTTTTTACTGAGGAACTCCGGTACGATCTTTTTCATCATTCGCACCGTTTCCATCGTATCAAAATTAAAACTGGCCTCTATCAAGCTCTGGATATCTTTACTCACCTTGTCATAATCATATTCACGTACCTTTGCAATCATGATTTTTTCATGATGGGTCGGTTTGGTTGTCTCCTTGGTATTCAGCAGTTCTTCGTACAATTTCTCTCCATGACGCAATCCCATAAATTCGATCTTGATATCATTTCTTCCCGAAAGATTGATCATCCTTCTTGCAAGGTCCACAATCTTAACAGGTTTACCCATATCAAAGACATAGATCTCCCCTCCGCTTCCCATGGAACCAGCTTCAAGCACAAGATTGCAGGCTTCAGGTATCGTCATAAAGTAACGGACAATCTCAGGATGGGTAACAGTTACCGGCCCACCCTTTTCTATCTGATTCGTAAAACGAGGCACCACAGAGCCATTGGAACCAAGCACATTTCCAAAACGGGTTGTCACAATCTGAACACTTTTAACTCCCTCCTTCTTCAATTTCTTGGCCAGCGACTGTACATAAATCTCAGCCAGACGCTTGGAACATCCCATGATATTGGTCGGATTGACTGCTTTATCTGTAGAAATCATGACAAACTTTTCGGCACCATACTTCACAGCAAGATCTGCAATATTTTTTGTCCCATGCACGTTTGTCTGGATTGATTCGGAAACATTATCTTCCATCATCGGCACATGCTTGTATGCAGCTGCATGAAAAATATATTGAGGTTTATACTCTTTGAAAATCATTTCCATGCGTTTGAAGTTCTGGATATCTGCCACGATCGTCTTACAATCAATTTGTGACCAGTTATCATGCAATTCAATCCGCATATCATGCAATGGCGATTCCGCCTGATCAATCAGTATAATCTGATACGGATTAAATGCAGCTACTTGCCGTACAATTTCGCTTCCAATAGAGCCGGCAGCACCAGTTACCATCACACGTCTCCCTTCAATATGAGAGGCAATCTCAAATTTATTTATTTGAATCGAAGGACGTTGCAATAAATCTTCAAACTTGATATCGCGCAATTGAATTTTTCCGGGAAGATTCTCGTTCCACTCATTCATAGGAGGAGCTGTCACCAATTTGACATGATAATTAAGAAGTTTGTCCAACAGATCAGACTGCGCAAGTTCTTGCATTTTCAGAGGGGAAACAACAATTACTTCTACATTCTTTTCCAAAAGCACATTCAATAAGCCTTCATTATTTCCATACACAGTCACCCCCATCATTATTTTTCCAATCAATTCTTGTTCATCAGCAATAAATCCGCAAAGCTTGTAATGATTTCCTCTTTCAACACGAAGGGACTTAGCAATTGCCACACCTGCATCTTTAACTCCATATATGAATACGTTCATACTGTTTCGCCCATCAAAGTTTATCTTCTCTGAAGTTAGTTTGACAATAACTCTCCCGGAGGACATCAAGGTAAAATTGGTGATCATCGCTATAATTACAATTGGCACATTCATATCCTGAATAATATGCAGAGAAGCAAGCATACTCACACTAACAAAGGCACCAACATAAGCGACGGTCAAGGCAACAAAAATGCGCAGGATATCCAGAAATGAAGAGTATCGTAATACACCGGCATACGTTTTGAAGAGGTAAAAAGAGAAAAACGTACACGTAAAAACCAGAGAAACAAAATATACAAGATCGGGAATTGAAGCATTTATCTGTAATACCCCTAAAAAAAGCACATAGGCAATCAAACATGAAAAAACCACTGTTAGCATATCCAGAAGTAATATGATCCAACGTGGCAACAAATGTTTTGAAATATACTGAGTAAGTCTGCTTATTTCCATCTTTTTTTACTATTACAACAATAAATACTGATATCTTCAAGATATGGAAAGGCAAAGATACACTTTTATGAAAATCAATCTTTCATACAAGGAGAGATTTTTGCTTCATGAAAACAAATAGGCACAATTGACTCACTTTTTGAAAGAAAGAGCACAAAACAAGAAGAAAAAACAACTACTTTTGCTCCGATTAGTAATTCGATTAATTTAATAAAACAATTAAAGAACAATGAAAAACACCTCGATTTTAATTTTTCTTCTCATGCTGACTACTTCAATTTTTGCAGCTTCAAAAGAAAAAACTGTAAACGTGATGACATTCAATATTCGGATGGACAATCCGGATGATGGAATCAACAATTGGAAATTCAGAAAGGATTATGCTGCAAACCTAATAAAATTTTATGATGCAGATATTATCGGTACACAAGAAGTCCTTAACAATCAATACAATGATTTGATAGAGAGACTTTCGGAATACAACCATATCGGAGTTGGGCGGACGGACGGAAACAAAGAGGGAGAAGCTTGTGCTATTTTCTTCCGGAAAGAGAGATTTAAACTCTATGAGAGCGGTACCTTTTGGCTTTCAGAGAATACAAATGCCGTCGGAGTTAAAGGCTGGGATGCCGCATGCGAGCGTATTGCTACTTGGGCTATTCTGAAAGACAACAACACAGGCAAGAAATTTCTTTTCCTGAATACCCATCTGGATCACAAAGGAGTTGTTGCCCGTCGCGAAGGAGCTAAACTGATTCTCAAAAAGGCAAACGAACTCTCTAAAGGTTATCCGATTATTGTCACCGGTGACTTTAATGCCACCCAAACGGAGGAGCCCATCCAGATTCTTACGGATAAAAACAATCCTGAACACCTGACTGATTCCAAAGAGAATACCGACTTGAAATACGGTCCGGAATGGACTTTTCATAGTTTTGGGCGAACTCCATTAGAAAAACGTTCTACCATTGATTACATTTTTATTAAGGGAAACTTTTCTGTGCTTAAACATGGAGTTCTTTCCGAAAACACAGGTACACTATATCCGTCAGATCACTCTCCTGTAATGGCAACCATACATATGGAATAATAATAAGTTATTGGATAACAAACAGAAAGAGCGGTTCAAACGAACCGCTCTTTCTGTTTATCTATAGTAGTATAGAAATCAACCGAGGTAACTCTTCAGTAACATGCTTTTTGTGTTTGTTCTCAAACGGCGTATGGCTTTTTCTTTTATCTGACGAACACGCTCACGGGTCAATCCAAATTTATCGCCAATCTCTTCCAGTGTCATTTCTTGCGAACCAATACCGAAAAACATTCTGATAATATCCCTTTCACGTTCCCCTAATTGCAACAATGCTCTGTCAATCTCTTTTGACAAGGACTCATTGATCAGCGCTCGATCTGCGACAGGAGAATCATCATTGATTAGCACATCCAACAAACTGTTGTCTTCACCCTCTACAAAAGGAGCATCCACAGAAATATGTCTTCCCGATACTTTCATTGTATCTGCAATCTTATCCACCGGAATATCCAACGCTTCCGCCAACTCTTCAGGAGATGGACGACGTTCATTTTCCTGTTCAAATTTAGAAAGAGCTTTGCTGATCTTATTGAGCGACCCAACCTGATTCAAAGGCAGACGAACAATACGTGACTGCTCTGCTAAAGCCTGAAGAATGGATTGACGAATCCACCATACAGCATAAGAAATGAACTTGAAACCTCTGGTTTCATCAAATTTCTCTGCTGCTTTGATTAATCCCAAATTCCCTTCATTTATCAAATCAGGGAGACTCAACCCCTGATTTTGATATTGTTTGGCTACAGACACAACGAAACGAAGGTTTGCACGGGTCAATTTTTCAAGTGCGGCGCGATCACCCTTTTTTATCTTTTGAGCAAGCTCGACCTCTTCCTCTACTGTGATCAAATCCTCACGACCAATCTCTTGCAAATACTTGTCCAGAGATGCGCTCTCTCTGTTCGTAATTGATTTTGTGATCTTTAACTGTCTCATTGTGGCTTTTGACTTTTTTCAAATTGCAAAGGTAATAAAAAGTTTTTATTTTGCAATAAGAAAAACTACTATTCTTCAGATAAGTCAATAGCAAGATATCCAGAGTGTCCGTCAGGTTTCATGCCAATAATAAACATTGCATGCTCACCATACCCTGTTCCATCCTGAACGATGGATTTTACTATGTCATCCAGCTCTTCCGGAGAATTAACGGGTCTGTTATTTACTTTTAGGATAATAAAGTCCTTCATTACACCCGCCGCTTTCAACCTTCCATTCTTCAGGCTCTCTACTCTTACTCCATAACTGATGCCAAACTGTTTTTTCTCTTTATCTGTCAGAGCCTCAAACTTAGCCCCTAGCATATCCTTGCCACTGTCTTGTTTGATCACATCCGTCGTGCCTTGTTTATTTTTCAATGTGACTTTTACAGTCTTTTGTTTGCCTTTGCGAATCAGATCAATGGATATTTGATCGCCCGGACGGAAACGATTCAACTGTTCTGTAAATTGCGAAGCATTATCTGTTTTTGTACCATTGACACTGACCAACACATCCCCTTCCTCGATCCCCGCATCCAGAGCAGCAGAGCGATTTTCTACACTTGCGACATAAATACCGTTCAAAGTCTCCAGGTCTTTCTCTTTTTGAAGTTCTTGCGTTATTTCTTTATAGGATATTCCGAGGAAAGCACGTTGCACCATTCCAAATTTCTTTATATCATCAATGACCTTACTTACAATAGTAGTAGGTATGGCAAAAGAATGACCTGCAAAGTTTCCGGTTTCTGATGTAATTGCAGTATTGATACCCACCAACTCACCACGGGTATTAACTAAAGCGCCACCACTGTTACCCGGGTTTACAGCTGCATCAGTCTGGATAAAAGATTCGATACGGGCACTACCTGAAGCTGACATCATTGCATCCAGATTACGCGCCTTTGCACTCACGATACCAGCAGTCACGGTAGAAGTCAGATTAAACGGATTACCTACGGCCAGTACCCATTCTCCCACTTTCAGTTCATCAGAACTTCCGAACGGAAGAAATGGAAGATCATCTGCTTTGATTTTGAGTAGTGCAAGGTCTGATGTAGGATCCTTTCCGATTAATTCAGCCTTAAAGGTCCGCTTGTCGTTCAAGGTCACTTCGATCTCTGATGCCTGATCTATCACATGATTATTGGTGACTATATATCCGTCTTTAGTAATTATCACACCCGATCCATACCCTTCCTGTTTACGTGGAGCCTCTTGATAGGAACGTCCGCCACCGAAGAAAAACTGGAAAGGATCCACATAGGTGCGACCTTGTGTCATGACTGTCGACTTGATATGAACCACCGCATGTACAGAATTCTCCGCAACTGTAGTAAAGTCCTGCTCATAGGCAGCCATTCCCATCGCATGACCCATTGTCCGGTGCACCAGATTACCAGATGAGTCACTCACTGCAGTCCCGTTATTACACGTATTTGAATCATTTAAATAGTAATAAGTGGCAAAAGAAACGCCGCTACTCACCATGGCAATCAAAACCAAGGCTCCAAAGAAATACCAACCCTTTTTCATACTCGTTTTAATTTAATAATTGTAAATTACTGGATCTAGCTTTTTGTAGTAAATAACTACAAAACAGCTGCCATATTACATGCAAAAACGCTTGTTTCAACTAATTTAACGGCGCAGAAAGGCTCTTAACGACGGTTAACCAATAGTCTTCTTTAAATAAACACCTTTTAAAAGATGAACCTGACAAAAAAACAGTTATATTTGCATCGCAGTAAGTCGGTTTGTCGCTTGTCGTAAGACAGGAGGAAAGTCCGGGCAACGCAGAGCACCATACTTCCTAACGGGAAGCTGTCGGCGACGGCAGAGTAGTGTAACAGAAAATAACCGCCGGGCTTGCCCGGTAAGGGTGAAAAGGCGGGGTAAGAGCCCACCGTTTCGTATAGCAATATGCGGAGTTCGTACGCCTTATGGGTTGTAAGACCATGTATACCGACGCATGTAGGGTTGCTCGCCCGATGTCGGGGGGTAGGTTGCTAGAGTTCTGGTGTGAGCCGGAATCGAGATCAATGACAGACGTCCGCAAGGAAACAGAACCCGGCTTACAGACTTACTGTTTTTTTTGAAAAACAAATATCTCTCATACACGCCGAACCATGGGAAAGAAACCAAACAAACTAAAGAACACGGTCAATGAACAATTCAGAAGTCTGTTTCTTTTTCTGACAGACGGAATCTGGCGCATCACAGAAAACGAAGTCACCGGATTTCGTGAGCGGTTATACAATCTTATAAAGGTCATCATTCTCTCTGTACGGTGCTACAAAGAAGATGAGTTACAAAACAAAGCCTCCGCGCTCACCTACTACACTCTCCTTTCCATTGTTCCGATTCTTGCCATGTTCTTTGCTATCGCCCGCGGTTTTGGTTTTCAAACTGTACTGGAAGAAGAACTCGCCAAATCTTTTGAAGCACAATCTGAAGTGCTTATTCAAATCA